>DATKEA010000045.1:0-8419 GCA_035544615.1 Acidimicrobiia bacterium | reverse complement strand
GACGGTGTCACCGTCGAGCAAGGCGGCCTTCGGCATCTCACCGGCGTCTTTCTTGCATCAGTCGATCGAGGCGACTCGATCGTGGCACCGGCTCGGCCCAACACCGTTCTGCGCGGCGGCGACCGACTTCGTTTCGTCGGCAGAGTCGACCAGGTGCTCGACCTCCAGGCGATCGCCGGGCTCAAGCACATCAATCAAGATCACATCCGGGAGCTATCCGGTCCCGGAGCCAGCTATTTCACCGTCGTCATCGGCCACGACAGCCCCTTGGTCGGTATGAGCCTGCGTGAAGCCGAGTTCCGCTCGAACTATCAGGCCGCTGTGGTAGCGATCCATAGAGCCGGCGTGAGACTGGTCGCCAAACTCGGAGATGTAGACCTTCGCGCCGGCGACGCTTTGATTTTGTTAACCGATTCCGACTTTGGACGCCGCTGGCAGAATCGTGCCGATTTCCTCGTCGTCTCAGGTCTCGGTGACGAGATCGAGCCGGTGGCTCCTGGCCGTTGGAAGACTCTGGGCGTTCTTCTTGCAATGGTGATCGTCGCCGCCACCGGTGTACTCCCGATACTCCACGCAGCCTTGAGCGCAGCTTTGCTCATGATCGTGCTTCGGGTTTTGACGCCCGAAGAAGCACGTCAGGCTCTCGACCTCGACGTCCTCGGAGTCATCGCCGCTGCCTTCGGGCTTGCCATGGCGGTGGAAGTCTCGGGATTGGCCGATGTCATCGCACGCGGATTGATCACGAATCTCGGGGCCTTTGGGGAGATTGGCATTCTTGTCGGAGTCGTGGTGGCGACTGTTGCCTTGACCGAACTGGTGACCAACAACGCCGCGGCACTGCTCATGTTTCCAATCGCGATCACATCTGCCTCCGCAGCCGGAATCGACCCCCGAGGGATGGCCGTGGCGGTGGCCATCGCCGCTTCGGCGTCGTTCCTGACGCCGCTCGGATATCAAACCAACACCATGGTCTACGGCCCCGGCGGCTACCGCATCACCGACTACGTGAGGGTCGGCCTGCCGATCACCGTGATAGCGGTTGTCGGTGTCGTGGCTCTCGTCCCGTTGTTCTACTGACATTCACATCGCCGCAACGGACGAGCGCAGCCGTCCGCGGCTGACTCGCTTCTACGGTCCAGCGCGAAAAGCATGTTTGCGACCTTCCCCGATTGGGCAACCCTGACACCCAGGTGCGATGAAACCATCCACCGAAAGCAAACAAGAGGAGAGACATATGTCCGACATACGTCCACGACGTGTGCGACGGGTTTCGATCACCACCGTGATAGTGCTGGCCATAACGACCGCCCTGTCCACCGCCGTGATCGCGGCACACAATTTCAATGATGTGCCTGACACCAACACGTTCCACGAGGACATCGAGTGGTTGGCCGAGAACCGGGTCACCATCGGATGCAACCCACCTGCCAACACCGAGTTCTGTCCAGAGGACAACGTAACCCGTGAGCAGATGTCCGCATTCATGCATAGGCTGGCCCGGACGATGGGAGCCGTCGGCACTCAGGTGACCGATAGCAGCGATCCGGTTGCGGTGGGCGCTACCAGCTTCACTCAGCTGGCCACGGTGCAGGTCGTACCGCAAGACGAGGCCAATGTGACCCTCAACGCTCACGCCCATATCGCGGTCGCCGCCGGCGCCGATGTCGACTTCGACGTCATCATCGCCCGCGATTCATGTGAGGGCACAGTCGTTGGAGCCGCTGGGTGGTCAACTCTCGAGGAAGGTGCTCAGACCACCACCGTCTCAGTCACTGGATCCGATCAGGTGACAGCGACGACCACTTATGCCCTCTGTGCCGCAAAGGGTGCGGAGGCCATGCAGGACGGTACCGTCTTCGAGCGAGGTGTGATCGCGGACTGGGTCCCGACCTACTAGTACTCGCACAACGAGAGAGACCGACTGGCAGGTCCCCCGGGGCCTGCCAGTCGTCGCGTCCACGCATGAATATCCCGCGTCCCTTCCAACTATCTACACCTAGGGGTAACCTGGCTGGCGTGCTCGTCGTGAACGAGGGCGAGCCGAACCGAGGAAACGGTTTCGGATCCACCCCAACAGCCATCATCCGCAGGTTGGTCATTGTTGTCTTATGTGCAATCGCTTGGATCACCCTGTCGACCGCCGCGGTCGCCGATACCACAGCCTTGCGCAGCTTCGAGGACGAGGTCTGGGATTCTCCGCCATCCCAAGTCGAAGAGGTAGAGGAACGCCTAGGGCTGGTCGACCTGCGAAGCATCGACCTCAGCCGCACCCGGCTGAGCGGTAATGGCTACGTCGGGAAGAGCCTTGCGGTGGGCATACCCAGCGGCGGGTTCCGGGGATTTGGCCCCTTCGACCGTCTTCAGCCATCCGAAGAACCGGCCCAAGCTCCAACAGAAGCTTGGTTTCGCTATCACATCAGGCTGATCGATTGGAATGCGGCCTCGACCGGCAAGCTTCCAGGTCTGGCCGGCATCTACTCATCTTCAGGTCGCGGATGCATACGGCCCACGGACACCTACCCCGGATGGTCGGCACGGGGAATGTTCGGCGCCCCCGGGACTCAGGGAGCGCCAGCGGGGAGAGTCCCCATCGGCACCTACCTCTATCACGCCGATCAGGCAGGCGACTGTGGCGACGGCCTCTGGTGGAACGCCAGCCTCGAACAGGGTCGGTGGCATTGTGTCGAAGGTCGCGTCAAGATCAATACACCCGGAAAGAACGACGGCCTGATCCGCGGCTGGCTGGACGGCGACCTGAAGATCGGTCGCAACAACATCCAGTATCGAAGAGCCGGCGAAACCGGCATCGGGGTGCGACAGATGTGGCACAACGTCTACTTCGGGGGAAAATGGCCCACGCCAAACCCACTCTCTCTCGAATACGACGAGGTCAGCGTGTCCACGTTGGGACGGGTCGGCTGTCTGCCTCCTTTCACCGACATCGGCCAGACCATGCACGCCGGATCGATCAGAGAGTTGCACGCTCTCGGTTATCTCTACGGATGTGACTACAGGAAGGCCTGCCCCTTCCGTCTCCTGACTCGAGGCGAGGCCGCAGCCTTCCTCAGTCGGATACTGGAGCTCCCGGTGGCATCGAAGGACTACTTCTCAGACGACCAGGGCAGCACGTTCGAAGGGGTTATCAATCGGCTCGCCGAGGCCAGGATCGCAAGGGGATGCAACCCGCCCGCCAACGATCGGTACTGCCCTGACCAAACGATGATCAGGGCAGAGTTCGCCACGATGCTCTCCCGTGCCCTCGGCCTGGGCAGTTCTCCCCCCGACGCCTTCTCCGATGACGACGGCCACTGGGCCGAGGAAGAAATCAACCGCTTCGCCGCCGCGGGTCTGACCAAAGGGTGCGGTGATGACCGGTTCTGCCCTGAGCGAGACGTCCCCCGCGACGAGGTCGCCACCTTCCTCCACCGCAGTCTCGGCCTGTTGAAGCCGCTCAACTCCCAGTCGTTCGCGACTACGCCCGATTGGCCCCCCCAGGGCGAACCACCTCCGATCCCGGTCGAGGAACAGGACTAGAGCACCCAAACGTTGGCGGTAGCCACACCCATAGGTACGCTGCGGCCGGTGGTAGCACAGGCTGTCGCAACCATCGCCCTTGGCGTGCTGGGTGCCAGTGGGATCGTCAAGCTGATCGATCCGGACCCGACAACCGGAGCGATGAGCACAGTCGGCCTGCCCGCCTCGAACACCCTGTCTCGTCTTCTTGGCATCGTCGAAATCGTCGTCGCGGTCATCGCGCTTGCCGCAGGCGGACTGGCAGTCATCGCCGCCGCCGGCCTATATGCGGCGTTCGCCGTGTTCACCGTCGCAGCACTCCGTCTAGAGCTTCCCATCCAGTCGTGTGGGTGCTTCGGACGTGACGACACTCCCCCGACCATCCTCCATGTCGCATACAACTCCGGCGCTGCAGCGGCCCTGTTCACCCTCCCGGTGCTCGGGCTGGCGCCCATCGAATGGGGTCTGGCGCCGCTGGAGCTCGCCCTCTTTGTCGGCTTCGCCGCCGTCGGCGTCTACGCCTCCTATCTCCTCCTGGCGACACTCCCCCAGTTGCTGGGCCTCGCCCGAAACCCATGAGCACGAAACTCGTCGCTGCCGCTTCGAGGTTCTTGGACTCCCGCACCTCGCGGAGGGGTTTCCTGCGCCGAACCGTGATGGTCGGCACCGCCCTGGTGGCCGCTCCAGCCACGTACATCTTGCGCCCGGTCACCGCCGAGGCGGCCGTCACGCCCAGCGACTGCGGGTCGGGAGCGAAATGCAACGACGGCTGGACCGACTTCTGCTCCAACATCCACGGAGTCAACACATGCCCCCCTGGAGCGCTGGTAGGGGGATGGTGGCGGGCGGAAGGCAACACCTACTGCAGCGGGAACAGCCGCTACTACATGGATTGTCACGCCGCCGCGTGTTCGTGTGGCTGTGGAGCCAGTGGCACCTGCCCCTCGGGTTGCACCGACTTCGCGTGCCAGTGCAACCACGACAACTGCAACGAGCGCAAGATCGGCTGCACCCGGTTCCGTTACGGGCAATGCAACAATCAAGAGCCCTGCATCGGGCCGATCATCTGCCGGGTGGTGACCTGCGTGCCCCCGTGGCAGTGGGACTCGTCGTGCACCACGACCGACGCCGTCTCACAGAGCACTTACAGCCACGGATCACCTTCGGAGGCTCCCGGGCTCCATCCCGACAGCTCTCCGAAAGGGCCGTACCCAGCTCGGCCCGCCGTGATGACGGGGACCACCTGGCAGCTACGTGACAATCTGACGTCTGGGGTTCCCAATTGGACTTTCCAGTACGGCCTCGACGGCGACTACCCGATCATGGGGGACTTTTCGAACTCCGGTGTTCGCACTACCGGAATGGTGCGCGGTGTGCGCCACGGTGTGGCCGGGACTCAGGACAGCTTGACGTGGTATCTGCGCCAGGTAGAGGGTCCCGGCGACCCCGACTTGATCGTGGAGTTCGGCCGAGCCGGCGACATCCCCGTGATCGGCGACTGGAACGGAAACGGAGTCCACACCATCGGTGTCATCAGGGGAAGCCGCTGGCTGCTGAGAAACTCGAACAACTCTGGACCGGCCGTGTGGGACTTCACCTTTGGCCAGTCCGGAGATATCCCGGTGGTCGGTGACTGGGACGGAGATGGGCGGACCGGGATCGGCGTGGTCCGCGGGGACCGCTGGCTACTGCGCAACTCGTTGTCGGGGGGCCCACCCCAGTACGACTTCACCTTTGGCGACGGAACCGGAATCCCGATCACCGGCGATTGGAACGGCAACGGGCGCACGGGCGTCGGCTGGTTCGAGGCGGGCACCTGGCAGATCAGGAACCAGCTCTCATCGGGACCGGCCGACACGACATTCGACTTCGGCAGTCCCAACGGAATCCCGGCAACCTGGGGAAGGAACGCTTGATGACGGCTGTGGTGATCATCGAGGCCGTAGTCATCGTGATGCTCGTGGTCCTGGTCGCCGGACTCCTCAAGAGCCATGCCGAGATCCTGCGTCGCCTCGACCGACTCGGCGCTACCGCGGGCGACGAGGAACCAACAGGACAGCCCCGCACCAGTGGGCTGGGCCGGGCGCCATCCAACGACATCTCGGGTGTCGACCCGAACGGCTCGCCCGTGAGTGTGTCGCTCGAGAGGCGGAGCGGAGAGACACTCCTCGCCTTCCTCTCCACGGGCTGTGCCAGCTGTCAAGTCTTCTGGGAGGAGTTTGCAAGTCGGTCGGACCTGCCAGCCCGACCGATCATCGTGACCAAGGGGCCTGCGGCCGAATCTCCCGCCAAGGTGGGCCAGTTGGCCCCATCACAGGTCAGAGTGGTCATGTCCGATGACGCCTGGGATGCGTTCCGGGTTCCTCTCACACCGTATTTCATGCTGGTCGATGGAGACGGCAACATCATCGGCGAGGGATCTGCCACCAACACGGATCGTCTGTTGGGGCTCTTTCGTGAGTCTGCCCTCGACACCAATCCGGAGCGTATGAACACCAGAAACCGGGAGAGGTTCACCGACGAGCGTCTCAGCCGCTCCGGTGTCGAGCCCGGGGATCCATCGCTATACGAGGACCCGCTCGGGGAATGACCGTTCAACTCGCCCTCGCCGTTCTCGTCGCCTTGATCGCAGGCATCAGATCAACCTGGTCGCCGTGAGGGGAGTCGATGCTGTCCAGCATCCATCCGCTCGGTGAGCGGGCCCGGCACAATAGATGGACGGTCACCGTGGGCGCATTCACCGTCGGTGCTCTTGCCTCCGGTGCGGCGGTGGGCATCCTCTTGGGTGCGACAGGTTCAATGGCTCTCTCTTTGGACCGGGACGCACTGCTCGTCTCCACCGCGGTGGTGGCGCTCGTCGCCGGAGTGCTCGACCTGACCGGAGTCAAGGCACCCGGACCGAACCGTCAGGTCAACGAGACATGGATCGGTGCCTTCCGAGGCTGGGTCTACGGAGGCGGGTTCGGCCTCGAGCTCGGCCTCGGGTTCGCCACCTACATCGTCACATGGGGCGTCTATGCCACGTTCCTGGCGGCAACCCTCACCGCCTCTGCCGTAGGAGGAGCCCTCGTGGGAGCGACCTTCGGAATCGGACGTTCCCTCAGCGTCGTCGCCGCCGGGTACGTCGACCGTCCTACCCGACTGACCACATTCCACCGGACATTGGCCGACGCGGGCCCCATCGTTCGGTCGACGTCGTCGGCGTCGTTCGCCGCGCTGGGCCTGGTTGTGCTGGTAGGAGCCATGCTGTGAGCAGGCTGGCCAGGTCAGGGATCGCCGTCGAGGTTCCGGCGGGATGGGAAGGTTCCATAGACGGAGGCGAGCTCCGACAGCTCTCCTCGGGATCCATCGAGGCGACCCGCATGCACGTCAGCTCCTTCCCCTTGCCGGTGGAGCGGGGGTCATTTGGCTCAGGAGCAACCGAGCTGATGGCAGCCGACGACATCCTCGTCGTTCTGTTCGAGTACGGGCCGGAGAGCGCGGGCACCCCCCTGTTCGCCTCCCAGGGTCTGCCTCGACGCCTCTCCACGGATGACTTCGACCGGAACGCCCTCCAACACGCCATCCCGGGCCAGACCGGCTTACAGCACTTCTTCACCGAGAGAGGACGGGCCTTCTGCCTCTATGTCGTCCTCGGGTCACACATCGACCGCGCCGAATTGATACCACGAGTAAACGATCTGCTGGCCACGGTGGAGATCTCGTGACCAAGTGGCTCGCGTTCTCCCTCGCCACGCTCTCTCTCGTCGGTCTGGCGGTGGTGCTCAGCCCGGAGGCCGAGGGAATCGTGCTCGCCGGGCACTTCACCGATGACAACGGGCATTTATTCGAGGCCGATATCGACGCCATCGCCGACGTCGGCATCACCAAAGGGTGCAACCCTCCCACCAACAGCCGCTACTGCCCCGACGACGACGTGACCCGCGGTGAGATGGCGGCATTCCTTCGGCGAGCCCTCGACCTGCCTCGGGTTTCCACCGACTACTTCCTCGACGACAACGGCTCGACATTCGAAGAGGACATCAACGCCATCGCCGCGGCCGGCATCACCAAGGGCTGCAATCCCCCCGCCAACGATCGGTACTGCACCGGCGACGACGTCGATCGCGGTCAGATGGCCGCGTTCCTGCGACGGGCCTTAGGGCTTCCCGGTGTCTCCATCGACTACTTCCACGACGACGACTTCTCCACATTCGAAGGGGACATCAACGCCATCGCGGACGAGGGAATCACCAGGGGCTGCAATCCCCCGGCCAACGATCGGTACTGCCCGACCCGGGACGTCACTCGAGGGGAGATGGCAGCCTTCCTGCGCCGGGCCCTGGGCCTGCCTATCTTTGTCCAAACCATCCCGGTGGGCGGTCACTCGGCCATGAGCTGTTCCAAGGACGGTGAGCGCTGCACCCTCGCCGTGGATCTCTCGGCAAACCGGAGTTACCGGGTGCGGGAGGGCCTCTTTCAGGTTGTTCCGGCCAGCTCCGGTGAGGAAAACCAGTTCAACTCGGGTAAGACTTCGTTCACGCTGACGCTCGACGGTTCGAGCGTATCGATGACCGAACTGTCTCAGCAGACCACCGGCAACGTCACCTCTCGCTATTGGAGACACGATCTCCGTTTCACATCAGGGACCCACACCCTCGTCGGTCGCTGGCGGTGGAACGGCCAGGTGATTCAGACCAACACCATCACCATCGATGCCGGTGGCTAGGTGCGAGCCGAGTCGGCTTGACTCGTGGTCTCCCTGTGGGACACTCGCTCGCATGTCTTTTCGTCTCACCGGTCTCATCGGACTCGTCATCGCCTCGGTGTTCCTCCTGGGGGGCGTCGCTCTCGCCGATGATCTCCCACCAGGTGGGACGTTCGTGGACGACGACGGCGACACCCACGAACCGTCGATCGAGGCGAT
>DATKEA010000044.1:0-71367 GCA_035544615.1 Acidimicrobiia bacterium | reverse complement strand
GTCGGCATTCCATCCTGTCTGGACCGGATCGGATCCGATAGCCGGGCCGTTCAACTCCCCGGTCTGATCAAACCGATGTCATGTCGGAACAGATAGCGATCCGCCAGGTAGTTGAGGATGCGACGGGCATCGGCGAAACGGTCGGCCACGTCACGCAGGAACCGCGGGCCATTGCCGACGATGGCCTCAGCCTCGTCCACCGCCCTTCGGTACCACCCGGCGCCGGCCTTCTCCAGGAATCCGACCCCGTCGCCCTCGATCAAGGCGTCGGTGGGCCCGATGGCGGCAGACCGAGCCAGACGTTCGCGGTATGACACCGGGAACGGGTGTCGTGCGGTGTGGTCGGGGAAGACGCCGGACAAGAAGAGCGCGACGTCGCCGAGTCTCCGGTAGCCACCGGGGCGTTGCTCCATCGGTAACTGATCGACCAGATCGGCGAGACGCACCGGGTCGACCTCGCTGAACCGGCGTCGGGCGTAACCACGCCTGGTCCTCACCCAGAAGGTGCCGCTGGCCACCTTGGTGAACGAAGCGAGGTGCTCGATGAGGAAGAACCTCCTCCCCCCGTCCTCGAGGTAGTCGCGCAGGGGTCCCACATCGAACACTGGGAGTCGCTTACCCGGGCCCGACCATTCCAGGAGGTGACTGGCCCGACCCAGATCGCCCTCGGCGTGATGAACCAGAGCGCCGAAGGCAAGGAACGGGGTGACGATAGGCCCCAACTGATCACTCTCGCCAAAGATCGCCTCGTAGAGCTCGGGTGAGGCCAACGCCTGGTCGAGAAAGGCCGGGTCGCCGGCGAGACGGGCCCGCAGCGACTCCTCGGAGAAACCGGCGATTGAGGCGAGCAGCTCGACGTCCCGTTGACTGAGATGCTCGAACTGAAGCAGCGGGTAATTCAGGGTCATGGTCACACCGCGGCGAACCATCCCATGGCCCCGCGCTCGGCGAGCCAGTGCTGATGGGGATGGAACATGTACCTCCCGACGGTGGGCAGCGTGAACTCGATGATCGCTCGTTGACCCATCGCTAGCGCCAAAGTGTCGTCACGGCTCGCCGGCTTCTCCCCCATCCCCGCCGGATAGACGTCGAAGGTTTCGGCGTGGAGGTGGAACGAGGCAAGCGGCTCGTGCTCGAGCATGTTCACAAGATAGACCCTGATCCGATCTTTGGCCCCGACCTTGATCGGGTAGTTGTGATAGAAGCCGGCCACCCCGTTCCAGGCGACGATCCCGTTGCGCCCGATCTCATCGGTCGAGAACCCTGAGAGCAGCAGGGCGACCTCGGTGGCCGGAGGACGACCGCCGGGGGGATCGACGATCATCATCCCGTACAACCCCCGGGAGATGTGCTCGGCAAGCGGGGCGGTATGGCAGTGATAGGGATGGACGCCGGCCGGCCCCGCCTCGATCTCGTAGGTGGCCTCGCCACCGGGTGGGATCGGCTCCCAGCCGTCCTGCTCGGGGCGGTGGGACCCGTGAAAGTGGATGTTGTGCGGGTTTCCAGTTTTGTTCCGGAAAGAGACTCGGAGCAGATCCCCCTCTTTCGCCCGGATGATCGGCGCCGGCACCGTCCCGTTGTAGGTCCAGGCTTCCACATGCACACCCGAACCGACCTCGATGAGCCGCTCTTCGACCGCAATCTCGAGCTCGCGCAGTGTGCCCGGGGGCAGGTCGTCGGCCGCCGGCGGGAAGGTATGCCGATCCAACGCATCGGGCTCCATCGACATCGGGGTGGTATGGGCGTGGCCGTAGAGGGCGGGGGCACCACCCTCGTGGATCGAGGAGTGACCGATGGTGCCGGGATTGGTGTAATCGGTGTCCTCGGCTCGCGCTCGTTCGACGCTGCGTCCCAGGACGGAGCCGCTCAGGAAGACCGCCCCTCCGAGACCGGCCTTCTTCAGCAACTCACGTCGGGAGAGACCGTCCCTCATCGGCGGTCAGACCACCCCTCCCACCACCAGACCGAGACCGAGGAACAACGCGTATACCGCCATGCCCCCGGCCATGAAGACCCAGCGTTGCCAGGCGGGGATCGAGCTCTTGCCAAAGATGTAGTAGATGACGACCCCGAGGAACGGGACCACCAACACCGCCGCCATCCACCCGATCACCGTGCCCCGGCCCAGGTCCTCACGCCGGGAGAGATCCCAAAGCGCGAGCACCACCCAGGAGGTATAGAGAACCAGTGGAAGCACGTAGGCGTAGAGGCCGAAGAAGACCCCCGCAGCCGAAGCAAAGGTGACACCCATGACGTTGATTCCTTTCTGCTGTGTTACTTCCAGACCAGCCGGTAGCTCGGGGACGGTGAGGCCATCGAGATCCGGCTCGGACCCTGCAAAGACGTCGACGGCGGGCACCACCGGTGCCTCGGCACCGCCCGGCATTCCGGGCTGTGGCCCGGGCTGGGGCAGCGTCGCCAGATCGATCTCAGGTTGAAGACCGAGACCGCTCTCGAAGAGACGCCCCAGTTGGGCCGTGGTTGAACCGATCTCGAACAGGGCGGGGAACCGGATGCCGTCACATGGCTGTTTGATCTCGAGACCGGCCGGCATGGATGTGCCGTGCTCGTTGTCCTCGAAGCAGTTGCCTGACGTGGCCGGCCCACCGAGGGTCAAGTCGGCGAGACCAGAGCCCGAAACGTGATTTCCCTCGACATGGTGGTCATAGGACATGTAGAAGTTTGCGTCGAGCATGGGGAACACCACGATCCCGCTCTGGGGATGGTTGAGCACCCGGTTCCGGGACACATAGGAGTCCCCGCCGCCGGCGAGGATGATCCCGTTCCCCTGCGCCGCCCACTCGAAGGCGAGGGCGGGCGCATCGACGTTGCCATTGTCATGAACCAGGTTTCCGACCACGTTGACGCCGTGGAAGGGCGGGAGCAGCTCCCCGTCAAGGGTGTTGGGCGCGATGCCAGCCACGTTGTGACGGAATACCGAGTCGACGATGTAGAGGTCGGTGGAGGCATTCGTGCCCGAGTAGCCGAGCCCGTTCCACTCTGAGACCGAATCGGTGATCGTCGCCTGGCAGGGGTCGCATTGGCCGATGTAGAAACCGGCATCGGGCGAGCCCGACGCATAGGAGTGCTCGAACAGGCCGTCGCTGGAATCGAA
The DNA here is from genome assembly GCA_035544615.1 of Acidimicrobiia bacterium. Classification (GTDB taxonomy): domain Bacteria; phylum Actinomycetota; class Acidimicrobiia; order Spongiisociales; family ZC4RG35; genus JARDZU01. The sequence goes on along the minus strand of DATKEA010000044.1, from coordinate 68,252 downwards.
GGCATAGATGCCGTACACACCGTTGTTGACCGCGGTTAGGTACGACCCGCGGTAACCCCGCACCCCCGTCCAGAAGAACCCGTTCCCGGTGGCGTTGCGCACGGTGAGATTCTCCACGGCGATGCCGTCGGCGAGGAACACCTCGATGCCGTTCGGCCGCTGGAACTCCCCGTCGATGATCACATCGTTGCGATCGACGCCGCGGATGGTGAGGCCTGGTGTGGTGACCTCCACCTCCTCCCGGTACACGCCGCGGTCGATCAGGACCAGGTCACCGGCCCCGGCCGCGTCGACAGCTGCCTGGATGGTCGGGTAATCCTCGGGGACGTGACGGGTCTCGCCCGACCATTCCGCCGGGGAGTCCGTCGCTGGGTCTCCGAGCGCTGCCGGTGACGGATCGCCGAACGGCGGGCCGGCGCAAGCGGCGAGGCTGAAGACTGTCCCCGCAATCAGCAGGAGCCAGCTTCTATTCACCCTCGGATCCACCAACGGTCAACGTTGCCGCCATACCGGCACCTTCGGCGTTCCCATGCAATGTGCAATAGAACACATACTCCCCCGCGGACTCGAATGTGAGCAGGGCCTCGTCCCCATCGCCTTGCTCCAGGCTTCCGAACACGGACTCGGTCGACCACGAACCGTCGGCGGCGACAGCGTTGTGCGGGTTTCGTCCCGCTCCGACGAAGTTGACGCTACCTCCCACCGGGATCACGATCTCCGTGTACTCGAATCGATTGTCGAACATCTTCACGACGACGACGTCGCCGGTGATCGATGCGGACTCGCTGCCACCACATGATGCCAGCAGGAGAAGACCGAGAAGGCCCAACCACAACCTGGTCAATTGCCTTTCGGCTCCTTGGCGAAGAGACCCTTGATCCAACTCCACAGTGAGGCAAGAAACAGAGATATGCCACGGACCTCGCCCGCCTCGATGCCCGACGCCTCGGCCGGCGTGACCGCGGTGAGCTTTGCCTCCAGGCACTCGACGAATTCCCCGATCAAGCGCTTTGACATCTCGTTGATTAGACCGGTTCTTCCAAACTGGGCGACAGGGCCGGAGAGGGTGACGTCGGCGTTGACACCCACCTTGGAGCCTGAGCCATCAGGCACGATCGAGTAGTCCACCTTCACCTGGCCGCGCGACCCACCGCTCTTGTCGACTCCTTTGCCGTCGATGGTGGCGGTCTTGGTGGCAGGGTCGGGTGAGACGACGGCCGTTCCCTCGAACGACGCCGCCATCGGGCCTAGCTTCACCGAGAGCTTGCCTTCGTAGGCGCCATCGTCACCCTGTCCGAGAAGCTCGGCTCCCGGCAGGCACTGGGCGACGGACGGCACATCCTGGAAGAACTCCCAGACGACCTCTGGTGACCGGCCGACTGTGAATTCGTGTTCGATCTTCATAGCTCTCCTCGGCGCCCCGACACAGGCGGAGGAACGCTAGTGACTCGCGCCGGGTTATCCCTAACGATGCTCGGTGTCCCCCGCCAACAGGTCCAGGGCGTGAGGAATCACGCCGATGATGGCCTCGAGGCTTTCCAAGGCTCCCTTGGTCGAACCGGGCAGGTTCACCACGAGCGTCGAGCCAATCGATCCGGCCTGCGCCCGCGACAGCGCGGCCAAGGGTGTCGATTCGAGCCCTCTCGCCATCATGAGATGGGTCAAGCCGGGCGCCGAGCGCTCCAGGATGCGGACGGTGGCTTCGGGGGTGACATCCCGAGGCCCGAGGCCGGTGCCCCCGGTGGTCAGGACCAGTCGCACCTCGGCAGCGACCGCTTGAATGGCGGCGGCGATTTCAGCCTCTTCGTCCGCCACCACGCTGCGACCGACTTCGTAACCGGACTGGGAGAGGACCGTGGCCAGAGCATCACCCGACGAGTCCTCCCGCACACCGGCACTCACCCCGTCACTAACGGTGATCACGTGTGCCCTGGGAATGACTTAACCCCAGCGGGTCGGGTCGACCGAGACGCCGCCGCGCAGCACGAACAACTGGAAGAGCAGAATGACGATCAGCATGGTCCCTAGGCCCCAGGGCCAGGGGGTCTCGCGTTGGTCCTCGGGACCGTGGACGGTGGTCGTTCCCGGGGCCGCGGCCACGGTTGCCAGGAAGATCACCGCGGTGAGGGGTAAGGCGGGCACCACACCACTTCCCGCGTCAGGGACGAAGAACGGTATGGCGATGAACGCCGCGGCCACCGCCGGGACCAGCGCGATCCAAAACGCGAAGGTGAGACGCTTCCGACTGTTTGAGATCATTCGGTGGTGGGGCGCAAAAGCAAGGAAAGCAGATGCCGCGGACAGGGCGATGAGAAGAAGCCCGACCCCTCCGCCGGCGGCGATCACCACATCCAGGCCGGGCGGGGCGTCGAGTGTTTGATAAGCCAGGGCCAGATCACTGGTGCTGTCCAAGGGCAACATCATCGCCTGAATGAAGGCCTGGCGCAGGAGGTGCAACACCATCCAAAGCAGGGTCAGCCTGGCCACGCCGTGACCGCGGGCCGTTGGATAGGCGAACAAGGCGAGGAACCCGACGATCAGGCACAGCAGGAACCCGCCTGCCCAGACGACATCTGTGGTTCCCGTAACGATCGCCCGATTGTTGAAGACGACGGCATTGCCCCCCAGGATCATGGCCAGGATGCCGTCGCCAAGATCGTCCACGAACTGCGCTAACACGATCCCGAGAGTCGACCCGAGCACCGAGGCCAGGACCAGGGGGGGCCCGATCCTCCTGATCGTCTCGGTTGCGGTCGAGTCTGGTACGGACACGTCTCTGGTCACGAGTGGGGATGGTAAACGACGGGCAGACACCGGAGCCGGTAAGCCGTCGGATCAACGATACGGATGGGAAGGTCATGTGGCAACGATCAAGGTCCCGATCGTCCAGATCACGAAGAAGCCGATGGAACCGAGCAGCACCGGGCCGGTCCTCCGCCAGTTGTATCCCGACCAGATGGCGAGGAGCATGAGACTCCCTCCGAGGATGGCAGTCCACCAAGCGGGCACCAAACCGGTGACGGCGCCGGCCACAATCAGCAGCGCCACAACCACCAGAAAACAAGCTGCGACAGCTGCGTATAGGACCTGCCGAGGGCTCGGCTCGGTCACAACAGACCTGCCGCCAAGCCGACACGCCGGAACCAGCCGGCCAGCGATTCGATGGTCTCGTGGGCGTTGAGCCCACTCGGGTTGGGCACGACCCAGAGCTCGGAGCGCCCGATCGCATCCGGCTGCGATCCCAGCTCGGCTCCCGGACGGCCGAAAGCGGTGCGGTAAGCAGTCACGCCCGCGATCGCAACGACTCTCGGCGTCATCTCATCCACCAACCGCAGGAGACGGTCCGCACCTGTCCGAAGCTCCGACGCCGCCAACTGAGAGGCCCTCACCGTTGCTCGGGGCACCAGATTGGTGATCCCCAACCCCGCCTCGGCGAAACGAGCCCTGTCTTCGGCGGTCATGCCCGTGGCGGTGTCGATGTCCCACCCGATCAAACCCGCGCCACGCAACGCCGGGTAGAAACGGTTCGACGGGTGACAGAAGTGAGTGTTGGCGGCCGCGGTCCATAGCCCGGAGACAGCTTGACCCAAGAAATCAGGTTCACTTATCGGCACGCTTGGGGCAAGTGGTCTGATGCTCGGCTCGAAGTCAGACAAACCGGACCTACGCATCGCGGGCCAGAAGCGATTGGTCGGATGGGCGAAGTGGAGTCCCGCGGCCGCGGTCCAAAGGCCGGGATTGATACCCACAATAAGCAACCGGCAGTCCTCGCCGATCAGGTCGGGAACTCCGAAGTCCTCGAATTGTTGGAGGTCTTGCTTTGTGAATGTCACGCAGACAACGTAAAGCCCTCGACGTCATGATGGCGACTCTCGTCCTCGGGGGCCTCACTTGGAATCTTGCACAAAGACCTAGACCAGCTCGAAGCGCGCCTCCCATCTCCTGAGAGCAACCACCGGGAATGCCAATCCCAGTGTCTAGACGGCCCAGACAGATACAAGCTGTCGGCTTGGCTCGGTACTCTGCCTGGCGGGTGATAGCGAAGGGGTGACAAAGCAGTGGCGATTGAGGATGTGCTCAACGAGTCTGCCGCCGAGGCGCGACGCCGTTTTGAAATCCCGGTACTGGTGGCGGCGCTGTTAGTCGTCCCGGTCATCGTTATCGAAGAGCAAGCCACCAGCCTCGGATGGATGCGGTTAGTGGGAGCGGGCAATTGGCTGATCTGGAGCGCGTTTACAGCCGAATATGTGATCGTTGTCTCGCTGTCCGACCGTCGATGGGCCTACACGAGGAAAGCCTGGCTCGACGTTTTCATAATCGTCTCGTCTTTCCCGCTGCTTCCCGGCTTGTTGGCCTCGACACGATTGCTGCGTCTCCTGCGATTGGGGCGTGTGTTCCGGCTGCTGCGTCTGTTACGGCTGGCGGCTGTGATAAGTCGGGGCGTGTTCGCTACCCGCACCATCTTCGCCAAACGAGGACTTGGCTACATCATCATCGTCACCCTGCTTGTAGCCATGGGCATCGGTGGAGCGTTCGCCGTACTCGAAGGTTCGGCGCTCAGTGATGGACTGTGGTGGGCAATTGTCACCATCACCACGGTTGGCTATGGGGACTACTTTCCGGTCACCCTTGGCGGGAGGATCGCCGCTGCTGTTCTCATGATGCTCGGTATCGGTCTGCTCGCGGTCATCACAGCATCCGTAGCGGCACACTTTGTTGAGGGCGACGAAAAAGACGCCGACCATCTGGCGAATGACGTAGCCCGGCTGCATGAGCGGCTGGATGCCATTGAGCGGCTGCTACGAACCGAAGAGGCGACCTCTGAGTCTGTACGTTCAGAGGGGCCACCCCAAATACCGCCTAAGTAGGGCGCCCACGGCCCAACGCCGCTCTCAATCGGCCGCCAGCCAGGGAGGAGCCGGGGCGTCGATCCGGGCCAGCTCTGAGCGCACGTTGCCGAATCGGTCGAGATCATGGTCCTGCCATGCTCTCCAAGCAGCGGTGATCTCCTCCTTGGAACGCGCCACGAAGTTCCACCACATCTCGATCGGCTCCCCGAGCGGCTCGCCCCCGAGGATCAGGAACCTCGCGCTCGCCCCCGAGGTCTCGACCGGGAGCAGGTCCGCCCCAGTCGGGACCAGGGCCAGCCAACCCGGCTCGACGATTGCCTCCTCAACCTTGACCGCATGATCGATCGGCACCACCGCGTATTCGAAGGCAGGGTCGGCCTCGACCTCGACACGGCCCTCGCCCACCTGCACATCGAGCCCGATCGTTGGCCAATCGACCGAGGCCGGTGACGTGGACCCCTCCAGCTCACCGATTATCACCGTCGCTTCGCCACCGCGCAGCTCGACGCGAGGCAGGTCCTCGATGTGTTCGAATCGCGACTGCCCGTGACGGGTCTCCTCGGGTTGGGCGAGCCACATCTGCGCCCCGTGGATTCCGCTGGTGGTGCCCAGCTCTGCGTGTGCGATGCCGTTGCCCGACGTCATCAGGTTGAGCTGGCCAGGGCGGATCGGCTGCTCGGTCCCCAGGGAATCAGTGTGCAGCGCCTCCCCTTCGAAGAGCCAGGTGACGGTGGCCAACCCGGTATGGGGATGAGGGCCTACCTCCATTGGGTGGGGATCGTCGAAGTCGGGAGGGAGAATCAGATCGACAAAACACCAAGGACCGATGGTCCGCCGGCCCTTCGTCGGCAGGACACGGCTGATCGACATTCCACCCACCGAGGCTGATCGGCCCTCCTTCACCTCGATTCGGGCCAGTGGCCCTTGGTCGACCGAGACGTCAAGCGGTTGAACCGGCCCGCTCATGATGCTCCTCGAGTGATGCTTGCCGCTTACTTCTTCTGGCTCTGGTAGTAGGGATCGTCCCCTGAAGCGTGATCAGTCACATCCACGACCTGGGTCAGAGCAGGAATCGACTCCAACAGGATTCGCTCGATTCCTTGTTTCAGCGTGACCTGGGCGAGGCCACAGCCCTGACAGCCACCGAACAACCTGAGGTAAGCGATGGTCCCGTCGACAGACACCAACTCGGCGCCGCCGCCATGAGCGGCAATGGCCGGGTTGACCTGTTCGACTATGACCTGTTGCACCTGATCTACGAGCGGGCCCGACAGGTCGCCTCCTGGTGCCGACATCGGCGGAGGAGCCGGGCTGTTGGGGTTGTTCATCGACAAGCCCTGGTCGGTGAGCTCCAGGAAAGCGCCATCGAGCTTCTCGCGATCGTCGGCCGGGAACATCAAGGCGAGATCGCCGATTCTCTCGACGACCCAGCCCTCCTTCATGTCGTCGACGGCCACAAACGCCAGCTCATAGGTGAACTGAGGGCCGCGGAAGCCGGTCACTTCGATGGACAGGGCGAACTCACCGTCACCGGGCTCCTGATCCCTCAGCTGAAGGATCATGTCCAGGGCTTCCGGGGTGACGCTGAGCACGGTGTTTTCGGACATCTGCCAGGATGGTAACCAGTCCCCTGAATCAACATGCCTACTGCACTGGTTGTCCTCCCCAGCACCACGTACCGCGCCGCCGACTTCATCCGAGCCGCCGAAGGGCTCGGAGTCGACCTGATCGTCGCGTCCGAGCACCCATCACCGTTCGACATGGGTGACCGGTATCTCCAGATCGACTGCGCCGATGCCCACGATGCAGCAGACGCAATCGTCCGCCTCGGCGATTCCGTGTCGATAGATGGCGTGGTAGCCGCTGACGATGCCGGCGTCCTGGTTGCCGCACTCGCGGCGACAAAACTCGGATTGCGCTCCAACACGCCGGAGGCAGCAGCAGCCACCCGTGACAAGGGGCGGCAACGTGCCCTGATGGAGGCGGCCGAGGTCCCCCAACCCCGATTCAAGGTGATCGGTCCCGGAGAGGATCCCCGCCCGGCCGGAGACGAAGTGGGGTACCCCCTGGTGGTCAAGCCACTCGACCGCGCCGCCGGTCAAGGGGTGATCAGAGTCGATCGGGCCGAAGACCTGGCATCGGTCGTAGAAAGGGTTGGTGGCATCGTCGGCCCTTCCGTCCCGCTCCTCGCCGAGGGGTACATGAGGGGAGCAGAGGTCGCCCTCGAAGGCATAGTCCGCGAAGGCGACCTGACAACACTCGCCCTCTTCGACAAGCCCGACTCGGTCGAAGGCCCGTACTTCCCGGAGACTCTGCTCATCACGCCCTCACGTCTCGAAGCGTCGGTGCAAGCCGACTGCCGGCGGGTGGCGGTCGCCGCGCTGCAGAGCATCGGCATCAGCCATGGCTCGGTTCACGTCGAGATGAAGGCCGAAGGCGGGTCGGTCCGCGTCATCGAGATAGCGGCTCGTTCGATTGGCGGTCTGTGCTCCAAGAGCCTCAACTTCGGCCTGATGGGGACGACGCTCGAGACCCTCATCCTGCGCAACGCAATCGGGCTGGACAAACCGGAGCTGAGACGGGAGGAGATCGCAAGCGGCGTGCTCATGATCCCGATCCCCGCAGCCGGGACTTTCGTCGAGGTCAGGGGATTGGACTCCCTGTCCCACATCGAACATGTCACCGCGGTCGACATCACCGCCCAGGTTGGGACTCGGGTCGAGCCACCTCCGGAGGGAGATCGCTACCTAGGATTCGTCTTCGCCCGCGCCCACACTCCGGAAACCGTCGAGAAAGCCTTACGTGAAGCGATGGGTGCGATCGAGGTCGTGATCCAATGATCGGTGACGGTAGCCCCCTTTTGCCAGCAATCACTTGGCCTGGCAACCTTAAACCTCAACTAGAGGGTGAGATCTTACCCGCATTCGGCGCGTAAGACGATTTTGTCATTATGGACACGATGCTCATCTTCGCCGGAGGGGAAATGCCCCACCCCGATCTTGCCGAGGAGCTGCCGGCCGCGGAGCTGGTGGTAGCCGCCGATAGCGGGTATGACCTGGCCCGGCACCTCGGCTACCGGGTCGACGTGCTGGTCGGGGACATGGACTCGATAAGTGATGTGGACATCCCGGAACAAGTCAGGATCGAACGCCACCCCACCGACAAGGACCAGACCGATCTCGCCCTGGCATTGGACCTCGCCCTACGAGAGGATCCCGCCCGCATCGTGGTCGTCGGGGGCACCGGTGGCCGATTCGACCACGAAGTAGCCACCTCGGGCCTGCTCTGCGCCCGTCGATGGGCGGGTGTCGACGAGATCGACTGGGTCTCTTCCCGGGGGTGGGCTCATGTCCTCCGTCGCCGCCGGATCCTCCACGGAGACGTCGGGGCGACAGTCTCTTTGATCCCGATCGGAGGCGTCGTCGCCGGTGTCGCTACCAGCGGGTTGCAATGGGAGCTCGGGGGTGAAGACCTCGAACCTGGCTCGACCCTCGGAGTGAGCAACGTGATGAAAGCTCCCTTCGCCGAGATCAGGATCGAATCAGGTTGCCTGCTGGTCGTGTTCCCGAACTGATCCGACCTCGAGGGGCGCGGGCATCGGCTCCCCACGCAAAGCGGCCGCCAGGTTGTCAACGGCGAGCTGCGCCATCGCCCGCCTGGCCCGCACCGAGGCACTTCCGATGTGAGGCACGACCAGGCAATTGGGAAAGCCGAGGAGTGGATGATCGGGTGGTAGTGGCTCGGGATCGGTCACGTCGAGGGCAGCGCCACCGATCGAGCCGGCGGCGAGCGCCTCGACCAGGGCTGCGGTGTCAACCAGTGGCCCACGGGCGATATTGACGAGATAGGCATCGTCGCGCATCTTCCCCAACTCGGCGGCACCGATCATTCCCCTGGTCTCCGAGCTCAACGGGGCGGCGACGATGACCACGTCAGAGCCGGCCAGCAGGTCGTCGAGAGCCACTCTCGTGGTCCCGGGCACGTCCTTGTCCGATCTCGAGGTGTATCGGACACTCATCTCGAAGCCCGAGGCGCGACGAGCGATAGCCCGTCCGATCCGACCCATGCCGATGATGCCGAGGGATGAGCGATACAGATCGCTCCCCAGGAAGGTCCACGGGTCCCAGGGCGCCCACAGACCGTCCTTCACGATTCTCTCGCCCTCGGGAAGCCGTCTCACTATCGCCGCCATCAGGGCGAAAGCAGTGTCCGCCACCGTTTCGGTCAGGACGTCGGGGGTGTGGCCGATGACCACCCCCCGCCTGGTGCAGGCGTCGACGTCGATGTTGTCCACTCCCACCGACATCTGTGAGATCACAGACAGATCGAGGGCCGCGTCGAGCAATTCGGCGTCGATGGTGTCACTGAGCATCGACAACCACCCCTGACACCCGGCGAGTCTGCTCAACAGGATGGCCCGGGGGACATATCCGGGCCCCTGCCACATGTCCACATCCGCAATCTTGTCGAGAGGCTCCAGGATGTCAGCCGGGATCACGTCGCTTACGAACAACTTGGGCATCGCCGAGGGAGGTTAGGGCATGAGCCCAGACAGACCGACAGTTAAGGCTGGACCCGCCGATAATCTTGTCAGAGTGCGTCGACTTACCTCAGCAATTGCCCTGTGCCTCGTTGTTGCCAGCTGCGGCGGTCAGGCCACAGAACCACCTGCCGTGGTTCTGGCCGCGTCGCCGACGACGTCGACCACTCCTACCACCACCACCACCACCACTCTGCCGGCTCCTTACGAGGGCTTCGAGGCCGAGACCCTGCCAAATGGGGCCACCCTTGTCCTCCGCACGGAGGCCGACATGGAAGTCGACGTCTACGCCGAGCCAGGCGACACCGAGCCGCTCCTTGCTCTCGAGCCGACCACCATCATCGGGAGCCCCACTGTGCTCGCAGTATTGGAGGGGCCCGACGAAGGATGGGCGCGGGTGATGCTCCCGATCCGTCCCAATGGCTCGGAAGGCTGGGTGAAGGCCGACGAAATGCTGCTCTATGTGGTGCACGGGCATCTCGTGGTGGAACTGTCAGAACGGACGCTGACCTATTACGAGCAGGGAGAGGAGATCGTCACCACCACGGTGGCGATAGGCACCGAGCGCAACCCGACCCCGCCCGGGTCGTTCTTCGTCACCGACAACGTGACTCTGGCCGACCCCAACAGCCCGTGGGGACCTCACGCCTTGGGCCTCTCAGGCCGATCCGACACCATCACCGAATTCAACGGCGGCGATGGCATCATCGGCATCCATGGCACCAACAAGCCGGGGTCGATCGGGAACGCAGCGTCTCTGGGCTGTGTCCGGGTCCCCAACGAGGTCATCGCGGAGTTGCACCGGCTGATCCCGCTCGGCACCCCGGTGGAGATCAACGCCTGACCATCACCCCGCAGGAAAGCACCGGTACCCCCCGGTCTTTCGACTCCGCCGTCAATTCCAGGTGATCCCCTTCGTCCCAGATGCTGGTGACGATGGTCTCACCAGGAAAGACAACCCCGGAGAACCGGGCCGCAAAGGAGGCGACACGTTCAGGTGCGGCATCGAGTGCATGGTCAACCGCGGCCTTTGTCACCATTCCATAGGTGCACAGCCCGTGGAGGATGGGTCTTTCGAAACCACCGAACGCGGCAAACCCCGGATCGACGTGAAGCGGGTTCTTGTCGCCCGAGGCCATGCGGTAGAGCAGCGCCTGTTGGGGGAGGGTCGGCGACTCCACGATCTGGTCGGGTTCCCGATTGGGGGGCTCTCTCGTGGTAACCGGGCCGGGATCACCCCCGAAACCCCCTTCGCCGCGGATGAAGATCGAGGCACGGTTGGTGAACACCGGCTCACCGGTCTTCGCGAGGACCGAAACGATCTCCGTCACAGCAAGGGCGCCCTTGCCCTTGTCGAACACGTCGGTGACCCGCCCGGTTTGGGTGACCGTGCCGCTGGTGGGAATAGGGGTGTGGAGCACGATTTCGTGCTCGCCGTGGAGGACTTGAGCCAGGTTGATCTCGAACCCGTCGATCATGGCCATGCTCATCATCATCGAGAACTGGGGGATCGTGGCATACGTGGGTAGGACATGGAGGTCTCCCTCGTACACATAACGTAGCTCGCCAGGGTCAGTCGGCGGGTTTCCCGCACCGATCCCGAGGTGATAGAGGATCAGGTCGTCATCCGACCAGCTGTACTCGGTCGAGGGCAGTTCGGCGCCCACCGCCTTGGACAAGTCGATTGGCACAGCTCAACCCGCCGCCAGCTGTTCAAGGATCATCAGCTCGTCGTTGTTGTTCAACGGCACTGTGTATTCGGAGATGTCCCTCACTTCGTCGAGATGCTCGGAGAGTTGCTCGACACTGGGTACCACGCCCTGACCGGCGAACCATCCTGTGTTGGTGCCGATGAACACCCTGGCGTATCGACCGCCACCCACGCTGAAGACCTCGTGGGTGTACTCGTTCTGCTCGGAGCACAGATAGACCACCATCGGCATCACCTGGTGTGGGTCGAACATGTCAGCGAACGGGCCAAGGATGTCCTCGGTCATCCGGGTACGGGCTGTCGGGGCCACCGCATTCGACTTGATGTTGTATTTCGCCCCTTCGATGGCGAGCACATTGGAGAGACCGACCAGACCTGCTTTGGCCGCGCCGTAGTTGGCCTGGCCGAAGTTGCCAAAGAGACCCGACGCCGAGCTGGTGTGGACGAATCGCCCGTATCCCCGTTCTTTCATCATCTGGAACGCCGGATGGGACACGAAGAAGGCTCCCTTCAAATGCACGTCGAGCACCGCCTCAACCTCGTCGAGGGTCATGTTGGCGAAGGACTTGTCACGCAAGATGCCTGCGTTGTTGATGACGATGTCAACCGCTCCGAACGAATCGACGGCGGTCTGAACGATGGCCGCACCCCCGTCACGAGTCGCCACCGAGTCATAGCTGGCGACCGCCTCTCCACCTGACTCCCGGATCTCGTCCACGACGACGTCGGCCGCACCCTGCGACGACCCGCTTCCGTCCACGGCGCCGCCCAGGTCGTTGACCACGACCCTTGCTCCACGGCGCGCCAGCTCCAGGGCGTACTCCTTGCCGAGGCCACCGCCGGCTCCGGTGATGACCGCGACCCGCCCGTCGAACGTGATTGGCTCACTCACTCTGCTTGTTTCCTCTCGTCATAGACCCAGCGACCGCCCGATTATCTCTTTCATGATCTCGGTCGTTCCCCCATAGATCGTCTGCACCCGAGCGTCTCGGTATGCCTTTGCGATTGGGTACTCCTCCATGTATCCCCACCCACCGAAAAGCTGGAGACAGTTGTCGATGACCCGCTTCTCGAGCTCGGTCACCCACCACTTCGCCTTGGCGGCGTCGTCGGCGCTCAGGTCCCCTCGGTTCAGGGCCTCGATCTGCCTGTCGACGTAGCTCTGGGCAATGTCGAGCTCGGTTCTCATCTCGGCCATGAGATGCTTGACGGTCTGAAAGGCGCCGATTGGCTGGCCGAACGCCTCACGCTCCTTTATGTACTCGAGAGTCCAGCCAAAGGCGACTTCGGCATGAGCGACAGATGCCGCCGCCAGACCCAAACGCTCCTGGGGAAGCCGCTCCACCAGATAGCTGAAGCCCATCCCTTCTTCACCGAGACGGTTGGCCACGGGCACCCGAACCTCGTCGAAGAACAGCTCGGCGGTGTCCTGAGCATGGAGGCCGATCTTGTCCAGGTTCCGGCCCCGGGTGAAACCATGCATCCCGTCTTCGATCACGAGCAGGCTCATCCCCGTGTGAGCCTGGTTCGGATCGGTCTTGACAGCAGTGATCACGACGTCGGAGTTGATCCCGTTGGTGATGAAGGTCTTCGAACCATTGACCACATAGACATCGCCGTCGCGGACTGCGGTCGTCTTGATCCCGGCGAGGTCGGACCCCGCTCCTGGCTCGGTCATCGCTATCGCCGACATCAGCTCACCGGAGGCCAGACCGGGAAACCATCTTTGCTTCTGCTGGTGATCGGCGAGATCGAGGAAGTAAGGGAGACACACGTCGTTGTGCAAGGTGATGCAGATACCCGATGCCATGGCGTCACCCCTCATCAGCTCCTCGATGATCACCACGTTGAATCGAAAGTCGACCACTCCTCCGCCGCCGTACTCTTCGGGGATCGCCATCCCGAGAAACCCGGCTTCGCCCGCACTGCGGAACATGTCCTTGTCGACCTTGCCCTCTGCCTCCCATTTGGCGACGTTGGGGCTGACCTCCCGTTCCACGAAGTCACGAACCGACGATCGAAACAGCTCGTGATCGGTGTCGAATAGGTCTCTCAGCATATCGACCCGCCCGCGGCGGCTCTCAGACCCCTACATACAGACGTTCTATCTCGTCGGCGTACTTGTCGACGACAACCCGCCTCTTGAGCTTGAGTGACGGTGTCACCTCACCGCTGTCAGGAGTCCACTCGTCAGGGACGATGATCCACTTCTTGACCTGTTCCACCGGGGACACAGTCTCATTGATTTCCTTGACGGCTCGCTCGATCTCGGCCTTCACCTCCGGGAGCTGGGAGAACGAGGCCAGGTCGAGGTACTCGAGACCGTTGGATTGGGCCCAAGCCGGCGCCTCTTCATGGTCGATGGCGATGAGCATGGAAAGGAACTTTCGACCGTCCCCAATCATGCAGGCCTTGGAGATCAGCGGATGATTGCCGAGAGCAGTCTCGAGCTTGGCAGGGGCGACGTTCTTGCCACCGGCCGTGATGATGATCTCCTTCTTTCGCCCGACGATCCAGACGTAGTCGTCTTCGTCGACCCGGGCCAGGTCACCGGTGTGAAGCCAGCCTTCGCTGTCAAAGGACTCCTTGGTGTCGTCGGGGAGCTTGTAGTAGCCATCGGTGATCACTCCCCCTCTGATCAAGAGCTCGTCGTCGTCGGCCAGCTCCACTTCCACCCCGGGAAGGGCCTTACCCACCGATCCGATCCGGAAGACCCCGGGCACATTGGTGGTGGCCGGGCCTGTGGTCTCCGACAACCCGTACAGCTCGAAGAGCGGGATGCCGAGAGTCTGGAAAAACAGGATCAAATCGGGGCTTATCGGAGCCGCGGCGGTGATGGCGATCTCCACCTGGTCCATCCCGAGACCCTCGCGCACCTTGGACAGGACCACCGAGTCGAGGACACCGGCGAGCATGGGGCCCGACTTTCCCGATTGCTCGGCCAGGACCCTCTTCTCGTTGGCAGCCAGGGCCATATCGAGCAGTCTCTTCTTGATCCCATGGGTCTCGGCGAAACGGCTGTTGAGCCTGGCGTGAAACTTCTCGTAGACCCTGGGGACACCAACGAACAAGGTCGGGCGCGCCTCGAGGATGTACTCGAGGACGCCGGCGAGGCTGGGGCAATACCAAACCTGGCCCGCCATGTAGGTGGCCAGATAATGAGTTGCGAGCCGCTCGGCGATATGGGCCAGCGGAAGATAGGAGACCATGCGGGGACCGATGTCGATGTCCGCCGCCCGACGCAGGCACTCGGCGGTCCAGACCACATTCCGATGGCTGATCATCACTCCCTTGGGTGTCCCTGTGGTGCCTGAGGTGTAGATCAGTGTGGCGAGGGTCTCCGGTGAGAGAGCGCCTGCCGTCCTGGTGACACTCTCCGGATCCGAGGAGAGACGACCCTTGCCCCTTGCGATGAGCTGATCCCAGCTCAGCACCCAGTCTGCAGTGTCGTAGTTCTCGGCGCCGGAGAGGAGGACCACATAACGGAGGTTGGGCAGCTCGGAGCGAATCTCCTCCCAACGCTTCATGAACTCGAGGTCCTCGAGCACGGCCACGGTTGCCTTGCAGTTGCTCGCGATGTACTGGATCTGGCTGGCGGCGAGAGTGGAGTAGATGGTCACAGCTGTCGCCCCGGCGTGGATGGCGGCGTAGTCGGCTATGGCGTGCTCCGGCCGATTCCCGGCCATGATGGCGACGAATTCGCCGTCTCCGACCCCAAGGTCCTGAAGACCGGCCGCGGCCTCGTGGATCACCTGGCGATAGTTACGCCAATTCAGATGGCTCCAGTCGCCACCGTTCTTGAAGTGGATGGCTGCCTGGTCCCCGTACCTGTCGACGTTCCGGTTGAGATAGTCGACAATTGTCTTGCCCTCTACCTCCGCGTCTATTGCGGCTCGCTCCGCCAGTATCGCTTCTTGGGTCATCGCTCCTCCGGGTCTCACGCCACTGCTCCCACCTGGCGGAGCTTACTTGTTTCGTCATTGGTAAGACCGAGGGGGAGATAGCCATCAACGGCGATGTTCAACCGTCCCGAAAGATCAAGTCGGCGCTCTCCACCAGGATTGGCACGTACTCAAATCTCGGGTTGAGTGCGAATGCGCCTTCGAGAATGGGCGCAACCACCATGGCCGTGACCTGCTGGCCGCCCCCGGTCGAGCCATCCGGTTCGAGGATCTGGAGAGAAGCGGGAGACTGGTCGATCCCGACGGCGACTATCTCCTGGCCAGCCCACGCACTCACATTCCACAGGTCCGTCGCAGTGGAGGTGTTGATCTCCGGACCGTTCAGCTCTGCATTCCAGGCGAGCAGCGAGGGTCGCTGGTAGAGCGGAACCACTGCCAGGTCCTCGAGATAGATGGCGTCGGCCCGGTTGTAGACGCTATTTCGCTCTGTTTGGTCGGTGATCGAATCGGTCGACCTCACAAGATCATCTACCTGCTCGTTGCAATAGCGGATGAAATTGAGGAACCCGAACCCTGCCGGAGAGTCACCTTCGCAATAGAAGGTGGAGTTAGCGTTCGATTCGTCCGCATAGTGGATCCGAGCCACGTTCAACATTTGCCACACAGACGAGTCGCCGTAGATGTACGGCACGGAGAGGATCACTGAAGTCGGGGCGAATGTGGGCACGACCTCGATGCCGATCTCGGCGAGGTCTTGTTGAGCAAGATCGAAGATGATCTCCCGATGCTCCTGTGCTCCGGTGGTGGACCACCTGAACAGGAGCCTCTGACCGGCGCAGGTGTAGATGCCGTCCTCGCCTCTGAGACAACCGTTCTCGACCAGGAGTCGTTCTGCGGCCACTGGATTGTATGGGTAGACGTTGTTGAAGTGATCCTCATACGCGGACGAGCCCTGAACCGAGATCGCGTTCCCGAGAGGCTGCGCGTTCGGGTCGATCGGTCGCACCAGCTCTTCGACAATCGCGGTGCGGTCGATGGCCTGTGCAATGGCCTGACGAATGAACTTCTGAGAGAGCAGTGGGTCGTCGTGGTTGAAATGGATCAGCTCCGACAGGGTCCCAGCCGCCACATCAAAGTTCACATCCTGCATCCCTTCGAGCCTGGGGATCATCGACGGCTCCGGTACCGGGGCCACGACGTCAACGGTCTCGTCGGCTAAGCGTTCGACCATCGCCTCGCCGGTTTCGACGAACACAAAATGCAGCTCCTGGACATCGCCGATCGCCGCTCCCGAGGATCGATCGGTCGACGACCAATAGTTCTGATTCCGTCTCAAAACGATGCGATCCGCTTCGATCCACTCGGAGAACTCGAAGGGCCCGGATCCCATCGTTATCGCCTCGTCCCAAACGCTGTTGATTGGCTCGTCGAGCAACTCATGGCGGGGAAGCACAGGGCTGAAAAGGGTTTGCCAGGCGCCATAAACCTCCGAAAATGAGAAGAGCACTGTCTTGTCGTCCACAATCTCGTAGCCGGTGATCTTCTCGTATCCTGCCCGATCGTCGATGTCGAGTTCGGGATCGATGATCGTCTCGAAGGTGAAAACAAAGTCTGAGGCTGTCACCGGAACGCGATCAGCCCAGCTTGCGTCGGGATGGATGTGGTACTCGACGCAGAAGACGTCTCTGCATCTGGCTTCTGTGGTCGGGGTCGTCGTGGGAGCCGGTCTGGTTGTGGGGGGTTCGGTAATCGAAGTCTGAGCGGGCTCGTTCTGGCTACCAGTGCAGGCGGCCAAGACCAGGACCATCGCCGTGACTGCGCCGCCAGCCCGACCCAGCCGGCTCGCTCGATCGGTTCGCATCCGAGGATTATGGATCACCTGGGGAGACACGTTGCGGCAAGTCCTTCGGAGGAACTGGCCTTCAGCCATCCGCCGGCACTTTCAGGGCATCGGTAATCACGTGGTGTCGTCGTCTCGTCTCGGAGATGAGCGCCTGGATGACCCCGGTCATGGGAAGGGCGAGTATCACACCGATCGGACCGAGGAGCGTCGACCCGATGATGATTGCCCCGATCGAGACGGCTGGATGGATTTCCATGGTCCGCTTGGTGATTCGAGGTGCTATCAGAAAGTTCTCCACTTGCTGATAGCCCACAAAGCCCACAAGCACCCATACCATCGTGCCAACCCCCTCCGCCGACAGGGCGACGACGGCCGGCAGGATCGCCGCCAGGTAGGTGCCGATCACCGGGATGAGCTGGCTGAGGACGCCAACCCAGATCCCCAGTGGCACCGCATAAGGAACACCCAGCACCGAGAGAAAGATCGATGACAGCGTCGCGCTGACCAGGGCGAGGATCAGTCTCGAGTAGATGTACCCCCCCATCTTCTCCACGGCGACGTCCCAGACATGGAGTGCGTCACGCTGTCGCTCCGGTGGCATCGTCGAGAGAATCGTCCTCTGCAACTGGGGAAGCTCGGCCACAATGTAGAAAGAGAACAGAGCCACGGTCGTGGCAAAGAACAGGAATCCGGCAACACCTTCCGTCACGTTGAGCAGCCCGCCGAGAACTGTGCCACCGGCATTTGCCACGATGTCGGGCAGACCTGCGGCCTCCTGCTGCAGCGTCTCGGTCGAGAGTTCGATGCCGAACCAGTCCTGAGCCAGCTGGGCCACCGATCCGATGTAGCCGGGCAAGGCATCGATGAGAGCATTGATCTGGTCGACGAGTAGGGGGGCCAACGAGACGAAAAAACCCACCATAAGGGCGAATGCAACGACGAAGACCAAGGCGGTGGCCGGTCCCCTCCTCCATCCCCGCTTGGCGAGGTAGTGAACAGGCGGCTCCATGGCGACTGCCATGAACACCGCCACGAAGATGATGAACACCAGATTGCGGATGCGGAAGACCAGATAGACGGCGGCAGCGGAGGCGACGAGCACCCCCACCACGATGAAGGTTCGGCGACGGAAGAGTTGGTTGTTCTGTCGGTCGGAAGCCTTTGTCATGATGAATGAGCCTAAAGCCGCGACGCCCAGGAGCGTGCGTCCTTCTAGCCTCCACTACCAGCCCGAGGAGAGTGATGAGTTTCGAAGTCGTCTGGCGCCCGTCGGAGGAGCGCGCCGCAACAACCAACACCGCAGCCTTCATGAAGGCCCACCGGATCGGCAGTGTCGAGGAGTTGAGCCGCCGGTCGGCCCAGGACCCGGAATGGTTCTGGGAGGCCGTGGTGGAATTTCTCGGACTTCCCTTCGACCGGCCGTGGCGGGCGGTGCGCGACACCTCCCGCGGGCATGCCTGGGCAACCTGGTTCGTCGGTGGCTCGTTCAACCTGAGCCGGGCATGTGTCGACCGCTGGGCGGAGGACGACCCCGATCGGACGGCGTTGCGCAGTCAGAAGGAGTCCGGAGAGACTCGCGAGCTGTCCTTCGGGGAGCTCAGAGACGAGGTAAGCCGGCTTGCGGGGGCACTCCGGTCCCTGGGTGTCGAGCGGGGTGATGCGGTGGCGGTCTTTCTCCCGATGGGCCAGGAGGCCGTCGTCTCATTGCTGGCCGTGGCCCGCATCGGCGCCGTTTTCATCCCCGTGTTCTCGGGATATGGCGCAGAAGCGGTCGCCACCCGACTGGAAGACCCGAAGCCAAAGGTCTTGATCTGTGCCAACGGATTCCAACGACGTGGGACGCTGGTGGAGGCGAAGGAGGTGGCGGATCAGGCGGCAAGTGCAGCCGGGAACCTCGACCATCTGCTCGTCGTCGACTACATCCCTCGTGAGTCGACTCCGATGATCGAAGTACGTGACCACTGGTGGCACGACATCGTCCCCCGATCGGAGCCGTTGGAGCCGCTGTCGACCAGCACCGAGGATCCGGTGCTGATCGCTTACACCTCCGGCACGACCGGTCGCCCCAAGGGAGCGGTCCACGTCCAGGCGGGGCTGACGGTCAAACTCGCCGCCGAAGGGGCGTTTCACGCCGAGGTCAAAGAAGACGACGTATTGATGTGGGCCACCGATATGGGCTGGATCATGGGGCCCTGGATGGTGGTGGCAGGTCTGGCCAACGGCTCCGCCCTCGCCACCTATGACGGAGCACCCGACTACCCGGGACCGGACCGACTCTGGCAGGTGGTGGCGGACCTGGGAGTGACCTTCCTCGGAATCTCACCCACTCTCATCCGCGCCCTGCAGCCCCACGGCGCCGAACAGGCTCGCAAACACGACCTGTCGACTCTGCGGACATTCGGGTCGACAGGTGAGCCCTGGAATCCGGATCCGTGGTGGTGGCTGTTCGAAGAGGTCGGCGAGCGCATCCGCCCCATCGTCAACATATCGGGCGGGACCGAGATCGGGGCCGTCATCATCGGCGTCAACTTGCTCCAAGGGCTGAAGCCGACATCACTGGGTTCACCATCGTTCGGACTCGACGCAGACGTCTATGACCCAGACGGACACCCGGTGCGGGGTGAGGTGGGTGAGTTGGTAATACGGGGCTCATGGCCGGGCATGACACGAGGCTTCTGGAAGGAGCCCGATCGCTACCTGGAGACCTATTGGGCCCGCTTTCCCAACACTTGGGTCCACGGTGACTGGGCTTCGATCGATGATGACGGTTTCTGGTACCTCCACGGGAGGTCCGACGACACTCTAAATATCGCCGGGAAGCGGATTGGCCCGACCGAGATCGAGTCGGTGGCCGTAGCGCTCCCCGAGGTTGTCATGGCTGCTGCCGTAGGAATCCCCGACGAGGTGAAGGGCGAGGTTATTGCCCTGTTCGTGGTGGCCGCACCAGACATCGATCCAGATGACGCGCTGACTGCCAGAGTCGAGAGCGCGGTGACCAGCACCCTGGGGAAGGCGTTCCGACCGAAAAGGATCCAATGGGTCGATGACCTACCGAAGACGAGGTCGGCGAAGATCATGAGGCGGGTGGTCAAGGCGATGGCCTTGGGGCAGGAGCCTGGGGACCTGACCAGTCTGGAGAACCCGGGAAGTCTCGAAGGCATCACGCCCCTTTGATATGCGACGACTTGGCCCGGGTGAATCATCTCCAGAACCCCTTCGGGCGGTCGGGCTATTCGGTTTCTGCTTCATCGGAGGCGCCCACGACCGCCCCGACTTTGGTGTCAGCGAAATAGCATGCAGAGGGGTGACCGTGGTCGAATCTGTCGACAAGCTCGGGGACCTCTTGGGCACATATGTCCTGGGCCTTCCAGCACCGGGTGCGGAATGAGCAGCCCGATGGCGGGTTCGCCGGGCTAGGCACGTCGCCTTCGAGGATCACCCGCTTGGTCCCGGCTCGGTCAGGGTTGGGGACCGGAACCGCTGCCAACAGCGCTTGTGTGTAGGGATGGGTGGGAATGTCGTAGATGTCGTGCTCGGTGCCGGTCTCGACCACCCGACCCAGGTACATAACGGCGACCCGGTCAGAGATGTGCCGGACAATCGAGAGGTCGTGGGCGATGAATACGTAGGCCAGGTTCAACTCATCCTGGAGCGCTTCGAGGAGATTGACCACCTGGGCCTGAACCGACACGTCGAGTGCCGACACCGGCTCGTCACAGATTATGACTTTGGGGTTGAGCGCCAAGGCCCGTGCGACACCGATGCGCTGACGTTGACCACCTGAAAACTGGTGGGGGAACCGGTTGATGTGGTCGGGATTGAGCCCGACCAGCTCCAACAGGTTCTCCACTCTTTGTCGCTGTTGGTTCTTAGGCCCTTCCCCCTTGTGGATCTCCCATGGTTCGGCAACGATGTCAGCCACGGTCATCCGTGGATTGAGGGAGGAGTAGGGGTCCTGGAAGATGATCTGAATTTCCCGGCGGAGCCGTCGCATCTCTCTCTTGTCCATTTCGAAGATGTTGCGGCCTTCGAAATAGGCGGCTCCGGCCGTTGGCTGCTCGAGACGGAGGATGGTCTTGGCCACGGTCGACTTGCCACAACCCGACTCGCCCACCAGTCCCAGTGTCTCCCGGGGGTAGAGCTCGAAGTTGACGCCGTCAACGGCCTTAATTGTGCCGACCTGCCTCTTGAAGAGGATGCCTTGGAGGATGGGAAAGTGCTTGACCAGCCCCTCCACCTTGAGTAGTGGCTCCGCGACGTGATCAGCGGCCAACTTCTGCCACCTCCTCGGCAAAATGACACGCCGACGTTCTGTGGTCGCCAAGATCGCGGAGCGGTGGTCGCACTTCGGCACAGACGGCCTGGGCGTAGATGCAACGAGGGTGAAAGGGGCACCCGGTGGGGAGGTGAAGCAGGTCCGGCGGCGATCCCGGGATTGGTATCAAGCTGGTCCCCTTCTGTTCCGGGGTGGCGATAGAGTTCATCAAACCCAGGGTGTAGGGGTGCAGGGGGCCTTTGAACAGCTGTCGGGTAGTCCCCTCCTCGACTATCCGCCCTGCGTACATGACGGCCGCCCGGTCTGTCACCTCGGCCACGACCGCCAGGTCGTGGGTGATCAGGATCATCCCCATACCGGTCTCGGCTTGGAGATCGGCCAACAGCTTCATGATTTGGGCTTGGACTGTGACGTCGAGTGCGGTGGTCGGCTCGTCGGCGATGAGAACTTCGGGGTCGAGGGCAAGTGCCATAGCGATCATGGCACGTTGTCTCATCCCACCGGAGAACTCGTGGGGGTAGGAGTCGAACCGCTCTTTGGCCCCTGGGATCTTGACCCTGTCCAACAGTTCGATCGACTTTTGCCGAGCCTCGGACTTGGAGGCCCCCCGATGCTGGCGGTACATCTCGGCGATTTGCCAGCCAACCCGGAACACGGGGTTCAACGCGGACAGCGCGTCCTGGAAGATCATCGCCATCTTCTCCCCCCGGAAACCCCGCCGTTCGCTCTCCGGTAGCTGGAACAGGTCCACCCCCCGGAATCTTGCCGACCCATTGGTGACATATCCCGGAGGAGTGTCGATGATCCCCATCACTGCCTGGGCGCTCACCGTCTTCCCCGAGCCCGACTCTCCCACGATCGCCATCGTCTCGCCTTTGCCCAGCTGATAGCTCACCCCGTCGTTGGCCTTGACCACTCCTGCCCTGGTCCGGAACTCGACATGGAGGTCGGTGACCTCGAGGAGCGGGGCATTGGGATCGAAGTCAACCCCTTCAACACTCTCCCTGGCCGCGGGGCCGGCATCCGTCACCACCCGCTTCACCTGCCCTTCGGGTCCAACGCGTCTCGGAGGGCGTCTCCCATCAGGATGAACCCGAAAACGGCAAGGCTGAGAAAGAGCCCGGGGAACAGGAGAAGATGCGGCGCCTGGAGGATGCGGGTCTGCGCCCCGGAGATCATGAGACCCCAAGAGATGGCGGGAAGCTGGAGCCCCACACCAAGAAAAGAGAGGGCGGCTTCCGCGGAGATAATGACCCCGATCGAGATGGCGCCATAGATGATCACTGGCGTGATCGCGTTGGGGAGGATGTGTTTGGTCAGAATGCGAAAGTCGCTGGCGCCCAGGGCTCGAGCCGCTTCGACATAGTCCATCTCTTTGACCGAAAGCACCGAAGACCGGTAGAGCCGGAGCATCGTAGGCCACCCCAGGATCACCAAGACCAAGGACACCTGGAAGAACCCTCGATTGCCGAGAAGGCTGAGGATGACGATCCCCCCGAGGATGGTGGGGATGGCAAACCAGATGTCGGTGATTCGCGCGATCACCGCGTCGAGCACTCCCCCGAAATAGCCCGCGATGCTGCCCAGGACGATGGCGACGAAGGCGGCGAAGGCGATCACCGTGACTCCGATCGACATTGAAATTCGGGCCCCGTAGACGGTGCGGGCGTAATAGTCGCATCCCTGTAGGTCGAACCCGAACCAATGCTCGGCGCTTGGCCTCTGCAACGAGTTGCTAAGGACGCAACTACGAGGATCGGCCGATGTGAACAGCTGGGGGGCGGCGGCCATCAGGCCGAACAGGACCACGAGTGCGAGCGAAGCAAGAAAGAGCGGGCTGGAGCGCAGCTCTCTCCAGGCGTCGGACCAGAGACTCGTGGTACCGGCCGGATCGGCCTGAGGCGGCTCGACCAACTCTTCGGCTACCTCGGTATGGCCGGCGAACTCGGTGTCGGGCTCGGCCACCTGCTCCGGACGCCGAAGATCACTCATATCTGATCCGGGGGTCCAAAACCGCGTAGAGCACATCCACGATCAGGTTCGACAACAAGAACAGGAGAACCAGGAAAGTGACGATTCCCACCACCACGGTGCCTTCCTGTCTGGTCACCGCCGTGAATACCGCATTGCCCAGCCCGGGAAGGTTGAAGATGCCCTCGGTGATGATGGCACCGCCCATTAGCGCTCCCAGATCGACACCGAGAAATGTGATCACCGGGATCATCGAGTTCCGCATCGCGTGGACTCCGACCACCCGGCTGCGTTTCAGGCCTTTCGCCGTGGCCGTCCGCACGTAGTCGGCACGCATGTTCTCAGCGAGGCTGGTTCTGGTCAGGCGGGCTATATAGGCCAAAGAGAGCGAGCCGAGCACGATTGCGGGCATTATGAAGCTGCTGGTACCGGCGCCGAGGCCGGACACCGGGAGCCAGCCAAGCCTGACACCTATCAGTAGCTGGGCCATGAAACCCAGCACGAAGATGGGGATGGAGATGACCACCAGGGTGGACACACGAACCAGATTGTCCACGAAGCCGCCCTTGCGCAGACCGGCCATGACCCCGGCGGTGAGACCAATGACAATCTCAAAGGCGAAGGCGTACATGGCAAGCTTGAACGTGACCGGGATCCGTTCCCTCATGATGTCGACCACCTGACGACCCCGAAAATCCTCTCCGAAATCACCCTGGACGACACCGGTCACGTAAAGCGTGTACTGCTGCCAGAACGGCTTGTTCAGGTTGTATCGCTCCTCCAACGCGGCATGCACGGACGGTGGCATCGGCTTGTCGCCGGAAAGAGCCCGGATCGGATCTCCGGGGATCAAGAAAACAAGGGCGAAGATCAAGAAGGTTGCGCCCAAAAAGACGGGGATGAACTGAAGCAGCCTCCGGATCATATACCGTCCCATTAGGTCAGCCTCTCCTTGCCGAGGCGAGGTCGGGTTGGGGAGACGACAATGCCGTCTCCCCAACCCGACGCTCGATCAACCGGTCGCGACTAGATCGGTCCACCTGGGGTTGCCGAACTGGTCCACCGACACGTTGCTGACCGTGTCGTTCCAGGCATAGTCATACTGCCCGTAGAACATCGGGATCAATGCCACGTCCTCACAAGCAATCGTCGCCGCCTCCTGCCACACGGGCAGCGACTCATTGAGGTCGAAGACCCCTAGAGCCTCATCCACCTTGGCATCGAAGTCGGGGTTTGAGTAATAGCCGTAGTTGGCCCCTCCGGCATCACCACCGAACCTGCTGTCCAGGATCAGCTGCAGATAGTTCTGCGGATGCGGGTAGTCCATGCCCCAACCCAAACGGAACGGTCCACTGACCTGCCGATCCTCGAGACGCTGCAAATAGTCTGCAAAGTCCAGGGACTCGAACTGAACACCGGTCACGTCGATGCCGAGGTTCTGCGCCCACTGGTTGGTCACTGCTTCGATCCAATCCTCGTGAGCGGCTCCCGAGTTGAACCAGAACGCGAAGCTGGCAGGCAGACCATCGGTCTGTGCATACAGCTCAGCAGCCCCCTCGGGATCAAAGCTCCAGGCGGGACAAACAGTGTCGTCGAAACCGGGGATCACCGGTGACAACAGGTTGTAGGCAGGCTGCCGGCGCCCGTCGAAGATGGCCTCGGTGATCGCTTGACGATCGATCGCCATCGAAAGAGCGGCCCGCAGGTCGCGATTCTCGTCGCCACCGATCGCTGGGTCGTACCAAGGTATTCCCAGGAAGTTGATCGACGAGCTCTCCGCGGTTCCGAAACCGGGTACTGCAGCCTCGATCTCGGCGGCCCGCTCCGGCGTGACCCCGTCATGAATGTCGAGGTTGCCCGCGAGCAACTCGTTGAGTGCCGTGTCGATGTCGTCGAAGATCTGGAACACGAGCGTGTCGATCTGCGCCGGGTTGTCACCGGCGTACTCGGGAAACGCCGACAGCGTGATGGACTGGTTGTGGCTCCAAGGCTCCGCCATCATGAACGGCCCCTGACCGATCGGCATCTCGCCGAACGCCGCCGGGTCGTCGTAGAACGACTCCGGGTAAGGGTTGTAGGGGTCGTACACCAGACGAATCGCGAAGAACGACTCGGGCGTGCTCAACGAGACCGTGAACTGGGTGTCGCTGTCAACCGTCAGACCGCTCAACGTCTCCGCGGCCGGAGGCTGGTTCTCACAGTCCGCAACATCCACGTCCTCTCCGGTTTCCTCGTCCTGCTCGACCACTGTGCCGCACTGCAGGTCGGCGTAGCCGGCGATGTTCGACATGAACCCTGCGCCCTGTTGGGCGTTTTGGCCCAACGCGGTGTAGTTCCACGAGTCGACATAGCTCTGTGCGGTCACCGGGGTGCCATCGTGGAACGTCCAACCGTCCTTGATGGTGACCACCCACGTGGCGCCGCCGTCGTTGGTCTCCACCGACTCGGCAGCCTGCATCTCCGGGTCACCGTTGTCGTCGAGACCGACAAGCGTGGTGTACAGAGCGGCCATGACCGCGGCACCCTCCGACTCCGTGGCATTGCCGGTGGTGATGGAACGCGGCTCACCGATGTAGGTCGAGACAGATCCCCCGCCGACGGGGGGCGCGGTAGTCGGTTCAGTGGTTGCGGGGGCGTCGGAAACGGTGGTCGTGACTTCGTCACTACCAGTGGTGGTGTCGGTGGTGTCATCCTGCGCACAGGCGGCGACTATCAGCGCCAGCACCAACATCAAGGGCACCACGCGCCATCGCGATGGTCGTTGTCTCAAAAGGTCTCTCCTTCATTTGCTCTTTTGCGTGTCCCGGCTCGAAGAGCGGGCACCGCAAGTAGTGTAGAGCCTACCCAACGACAGGAGGCGTGGGGGAGCCATGCCGGGACGTCATCTTGCGTGATTAACGCTGCGGTCGAGGGGTAGCCGACCCAGGGAAAGCCAAACCTCATCATGCCAAACCTCACTTCGGAGGCATTCTGGCCGCAGCATCGAGACGGATCACCTCACCATTGAGCATCGGATTCTCCACAATCGCCTCGACCAGATGGGCGAAATCGGCCGGGGTTCCCAGACGCTGCGGGAACACGTGAAGCCTCGCCAGGGATTCCTTCAGTTCCTGGGGAGCCGAGTCGAGCAACGGAGTATCCATTATCCCGGGCGCGACGGCGACCACCCTGATGCCCAAGCTCCCGAGGTCACGTGCCATCGGAAGGGTCATGGCGACCACTCCTCCCTTAGAAGCCGCGTAGGCGGCTTGTCCGATCTGACCGTCGAATGCCGCAATCGAGGCCACATTGACGATGACTCCACGCTCGCCGTCATCCCCCGGCTCGTTGCGGGCCATGGCTCCGGCGACATGGCGGGTCACATCGAACACGCCGATGAGGTTGACATCGATCACGAACTTGAACAGGTCGAGGTCGAAGAGAGCCCCGTCGCGGGCGACCAGTCGTTGAGCCGGAGCGACGCCGGCAGCGTTGACGAGGATGTCGATGCGCCCGAACTGTTCCAGTGCCGATCCCACCGCGGCCGCAACACTCTCACGGTCCGTCACATCGCACATCGCGAATCTCGCGTCCGGGCCCAGTTCCTCGGTTGCCTGCCTACCGCGGGTCTCGTTGATGTCGAGCAACACCACCGAACCGCCACCGTGGACAAGACGGGTGGCCGCTCCGAATCCGAGACCGGAAACGCCACCGGTGATCAGGGCAACCGATCCGCCGACCTGCAAGGTGCACTTCCTCTGGGATCGACGGTACCAGTCACCAGCCTGGCTACCTGCTGAGATGCACCCGATGATCGGTGTCTTCGATTCAGGCGTGGGAGGACTGAGCGTTCTCAGCGAAATCCGACGCGAGCTGCCTCATGCCGATGTCGTCTACCTCGCCGACCAGGGGCGTGCCCCTTATGGCGTGAAGACCCTCGACGAGGTGGCTGCCATCTCCGACCAGGTCTCGTGCTGGCTGATGGACCAGGGAGCGTCGACGATCACCATCGCGTGCAACACGGCGTCGGCGGCGGCTTTGATCGAGCTCCGCGCCCGCTATCCGGATGTTGCATTCGTGGGGATGGAGCCTGCGGTGAAACCTGCGGCGTTGACCACCTCGACGGGGGTCATCGGAGTCCTCGCCACCACTGCCACGTTCCAGGGGAAACTCTTCGCCTCTGTCGTGCAACGCCACGCCGAAGGGATGACGGTGCTGACCCGGGCCTGCCCCGAATGGGTCGGGTTGATAGAGAGAGGGCTCGACGACGGGCCTGAAGTGCAGGATCAGGTGGAGACATGTCTCAGCCCGCTCCTCGAGGGCGGCGCCGACACCCTGGTTCTCGGCTGCACCCACTTTCCGTTTCTCACCCCGGTGATCGCCAGGGTGGCCGGGCCACAGGTGACGATATTCGATCCCGCCCCCGCAGTGGCGAGACAGGTCAAACGGGTGGCATCGCTGCCGCGCGGCTCGGGACAACTCCTCATGGCTACCTCGGGCGATCCCCTTCGACTCGAACGAGTGGCGAAGGACTTGGCTGGCATCGAGACCGACCAGCCGGTCCTAGCCTGCACCTGGAATGACGACTGACAGCTTTGCATCGACCCTCCGAGACGCGCTGACCCGGGCACCCGACTCGGCGTGGATACGTGAGGACCTGGCCATCGTTGGCTGGGGGGAGTCGCTTCGAATAGATCCGGGCACTGGTGCAGACCGATTCGATCGAGCGCTCCGTGTTCTCCGTTCCTCGGGTGCGCCCCTGGCTCTCGCCAGTTTCACCTTCGACGAGAACGTGGCCGGTTCGATGGCAATTGTCCCCGATGTCCTGCTCAGGGTCGAAGCGGCAGGATCTCGGTTCCTGATGGGAGGTCGGGAGGACCTGCCCGACCCGCATCCGGTCACCTCTTTGCCGGAGGGGCGTCTGGTCGAGTCCGGCGAGGCCGAGTGGGCAGCCAGCGTCGAGAGGGCCCTCAGGGCCATCTCGGTCCGGGAGGTGGAAAAGGTCGTCCTGTCACGCAAGTTGACAGTCCAACTGGACGATGAGGTGCCTGCGCATCTGGTCCTGGCCAATCTCCTCGGGGAGTCCGGCTCGCACACCTTCCTCGTCGATCGGCTGGTCGGCTCGTCACCCGAATTGCTGATCTCGCTGCATGGTGGGAGAGCACGGTCCATCTCGCTGGCCGGCTCGTCCGATCTCGAAGACAGATTGGGGCTTCGTTCCTTCGATAGTGACAAGATGCTCCTGGAGCACTCTCTCGCCGCCGCCTCTGTCGAAGACGCCCTGATGCCCTACTCTCCCGACCTCAACCGGTCGCCCAGCCGCATCGCCACCTACGGCGACATCAGGCATCTCTCAACGGTTTTCGAAGGTGACGTCCACCCAGGCACCCGCATCACCGACCTCCTCTCCGCCCTTCACCCGACGGCGGCGGTGGCCGGCACCCCAACCAAATCCGCCCTGGAGCTCATACGGGAGCTGGAGACGCACGATCGAGGCCGCTATGCCGGGCCGGTTGGCTGGCTCGATCCTGGAGGCGAGGGAGAGTTCGCCATCGCCCTGCGCTGCGGTGTGATCGAAGGGCGGACGGCGAGCCTGTACACCGGGGCGGGGCTGGTCGAAGGATCCGAGCCCGGCATCGAGCTCGAGGAGACTCAGATCAAGCTGCGGCCGATGCTCGGAGCCCTGGGGATCAACTGAAGCCGGCGCAGACCAGTCGAGCGACATCATCCAACCCGCGACGCTGTTTGAGGTCGGTCTCCCGGTCCACCGGCACGACCACTACCTGTGGGCCTCCTTCCGCCAAGCGCCCGGTGACCGTGGAGGCCAGACCGTCGAGTCGATCGACCACGGAGACGCCCAACCCGTAGGCTTCCGCCACCCTGGCCAGGTCGAGCCCGTGTGGGGTCACGAACAGACGGTCGAAGCCCGGAGCGTGCTCAGCCTGAGGCAGCAGATCGAACAGACCCCCGCCCCCGTTGTCGATGACGAGGTACACGACATCACCGCGCTCGTCGGTGACGAACCCGCCGGCATCATGGAGAAGGGACAGATCTCCCGCCAGGGCCAGGGTTCGGCGACCACCCGAAGCGGCTCCCATCGCCGTTGAGACGAACCCGTCGATTCCCGAGGCGCCACGGTTTGCAATCGTCCTCGCCTTGTGAATCGTATGGGCGTCGACGTCCCGTACCGGCATCGACGAGGCTGCCACCAACAAGTCGAATTCCAAAGTACCCAGGGACCTCGCCACCGACGGCCCGGTCGCGGTTTCGATCTCGGCCAGCCGCTGATCGAGCGCTGACCTCATCGTCGCGTCGGCTTCGACCCAGGTCTCCCTGAATCGCCCGTCCATGGGCCGACCGACGGAGTCGAGGGTCGTCGCCGGGTCGGCCTCGAGCAGCAGGGTCGAATCGCGGCGGGGGTCGTTCCATGAACCCCAAGGGTCGATGTGGATATGCGGGATCGGGAGACCGGAAAGCTGTGCCAACCGGTCGCTGGGCCCGATCCTCCCCACCGTGACCACGTGACTCGGACGCAGGGCCGGAGGAACCCCTTCCACCAGGAGGTGGTGGTAGGTGGTGATCACTTCCGTGCCGCGGAGACCGGACAGAGCCGTGCCCAACACGGGCCAGCCCAGCCTTTCGGCCGCCGAGGCGAGCTCCATCGGATCGAAGTCGCCCTCACCGACCACCAGCAGACCCCGTTCGCCTTCGAGGTCGGGCAGCCGACCCGGTCCCGGACGGGCTCGCTGGTGATCCTGCCAGCGCGCTCGATCAGGGCGACCCTCGATCGAGTGCGGATATGAAAGTGCCTTCGACCGGCCATCGTCGCCGACCGGAACGGTCGGCTCTCGGAAAGCAACGTTGAGGTGGACCGGCCCCGGCCGGCCACCGTGCCCGAGGGCGCGCGCCACGGCCTGGGAGACCGTTGTCCGCCAGTAGGCATTGCCGTCCTGCGAAGGCTCGGGCGGTGGCAGATTGCAAAACCACCGTGTCCTCTCGCCAAAGATCCGGTTCTGATCAATGGTCTGATTCGCTCCCACATGCAACATGTCCGGCGGCCGATCAGCTGAGATCAGGATGAGGGGAACGAGGGCGAGGTCAGCCTCGACCACGGCCGGCAGATAGTTGGCGAGGGCGGTGCCCGAGGTGCACAGGGCGACCACCGGAGCCTGGGTGGCCCGGGCCCGCCCCAGCGCGTGGAACGAAGCCGACCGCTCATCGAGGATCACCCTGGTCGCGATGGCGGGATGCTCGTCGAAGGCGATGGCGAGGGCAGCAGATCGCGAGCCTGGAGAAATCACCGCGTAGTCGACCCCGTGCCGATGCAACTCGTCTGCGAGGGTGCGGGCTATCGCCGTGCTCGGATTGGGTTGCGTCATCTCATATCCGGGTCGTGCGCAGCATCTTCACGTCAGAACCTGGGCAGCCGACCGGACCTTACGCAGCATTTCGGCAGCCCGGTCGCGATCGGGGCGCCATCTCTCCAGGAGCTCGGGGTCGGGCTCGGGCCGACGAACCTCGAGCTCGCCGTTCATCGACACGAGCGGTGCTCGGGTGGGGTCACCTTCGATGAGGGCGACCGTCCCCAGGCCACATGCGTAAGGAAGCCGATCGAGAAGTGATGCCACCAGCAGCCCGGAGTAGATGCCCACCGAAGTCTCCAGGGCCGAAGAGACCACCACCGGGATCCCGGCACGCGCGGCCAGGTCGAGAGTCCGGGACACCCCTCCCAGCGGCTGGACTTTGACCACAAGAACGTCTGCCGCTCCCATCTCGGCCACCTCGAGCGGGTCCGGGCGGAGACGCACCAGCTCGTCTGCTGCGAGAGGCACGTCGGTGCGTCGTCTCAACTCGACCATCTCTTCCAGAGTCGCTACCGGCTGCTCCACGTACTCGAGGTCGAACCGGGAGAGCGCCCGGAGTCGCTCGGTGGCGGTATCGAGATCCCAGGTTGCATTGACATCGATCCGTATCTTCCCGGTGGGGCCCATCGCCTCGCGAACCGCGGCCAGTCTCGCCTCGTCGGCCTCTTCCGTCTGGCCGGGCTCGGCGACCTTCACTTTCGCGGTTCCGGCGCCCGATTCGAGGACCAGGCCGACAGCTATCTCGGGGTCGACGGCAGGAACCGTCACGTTGATCGGGACGGTGGGCCGGCCTGGTTCGGGGAGACTGCTGCAGGCTGCTTCGAGGGCAGCCGCCAGCCATCTCGTCGTGACCTCGGGCCGATAGTCGGGGAAGGGCGAGAACTCACCCCAGCCGGTCGGTCCCTTGATCAACACGGCCTCCCGGTGGTCGATCCGGCGAAAGCGGTGCCGCATCGGGATCCGGACCGGATGCAGCTCGAGAACCTCAAGGAGAGCGCTCATTCGTCGTGTGTCTCCCGGATGTATCCGATCAGCCGTTCCACCTGCTCGTCGCTCAGAGACGAATCGAACGACGGCATCGCTCCTCGGCCGGAGACGATCGTCATCCGTAGGAACTCGACCGGTCGCCCGACGACGCCGGACCCCGGGCCTAGAGCCGGTCCCACCCCACCTTGAAGCTGCGCTCCATGGCAGTTGGAGCAGAGCTGAAGATAGATCTCCTCCCCGGTGGCGACCTCGGCGGGACGGCCGACACAACCGGCCACCAGGCCAGCGACCAGGAGATGGATGACGACACGCCTCATTGGCTCGAGATGGTATGGACGATGACGGGAGAGCTTCAATCGGACGATGACGGTTCGGTCTTGGCGACGAGGTCCCGTACCAACTGTGACTTCGCCAACGGCACGACCAGAACCGCATCGGGGGTCTCCACCACCACCAGGTCGCTGACACCGGCTACGGCGACCGGGCGCGAGCTCGAGTACACATAGCAGCCGCTGACATCGACGACGGTGACCTCTCCTATCAGCGCATTCCCGGATTCGTCGAGGGTGCTCAATTCCCAGAGTGACTGCCATGAGCCGATGTCATTCCATCCGACGTCCATCGGTATCACCACCGCGCCGTCTGTCTTCTCCATGATGGCGTGATCCAGGGAAACCGATCTCACGTCTGCAAACGAGTCGCCGAGAAGGATCCTCCCCTCCCGCTCACCCGGCAGGGCGGACGCGACGCCCGCCACGAGGTCTGGGTCGTGCTTGTTCGCCTCCTGAAGCAGCCTCCTCGCGGTGAACACGAACATCCCGGAATTCCAGAGGTGGGTGTTGCCTGAAACGAGGCGCGCCGCTTCCTCGGCCTCGGGTTTCTCCTTGAACCTGTTTATCCGGAACCCGCCTTCGACAGCCTCACCCTTTTCGATATAGCCGTACCCTGTCTCTGGCCGGCTCGCTCTGGCACCGAAAGTGACCAGGGCGCCGTCGACCGCAAGAGCCACGGCTCTCGCCAAAATCGATCGAAAAGCCTCGACATCGGCGATCACATGATCCGAGGGAAGGATCACCAGGACATCGTCGGGGTCGGAGACCAATGCGGCGACGACCACCGCCGGTGCGGTGTTGCGCCCTACCGGCTCGACGATGATGGACGCCAGCTCAACCGAGGCGTTGGCCGCGGCCTCCTCGACTGCATCCAGGTGCCCGCCGCCGGCGACGACCGTCACCGGGCCAACCCCTTCGAGACCTTGTAGACGATGCAACGTCGCTTCGAAGAGCGGCACCCCCAGGAGCGCCAGGAACTGTTTCGGGCGTTTCCCGGTCGACAGGGGCCATAACCTGGTACCAGCTCCCCCGGAGAGGATCACCGGGCGGACAGTTGCAGTCACCCGGCGACGTTAACCGAGGCGCTCCGCTCGCCCGGCAACCATGAGCCCGGTATCAGCAGCTCTCGATGGACCACCTGCCCCGGGCCCGCCGGTGTCAATCAGACAGTCCGATTGAGATGTAGCCGCACTCGGCACAGATCTGGCGAACGATCCCAATTCCTCCCGGTGCCTCAGTGAACTCGTGCTCATGAGCGACCTTGTTCCTGACGAACGCCGATCTGACAGCGCCCAACAGGCCACCTCTCTCCGAAGCGTCAGGCGAAGCGACAGCGAGGGCGGGCTCTCTTGGAGCGGACGGGGCAGGAGGATCGCTCGAGGGGGCGGCGTCGCTGCGACGTCGCCCCTCGAACCGGCCCAGGTCGACGACGAGATCTCGAGCACCCTCTTCTCCACCCTCATCCGACGAAGTGCTCAACAACTCCTCAACCAGCTCGGGGACCGCCTCGGTGGCCGGCTCTTCTTCATCGGTGGCGTCGGCGGCAGGAGGCGCGCCGACCCGAGGTGGTTCTGTGCCCTCACCCACACCCGTGGGCGGGAGCCCGGCCACCGGTTCGGGGACAGGCCTGAGCGTCTGATCGGGAACCTGGTCAGAGGCACCCGGTTCGTCGCCCGCAGGAGGCTCGTCCCATGGAGAACGGAGAGATGGAATCGCCGTCTCGGCTGGAGGGGACAACGGCTCGGGGTCCGCAAATTCGGGTGGAGGGGACACCGGCTCGGGGTCCGCTATCTCGGGTGGAGCGAACACCGGCTCGGGGTCCGCTATCGCGGGTGTGTCGAGAACCTGCTCGAGCTCGGCCGTCGGCACCTCGGAGCGAGCGGCCCCGGCGGCCATCAGCCCGGCGCCGGGGCGAAGCTTGGAGGGTGACGATGGTGCGAAGGTCTCGGCCTCCTCGACGGGGGACGAAGCGGCCTCGGTCTGGGAACGACGATACGGGTGTGGAATCGGGGCCCTCTTGACAGGTTCGGCCCCGGCCGCCGCCGGCGCATCGTGAACCGGCATCACAGGCGCAGTATCGATGGGATCCAACCGCGTCGGGCCACGGCCGGCAGCCTCGAGGTTCTTCAGCATCGCCTCCCTGAGTTCGCCGATTCGCGACGGATGCGTGCCCCTACGCGATCGACCTACCGCTACCACACGCCGGGGGACGGACATCGACTTGAACCGAGCCCAGGCATCCGCCATATGGTCGACGCCCTTGTAGGCAAAGTCGACCGGCTCGTCAGCTATGAAGGTGATCTCCTCACCATGTAGGGAGAGGGAGAAGGCACTGGAAACGAGACGCACGGCTTGCACGTCGAAGAGAGACCACCGTCCGAGTGACTCCCCTTCGAGGAAGACCTCGGCCTGATCGCCATCTATTAAAATTGTCGCCGGAACACCGGGATGGTCGATCTCCGGCACCCGAACCTGACCGGTGAACTTCACCGTGACACCGTCTTCTCTGCATCCCTACCCGCGCCAGTGCTACCCATCACGATCCCATTGACCCGGGGAAAGTCAAGTCCTTCAAGAATACGCATCGATTGGTGGGCAAGCACACACCAGATTCCGATCCCCGCCGACACCGTCGATACGGCCGACCGGAGGCCAGTACTTGTCAATCCGCAGAGAGGGGAGCGGATAAGCAGCGACTTCGCGTGAGTAACCGCGCTGCCACCCGTCAGAGACCACGTCTGCGGCGGAATGGGGCGCGTTTTTCAACGGGTTGTCTGACCGGTCCCATTCTCCCGCGCCGATCCTCATGATCTCGTCGTGGATGGCGATCATGGCGTCGCAGAAACGGTCCAACTCCTCGAGGCTCTCCGACTCCGTCGGCTCGATCATGAGGGTCCCGGCCACCGGGAAGGACAGCGTGGGGGCGTGAAAGCCGTAGTCCGCCAACCGCTTGGCCACGTCCTCTGCTGCTACTCCGGTCGCTCGTGTCAGAGGTCGAAGGTCGACAATCGACTCATGAGCGACACGACCGTTCTTGCCGGTGTAGAGAACGGGGAAGTAGGCGTCGAGTCGTCTGGCGATGTAGTTGGCCGAAAGGATGGCGATCTTGCTGGCCATCCTCAGCCCGTCTGCTCCCATCAACCGGAGATATGCATACGGGATGACCAGAATGCCGGCCGAGCCGAACGGGGCGCCCGAGACCGGCCCCACACCGGATGCCGGCCCCGCCGTCTCACGAAGAGGATGGTTGGGCAGGAAGGGTGCGAGGTGAGCCTTTACACCGACCGGCCCCACGCCGGGGCCTCCACCGCCATGGGGAATCGTGAATGTCTTGTGGAGATTGAGATGCCCGACGTCCGCGCCAAAGTCGGCGGGACGGGCCAGGCCAACCAGGGCATTCAGATTGGCCCCGTCGACATACACCTGCCCACCGTGGCGATGGACCACCTCGACCAGGTCTCGCACTCCCTCCTCGAAGACTCCGTGTGTCGAGGGATAGGTGATCATGGCGGCCGCCAAACGGTCAGCGTTGGTGGATGCCTTGTCCTCGAGATCGGCCAGGTCCACATTGCCGGATTGGTCGGTAGCCACAACCACGACCTTCATGCCCGCCATCACTGCGGAGGCCGCGTTGGTCCCGTGCGCCGAGGCGGGGATGAGACAGATGTCTCGCTGACGCTCACCACGAGACTCGTGATAGGCGCGGATGGCGAGCAGACCCGCGAACTCTCCCTGGGATCCAGCGTTGGGCTGC
Source organism: Acidimicrobiia bacterium (assembly GCA_035544615.1). Taxonomy (GTDB): domain Bacteria; phylum Actinomycetota; class Acidimicrobiia; order Spongiisociales; family ZC4RG35; genus JARDZU01. Next base: position 32,743 of record DATKEA010000044.1, on the reverse strand, counting down.
AGCGAGATCTGGTCGTACCCGGTTATCCGACACAGGTAGTCCGATAGCTCCTCTATCAGGACGTGGTAACCCGCCGCCTGGTCCTCTGGCGCGTAGGGGTGGATCCCGGCGAACTCCGGCCATGTCATCGGGATCATCTCGGTGGTTGCGTTCAGTTTCATCGTGCACGACCCGAGGGGGATCATGCTTCGGTCCAATGCCAGGTCGCGGTCGGCGAGTCGACGCAGGTAGCGAAGCATCTCGTGCTCTGACCGGTAAAGACTGAAGACGGGATGAGTCATGAACTCGGTGCTTCGGACCAGGTCAGCCGGCAATGCCGTTGACCCGTCGTCGCTCTCGATCACGGCGCCAAACGCACCCAAAACCCCGTCGACGATATCGGAGGTCGTGGTCTCGTCCAGTGCGATGCGAATTCGGTCATCATCGACCAAGCCGAGGTTGATGCCTTGGGCCAGGGCTGCCTCGACGATCTCCACCGCTCGACCCGGCGCCGAAATGGTGATCGTGTCGAAGAACCAGTCGTTCACGGTCCGGTAGCCGGCCAAGCTCAGAGAAGAAGAGAGGACCTTGGCTTGGCGATGGGTTTCTCGAGCGATTTCCTCCAGCCCATCGGGCCCATGCCAACACCCATAGAAGCCGGCGACCACTGCCAGCAGGACCTGTGCAGTGCAGACGTTGGAAGTGGCTTTCTCTCTCCGGATGTGTTGCTCGCGGGTCTGAAGTGCCAGGCGATACGCAACACGCCCCCCGCTGTCGTGAGAAACACCTACCAGACGACCAGGCAGCGCCCGGACGTGGGCCTCCTTGGTGGCGATGAAGGCCGCATGCGGGCCCCCGTAACCAAGGGGGACGCCAAACCGTTGGGCCGACCCGACCGCAATGTCGGCGCCCCACTCGCCGGGCGGCGTCAGCAAGGTCAAAGCAAGGAGGTCGGTGGCGACGACCACGAGAACGCCGGCGGCCTTGGCCCTGGCCACCAGCTCTCGATGATCCGGAATCTCTCCCGAGGACCCGGGATATTGGAGCAACATGCCGAAGGCGTGGTCGCCTTGGAAGCCATCCGAGAGCCTGCGCAACTCCACCCCGGCGGCCTCGGCACGGGTCCCGACGACCGCCGTTGTTGGCAGATGGCAGTCGTCGTCGATGTAGAAGACCCGCCGGTCGCCCTTGGCCAGGCGACGGCACATCGACATCGCCTCGGCTGCAGCCGACGCCTCATCGAGAAGCGAGGCGTTGGCCAGGTCGAGCCCGGTCAGGTCTGACACCATCGTCTGAAAGTTGAGCAACGCTTCGAGACGACCCTGGGAGATCTCAGGTTGATAAGGGGTGTACGCCGTATACCACGCGGGGTTCTCGAGCACGTTTCTCTGTATGACCGGCGGGGTGATGGTGTCGTGGTAGCCCAAGCCGATCAGAGAGGTCAGAACCTCGTTCTGCGAACCAAGGTCGCGCAGTCTCGCCAGCGTCTCCGGCTCGGACAACGATGCCGGCAGGTCGAGGACCGTGTCGAGGATCGAAGCCGGAACGGTCTCCGTCACCAGCTCATCGAGCGAGGCGGCACCGATCGTCGCCAGCATCTTCTCGATGTCGCCGGGTCGGGGGCCGATGTGCCGGTCGGCGAACCTCTCCTTGGGGTTGGGCATCTTTCTCCTCAGGTGCGACTGCCCTCCCCCGCTGTTGTTGCCTCCAGCGGCGCCTCGACCGAACGGTCCACGTGCCTGAGAGTTTCCGGGGAGGAGTTGCCCCTTCGGCGCCCCGTTGGGGGCTCTCCCATTCGGTGTCGATGGCTCCCGTCATCCTACGACAAAGAGACGGCTCCGCCCGAACCGGTCAGATACCTCCGCTGGAGAGACGACTGGGGGGAAGACTGATCACGACGACGGGGATGGCGGCGGTCTCCAGGATGTATGAGACCCGATGACCGTAGAAAGGCCGGTCGCTGAAGTACCTGGTGCTCGTGCCCAGCACCAGGAGCTCGTACGACCCGGAGTTGGCGAAACCGACGATCTCCGCCTCGGCGTTGGGGGCGACCCTGACCCCGGTCTCGACCATTACGCCCAGCCTGTTCCCGAAGGCCGCCGCGGTGCCAACCATCTCCCGGCCCGCCCTCAGCGCCTCGTCGACACTCTCGTTCTCGATGATGAGACCCTGGCCGTCGGGCCGGTTGACGACGTGGAGGGCGAACACCCGCCCGTCGGCGGCCTTGGCCACCGAGTAGGCGAACTCCTCGGAGGCACGCGTCGACCGGGTCGCCGCAACCGGGACCAGAATCCGCCGGGGAAGATCGTCCGATACCGGGTACGACTCCGGGAATCGCACCACCAACGTGGGAACACCCACCCGCGACAGCACCCGGTCGATCACGGTGTTGAAGGTTCCTTCCCGCGCCTCGGTCGCCCCCAACACAACCAGGTCGTATCCCAACGCCGACTCTTTACCGATGGCACTGGCCGGGTCGCGGGCGAGACGTCTCGTGAGCCGGGCTTCGGGCAATTCCTCCAACAGCTCCGTCGGGTCCCCCGCCTCCCCTTCCACTCGGCGGAAGATGCGACGCCAGAAGGCTCCGGGCTCCTGGTCGACGATCATCACCGTGACCTCCGCCTCGGGGAAGGCCGCGCCGACGAGTTGCGCTGCGTATCTCGAGTTGGCCCCGCCCCTGGTGGGGATGAGGATGCGCTTCGCGCCGAGGATCTCACTGCTGGCGCGAAGCTCTTCCCTCTCCAGACGCTCTGCCTCCTCCTGGGGGACCTCCCAACCTCGAACCACGAGTTTGAGCAATTGGGGGGCGACGATCGAGGTCACCAGGGCGGCGAGGACCATGACCGTGTACCCGGTCTCGGAGACCACTCCGAGATTCAGGGCGACGATTGCGACCACGATTCCGACCGCCCCCAACGCGGAGAGACCAGAGCCGAGGGCGAGGGCTTCCCGGCCCCGGATTCCCCCGAACCATCCGCCGATGAATGTGCCGACGATCTTGGTCACGATGGCGAGCACGATGAGCCCGCCGGTCCAGAACAGTGCGTTGTTGTCTTCGAGGAGGCCCAAATCGACCCTGAGACCGGAGAAGGCGAAGAAGATGGGGGCGAAGAAGGCCGCCGTGATCGTCTCCAACACAGACCGCACCTGGGGCACCTGGTGCCTGAGGCTGGCCGCCACGACACCCACCACGAAGGCACCGAGGATCGCCTCGAGATTGAGCCCTTGGGTGACCGCGCCACCAACGAGGGCAGCAACCAGGGTGATGGAGACGGCCGCAGTCACCGACGAGCCCCTGGCCATGACGAAGCGGAGGAGTCGGTCGAGCAACCATCTGCCCACTGTCGCCGCCGCCACCACGAACACCACCAGACCTAGGAACGATCTCATCAGACGTTCGGGCCGGAACCCGTCCAGGGCGATGCCGGAGAGTGCAGCCAGGATCAGCCACCCCACCGAATCCATGGTCATGCCGGCGGCGAGGGTCACCTGACCGAAGTTGCGCCGCAGAAAGCCAAGGTCGAGCAGGATCTTGGCCACGACGGGCAGCGCCGAGACCGACAGGGCCAAGGCGAAGAACCCGGCGAAGATGGCCCGTTCCGTCCCGACGCCGACAAAGTCGCTGGGGACCATGTAGGCCAGGGGCACCATCACGGCAAGGGGAACGAGTAGAGCTCCGGCCGAGACCGACAGGGCGGCCGCCCTGAACCGGGCGATGATCCCGAGATTGGTCTCGAATCCGATCACGACCAGCAGCATGATCACACCGAGCCAGGACAGCCCGAAGATGACCGAGCGAACCGTGTCCTCTCCGAACACCCAGGCAAACCCCTCAGGAGCGAAGCGGCCGAAGATGGTCGGGCCGAGGGCGATCCCGGCCAGCAACTCGCCGACCACGGCTGGCTGGCCTATCCGCTTCGCCAGCCAGCCCAACACCCTGGCCACACCGACGAGCAAGAGCAGTTGGACCAGGAAGACGAGGACCTCATGCTCGGTGAGGGGGGCGGCCAACGCGCCACTCTCGTTGACGGCCAGTGGAGTCACCGGCGGCAACCTAGTGGTGCACCAGCGCCGGGTCAGACATTGAAGCGAAACTCCACGACGTCGTTTGGGCGCATCACGTATCCCTTGCCCTCGGTGCGTACCCAGCCCTTCTCACGGGCGGACAACCACGACCCGGCCTCGACCAGCCGATCGAAGTCGGCCACCTCGGCGGCGATGAACCCCCGCTCGAAGTCGCTGTGGATCACTCCCGCTGCCTCGTTGGCGGTTGCCCCGGCCTGGATCGTCCAGGCACGCGACTCCTTCTCACCCGCGGTGAGAAAGCTCTGCAGGCCCAGGGTGCGATAGGCGGCCCGGATCACGGCGTGGAGGCCGGGCTCCTCCTGGCCAACCGATGCGAGCAGTTGGCGTCTGTCCTCGCCCTCCAAGTCGCCCATCTCCGCCTCGATCTGGGCGTCGAGGAACAACGTCTCCGCCGGGGACACCAGCGATGAGAGTCTGGAGCGCAGCTCCTCGTCACGCATTCCGGTCTCGTCGAGATTGAACACGTAGATCACCGGCTTGGCCGTCAAGAGATGGAGATCGGCGAACTCGCTTCTCCTCGACATCAGCCTTGGCTCGCTGCTCACCCTTCGACCCGAGGCCACCACGGACCTCAGCTCCCCGAGCAGGTCCACCTGGGGCTTCAGACTCTTGTCGATGGTGGACTCCTTATCGAGACGGGGGAGCCGCTTGTCGATGGTCTGGAGGTCGGCGATGGCCAACTCGGTCTCGATGACCTCGATGTCCTTGCCCGGGTCGGGGACGGCATCCACATGGGCCACCGTCGTCGAGGCAAATCCCCTCACCACATGGCAGATGGCGTTGGCATCGCGGATGTTGGCCAGGAACTGGTTGCCCAATCCCTCCCCCTCACTGGCTCCTTTGACCAGGCCGGCTATGTCGACGAATGTGACCGTGGCCGGCACCACCCGCTTGGAGTTGAAGATACTGGCGAGCACACCGAGACGCGGGTCGGGGATTGGCACCACCCCGGTGTTGGGCTCGATAGTGGCGAACGGGTAGTTGGCCGCGAGTACTCCGGCATTGGTGAGGGCGTTGAACAGGGTCGACTTGCCCACATTGGGGAGACCGACGATGCCAATGGAGAGACTCACAGCGCGCGCAGGTTAGGGAGAAAGGGTCCCCTACCTCGTGGATCGGCTATCGGGCCTCATTGACCGGCCGTCACCGGCGCAACAGGCCCAGCTCTACATAAGTAGCGTGCCGCTGTGACCAAGATCGCCGTAATCGGAGCAGGCTCGTGGGGCACCACCGCCGCCCTGCTCGCCGCCGGTTCGTCACCTACCGTTCTCTGGGCGCGCCGGAGCGAGGTGGCCGACCACATCAACCAGCACCGGGAGAACCCCGATTACCTCCCAGGGTTGCGATTGCCCGAGTCTCTAAGTGCGACCGCCCGCCTTCGAGAGGCAGTCGCCGATGCCTCGGCGGTCGTCATGGCCGTCCCATCGCACGGATTCCGGGAGGTCTTTGCCGCGGCGGTCAAGGACATCGACCCCAGTGTGCCAATCGTCTCGTTGACCAAGGGAATCGAGCAGGACACGCTGGCCACGATGACGCAGATCATCTCCGAGGTGTCACCGGGGCACGACCCGGGACGAATAGGGGTCCTGACCGGGCCCAATCTCGCAGACGAGGTGGCCGCCGGGCAGCCGACGGCCGCGGTCGTCGCTTTCGGGGATTCCGAGACTGCGGTCTCGTTGCAGTCGGTCTTCATGGGCCCGACATTCCGGGTCTACACCCACGACGATGTGACCGGCTGCGAGCTGGGCGGCGCCCTGAAGAACGTGATGGCGATTGCAGCCGGCATGTCGGACGGGCTGGGATTCGGAGACAACACCCGTGCCACTTTGATCACACGTGCCCTGGCCGAACTGACCCGGCTCGGGATCGCCCTGGGTGGCCGGCCCACCACCTTCGACGGGCTGGCCGGGATGGGTGACCTCATTGCAACCTGTATCTCGACCAAGAGCCGCAACCACCGGGTCGGTGTCGGGCTGGCTCAGGGACGGAGCCTCGATGCGATCGTCCAGGAGATGAGAATGGTCGCCGAGGGTGTCAAGACCACGCGCGCCGTGCTCGATCTCGCGGCCCGGAAGGATATCGAGATGCCGATCGCGGCTCACGTCGGACTCGTGCTCCACGAGGGAATGCACCCACGGGACGCCGTAATGAGCCTGATGACTCGCGACGCCAAGTCGGAGAACTGATTTCGCCGAGTGTGTGATCGTTGCTGACGACCAGGACTATTTGACCGACTTCACACGTTCCTGAGACGACCGCAACCGCATTGGGAAGCTTGGTGTTCCAGCACTATGAGCAATCGACTACTGACCACATCGCACGGAACCAACCGGGAGGCATTCAGCGCTGCCGATTGGCTCCGCTTCGTAGCCGTCAGCTTGATCTGGGGAGCATCCTTCCTGTTCATCGCCATCGGTCTCGACGCCTTCCACCCGGGGCTTCTCACCTGGCTGCGTGTCGGGTTCGGCGCTCTCCTGATGGCAATGCTGCCCCAGGCGAGGGCGACACGGATCCCGCGCGAGGACCTGCCCCGCGTGGTCCTCCTCGGCGTGATCTGGGTGGCGATCCCATTCACCCTGTTCCCCATCGCCCAGCAGTGGATCGATTCGGCACTCGCCGGGATGCTCAACGGAGCGACTCCAATCTTCACCGCCATCATCGCCTCTCTGCTGCTCCGCCAACTCCCCGGCCGTCTCCAGGTAGGCGGTCTTGCCGTCGGGTTTCTCGGGATTCTGGCGATCGCGCTTCCCTCGGCCGGGTCCGGTAACACCGAGGCGCTCGGTGTGATCCTCGTCGTCCTCGCCACGCTCTGTTACGGGTTCTCCACAAACATCGTCGCCCCACTCCAACAACGCTATGGCACCATCCCGGTCATGGGACGCACCCTGATGGTCGCGACCGTGCTGGTGACCCCGTACGGGCTTTTTGGACTGACCCGATCGGAGTTCGCCTGGCCGTCGCTCGCCGCCACCTTGGCGGTCGGATTTCTCGGGACCGGCATCGCATTCCTGATGATGGGATCCCTCGTCGGCAGCGTAGGTGCCACCAGGTCGACCTTCATCACCTATCTGATGCCGGTGGTTGCCCTTGTCTTGGGGGTGGTCTTCAGGAACGAGAGCATCGCACCTTTGGCCGTGCTTGGATCGCTCTTGGTGATCGTGGGCGCCCTACTCGCATCGAGACGTGAATCCGGGTCGACACGACCCGTGGCGCCCGCGGATATCGCGAATGATGCCCCGTGAGGCTGTTCGATTGAGGCTAAGCGAATCGAGGTTGCGCATCGCCCTTTCCGTGGCGACCCCGCCTCTGCTCCTCGCCGCGGCCTGGGGCTCCTGGGCCGTCGACGCCTCCGTTTTCCTCACCGCGCTCCTCGCTCTCCTCACCGCCGGGCTCGGGTACGTGGCAGCATTCGACTTCCCGATCGCCGTCGACGTCAATTCGAGTGGCATCCACCGAATCTGCCTGCTTCGCCGCCAACTGGTGGCATGGGATGACATCGCAGCCATCGTCCGGCCGAGGAACCGGGGTCTGGTTGTAGTGACCGAGGATCGGAAGAGACACATACTGCTCGATCGATTCCTCGAAGCTGGTGAGCTCGACGTGCTTCGCGCCCAGGCACAGTTGCGCGACGTCCGGATCGGGTTCTGAGAGCCGGTATCGTCGGAAACACGTCGCTACCGACACGCTTTGCGGGGCTCTGGGCATAGTGCATGAGTGGTGGACCGTTCGGACTCGGAGTTGTTGCGGGCTACATCGGCTGGGTCGACCGGAGGCGTATTCCGTCTTCTTCCGTCGTCTTGTACATGTCATTTCCCGCTATGTAGTCAGACGCTGCCCCAATCCCGATAGTCGCCGACCTGGTCGGAGAGTGCTTCTTGGTGGCCTTACAGGCGATCAATCAAGTGGCCGACAATCTGGGCATGCCCCCGGATGGCGAAGGAATAACCGGCCCAGAAGCATTCCTCCCGAGTGCTACTGAGTGCCACGGCGTGCAGGGCGTCAAAGCACTGTCCGGGTGAAAGCCCGGATTCGACCGCAACTGCAACGTAATTGCGGTCCTCCACACTGCAGTGGGAGCGGGCTCACCGCTCCCACTGCGCTTTCCAACACCTACTTGCCGGCTGCCACTCGCAGGGCGCGCATCGCCAGATCACGGTCGCCGAGACGCCGGCGCAACTCTCGCTCGAGGCCACCGATCGGATACAGGTTCTGAGGGGCGCGTGGGTCTTTGTGGCGGGCGGAGGCGTATCTCGGCAGAGAAGCGCTCACGAGATGGGCCAGACGAGCCGCGTCGCTCACACCCATGTCAGCTTTCACTTCACACCGGACGAGACCGCCGGCGGGGCCGGTTCCGTTGGCCAACCTCAGATACCACGAGAATCGACTCCACGACGTGGTGGTCAGAAATAGCGGGGTGCGATAACCGACGGGAAGCACGGCCAGGGTGGCCCGGAGCTCGTCCGGAAGGTACTGGACGTGCTGGGTCTTCACGTAGCCGACCGCGCCGTCCACGTGACGTCGGTGCGACAGAGGCCCATCGACCACAACGAGGGCGGCGTCGCCCTGGCTCTCGGCGACGAGACCCTCGAGGTCCCCCATCCGTTCCTGGATCCCAAGCCACAGCTCCTCGGGGGTCGACCCCCTCGTCGACATCACCTCATACCGCCCCATGGATGTCTCGACCGGGTCGGCATCGATGCCCGTGAAAACCCCCCGCCTGACTTCCGCCGCCACGACCTTGGCGCCTCCATTGCAGCGGACCGCACCGGCGGCAAAGGTGGCGGCAAGGCCGAAACCGGGGAAACGACCTTCCCGATCTATCCAAAGATTGGCATCGACCCGTCTCACTCCGTCGACGAACAGAATGTCGGGCGCAGGGTCGCTCTCAGGTAGCAATGGACGCCACTGATCGGCCTCCAGCTCCACCGATGGGTCCACGTTCTCGGTCGAGTCGACGAGCTCGGCCTCCGAAGGGGCGCCGTAGGCGGGGTCCCAGGCTTCGACATCGAACTTCACGTCATCACCTTCTCGATCGACGCCGTCTCGGGGCCTTTGGTGACTTCGAAGCGAACGGGCATGCGGTCCGCCAACTCACGGACGTGGGTGACGATGCCGACGGTCCTCCCCTTGCCCACGAGATCGTCGAGTACCGAGGCGACCACATCCAGGGACTCCTGGTCAAGCGACCCGAAACCTTCGTCCAGGAGCACAGACTCCAAACGAGAGGACATACCGGTCAGCTCGGCGAGCTGTTCCGCCATGGAGAGGGCGAGGGAGAGGGCCACCAGGAACGTCTCCCCGCCGGACAGGCCTCTCGTCGTCCGAATCAGCCCCGCGTTGCGATGGTCGACCACCACGAACTGAGCGTCGCGGGCCAGCAGTGAATAAGCACCACCGGACAACTCGTCGAGGAGGCGGTTGGCGCCATCGATCAGAGTGTCCATGGCTTCCTCTAACAGCCAGGCCTCGAAGTTGTTGGAGCGGAGATGGGTGCCTAGCGATGCGGCAACACGAGCACGTGTGGTCTCCACCTCCAGCTCTTTGGCCAGCTCCGTCGCTTCGGTCACCGTCCTCTCCAACTCCCTTATCTCGGAGTCCTGACGTTCCTTGGCCAGCGCCAGGTCGGTCTCGGGCGACCCGGTAGCCTCGACCCCGAGGCCTCGGAGCCACACCTCGAGCTCGGCAGATGACCTCGACAGCTCTTCGGCGGCGGCTTCGACCGCCTCGCGCGCAGTGACCAGATGTTCCTTCCGCCGCTGCATCTGCGCGACACGCCAGAGCTCGAAATCGCGCCAGCCGGCGACAACGTCATCGCCGGGCAACGGTGGCTCCTCCGCCGCCACCCGATCACGAGCCGCCAGCAGCGTCTCGCGCAAGCCGGCTGTCCTCTCGCTCAACCGGTTGACCGCCGATTGAGCGGCTTCGAGATCGGCACGAGCGGCAACCGCCTCCTGTTCGGCTTCGCCGCGTCTGGCCAGCAACTGCCGGACCGCGACGATGCCGGCCTCGGTTTGGTCGGGCGATGGTGCGCTGCCGAGCCGATCTTCGATCTCGGCCAGTCGTTGCCCGATCTGCTTCGACTGCCCTTCCGCCTCCTTGAGACGATCACGCGCCTCGCCGGCACGTGAGTCGAGGCCCGCGACGTCAGCCATGGCTCGGTCGATAGACCCATGTGCCAACTCGCTTTCTCCCGGGATCTCGGTGATCACCGAATGACAGACGGGGCACGGGTCACCAGCCACCAGCGCTCGACGAAGATCTTGTGCGGCGTGCTCGACCCGAAGCCGGTCTAGATGTGCCCTGGCCTCGTCGCGGGCCAAAGCTGCCTCCTCTAAGGCCGAGCTGAGACCGTCGAAGTCGAGCGCGGCGCGATTCTCCGTCAGCTCACGGAGTCGCTCCCGGTCGGCTTGCCACGCTTCGAGTTCTTGTAGCCCGGGATGCTCGGCCAGAGCCTTATCCACCTCGGTCAGGGCATCGACGATGCGGGCCAAACTGTCCCCCGCCTTGTCGAGATGGTCACCAGCCTCGACCCGATCTCGATCGAGGGTGTCGAGGTCAGGCGGTGGCGAGACGCCGGCCAACCGGCCCAAGCTCTCCTCGATTGCCGTCTGGGCCGCCTTGACCTCGCGATGACTCACCTCGAGTTGGCTCAGTCTTCCGCCCCGGGCAGGCAACTCGGCGACGGCCTCCACGAGCCGGCTCAGCCGGTTTCGCGCTTCGTCGAGCTGCTCTGGTGTAGGGACCTCGAGCTTGGCCAGACTCTCCCCCAGAGCCTGGGCCCGGGTCTCGGCGATACGGGCCCTGGAGTTGGCCAACTGCATCACCTGCTCGAAGAGGCCGATCTCGAGCAGGGCACGGAGCAGAGCCTGACGATCGGCGGGACGGTCGGTGAGGAACTGGGCAAAGTCACCTTGGGGTAGGACCACCGCTTTGGTGAAGTGCTCGTAGCTGAGACCAAGGAGCCGGCCCACCTCGCTGGTGACGTCATCGGCGTTGCCGGCAAGCACCTCGTGTTGACTGCCCCGCTCAAGCCGCGCTTCGCTGGTCGTGGCGCCGGTTCGAGTTCGCGTGACAAGACGGACAGCGGTGTAGGTCTCATCGCCCACCGTGAACTCGAAAGAGACCCGCGCCCGATCGGACATCGCCGAGATCACCGGGGCGACGGAGCGACGGTCGTCCAGACGTGGGATCGTCCCGTAGAGAGCAAACGTCATCCCGTCGATGACACTCGACTTGCCCGAACCGGTGGGGCCGGAGAGCACGAAGAGGTCTGCGTCGGTGAAGTCGACTTCCGTTCGTTGGCGGTAGGCGAGAAAGCCCTCCATGATCAGTCGCCGTGGTCTCATGACGACATCACTTCCTGTTCCAGCTCACGGAACAGCTGGACCACAGCGAGATCGTCGACCTGTCTCGACTCGAGATAGGACTCGAACAGCTCGATCGGTGTGCGGCCCGCCCGTGCCACCCGCTCTCGAGGCTCACCGTTTTCGGTGCGGGTGATATTGACCTCGACCGCACCGGGTATCGCGGCCCGCACTTCGTCGTTGAGCCCGGCCCGTCCTGGCTCGTCGAGCATGACCTTGACGTATGCGTCTTCGAGCTCCGCCGACATGGAGAGCACCTGTTCCAGAGTGCCACCGACCTGGACCAGCCTTATTCCCGAGGAGAGGGCGACCGGCTCGACAGAGGCGGGGTTGCCTGCTTCGACGTCCACGATCAGGACCCCTTTGTGATCACCGGTTTCCCCGAAGTCGAGCTGAAGCGGCGACCCGCTGTACCAGACCGGGGCGGAGGCAGGGATTCGTTGCTGTCGGTGAAGATGACCCAGGGCGACATAGGACAAGCTTCCCGGGAACGCCTGAGGTGGAATCGCATAGCCGAAAATGTGGGACTCGCGCTCTCCCCCACCGCTGGCCGCGCCATAGACCGTGAGATGCCCGGTCACGACGTTGACCGTGTCGAGCCCCATGTCCTCGACAAGAGACTCGATGACTCTCCGCAATCGGGCCTCGTAACTCTGGGCGTGTTGATCGGGGTCGAGGTTCATGATCTGCTCGGCCTTGACGATCCCGCGCTGAGTGACGAACGGCAGCATGCCGACCTTGAGGCCGAGCGACTCGACAACGGCGACCCCACCTTCGGCGGGTGGGGAGGGACGGGCCGCCACGGTGATCCGACCCAGGTCGAGCAGTGGCTTGACTGCCTCGAGACGAGCCGGGCTGTCATGGTTCCCGGCGACCACCAGGACCGGGCCGATCTCGGCCAGGTCCAGCAGCGCCCGATACACGATGGCCTCGTCCTCAGGAGACGGTGAGGACACGTCGAACAGATCGCCGGCTACCAGGGTGGCATCGACCCGGCGATCCCTTGCGACATCGACGATCTCGTCGAGGACGGCTCGATGCTCGTCCACCCGGGATCGACCACGGATCTTCCGCCCGACGTGCCAGTCGGAAGTGTGGAGAAGCCTCATCGAGGCGACGGCGTCGTCATCGGCCCCGATCGTAGAGTTGGACTGGGACAGAACCGGGGAGCTACAAATCCTGGAAAGGGTCGGCGGGCCCCCCGCCCGAGCCCGGGAGCGCCCCGGCCTCGGAGGCTCTCGTGGCCCATGCCGGGAACGGGAACTCGAGGACCAGCGGGACCGGCAACTCGGGTTGGGCAAGCAGCATCGTCCCCGGTTTCAGGATCGTCGCTCGTTGCCGCTGGGCCGAGGGAAGGAATCCGTACTCCTCACGTGACGCCTCCGCGGAGTCGAGGCGACCCACCACTCGAATCGACGAGTTGGCGATTATGCGTCGCTCCACCTCTGATGCCGTCTGCTGAGCCCCGATCAGTATCACGCCCAAGGAGCGTCCCCGCTCGGCAACATCGAGGAGAACTTCCTTGATCGGGCTGAATCCCTCACGTGGGGCGTACTTGTTCAACTCGTCGAGAACCAGGAACAACAGCTCCTCGGACTGCCCGGCCCGCTCCTTGTCCTCGAAAGCCTTCCTCACCGTCACCCCGACCACGAACCGTTTGGCCCGATCGTTGAGATTGTGAAGGTCGACCACGGTCACCTGATGACCCTGCACTTCGATCCGATGTCGCGCCGGGTTGGCGATGTCACCCCGGATCAGCCGCTCGACATGCCGGACTGCGCCCTGGAGGCGTCTGACGAAGGCGTTGACGGTGCCCTGGCCGATGTGGGGCCCCGCCCAGTCGTATCTCGAGTCGTCATCCTGCACCTTGCGCGAGATCAGGTCTGCCAGATCACGAAACGTGCGCACGGTCTCACCCTCGATCCTGACTGCTCCCCCGTCCGTGGCCTCGGCACGTTCGAGTTGGGCCATCACGTTGTACACCACCATGGTGTACTGGGACCGCTCGTCCTCGGCATCGGCGAACAGGAACACCATCAAGTCGTCATGGCAGAACTCGGCCAGAGTCCAGAAGAAGGAAGTGATGTCGGATCGGGAGCTGACGTCGGCCACCGCCCGATCCGAGCCGGGTCGAGGCGGAGCGAACAACCCGACCGAGCCGAACGGGTCGGCCGGAAGCCCGAGGGTGCGGTAGCGGCGCCTGGCGTCGTCATCGAGGCTGGTGTTAGGCCGGTCGATATGAAGCAAGTCCTCGCCCTTGACGTTGAAGATCAAGGCCTTGGTGTTGACCGCGGCCGGGCCCAACACCTGTGAAGTGAACACCGAGTGGAGCAAGAAGGTGGCGTAACTGGTCTTGGTGGCCACCCCGGAGACCCCGGAGATGTTGACGTGTGCGCCACGCTGCCCATTCAGGAACTCGAAGTTGGCGAAGAGCGGCTCACCATTCCGGGAGGCACCAACCGGGAACCGCCGCTCCATGCGATCGAAGAACAGTGCCTGGTCCCGCTCCTCACCACGTGCCCGTCTCACCGGCTGCCCGGGACGGGGCGGGACAAAGATCTCGGGCTCTACGCGGGTAGCCGTCACTTGCGCCGCTTCGACCACTTCGGCCGGGAGCACTCCGTCTTCGATCAGAAAGACATCTGAGTCGAAGCGAGCACCTTCATGACGGGCCCTGACCTGGCTCACCGTCCCGAATATCTTCACCAGCTCCCCCGTGGGCAGGACACGTTCGAGGGCGACCACGTCGTCGAGCTCCAGGTACTCACCATCCGCCACTCCGACCCAGAACTCGAGTGGGGTGGCATCGACGGTTCCCAGGACACGACCGACCATCTCCTCCATGATGGCGAGCGTAGACCGCGGTTGGGACAGGTTGGGGGTACCTATCCTCGCCTGGTGAGCCTCGCCGTGTTCCCCTTCAAGTCGGAGGCTCCTTCGCTGGTCGCGTCCAACCTGGCAACGGCGGCCGCCCATCCGGCGATAGACGAGGTGTGGGCCGTGGCCACCGAAGAAGGAGATGGGCCCCAAGCGTTGCGAAGGTCGGGTCGGGAGTTGGCGGTGGCATCGGGGAAGCGGGTGGAGGTGATCATCCAGGAGAGGATCGGCACCCTCCGACCCGGTAAGGGGGATGCTCTCAACACCGCTATCGCGCTCGCCGCCGACCAGGGCCGCCACCGGGTCCATTTCTACGACGCCGACATCACCAACTTCGACTCTTCCTGGATCGAGGGCGCCGAAACGGCCGCAGACCGTGGGTATGGGGTGGTCAGGCACCGGTTCCCCCGTGCTTCCACCGACGCCATGATCACCTGGATGATCACGAGACCGGCCCTGGCCCGGCTCTTTCCGGGGACATTCTTGCCCCGGCTCGACCAGCCGCTGGGGGGTGAGGTGCTGCTCGGCCGGGAGGCGGTCGAGTTGCTGGCCGCCTCGGAGCTGGTCCGGAACCGATCCGACTGGGGGATCGACACCGTCATGACCTACGCCACCTCGGTGATGGGCCTCGGTCTCTACGAGCACCACGTCGCCGACGGGAAGCGCCATGCCCTGTACGGGTCGCTCGAAGAGCTCAGGGTCATGTTGGTCGAGTGTCTCGACGCTGCGACGTCCCTGTCCGGCCTCCCCGCGCCGACCCCCGACGCCCGGCACGGGAGCGATCCGGCCGCCCCCGTCCCCGAGGATCTGAAACAGGTCGTCGCCTATGACATCGAGGGCACGATCCGGCTGCTCGACGCACCCTGGTCCGAGCGGGAGAAAGCCCTGGCCCGCCTCCTCCCTGAAGATACGGCCGAGCAGTTGCTCCGTTCCGGGCCGGATCGGTCCTTGTCCTTCATGGACGCCGACCGCTGGCACCAGGTGCACGGGTTCCTCCTCGACGGATTCGCCCTCGGCGACCCGGCCTGGGAATCGCTCGCCTTCCGTCTCTGGCTCACCCGGGTCCTGGCATACACCACGAGTCACGCCCGACACGGATTCGATCGGGCCACCGCCTACCTCCGGTCGACGATCGTCGACTACGAGCGGAGGGCCACTACTAGCTCTCCCTCCCCGCCAAGTACCGCTCCTCGGCACTGACCTCTCTCACCCCGACCAGCACCAGTATCACGGCGCACAGAACGACGCTCGCGGCCACCATCGTCACCAGTTGCATCCCACCCGCCGTGAACAGCCGGGGGGAGACCAAGTCGCCGGCCATTCGCCCCAGCCCGTTGGCCACCACCGACAGTGCCAGGATCCGGGTTCTGCCTCGGGGTCGGAGCTCCGTCATCAAGGGGATCACCGAGATGTAGCCGAACTCCAAGGCCACGGTGGCAAGGGCGAGAGCGGTCAGCGCCGGGGCGGCCACCTCGGAGGAGAACGAGAGCGCGTACAGGCAGAGACACCCCACCCCCAGCCCAAGAGCCAGCGAGTTGCGTTTCCCGATGCGGTCGGTGAAAGCGACCATGGCTCCCTCGCCGGCCAGCTCGGAGACCCCGAGCAGGGTTCCCACCCCGCCCAGTGCGAGGAGGGTCATGGCGAAGCTGCCCTCCAGCCATCCCCCGAGTGTGACCAGGACCCCTTCGTGGGCGAAGCCGAACAGGGCGATGGTACCGAGGAGCATTATCACCTGGCCGCCGGGGCTATCCGGGGCCTTGGTCCCCCGACTCGAGGCGGCTTGATCGCGCCGATCGAGAAAGATCAGCGCCAGTCCGATCCCTACCAGCCCGAGCGATCCCAGCGCCCAGAATGGCGCCTCCCAGCCCCAGTTTCCGATGAGCCAGCCGGCGGCGGGAGCACCGACGAGCAGCCCCCCGGCCCAGGAAACCTCGAGGACTCCCAGGTAGCGGGCCCGGCGCCGGTAGGGGACCCGTTCCGAGATGTACAGCTGGGAGCCGATGTCGATCATGGGCTTGGCCAGGCCCGCCAGGGCGAAACCGATCACGGCCCCGATGTAGATTCCGGTCCAGGCGGTGACGATGGAACCGGCGCCGAACATGGTCAACCCTGCGACGAGGAGGCGTCTGGTTCGGTGCACGTCCCCGGAGAAGCTCATCACCGCCGGTGTGGTGAGGGAACTCACCCAGCGCACCGAAACCAGCATTCCGGCCTGGGTCAGGTCGATCCCGAGCCCTCTGGCGATTGCGGGCAGGAACGGGTAGACGAAGCGAAGGGCGGTGTTCACCACCAGCTTGAGAAAGACCAAGGTTGCCACCGCGGGGCGCAGCGGACCCTCGGTTGAGTCGGGGCGAGCTGAGGGAATCGGCTTATCGATGCCGAGATCGTAGGTACCGGTTACTCGAAGGGATCCCAGCCAACCCGGGCACGGGCGACCATCCTGTTCGGATCATGCATCTCATCGTCGTCGTCCTGATCGCAATACTCGGTGGGCTGGCGGGGTCGCTCCAGTCCCAATTCCTCGGGGTGATGGAGCAAAGGGTGGGAACGTTGGCTTCGACCTTCGTCACCTACGCCGGGGGCGGGCTGGCGATCGCCATCCTCATGTTGGCGTTTCAGGGCAGCCGTCTCTCCGAGTTGCGAGAACTCCCCTGGTGGGCCTTGACCGCAGGTCTCATGGGTCTGATCGTGGTCGCCTCGCTCGGGATCAGTGTCGCCCGGCTCGGGCTGGGTGCCGGTCTCACCCTGTTCACCGGAGCCACCCTGGTGCTGGGGGCGATCATCGAGCACTTCGGGTGGTTCGGCGACAGCAGGACACTCGACGTTGGCCGTCTGCTGGGTATCGCACTTGTTGTGACCGGGACCTGGCTGGTGGTGAGGGGTTGATCAACCGAGTGCGATCGCGGTCAGAGCTAGGAGTGTCAACGCAAGACCCACGAATTGTCTCCGGCGGAGATGCTCGGCATTGACGACCCGAGCCAGGATCACGGTCACTGCCGGGTAAAACGAAGCCGCCACTGCGGCCAGGGCTAGCGAGCCCGCCCGCAATGCGATGAGCAGCGTCACATTCCCTGTCACGTCCAAGAGGGCGTTGCCGACGACTATCGAGCGTGGCACCGAGCCGAAACCGACGAGTCTCCAGATCCCGACGCCGGCAATGATCGAGACGATCAGCATCGTCGATGCCCGCGATGTCACCAGGGGCAGCAGGTTGGACTCAGACGAGGTGAACCGGATCAGCGCGGTGAATCCGCCGAACCCAAGCCCTGCGGCTACCCCGTACCGAAGACTGCCCCCAAGTGTCTCCCCGGGATCCGCCATCCACGAGCACAACACGATCGCCGGGACGGCAACCGCAACACCGACCCAGGACAATGTCGTCGGCCGTTCCCCGTCGATCACGGCAACGGCGACCGGAAGAACCGCCGCCAGCGCGGCGGCAACCGGAGCCACGGCCGCGGCCTGACCCCGGCCGAGCCCGGCGAAGAGGAACACGAGACCTATCCCTCCCGACGCCCCGGCCGCGGCGCCAAGGAGAGTCGGCCGGGCCGGCTTGGCCGCCGACGAGGAGAGCGACGACGAGGATGAGGGGAAAGCTGATGACCCCGGCCCAGAACACGATCGAGGCGGCGGGGGCACGCCGCGCTCCCTCGCCACCGAGGAAGTCGGCACCCCCATAGAGGGCTGAGCTGATCCCCCCGAAGAGCACTTCCACTTAGTCGGCTACTCCGGAAAGACCCCTGGACTGAAGGAATTGACGGATCGCCGATGCGGCTTCCTCGAGATCATCCCGCTCAACCGAGACCGCGGCATTGGCGAAGTCGAGGTCGTGCACCCCATCGATCGGCACCAGATGGATGTGGAGGTGGGGCACCTCGAGACCGGCGACCATGAGACCGATGCGTACCGGCTGGAAGACCTGTTGCTGGGCGGCCCCGATCTCACGCGACACTGCCATCAGGTGGTCCATCAAGTCGGGTGGGCAATCGAACCAGTGATCGATCTCCATCCGTGGCACGACGAGGGTATGGCCGCGGCGAAGTGGGTTGATCGACATGAAGGCGGCACACTGTTCGTCTCTCCAGACGAAGGTACCGGGGATCTCCCCTTCGATGATGCGGGTAAAGACGCTGGGCACGAGGTAGAGCCTATCCCGACCCCGCGACGGCCTCCGACATGCGACTGAGCGGGGTCAACCGGTGGGGACCACTTTCAGAAGCTGTTCGGTCGTGGTGAGGTACATCTCGCCGGCCCCGTCCACACCGAAGCCGGTCACACTGCCCGGCACACCAACCTGCTCGGTCCAGTCACGGAGGGCGGTGGCCTCACCGTCGACGTGGAGCAGGCTTCTCAGATAGCCCCCGCAATAGTCGGAGTAAAAGAAATGCCCGTGGAGCTGCGGCATCGCCGGTCCCCGGTACACCACCCCGCCGGTGATCGAGCAAGTGCCGGCATCACCGTGCTCGACCTCGAGGACCGGGGCGACCAATCCCGCTCCGTCGCAGTCCGGGGAAGAGAAGCAATTCAATCCCTCGAATATCGGCCAGCCGTAGTTGTGCCCGGGCTCGAGCGGCTCCGAGACGGAGATCTCCTCGTAGGCGTTCTGTCCGACATCGGCGATGTAGATCGCGTTCTCGTCGATCCAGAACCGCCACGGATTACGCAACCCCATGGCGTATTTAGTCGGATTCGGCTCTGCCCCATCCACGTCGATCACCACCAGACCGGCCAGCAGAGTGTCGGGGTTCTGCCCGTTGCCATACCGGTCACCACTGCCACCACCATCTCCCAGACCGAGGAGGAGGGCTCCGTCGACGGTGAACTGAAGCATGCCGCCGTTGTGATTGCCTGCCGGCTGATCGACTTGAAGCAGCACCCTCTCGCTCGCCGGGTCGGCTTGACCCGGCGAGGTGAGCACGAACTCGGAGACGACGGTGTCCCCGTTGTTGTCCGAGTAGTGGAGATAGAACCGGCTCTCGTCCTCGGGATGCAATGCCATCGACAGCAGCCCCTGTTCCCCTCTGTCGAGGACTCGATCGCGGATATCGAGCACGGGGTCCTCCAAGACCGCCACCCCGTCGAGGATCCATACCTGCCCCTCCTTGGTGATGACATAGGAGTGAGGGTCGCCGGGCCGGGCAGTGGTCTGCACCGGGAAACTCAG
Source organism: Acidimicrobiia bacterium (assembly GCA_035544615.1). Taxonomy (GTDB): domain Bacteria; phylum Actinomycetota; class Acidimicrobiia; order Spongiisociales; family ZC4RG35; genus JARDZU01. The sequence continues at coordinate 13,273 of DATKEA010000044.1, read as the reverse complement.
GTCGGCGATCACCTCGTATCCGAGGACGGTCTCATCCGGAGACAGCGTGCTGCTCGTGGGAAGCGTGGTGGCGGTGGAAGTCGCGGGCACGGTCGTCGACGTGGTGGTGACACTCGATGTGCTGGCAGTGGTGAGAGATGGCCCCGCCGAGGACGTCGGTTGCAAACCGGGCTCAGAGCTGCAGGCCGCCAACAGCCCTATGACGATGATCGAGATTCGACGCATCGGGGATACGTTATGTCAGGGCTCGGCCAATCGTGTCCGCCGCCCCGTGAACCTATAGGATGAGCCGATGACCGACGAATCTCACGACCCGTTCGGTTCGGAGCGGCCGAGCTCGCCTCCAGCCTCCGACAAGCAAACCGAAGACCAGCCACCGGCTGCCCCGGTCTCGGCAGGCATCGCCTGGGGCGCCATCCTCCTTCTCTTGGGGATCAGCGCGGTGGTGATCTTCGCGGTGCAGAACACCGCGACAGTCCCGGTCAGGTTCCTCGGATTGGAGGGCGAGTTCTCCCTCGCTCTCGTGATCCTGGTCGCGGTCGGAACGATGGTCGTGCTCACCGAGCTGTTCGGCATCGGCTATCGGCGGCGACGTCTGCGTCGGCGGGTGGAGCAACAGGAGCTGAAGAGGTACCGCAGCGGCACCTGACTCACCGGCGCCGATCTCGCGAAATCCGGGCCCCCTGTTCAAACGGCGTTGGCTCGAGTCCGGGAGCGGGTGGGGGAACTGGTTTGCTTGACCTGAGAGTTGGATAACAATGGTGTCGGCGCGGTTTTCCGATGCCCCTGGAGGAAACAAATGATCTTTGGATACTTGGACCCTGGTTCGGGCAGTTTGCTCTTGCAGGCTGTGATCGGAGGTGCAACCGGCCTCGCTGTTGCCGTCAAGGCTCTCCGGCATCGCTACCGGTTTGGCCGGGCCATGAAGGCTGCCGATCCCAACGACGGTGAGGCAGCAGAAGCAGTAGAAGACACAGCCCTGTCCGCGGAATCCTGACCTCGGGATGCAATCGCCCGATCCCGGGTCGTTCCGCGACCCGGCCTCACGGATAATCCTCGATGAGGGCCGGGTCCTGCGGGTGCTCGATGAGCGCGGGCTTGAAGGCTGGCGTGCACTCTCCGCTAGCGACTTCTTCACCTCCGCGGTCACCGACCGGAGACTGATAGACACGTCCGAGATCAGCGAGCCGCCCCCAACCGGTGCGGGAGCACTGGAGCATCCGCGATTGCCCTTCATCAGCTACCCCTACGAGTGGACGTTCTCCATGCTCAAGGACGCGGCTCTGCTTCAACTCGACCTGCTCAGGGATGCTCTCGCCGCCGGTCTGACCATCAAGGACGCCACTCCGTACAACATCCAATTCGTCGAAGGGAGGCCGATGTTCATCGACATTGGATCGTTCGAGGCCTACCGAGTCGGCGAGCCCTGGATCGGCTACCGCCAGTTCACCCGTCAGTTCCTCTTCCCGCTGATGCTGAGAGCATGGCTCGATGTCCCGTTCCAACCGTGGCTGCGGGGAGACATGGAAGGACCGACCCCAACCCAGATGGCGCGGCTTCTTGGGAGCAAGAAGCGGCTCAATCCGGGGGCGTTGCTCCATGTCCGTCTCCAGGCCCGCATGGAGGCCCGCATGTCGGGTCGCGCGGTCCGGGACGACCTGAGGTCGGCAGGGTTCAGCGTCGACTTGATCCTGGCCAATGTGAAGAGACTCCGATCCCTGGTGACGTCGCTGGAGTGGGCAGCCCGCACCGATGGCTGGTCCGACTACGGCTCGTGCACCCATGTGTCCCGGGACAGGGCCGCCAAGAGCGAGTTCCTGCAGGCAGCGATCCAGCGTTCCCGTCCCCGGCGCGTGCTCGACCTCGGAGCCAACGACGGGCACTTCTCGATGATCGCCGCAGGTAGCGGAGCCCATGTTGTGGCGGTCGACAGCGACGAGGGCGTCCTCGACGACCTCTATCGACGGAGCGCGGGAATGGGTATGTCGATAGCCCTCACCGATTTGGCGAACCCCTCACCGGCGCAAGGGTGGGCCGGAACCGAGAGATCATCGATAATCGATCGAGCCCAACCCGACCTCGTCATCGCTTACGGCTTGATCCATCACCTCATCTATCAGGCCAGCATCCCGCCTCGTGAGGTTCTCAAGTGGTTGCGCGGCTTCGGCGCTCCTGTGGTAGTCGAGTTCGTCTCTCCGTCCGACGAGATGGTGGCGAGACTGGTCGGCAACAAGTTGCCGCACGAGTTGCACCCTGACCGTGACGAGACGGCATTCCGCTCTCTCGCCAGTGAGCTCTTCGAAGTTGTCGACGAGTCCTCGCTGTCATCGGGAACCAGAGTCCTCTTCGCCCTCGTACCGCGATGACGCTGGCCCAGCTCGGGTCCATCCCCTGGTGGAAGATGCCGCTGTCGGCCGCCACGGTGGGAGCCTTCGGGTTCAGCCAACCCATCCTCGATCTGCTGGGACGGAACCCCGAATTCTTCGTAGCCCGGGGATTCACCCCTCTCGACGTCATGCTCTTCCCGTTGGTCGTCCTGGTCTTGCCGGCGGTGCTTGCCATCCCGGTGCTCGCCCTGAGGTGGATCGGCCCGCGCAGTGCGGGGACGGCACACGCGGTCGTCCTCGGAGGGCTTTTCGCCATGTTCGTCGCCTCGGCGTGGGTTGCCCTCCTGGGGAGCGACGCGCCATCCGCGGTATTCGTGGTGGTGGCGCTCTCCGCCGGCGCCGTCTTCGCCTTCTTGTTTGTCCGATCCCGGATGACCCAAGCCGCCGTGGGTTATGCCTCCTGGGCGCTGATTGCGTTCGCCGCTTGGTTCCTCGTGATGACCCCGGCCAGCGATGTCGCGTTCGCCAGCTCCGGCGAGCTCCCCGATACCGGTGAAGTGGGGAATCCGGTCCCGATCGTGATGCTGGTCTTCGACGAGTTCCCCGTCGCAACCATGATCGATTCGAGTGGTGAGCTGCTGGCAGACCTGTTCCCGAACTTCGCCGCGCTCGCCGGCGACGGAGTCTGGTATCGAAACGGGGTGGGCGTGCGGCAGCAGACCGAGGAAGCGCTTCCCACCATTCTCTCGGGTGTGGGTGCCAGTCCGGGCAGTATCCCGATCTCTTCGGACCACCCTCTCACCCTCTTCACGCTGTTGTCTGACGCCTATGACGAGGCAGCGGTGGAGACGGTCACCGATCTCTGCCCCGCCTTCGCCTGTGAGAACTCGAGTCGGAGAATCGAGCCGGTCGGAAAACGTTGGAGATCGTTGGCGGTGGACCTATCGGTCGTGTACGGCCATCTGGTACTCCCCCGTTCGGTTTCCGACCGTCTTCCGGTGATCGACCGGACATGGGGCAACTTCACCACCGGCGAGCGATCCGAATTCGACATCATCGATCGCTTCCTGGCCAACGTCGACGCCGACCGAAGACTCGAGGTCGCACGTCTCTTGGAGACCTTCGACTTCGACGACTCGGCTCCACCATTGCGGTTTGGCCATTTCCTCTTTCCCCATCACCCATGGGAGCTGACAGCCGACGGTCAGCGGACCGGCGCCGGCAACTCGCCAGGTGGGGAGGGGGCGGGCTGGAACACCGACGACTGGCTGGTGGCACAGGGGTACCAGCGTCACATCATCCAGTCTCAATACGCCGACACCGTCGTGGGATTGGTGATCGAGCGGTTGGAGTCCGAGGGGATCTATGACGAGTCCCTGTTGATCATCGTCGCCGATCACGGGATAACCATCCGCCCCGGCGTCGAGCATCAGCGCCTCATCACCCCCGACACCATCGGCACCATCGCCGCGGTGCCAATGTTCGTGAAATACCCGAGCGGGTTCCCCGGCGTGCAGCCGGGGAAGATCGACGACGTCAGAGCTGAGACGGTCGACCTGGTGCCTACGGTGGCCGACGTGATCGGGATCAGCCTGCCCTGGGATGTGGAGGGGCTCTCTCTCCTCGATCCGGAGCGGGCCCGGCGCACCGAATCGGTGATGCTCGGTCCCGAGGGGCCGGTGGAGTTCGGCGTCGACGGGACCGAGAAACTCGCCGCAGCCGCGTTGAAGGAGACCTGGTTCCCCGAGGGCGATCCGTGGGCCCTCACCCCACCCGGCTGGCATGAGTGGTTGGGTCTCTCACTGGACGCGATCAGCACCACCGAGGTGCCTGACGTCTCGGTGACTGTGAGGCAACAGGAATTGTTGGAGTCGTTGCCCCCTGATCCTGAGGTGCTGCCGGTCTACCTCTCCGGCACACTCCGCCTGGAGCAAGCCGCCACGGGGAGAGAAGTCCTCGTCGTCTCGTCGGATGGTGAGGTGGTGGCGGTCACCCGGGTTTTCGATCCCGAGGGGTCGTCTGCGAGCTTTGAGGTGCTGATTCCACCGGAGACCCTTCTCCCCGGCGAGAACGACGTGGTTCTCTGGCTGGCGGTCGACGGTCCCGAAGCTCTATCCCTGCAACGCTAGTTGTGTTGTCGACCACCCTTTCCGGCCTCCCCTTCACACCTTCGGCCTCAGGTCCCTACGATTCGGGGTACCTAATGACAAGGAGAAAACGATGGCACTGATGGACACCCTCAAGGGGTGGTTTGGAAAGGCGAAGGAGCAAGGAGCGGAATTGGCCGAGAAGGCCCAGCCCCTGATGGAAAAGGCGAAGGAGCAAGGAGCGGAGCTGGCGGAGAAGGCCAAGCCCCTGATGGAAAAGGCGAAGGAGCAAGGCTCCGAACTGGCGGAGAAGGCTCAACCGTACGTCGAGAAGACCAAGGACTTCGCACAGGATGCGGTGGAGAAGACCGGTGCCAAGATCGACGAGTTGCGGGACAAGGCGGGTTCGTCGGACACTGCTTCGACGGCTCAGTCGGCCGTGGAGGATGCCAAGGAGACCGCTGCCGACGCAGTCGGGGCGGCACAGGATGCGGTTGACGATGCCTCCGACGCGATAGACAGCGCGGCCGAAGAAGCCAAGGACAAACTGGAAGGCTGATCGGGGACCTGTCCCCCGACCATCATCATCCCGCACACCATGAAACGCGCCTCGGAACGTCTCAGTCGTATCCCACCATCGGCCACCCTGGGAATCAGCGCCCGCGCCCGGGAGATGAAAGCCCAGGGCATCGACGTCATCTCATTTGGGGCAGGCGAGCCTGACTTTGCCACCCCCGAGCATGTGGTGGCGGCCGCGGCGCGTGCCTGTTACGACCCCGAAAACCACAAGTACACCGCGTCGGCGGGGCTACGGGTCCTACGCGAGGCGATCGCCGAGGATGTCGGGAAGTACTCGGGGGTCGAGGTCGATTGGTCCGAGGTGATGGTGACCAACGGGGCGAAACAGGCGGTGTTCCAGGCATTTGCCGCGTTGATCGACCCCGGTGACGAGGTCCTGCTGCCGGCACCGCACTGGGTCACCTACCCGGCCGGCATCGACCTGGCCGGTGGCATCACCGTGCCGGTGCCGACTCGCATCGAGGACGAGTTCAAGGTTACGGTCGAAGACCTGGAGAGAGCCAGGACCGATCGCACCCGGCTCCTGGTCTTCGTGTCGCCTTCGAACCCCACTGGATCCGTCTACACGTCCGAAGAGGCGCGAGCCATCGGCGAATGGGCCCTCGAAAACGACGTCTGGGTACTGGCCGATGAGATCTACCAACGTCTGACCTACTTCACCGACGTCGCCCCGTCCATCGCCGCCGTGACCCCGCGGTTCGACAATTGGGTTCTGATCAATGGGGTGGCCAAGACCTATTCCATGACCGGCTGGCGGGTGGGTTGGATGGTCGGGCCTGCCGACATCGTCGACGCGGCCAACAGTCACCAATCCCACGCCACCGGCAACGTGGCAAATGTTGCCCAACATGCGGCCGTCGCTGCTCTCCGCGGCCCTCAGGAGACCGTCGAGGAGATGCGTCAGGCCTTCAACAACCGTCGAAAGCTGATGCATTCCCTGATCAGCGACGTTCCCGGCGTCCGTTGTGTCGAGCCACAGGGAGCGTTCTATGTCTTCCCCGACTTCAGCGAGGCATTGCAGGGTCGATGGGAGAGCACAGCCGATCTGGCGACCACCATCCTCGAGGATGCCGGCGTGGCACTTGTCCCCGGAGAGTCGTTCGGCACCCCTGGCTACCTCCGCCTCTCGTATGCCGTCGGGGAAGCTGACATCGAGCGCGGGGTGGACAGAATCAGGCAGCTTCTCGCCGGGTGAATTCGGGCTTCCCAACCAGGTTTACACTCGACAACGATGGATGGCACCAAAGCGCGGGCCATGATGCTCGTCGAGCCACGCCACTTCTCCCTCACGGAGTTGTCTGCCCAACCTGCCCTGGAAGGTGGATGGCTAGCTGTCGAGGCAACCGGCATCTCTGGGGCTGACGTCCAGGTATGGAAGGGTGAGGCTCAGGATGTGGTCTACCCCCTGATCCCGGGTCACGAAGTCGTAGGACGAATCGCCAGCGTCGCACCGACCATTCCCTACCCGATCGGCACTCGTGTCGTGGTCGAGCCGCGGATCCATTGCGGCGAGTGCCATCGGTGCAAGCTCAGCCTGGCCACCTGCTCTCGCCGCCGGCCGTCGAACTCATACGGTTTCATCCCATCCATGGAGCCCCCCGGGCTTTGGGGTGGTCTCGCCGAGTTCCTCTACCTCGACCCCGCGGCCCGGCTTCACCCGCTCACCGACGATGTGCCTGCCGAGGTTGGGACCTTTGTCCACCCGCTGGCCGCCGGTCACACCTGGGCGGTGGAGCTTCCCTCACTCCAGCTTGGTGAGAACGTGTTGATCCTCGGACCGGGACCGCGGGGGCTTGCCTGCTTGATCGCGGCCAAGGCGGCTGGAGCAGGCTGGGTAGGCGTGACCGGGCTCTCCCATGACCGCGACCGACTCGAGTTGGCTCGGCTCCTGGGTGCGGATCTGGCAATCGATGCCGAGAGGGAAGACGTCGGCGGAGCCATCGCAGAGGCCATTGGCACCCGGCCCGACATCGTCGTCGATGTCACCTCGGACGATCCGGAGGCTCTGTTCACTGCGCTCGATCTGGTGCGCAGCGGGGGACGGGTCATCCTGGCCTCGACCAAGGGCAATCGGGCGTTCCATTTCATTAGTGATGTCCTCGTCGCCAAGCAGTTGACGGTTCGCGGCGCCATGGGCGCTACCACGGTCGGCTATCAGTGGGCTACCCGCCAGATCGAAACCGATCCACGAATCGACGACCTGGTATCCCACCAGTTCCCGTTGGGCGAGGCGTCCCGGGCGCTCCAAGCCGCGGCCGGCCTGCTCGGTCGAGAGGAGCTGATCTCGGTAGCTGTCACCTTCTGAGATGACCGGTCGCCCCACCGGCCCGGGCCGGCTGTCGGTTGGGTCATGGGTGGTCTACGACCTCGCCAACACCATCTTCGCCCTCGGAGTCATCGGGCGCTATTTCCCCGAATGGCTCAAATCGGTGGACCAGCCCGACAGCGCTCTCGCCCTGGTCGAAGCCGGAGCCGGCGCCATCGTCATCTTCCTCGCACCTTGGGCCGGGGCGCGCAGCGACGTCAAAGGCAGCCGTGTGCCGACCCTGATGGCCACCACGGTGCTGGCCGTAGCCGCAACCACCAGTCTGGCCACCGGCCCGGTGCCGGTGACACTGATCCTGCTCGGAGTGGCTCTGGTTGCCTTCAACGTCGGCTCGGTGGTCTATGACGCCCTTCTCGTGGATGTCAGCACCCCCTTGAATCGAGGGTGGGTTTCAGGTCTGGGAGTCGGTGTCGGCTACCTGGGCTCGTACATCGGGCTGGGGCTCGGACTGGTGACCCTCGACCTCCTCGGGTGGTCGTACGGCGCCACCTTCCGGGCCCTGGCTCTTGGCTTTCTTCTATTCGCGTTGCCCTCGTTCTTCCTGATCGAGGAGCGAGGAGGCGTCGACGATGCTCCTATCCCAAAGCTGCGTGACGTCGCGACCAAACTGGTGGCCTCCTGGCGGCTGGCCTCCAACTACCAGGGCGTGGTCAGGTTCCTGGTAGGGCGCTTCCTCTACACCGACGCCATCAACACCCTGATCGGCGGGTTTCTCACCATCTACGTGATCGAGGAACTGGGTTTGGATGGACAATTCGTCACCGCACTGCTGGCCGTGGCGATCACCGCCGCCATCTTCGGGGCACTGGGAGCGGGCAGGCTGGTCGGGCGGCTCGGGCCTCTGCGGGTCTTGCGCACCGTCCTGGTGATATGGATGCTCGCCATCGCCTCGGGGGTCGCAGCTGCGGTCACAGGTCTGACCGCTCTGGCCTGGGTGATCGGGCCATTGGGCGGGCTGGCGTTGGGAGCCACCTGGACCGCGGATCGGGTGGTCATGGCGAGGGTATCCCCACCCAGGCATCTGGGAGAGTTCTACGGTCTATATGCCACGGTGGGCAGGTTCGCCACCATCCTCGGACCCCTCACCTGGGCGCTCATCGTCGACGTGGTGGGTCTGGGCCGACGAGTGGCGATGGCCTCCCTGATCGTCTTCGTGGCCCTGGGATGGTGGTCATTGCGCAGAGTGGACGACACCGAGCGGGTTTGGCTGCCGGCCGACCTTCCAGTCCTCGATCAAGCCTGACGCCGAGCTCCCCTGGATCAGTGAAGCCCTTGACGCTCGCCAGATATGAGGTGGTGCTCCACCGCGTAGGGAATCGGCAGATCCCTCACCTCCTGTGGGCCCCGAACCAGACGTCTCCCGATCTCGGCGAACCAGGTGTCGTTGGCGAACGCCCACGGCCAGGCCCTGATCCCGACCCGGGCGCCGACAATCCCGCCCACCATCGCAGCGAGAGTGCTGCCGCCGATCTTGGCGGCCTGCTCGATCGGGACGTGGGGCCGCTCCACCAGGGGAGCCGCCAGCAACAGACCTGCTTTCACCCTGTCCCATGACCCTGAGCCGGCTCCGCTGGTGACGAGGGCAAGGGCCTCGGCCCCATCTCCAACTCCCACATGATCCAGCAACCCGCGCAGCTCGTTCATCAGATCTCCCGCCTCGGGACCCCCTGCCGGCGAAGGGCGGATCAATTCGGAAGACGTATCCACGATCTCGATCACCCCGGCTATCAGGTCGCGCCCGGACTGCCCAAAGCAGGACGCTGCCACGGCTCCCGCGGTGACCACACCGGCCAGGACCGAGGTGGGATCGGTATGGAAAAGCTTGCCCAAGATCAGCGCTTCGTCGCGCAACAGCTTGGGCTCGCGGCGCAGGGCGACCCCGATGGGGACCGCACGAGGAGCTCCGTCCAATGAAGGCTCTTCGTCGGGCATCGCCCGCCCTTCCGAGACCCGATCCAGCCAGGCTCGAAAATCGGCGCTCTCGGCCCGGTAGACCGGCTCCTCGTCGTTGGAGCCATCGAGCTCTCCGATGGCTTTGACCATCGGCGCTATCAGGATGCGTTTGTGCTCGATCAGCTGATATGCCACCACAGTCGCCTGCTCGGTCACCGCGGAATATCCCAACTCCCAGGCTCCGCCCGCCGTGTCGCCGGCGGCAAGGCCGAGCATGGCCCCGTCGCCCTCACCGGCCACGAGAGAGAACTTGGACTCTGAGTCGTTCACGGTGCCGGAGGCTACCCCGGTAGGCTCAGCGGTCCATGGACCAGATCGTGGTCATCGCCAATCCGTCCGCCTCCCAGTTCACAGGTGGAGACCACCGCCAGGTGATGTCGCTCCTCCGCAAGGAGGCAAACGTCGAACCGCTCTGGCCAGACTCGCCCGTGGTGGCCGAGGCATGGGCGGGAGACGCGGCCTCGTCGGGGGCGGACGTGGTGGTGGCGATGGGTGGGGACGGACTGGTCCATCATGTGGCCCAGGGGCTGGTCAACACCGGAACCGCGTTGGCCATCATCCCCGCGGGCACAACCAACGTGATTGCCCGTCTTTTGGGAATCCCGTCCCGGCCGACAAAGGCCGCACGCTTGATCAACGAGACTCTCGAACCCATCTCCATCGGTACGGTCCGGATGACCTTGAATCGGGGTGCGGCGGCGACCACTCATCACGCCATGTTCGCCTGCGGATTCGGCCTCGATGCGGCCGTAGTGATCGAGGCGGACAAGGAGCCCTATCGCAAGTATCGATTCGGGTCACTCCACTATGCGACAACCGCCTTGGGAGTCGCTCTCGGGGACTTCCCACGTCGGAAGCCGAATATCACCATCGACGTCGAGGACCGGGAAGATCTCGTCTGCGCGGCGTTGATCCAGTTCCGCAGCGTGTACACCTACTTCGGTTCCATCCCGGTTCGGGTGAGCCCCGATCACCCCGACCCGATGACGGTGCTGACCGTCGGGAGAATGAGACGCAGGCGGATACCCCGCGTCCTGACCACACTGGCCCGGAAAGGCGATCTCGGCACCATCCCCGAATGGACCGTGGCCCGGAACGTCAAGAGCCTGAAGCTGAAGGCCGACCCAGCGGTGGCGGCCCAGGCAGATGGTGAGTCTCTTGGGATGGTGGATGGGGGGCACCTCGAGTGGGCACCCGACACCATCCAGGTCATCGCCGGTCAACGTCCAATCAGCCTTCAGCCTGAAACACCGTGAGGTGGGGGAAGGGGATCTCTATGCCCTCGGCGTCGAACCGCTTCTTTATCCGACCGAGGGCCTCTCGTCTCACCGCCCAGCGCTCGTCGGCTTGGGTGGTGAGACGGGCCCGGAGTATCACCGCCGAATCGGCGAGCTCCTGAACCCCGAGCAGCTCAGGCGGTTTGATGATGCGCTCGGTCCACGCCGGGTCGTCCGCGAGCGACCGCAACTCGTCGAGCAAGACTTCCATCGCCCGGTCGAGATCGGCCCCATATGCGATGCCCACATCGATCACCGGCTGGGCGTACAAACTGGTGAAGTTCGAGGCCACTGTGATCTGCCCGTTGGGGACATAGTGGACGTTGCCTTCGAGATCTCGCAGCACCGTCACCCTGAATTGGATGTCCTGCACCGTCCCGCTGGTGCCGGCGATGGTCACGGTGTCCCCAATGTGGTACTGATCCTCGGCCAGGATGAAGAACCCGGCGAGGAGGTCCTTGACCACATCCTGGGCGCCGAAGCCGATGGCAGCAGCGGCAACCGTGCCAACGGCTATGAACGGGGACAGACCGAAACCCCAAAGGTCGAGGATCATCAGCAGAGCAAGGACGAATACCACCACCAGGATCACCCGGCGAACCATCACCCACAGCGTCGCCACCCGCGATGCCGAGCCTGGTGACCGGCTCTCCAGCCTGGCCACGAAGCGGCCCCCCAGCTTCATCAGGCCCACATAGATCAACAGTGTCACACCGACGATGATCGCCGAGGTGATCCAGAGGTTGGTCGCTACTTCCACTATCCGAGGCGAGAGTAGTTAGGTGGTCCGTCTCTCGAAACGATCCACCGCCAGCGCCAAGTCAACGATGGCCGCGGTGGCGCGGCTACGGGCCGCGAACAGTTCTCGCATCGGGTTGCCTACCCTCAGGTCCAGCGCGGCATACACATCGTCACTGGCCTTCTGCGTGTCTTCGGGTGTGACCTCGGCGCGTCCCCGGAGACGTGCCCACCAGGGTGAGGGCTCGACGGCCCCGGCTGCCGACGTGATGAGGACATCGCCGGCACACTCCAGGACCTGGGTAGGCACCTGCTCTGCCAGCTCACGCAGACGATCGGCCGTCTCTCCATCCACCTCGTCGGCGAGTCCCGACACGAACCGCGCCAGGTCGTGACCGGCGTCGGCAACCCTGCCCTCCAGGGCAAGGCTCACCTTCCTCACCAGCTCCACCTCCCATCGCCGCTCGAACTCGACCGCACGAGCACCCGACGACGAAGCAACCAACTGTGAGGCGGCCGCCGCCAGATCGGTCAACAGCTTCCGGTGCACTTGCCCGGCCTGGTCTCGACTCCGCTCGAGACGCTCCACAACCTGGTCCACCCCGATGGGTGGCCCCGCCCTCGGCTGAGCCGCGGTGACGATGATCTCCGGCTCGGCGATCCCGTCCTCGAGCAACGCCTCGACCAAGTCCTCGATCACGACCCGAACATCGTTGGCGTCGATCCGATCGATCTGGTTGAGGACGAAGACGAACTGGCGCTGGTAGGCAGCAACTGGTGCGATCGAGCCACGGTGGAGAGAGGCGTCGCGGTACTTCTCCGGGTCGGTGACCCAAACGATCATGTCGACTCGGGGAATCAGCCGCGCTGTCTGATGACGATGGTCCACTTCGACACTGTCGTTGTCGGGGAGATCGATGAGGCACAACCATGGGGGCCCGTCGTGGTCGACACGCTCCTCGACGCCCAGAACGTCGAGGTAGCCATCGAGGGCAGGTCGAGACGGGCGAGGGACACCCGCCAATGGAGCGACGGTCGACGGGCGTAGACCCCCGGTCAACGCGAGCTCATCGCCGACAATGGCGTTGAGCAGACTCGACTTGCCGGATCCGGTGCCACCGGCAAGAGCCACCACTACCACCGACTCGGGGTAACAGAGCCGGACACGGGCCTCGTCCGCCAGCCGGGAGACAGACTCGAGACTCGACAGGGACACGACGCCTTTGGATTCGGCTATGGCAACGTCGACCTTGTCGAGAAGGCCTACCAGCGCATCACGCATATGCCGTCTGTGACCGCGCCTTCGTCACCAAAGGCGAGAGCCGATCGCTGGCACGGCCGATAAACGCGTCACACATGCGCGGGAGATGACCTCGCGACCACTGCCGAATGCGATACCTTGGCTCGGTATATCCAGTCGTCGGCGGACACGACTATCCCCAGTCGCGATGTCACCTGGTACTCCGCGCTGTTGTAGATCGGAACCAGGTGAACCGCGAGCCGTTGCCGGGCGTAACTCACCACCTCGGCGAGAATTCCAGGCCCTTTGAGCAGTGCGAGAACGTCTTCCAGCTGCGGGTCATGACTCTCGACACAACAGCGGGCCAGCAGCAACGAGGCGAACGATGGATCGATTGCCCCCCGGATCATCGGCATGTCGTCCAAGTCCTGGTGCCAGGCGCCCACGGCCACTCCCACCGCGGTATGGGTATCAGTGGGAACCGTCGTGGTCCCGTCGTCGCCCCTCAAGTGCTCGCTGCCCAACTGCAAACGGATATCGGTGTCGATCGCACCAGCCAACGAAGCATCGACCAGAGTGTGGCTCCTGGCTATGGCGAGAGCAGAGGGCAAGCGCCTCCGCACCATCCCTTTGGTTCGCCACATCCTCGCGGCGAGAGCGATCAGCGGACCGAGGTCCAATGCCCCACCCGGATTCGGGCGAAGCCTGGAGCTGATGCGTTCGATGTCGACCTTCAACTCGTTCTT
>DATKEA010000043.1:0-3351 GCA_035544615.1 Acidimicrobiia bacterium | reverse complement strand
GTCGGCTCCTGCCTCCAGCCCGGCCACCACGTCGTGGGAGTCGTCCCGCGCGGTGATGATGATGATGGGCAGGTTGCTCGACTGACGAATGCTGCGGCACAGGTCGAGACCGCTGCTCCCGGGGAGCATGATGTCGATGAGAGCCAGATCCGGCTGCTTGTCGGCGATCCGTTCCAGACCGGAGGCTGCGTCCCCGACGCCCTCTGCCTCGAACCCCTCTTCTTGGAGGGCGAGCCTCAGGGCTCGCCGAAGCCGATCGTCGTCCTCGACGATCAGGATCCTGCCCAGAGATTCTGTGGTGCCGCTCACCGGAGATCCTTCCTCGCCTGCTTACCGGGCGTGTCTTGGACCCTTTTGGGGAGTGTGTGTCGACGGTAGCCCTGCCCCGGGCCAGTCCTCGCAAATGTCACGGAACCGTCACCTGACCGGGGACGTCGCGTCACATGCGCATTCGAGAATCTCCACATGGCCAAGACCACCATCCCCGTGGCGGACAGCGACTACGGCTTCGGCCCCGATCTCGCCCGCGGCGAGTCGGCGATTCGCGTCTGGCGTCTCCAGTATGGGCCGTGCTGGTGTCGCGGCATACCGCCGGGAGCCGGCAGCTTCGACTTCGTGCGCTTCAACACGACGACACAGAACCTGGGAGCTTTTGAAGGCAGCATCATCGTCTTCTCGAACCGTGTCATCGACGGGTCCCTCCCGGTGTTCCTCCAGGTGCTGGAGCAGGCGCCCGACCCGAAACTGGTGGTGGCGACGCTGTCATGTCCCTATGCGGCTCGGTTCTGGGAAGAGCTGCCGGTCGGGTGGGCACCCATCGAAGAGGTTCTCCCCATCGACCTGCATATCGAGGAATGTGTCACCGGGAACCCCGAGACCCTCATGGCCGGGGTGCTGGGGCACGTCCTCGGCGACCAGCCCTCCGTACAGGGGAGCCCCGAGCTGGCGGCGAGCGGCCGTGGCTGATCGGACATTGCCGGCGGGCCCGACCGACGAGGCCATCTCCTGATGCACCACGAGATGCTGATGCTGGCCCTGGTCCTGGCGGCGGCCCTGCTCGGGGGTCGCGTCGCGGCGCGGGTCGGCTACCCGGCGATCCTGGGCGAGATCGTCGCCGGGATCGTGCTCGGTCCCCCGATCATCGGATTGCTGAGCCGGAACCAGGCGATCGACATCCTCGGCGAGTTCGGGATCCTCCTCATGATGCTCTACATCGGCATGCACATCGATCTCGGCGACCTACGCCGGGCGTCGGTGCCCGGGCTGCTCGCCGCCACCGGGGGGTTCTTGGTGCCGACCGGGCTGGGTATCGCACTGATGCTCTCGGTGGGTCGCACCTTTCTCGAGGCCCTCTTCGTCGGGTTGGCCATGGGGGTCACTTCACTGGCCACCAAGTCGAGGATCCTGGTCGATCTGAAGATCCTCGACACCCGTATCGCCCACGTCCTGGTGGCCGGCGCCCTGCTCTCGGATGTCGCCGTCCTCGTCGTTTTCGCCGCGGTGGTCGGGCCGGGCGTGACCGACGGCGTGTCCGTGGCCACGGCGGCCCTGGCAGGCGTTAAGGCGCTCGGGTTCGGGCTCGGTGCATGGTTGATTGGTCACTGGGTGTTGCCCAGCATGAGAGGTCTGATCGGGCACAGGGATGCCGACCGTGGAGCCATGTTCCTCGGCGTGGTGGTCTTCGGCCTGGGATTCGCCTGGGCGGCCGAGATGGCGGGGATCCACGCCATCCTCGGTGCTTTCGTCGCCGGACTGTTCATCGACAAGCGGGTCATGGATGCGAAAGTATCCAGGGATGTCCAGCGCAGGCTGGAGACCATGTCCATCGGGGTTCTCGCCCCGTTCTTCTTCGTTTCCGCAGGCTTCGAGGTGTCGCTGAGCGTGTTCAGGACCGATCTCGCCCTGCTCGCTGGTGTCATCGTTCTCGCCACCCTGGGCAAGGTGGTGGGGACCGCCCTGTTCTATATACCCAGCGGGAATGGCTGGCGGGAGGGGATCGTGGTCGGTGCGGGCATGAATGGCCGTGGCGCCGTGGAGATAATCGTCGCCGAGATAGCCCTGGCCAGGGGTCTGATCGATCGCGACGTCTTCTCTATCCTGGTCTTCATGGCGCTCTTCACTACCGCCACCGTTCCCGTGCTGCTCACCTTGGGGGTGCGATGGCTTCGTGGCCGGGGTGAGCTGGTCAAAGCCGGCGATCGCCGGCAGGTGTTGATCGTCGGCGCCGGCGTCATCGCCCGGCGGCTGGCGGCCATCCTCAATGAGACCATGCCGGTCAAGCTGCTCGACACCAACTGGGCAAATCTGCGGGCAGGGGAACAAGAAGGACTGTCGGCACAGCCGGGCAACGGGCTCGACGAGTCCGCCATGGAGGACGCCGGGATCGAGGAGACACTGACTCTCATCGCGGCGACGCCCAACGCAGAGGTGAATGTACTCGCCGCCCAACTCGCCACCGACTTCGGGGTGCCGGATGTCTCCGTGATGCTCCGTCCTTCGGAGACCCCCACCTTCGAGAAGCGTCTCTCAGAGACCGGCGCCTCGGTGGTCGCTACCCCCGAGGACATGGCGGAGTGGGAGCACGCTGTGTCCACGGGTGGAGCCGTCGCCGAAACCGTGACCGTCGAGGAGGGTTCGACAATCGAGTGGACCCCTGATGTGTCGGGGGTGTTTCCGCTCGCTGTGATCAGCAACAGCGAGAGGTTCCCTTATACCAATGAGGTCTCTCTGAAGTCAGGGGACCACCTGGTAGTCCTCCGTCGCAAGGAGGCAACCCTGGACTCGATACGCCCCGCTGAGGAGCCGGTCCCGGTCGAGACCTGACGGCTACTCAGGGCTCGAGGGAGTTTGGCCCACCCAAGACTGCTGTCTCGATTCGCGGTTTCTTGCGGAGTTGTTGTCGGAGGTTGGCCTCCTGGGGCTTGCATCTCAAGGTCCGGAACTCGTCTAGCGAGGAACCCTCAAAGAGCGCGAGGGGAGCTGTGCGAAGCAGTGGGCATGAGTCAGGCCTCGTCCCGGGCCCGTTCCAGACCGTCGAGAATCAGGTCGAGGGCGAACTCGAACCCGCTCATCTGACCCTCCCTGGGCTCCAGATGCTCTTTGATATGGGACACCAGATCGGGGTAGTCGCCGGCAGGGAGTTGGGCGATGAAGTCGCGGGCCATCCCGGCCAACTCTTCGCCTCGGTACGGGAAGCTCTGCGCCTGAATCGTGGAGCCCACGATGTGACTCTCCAGGATGTGATAGGCGTGGTAGATCAACTCCCCGTCCAAGCCAGCCTCCCTCAGGGTCCGCAGTATCCAGTCACCAAGACGGAGACGGGCTTCCCCATCGCTCTGTCTCGATAGCCAC
>DATKEA010000042.1:0-10137 GCA_035544615.1 Acidimicrobiia bacterium | reverse complement strand
GCCGCCGACAGCTCGGAGGTGTCGAAGCCGAGGGCCAGCCCGAACAGGAGGTTGCTCACCACCCCGAGGACCGCCCCTCCGATGGCGGCGGCCGCCACCAGGCGAGCCGCTGAGGCTTGTGTCATGTCATCCCTCCACGGTGAGTGTGCCCTCCATCCCCGTCCCCACATGGCCGGGGATCCGGCACACGAATTGGTAGGTGCCGGGAGCGGCGGCGAAGGACGCCGACCGTCGGCCCTGCACCGGCACGAGCAGGTCCACGCCCAGCTCGTCGATGGTGAAGGTATGCCAGAAGAGGTCCTTGTTCGACAGCTCCACCGTCAGCGTCCCGGCGGGCGCGGTCAGCGCGCTCTCCGAGAAGGCGAGGTTCTCCGACACCAGCCGGATGTCCTCCGGCGCCGCCTCGTGGAGATCCCCGCCCGCCAGTGCCGAGGCACCCACCAGCCCGGCTCCCAGGGCGGCCGCCAAGCCCGGGAGTACCCGGGTACCGACGCGCCCCTCACTGGCCCGCCCGCTCAGCCAGGCCAGCGCGGACCCCAGAGTCACCAGCGCCACCGCCGAGAGGAGGGCGGGGACCGCCACCGCCACGAGCCGGGCGCCGCTGGTCAAGTTGGTGAGGGCGGCAGGGAGCATGAAGAAGAATGTGACGGCCGACACCGCGGCCAGGCCCACCGCTCCTACCCGCCCTCGTCCGCGCCGGAGCAGAAAGAGCGACACCCCGAACCCCAACGCCACTGCCATCGCCTCCAGGTCCCCCAATGCCACCCCCACCAGGCCCATCGACAAGAACCCGGCCAACCCCGCCCACCGAAGCAGCCGAGCCCAGCTCCATCCGTCTCGTTCCTGATCTTGTCCCTGCACCCGACACCTCTCAGTCGCAGAACCCGTAGCAGCTCACGGTTCGTCGGCCTTCTCTCATTGGCGCGGACGGCCGCCACAGTGTTTCTCCGAACCTCGTTGTCATCAGCTTGGGCTGCAGCCGTGACGGGATCGTTACGGAGGGCCTGATGCCGGCTCTCTTTCTCGTGAGGTGGTCTCACCGCCCCACTCCCTCCGATTCCCGGATCCACACCCCGACCGAGGTGGATTGGAGCGTGCCCCGCACCACCGCCTGGAGGTCACGAGTCAAGGTCTCCAGGTCAACCCGGCCACCGCCAGGTCGTTCGGCCCTGTCACCGGACGGAGCCTTCCAACGTCCACCACCGAACTGATGTACGCCAACCCCAGCAGCCCGGTCGCGCCCCATAGAAAAGGGTGCGGTTGACGCTGAGCGCCAAGAAGCCGATATGCGCACCGCGGTTCATCGTGCGACTGTTCGCCGGAGAGGCCGGCGTAGTGATGATTACTGACGCCCGCGGCGCGTCGAACGCGAAGGCCAAACGCGAGCTGGCTTGGCGTCCGGCCCACCCGGGTTGGCGGCAGGGGTTCACAGCATCATGACCGATCGCGAGCGAGTGCTTGACGAGCTGCGGCCGGACGCGTTCGCGATCGCCTACCGGATGCTCGGCAGCGTCTCCGAGCCGAGGACGTATTTGCCTTCAACCTCGCAGGCGAGTGAGGAAACCTAAACTCGGCGGACAGCCGGTTGCTGTTCGAGCGCTGTGCTAAACACCACCGGCCTTCACGAACAGCAAATCATCAGCTAGTAGTTAACAAATCACGGGGACGTAGCTCAGTTGGAAGAGCACCGGCTTTGCAAGCCGGGGGTCGTGGGTTCGAGTCCCATCGTCTCCACATCGTGGATTGAATTCACCTGAAGAGTTGTTGGCCTACATACGAGCAGGGAGCAGAGATGACCAATGCTGTGATCGTGGATGCGGTTCGAACCTCGACCGGGCGTCGCAACGGTGTTTTCAAGGACTACCACCCGGTCGATCTCGCATCGAGACCGCTCGAGGCCCTCATCGAGAGGAACAACATCGACCCCTCGCTGATCGACGACGTGATCATGGGCACTGTCAGCCAGACCGGGGAGCAGGCGTACAACGTGGGCCGCAATGCCGCGTTGGCCGCCGGGTATCCCGAAGAGGTGCCCGGGGTCACCATCGACCGCCAGTGCGGCTCCTCTCAGCAGTCGGCCCATTTCGCCGCCCAGGCGATCATGGCCGGCGCCCAGGACGTCGTCGTCGCCGCCGGGGTGGAGAACATGACCCGGGTCCCGATGGGGATCACCGCTCAACAGGGGCCGGGTCTTCCTTTCGGCCCTCGCATGCTGGAGCGCTATACCCAGGGTCTGGTGCCCCAGGGGATCTCCGCGGAGATGATAGCCGAGAAGTGGGGGATCTCCCGTGAGGAGCTCGACGAGCTTGCCCTCGAGTCGCACCGCCGGGCAGCGCAGGCCACCGAGGAGGGTCGATTCGAGGGTCAGATCGTCCCGGTCGGGGTGACCGGTAAGAACGGCACCGTGGAGACGGTGACCCGGGACGAGGGGATCCGTTGGGACACCTCAATGGAGAAACTGGCCGCCCTCCAGCCCGCCTTCAAGAGTGACGGTGTGATCACAGCAGGCAACTCGTCGCAGATCTCCGATGGTGCCGCTGCCCTCCTCATCATGTCCGAGGAGAAGGCCGAGGCCCTGGGTCTCGAGCCCAAAGCCCGCTTCGTTGCCTTCGCCATGGTCGGGGTCGACCCGGTCACCATGCTCACCGGACCGATTCCGGCCACCGAGAAGGTGCTGAAGCGGGCCGGTCTCAGCATCGACGACATAGACCTCTTCGAGGTGAACGAGGCGTTCGCCTCGGTGACGGTGGCCTGGCGTATGGAGCATGGCGGATCGGACCCGATGGCTCTCTGGGAGCGAACCAACGTCAACGGTGGCGCCATCGCCCTCGGTCACCCGCTCGGGGCATCCGGGGCACGGCTGCTCACCACACTGGTCTGGGAGTTGGAGAGGACAGGCGGCCGATACGGTCTGCAGACCATGTGCGAGGGCGGGGGCATGGCCAACGCCCTGATCATCGAGAGGCTGTGAGCCCGGAGGGTCTCAGCTCCGTGCTTGGCATGCGGTAAGCGGCATGGCCCCCCTCGACGCGCTCTCTTCGTTCGCTGGCGTCGGTCCCCCCGCTGCGCAGGGGGACAAGGCCGATCTGATCCTTCATTCGGGGAAGCTCTGGGACGGCCGGGCGATCGAAGGGGGCGAAGCGGTCGCAGTGGCAGGAGGCAAGATCCTCGCCGCCGGGGGCAACCACGAGGTGGAGAGACACCGGTCTGAGCACACCCGTTCGGTCGATGTGGACGGGCGGCGGATCATGCCCGGGCTCATCGACTCCCACATCCACATGGTGCGGGGTGGGCTTCGCTGGAACGTAGACCCCCGGTGGCACGATCTGACGTCGCTGAGCGAAGGACTGGAGATGATCGCCCGGGCTGGGGAAGGTCGCGATCCGGCCGAATGGATCGCAGTGCTCGGCGGCTGGAATCCGCATCAGTTCACCGAGAAGAGGGCGCCTACCCGTCACGAGCTGGACGAGGCGTCACCCGAGCATCCGGTGTTCGTGCAGCGGAACTACATCGAGGCCTTCCTCAACACCCGGGCGCTGGAGACGATGGACTGGATGGGAGCCGGAGCTCCGGAATGGGTGGAGCAGGATCCCGAGCTGGGCGAGCCCACAGGCAGAGTCGTCGGGGTCCCCGCCCTTCAGGCGCTGGGACAGCAGCTCACCATGCCTTCTTCCGAGGAGCAGGTGGAGGGCACCAGGGCAATGCTGCGTGAGCTCAACCGGGTCGGTCTCACCGGGGCCATCGATGCCGGCGGCTTCAGGATGACGCCCGAGGCGTATCAACCCATCGCCGACCTCTACCAGAGTGGAGAGCGCGGCTTTCGCGCCCGCCTCCTGGTCGGGGCCAGCCAGCCGGGAGATGAGGATGGCGAACTGGAGCGGTGGATGGGGTTGGCGTCGCCAGGATCCGGCGACCAGTTCCTCCGCTATCTGGGGGCGGGTGAGGTTGTCCTCTTCCCCGCCCACGACATGGAAGGGCTCGACCGGCGCGACATCACCGGGGAGAGGGACCGCCTCACCGAGATCTCCCGCAAGCTCGTCGAGGCCGGCTGGCCGCTCCACATCCACGCCATTCTCGATCGGTCGGTCGGCACCATCCTCGACGCCTGGGAGGTGATGGGTCGACCCGACGATCTGGCCGACCTCCGTTTCACCATCACCCACGCCGACCAGGTGGGGGAGGAGAATCTGCAGCGAATCCGGGAGTTGGGAGTAGGGCTGACGGTTCAGAACGGATTGGCCTTCCGCGGCGACGACTCCATCGCCAGCTGGGGAGAGGAACGGGTGAGGGCATCGCCGCCGTTACGGACCATGCTCGATCTGGGCATCCCGGTCGGCGCCGGCACCGACGGCACGGTGGTCTCCTCCTACAACCCGTGGGCTTGCATCTGGTGGATGGTCTCGGGGGAATGCCGGGACGGCTCGCCGGCCAGGGTCGAAGAACAGCGGCTCACCCGTGACGAGGCGCTTCGTCTCTACGCAAAGGGCAGCGCCTGGTTCTCCTTCGAGGAGGACACCCGGGGAAATCTCCGCGCCGGGAGCGATGCCGATCTGATCGTGCTCTCCTCTGACCCGCTCACCGTGCCCGAGCACGAGATCCCGAACATCGAATCGGTGCTCACCATCGTCGGTGGCCACATCGCCCACGTATCAGGCCTCCCGGTCGTGGCGGATTGATAGCCTGCCGATCATGGAGAAGACCTCGCTCAACCCCTCAACACTTCCCCCCGCCCCCGGCTATTCGCAGATAGTCAAGGTGTCGGGGGGTACCACCATCTACATCGCCGGTCAGGTTGCCTGGGACGAGGAGGGCCGGCTGGTGGGCGAAGGAGACCTGGAGAAACAGGCCCGCCAGGTCTTCACCAATCTGGTCACCGCCCTCGCTGAGGCGGGAGCGACACCGTCGGACCTGGTCAAGGTCGGGATATACGTCGTCGACCACGACCTGGACAAGCTGAAGGTCATCCGTGGCGTCCGGGACCAGGTGTTCAACGTCGACCCGCCCCCGGCCAGCACTCTGCTCGGGGTGGAGCGTCTCGCTCTTCCCGATCTCCTCCTCGAGGTCGACGCCATCGCCGTGGTGGAGTAACAGGCTGTCCCCCCGCGCGATGCAGGGGGACAATGGGGGACAACGCTGGAAGGCTGGGTTGTCCCCCCTCTTGGAGGGGGGACCGCCTGAGCGAAGCGAGGGCGAGGGGTGGTGAACCCTCGACGCGCTCTCTTCGTTCGCTTGCGTCGGTCCCCCCGCTACGCAGGGGGTCAACGCTGGAAGGTTGGGTTGTCCCCCCTCTTGGAGGGGGGACCGCCTGAGCGAAGCGAGGGCGAGGGGGGTGAACCCTCGACGCGCAACGGCCTACAGACCGAGGTAGGCCTTGCGGAGACGCTCGTCCTGTTCCAGTTCGGCGGCGGTGCCTTCCCCTACCACTCTGCCTTCCTCCAATACGTAGCCACGCCCGGCGATGTCCAGTGCCTCCACCGCGTTCTGCTCGACGAGGAGTATGGAAACTCCGGTCGCATTCACCTGGCGGAGCACCTCGAAGATGTTTTCGACGACGATCGGGGCGAGGCCCAGCGAAGGCTCGTCGAGGAGGAGGAGCCGGGGCTGGGCCATGAGGGCTCGCCCGATGGCCAGCATCTGTTGCTCACCGCCGCTGAGGGTCCCCGCCACCTGGCGGTGACGTTCCTCCAGCCTGGGGAAGATCCGATAAACCGATTCGAGGGCAGCGTCATGCCCGGTTCTGGCGGTGGCGGTGTAGGAACCCAGGTCGAGGTTCTCGGTCACCGTCATCTTGGGGAAGATGCGGCGACCCTCGGGCACCAGGGCCATCCCATGTTCGATCACCCGGTGCGGGGGCAATGTGGTCATTTCGATCCCGTCGAGGGTGACCGAGCCTCCCCAGGGTCGAAGCACCCCGGCGATGGCGTTGACCAGGCTGGTCTTCCCTGCGCCATTGGGACCGAGGATGGTGACGATCTCACCGTCCTCCACCCGCAGCGAGACGTCGTGCAGGGCCTGGGCCCTGCCGTAGCCGGTTCCGAGACCGTCAACCTGCAGCATCGCGCCTCTTCGTCCCCAAATAGGCGGCGACCACCGCCGGATCGGACATAACCTCACGTGGCTCGCCCGTGGCCACCACCCGACCCTGGTCGAGCACCACGATCCGACTGGACAGTGCGGTGATGGCGCGTATGACGTGCTCGACGATGACCAGGGTGATTCCCCGATCGTTGATCCTGCGGATCATCTCCATCGATTGGTTGATCTCGGTCGGGTTCAACCCGGCCAGGACCTCGTCGAGCAAGAGCAGGGTGGGATGGGTGGCCAGGGCCCGGGCCAGTTCGAGGAATTTGAGCTGATGCAGGGTCAGTTGGTCGACGCCGACGTCAGCCACCGAAGCCAGCCCGGTGAAGGCGAGCCACTCCTCGGCTGCCGCCCGCGCCTCGACCAAGTTGTGAGGACTGCGACCGAACATGTAGCTCACCGCGATGTTCTCCCGGGGAGTCATGGTGTGGAAGGGCCGGGGGATCTGGAAGGTGCGCGCAATGCCCAAGGCAGCGATCCGATGCGCGGCGAGCTCGCCAACGTCGTTTCCGTCGAAGACGACGATGCCCTTGTCGGCGGGATAGAAGCCGGATAGCAGGTTGATCAGGGTCGACTTTCCCGATCCGTTGGGCCCGACCAGGCCCAGGATCTCCCCTCGTTCGACCTGCAAGGAGACATCGTCGACGGCCACCACCCCGCCAAACCGCTTGCCGACCGAGGTCACCTGGAGAATGCTCATGGCCCGGTCCTGGTCAGGTCCTCGGCCTCTTCAACGGGCTCCGATCGGCCGAACACATCCCCAAGAAGCGCCCAGAGCCGGTCCGGCACCAGCATCACTACCACCGTGGCCACCATGGCGTAGGCGAAGTCGCTGATCAGCGAATCGTTGAGGTCGAGAAGTCTGGCCAGCCCCAGGACGCCGAAGAACGTGACCGCGGTGGTCACCCATCTCCGCCTCATTCGCACGTAGACGCCTTCACGCACCGCGAGGGCGAGCACCACCAGCATCCCGCCGATGATGATCTGGTTCACGTCGGTGAGACCCGCGCTGTTAAGCCGGTCGGTGAGGGTGGTGATGATCACCGCCCCGATCACGGGGCCCATCCAGTGCTGCATCCCGCCCAGCACGCTCATCAGGATCACGAAGAGCGGCACCCGGATGTTGAACACGTCGTCGACGGTCACGAAACCGAGCTGGAGCGACCAAACGCCCCCCATCAGCCCGGCGAGCAGGGCGTTGGCTCCCAATGCCACCATCTTGTATCGGAAGGTGGGGACGCCGAGCCCCTCCGCCACCGGCTCGTCGTCGCGGATGGCGAACAGGCCCCAGCCCAAACGGGAGTCGTGGATCAGGTAGGCGACGACGACGGTTATGAGGGCTATCGCCAGGGTGAGCCGGTAGGCCGCGGTGGTGAACTCCCCGAGGAACTCGGGAAGCGGCGTGCCGGTCATGAAGATGCCGGTCCCACCGTCGATGAACGTGCTGAGTCGAGCCACCGAGGCGAGTACGAAGGCGATGGCGAGGGTGGTCAGGGCGAAGATCTCCCCGGTGAGCCGTCGCACCCTGAACACAACCAGCCCGAGGAGGAGCCCGGTCAGCCCCGCCAGGAGACCGGCCACCGGCAAGGCGGTCAGGAAAGACCAACCCTGTTTCACCACGAGCACCCCGACCGTGTACACACCGACCCCGTAGAAGGCGCCCTGACCAAAGCTGAAGTACCCGGAGTAGCCGGTGAGGATGTTCCAACTGGAGGCCTGGGAGATCCAGAAGAACATGGTGAACAGGAAGATCAGGTAGAAGCGGGGGAACTCGAGGCTCTCCTGGAGATTGGGTGCCAGGGCCAGGAGAACCGCGACCGCGGCGAACCCGACCAGGGCCCGGACCCGAGCGCTCACGCAATACTCCGCTTGGTGATCAGCCCTTCAGGCCGGAAGAGCAGGGCCACGATGAGAATGGTGAACGTGACCAGCGGCGCCGACAGCGGGCCCCAGAGCACACTGGACACGCCGGCGGCCACCCCGATGATCACCCCGGCGGTGAGGGTTCCCAGGCTGTTGCCCAGCCCTCCGAGGATGACGATGGGGAAGATGATGCCGAACCAGGCCACCGCCAGCTGGGGGAACATGGTCTGGCCGATGGCGATGAAGACACCGGCCAACGCAGAGAAAGCCGTTGACAGCCCCGAGAGGATCATGGCTACACGGCGTGAGTCGATCCCGAAGGCGCGGGCCATCTCCGGGTCCTGGGCCACGGCACGCACCGCCTTGCCGAAGTAGGTGCGAGTGAAGGTGAGCCACATGCCCCCGGCGATGAGAAGGGCGACGACGAAAGCGACGAGCTGGGGAAGTTGGAATGCGATGCCCGCGACGAAGAACGACTGGGTCTCGTAGGGGTTCAGGACCGGCCCGATGCGTCGGAAGTCGGCGCTCCAGATCGTCTGCATCACACTTTGGAAGATGATGAAGAGCCCGAACGTGACGATAAGAGACTTGAACTCGTCCACCTTGGCGAGATGGAAGAACATCTGCACCAGCACCCCGACCATGAAGAACAGTGGCGCCACGACCAGGACCATCAGCAGCGGGTCGACCTCGAAGCTCACCGTGAGCTGATAGACGATGTATGCGCTGAGCAGGATGAAGCTGAAATGGGCCAGGTTGATGATCTTGAGGGCTCCCCAGGAGAGGGAGATCCCGATCGACATCAGCGCATAGAGACCGCCCACCAGGATCCCGGAGACGATTCCTTGCGCGAGTAGTTCCAACTGTCCTTCCCTGGTTGCGGGTCGAGGCTATCCCGCCCGGCGGGACCGGGCGGGATAGCTGCAAGGAATCAGCCCCCCGGGCTGAATACGACCGAACGGTCTGGGGCGGCGAACTCCTCGGGGTACACGGTGTACCACTCACCGTCCTGGACCTGCTTGATCTTGGAGAGATCCTCGAAGTAGTTCTGCTCGTCGGGGAAGAACTCGATGTCTCCGTGGAACAAGGTCTGGGCACCGTTCTCGATGAGCCAGTCACACATCGCCTGCTGGTCCAGGCTTCCTGCTCCTTCGGCAGCCTGCTGCAGGTACTCCCAGGCGGTCCACGAAGCGGCAGCCTGGGTTTCCACCTTTGCATAAGGTACCCCGGCCTCGGTGAGAGCCGCATCGATCATCCCGGCCACCTCGACCGCTTCTGGGTCGTCGGTGAACGGGGGATGCTCTTCGAAGATGGTCACCGACATCATCCCGTCGGCTCCCTCCGTCGCCAGCACCGGACCTGGGGCGGGCCACTGGACGAACATGCCGTCAGGGCTGTAGTCGATCGCCTGCATCGCCGTGACCAGGTTGGGAGCGTCCACACCCAATCCGGCGATGTAGAGGAAGTCGGGATCGGCATCACGCACCTGAGCCGCCAGCGGCCCCCAGTCGGAGGTTGCGGTCGGGAAGGTGACGTCGAGAACCACCTCCCAGCCCCGCTTCGCAGCTTCCGCCACGGCACCGCCCTCGTCGGTGTCGGGTTGCCCGTAGGAGATGAACATCGTGCCGGGGAACTCGTTGACCACGAAGCCGATTGTCTCCGGGGGGGTCCCGGTCAACTCCAGGGCGTCGTAGAGGAGGTTGGGGTTGGTGATGTTGGGGTGCAACCCGGTCGACCACGAGCTGAAGTGGCACTCGTAGTTGTAGGCATAGGTGAGGCTGGCGGTGTGATGGGGGAACGTGTATCCGTACCGCTGGGCCACGGCCATCGCCGCGGTGATGTTGCCTGTTCCGTAGGGCCCGAGGATCAGGTCCACCTCGTCCTCGGTGATCAGCCGCTCGTAGGCGGCTGCGGCCAGGTCAGGGGTGGACTCGTCGTCGAGGAGAACCCACTCCACCGGTCGCCCGAGCAGCCCTCCGGCCGCATTGATCCGCTCGACGAACACCTCTCCGGTGACCTTGTGGATGGCCGCGGTTGCGGCGAGAAAACCGGTCAGGGCCAGGGTGCTTCCCACCCGGATCGGCTCTCCGCTGGCAGTCGTGGTCTCGGTGGCGGCCGTCGTCTCCGTCCCCCCTTGCGTGGTGGACGACGCCACCGTGGTGCCCGTGCCCAGGGTGGTGGTGTCACCGCCTT
>DATKEA010000041.1:0-2287 GCA_035544615.1 Acidimicrobiia bacterium | reverse complement strand
CAGATGGTGATGCCGGGGGACAACACGGAGATGTCGGTGGAGCTGATTGCTCCCATCGCCATGGACGAGGGTCTGCGTTTCGCCATCCGCGAAGGCGGCCGCACCGTCGGCGCCGGACGAGTAACCAAGATCACCAAGTAGCTGGAGAGACGCCGAGCCATGCCATCCGACAAGCGGCCGCCCTTGACGCTCGCCTGCACCGAATGCAAGCGGCGCAACTACGTCACGACGAAGAACAAGACGAACACCCAGGAGCGGTTGGAGCTCAAGAAGTACTGCCGCTGGTGCCGCGAGCACACGGCTCACCGGGAAACCCGCTGAAGCTACGCGTAGACAAATGTGAGAACAGTGATTGTTTCCCAGTTTCGACGCCCTCTGGTGTCAGAGCGCACCGCCTGAGTCAGGAGCCGGGGAGGGCCGGGATCGTTGGCTTTCTGACCCACGAGGTGAAGAAGTCGCCGAGGTCTGTTCCCGATAATTCCTCGGCGATAGCTTCCAGCTCGGCCATTGACAAAGGGTCCCGCCGGTGACGGTCCACCAGCGTTCGCAAGGTCGCAAAGAACGCATCGTCTCCGATCTCGAGCCGAAGAGCGTGAAAGACCAGGGCGCCCCGCTCATAAGTGGCCACATCATGCAGGTCGGCAATGGAGTCGACTTCGTCGAGCGGCCGGGTCGAGGAATCCAGTGCGGCTAGCACCCGTCTCTCCAACAGCTTGTCGATGGTGATCGCCGGGCCTTTGTGGTCCTGCCATAGGACCTCGGTGTACACCGGGAGGCCCTCGATTATCCAGCTTCCGGCCTCCTCTTCGGCAATCACTGCGTTTCCAATCCACTGATGGGCCAACTCGTGGACCAGAACTTCCGGCGGGATCCGGGACGGAACGAAGATGCGACCTGGCGAAGCCAGGGCGAATCCACGATCTTCCACTACGGAAACGCCGAGTTGTCGTTGTGGAAGCGGCCCGTACAGACCTTCCAGAAATGTGAGCATCTCCGGTAGCCAGTCGGCGAAGCGTTGCGGAGGATCGTCGACTCTCGTCGCGAGATCGACCGGTACGTCGCCATCCAGTGTTGTCACTGAGTACCGGGCCACCGAGAACATGACGAACGGCACCTCGTCGATCGTGTCCCAGACGAACTCAGTCTCATCTCCTGAAATCGTGTCGACCAGAACGCCGCTGCTGGTGGCCACGTAACCGTCGGGCACCCGTAGACGGAGCACGTAGCGAGCCGTGTCGAGCCGCTCCCCGTTGTAGGGCACCCAGGTGGCGAAGGACCCTGGTCCCCCGAAAACCAGGAGCTCGACATCTGGTGTTACCACCCACCCCGACTCCCGCGGCGCACCCTCGGGGAGATAGGGCGCGGGTTGTGCCTTGTAGCGGATCTCTACAATGAAAGATGTGCCCACGGGTATGGGTGAGGAGACGGTGATTATCAGCTCGGTCCCCTCGATCACGTGGGACGAGTCACGGATATCCACCTCGACCGAGTTGACTTCCAGGTCGTTCACGTCGAGGGAGAAACGCTGGAGGTCCATCGTGGCGGTGGCCTCGGTGGCGGCGAAGCCGACGACCTCTCCCAGGTCTTCAGATATCTCGAGGTCCCATAGATATCGGGTGACCTGGTATCCGCCGTTGCCACTCGATGGGACGAGATCGCTTGAACCGTTGGTGGAGCCGACCAGCGACGGATCGATCGCTCGCTCCGCGAGGTTGGAGCAACTGCTGACGGTTACCGCCAACAAGAGGCAAATGCGCCCCTTCCACGCGTGCGTCATCCCGAGGAAGTTACAGATAATGGTGCCTCCGGTACCGTTGACCTGCATGGATCTGGATTCCCTGGAAGGACGGTCCTACGGGCCCCGGCCCATGAGGATCGACCCCGATTCGATCGCCGACTTCGTCGCGGCCACCGGTGACGATCCCGACCGGTGGAGCCAAGTCGCACCGCCGGGGTTCGCGGCCGCCGCACTCTTCGAGGTGGCCCCCGAGCTTCTCGACCAGGTCAGCGATCGATTCGTGGTCCACGGCGAACAGACCTTCACCTGGCACAGCCCCATCAAGATCGGATCGCTCCTCGAGGTGACGGGGACCGTGAACAGGGTGCGGGAAAGGCGCGGGACCCACTTCGTCATCTTCGACGTTGGGGCCACCGAGGAGAATGAGCCCGTGGTGCGCGGCTCGTCGACATTCATCCTCTCCGGGAAGTCGATCCTCGCCTCCGCCGACTTCGAGCGTCCCGAGCCCCAGCACAGCTTCCGGGGCGACCCGCGGCCCGGCCAGGTGGC
>DATKEA010000040.1:0-68343 GCA_035544615.1 Acidimicrobiia bacterium | reverse complement strand
GTTGTCTACGACGGGCGGATGCGTGTGGTCGGATCCGATGTGGTTCTCTCCGACATCGACCAGTTGGTCGGTCAGGGCGTCGAGCATGTGACCTTCGGGGACCCGGACTTCCTCAATGCTCCTCGCTACTCACTCGACGTTCTACGCGAGGCACACTCGGCGCATCCCGACCTGACCTTCGATGTGACGGTGAAAGTCGAGCACATCCTGGCTCATGAGGACCTCTGGCCGGTGATGGCATCGCTGGGGCTCTTGTTCGTGGTGAGCGCATTCGAGAGCACCGACGAGACCACTCTCGACATACTGGACAAGAACCACACCGTCGCCGACATGAAGACCGCGGTGTCCATCTCGAGGTCGGCAGGGGTCCATGTCCGGCCTACCTGGCTTCCGTTCCTGCCTTGGACGACACCGGGCCACCTGCTCGACCTGGTCGAGTTCCTCGACGCCAACAGTCTGTGGGGGGCTACCGATCCGGTCCAGCTCTCGATCAAGCTCTTGATTCCCGAGGGCTCGCTCCTCGAAGACCACCCGGCTGTCGTGCCCCACCTCATGGGTTATCACGCAGAGACACTCACCTGGGGTTGGAGCTTTGCCCACGCCGCGACAGAGCAGCTCCAGGTCGGGCTCGACGCGATCGCGGCCGAAGGCTCCGACTGCGGAGCCGATGCCGCAGACATCCTGGCGACCATGCGGGACCGGATCGCGTTGGCCGGCGCCGCCGAGCTACCCCCGATGCCGCCATCTCCTCCCACCCCCCGACTGACCGAGAGCTGGTTCTGTTGCGCCGAGCCAACGGCGGCCCAGGCCGCGGCGGTCGGGTTGAAGATCGGTAGGCTGCCGCTCGCAATCAAGTAGAGGATTCGATGGCAACGGTGTTGGCGGCGGAGAGCCTGAGCAAGAGGTTCGGGGACCTGGTGGCGGTGAACGATGTCAGCTTCGAGATCGCCGAGGGTGAGACCTTCGGGTTGCTCGGCCCGAACGGAGCGGGAAAAACCACCTCGATCTCGATGGTGGCCGGGTTGCTCGAGCCGGATGGTGGGGCGGTCCACGTAAACGGCACGACCATCCGCACCAGATCGACTGCGGGGAGATCTGACATCGGCCTGGTGCCACAGGAGCTGGCCATCTATCCCGATCTCACGGCTGAAGAGAACCTCAGGTTCTTCGGCCGGCTCTACGAGATGACCGGTCCCGAGTTGGAGAAGAGGACCGAAGAAGTACTCATGGTGATCGGATTGACGGACCGGAAGGACGACCTGACCAAGGAGTTCTCCGGCGGGATGCAGCGCAGGCTCAACATCGGCATCGGCCTCCTCCATCGCCCCCGGCTGCTCATCCTCGACGAGCCGACGGTCGGGGTCGATCCCCAGTCGAGGAACGCCATCCTCGAATCCGTGGAAGAGCTCTCCGGTCAAGGGATAGCCGTGCTCTACACCACCCATTACATGGAGGAGGCGGAGCGGCTCTGTGATCGCGTTGCCATCATCGACGAAGGTGTGATCAAGGCCGAAGGCACCCGCCGGGAATTGGTCTCCTTGGTGGGCCAGAAAGACCGGATCCGAGTGGCGATGACCGGGGATGTGGCAGAGGTGGTCCGGATCGCAGCGCAGTTGGATGGCGTGGACGAAACGAGCCCTTCGGACTCCGGTGTGGACGTGCTCGCCACCGACGCCTCGAAGCTCCTCCCCGAGTTGTTGGCCTGTGTGGCGTCCGCCGGCGCAAGCGTGTCCGCCGTCGAGGTGTTCGAGCCCAATCTCGAGGCGGTGTTCCTTCATCTCACCGGCAAAGCGCTCCGCGACTGACATGGGCGCCGCCACCCGGATCGCGGGCAAGGATCTGAAGCTCCGTCTGCGCGACCGATCCGCCTTCATCATCGGGATCATCACCCCTCTCGCCCTGGCATACATCTTTCACTTAGTGTTCGGCAACGTTTTTGCCTCCGAGAGCCTTGACCTCCAGGTCGGACTGGTGGATCTAGACCGCTCAGAGATATCGATCTCGCTCGGCGAGGTACTCGCTGAGATCGAGTCGCAGGGGATCTTCGAGGTCACCGACTTCGACGACACCGCGGCTGCCGATGGGGCGGTGGAAGACGGAGACGTTGGGGCCTACCTCCTGCTCGGGCCCGGGTTGGGGGATGCCGCAATCGCGGGTAGCCCTTTCACCATCCAGGTCGTCGGTGACATCGACGCTCAGACCACCACCCAGGTGACTACTGCTATCGCCTCCGAGTTCGGTTCCGGGATCGGCCGTGCCCAGCTCTCGGTGGCGACCGCGGTCCATGTCGGGGGAGGGCCGCCACCCGCCGACGTGGTCACATGGGGCGAAGAGGCAGCGTTGCGGCCACCGGCGTACACCTTCTCCGACGTCACCGCCGAGAGCCGCCAGCTCGACGCCCCCACCTTCTTCGCTGCTGGTATGGCGGTGTTCTTCCTTCTCTTCACCGTCCAGTTCGGCGTGCTCGGGGTACTCGAGGAGGAGGAGAACGGGACTCTGGCCCGCCTGCTTGCCGCCCCGATCGTCCGTCGCAGCGTGGTGATGGGAAAGGCCCTGCTCTCTCTTGCCCTCGGCGTGATCTCGATGACGGTGTTGATCGTGGCCACCCACTACCTCATGGGCGCTCGGTGGGGACCAGTGCTCGGGGTGGCCGTGCTGGTGGTCACCGGGGTCCTGGCCGCAACTTCGATCATGGGTGTGATCGCCTCGGTAGGGAAGTCGGCCGAAGGCGCGGCCAACCTGGGGGCGATCGTCGCGGTGACACTGGGAATGCTCGGCGGGACCTTCTTCCCGATCGGGCAGGGCAACGATCTGCTGAGCCGCCTCACCTACATCACCCCACACGCGTGGTTCATCCGCGGTCTGTCGGAGATCTCCGGTGGAGGTGAATGGACGGCAGCCCTGCCGTCGGCGGGCGCCCTGTTCGTCATCGCCCTGGTTCTGGGGCTGGTCGCCTGGTTCCTGCTGCAGCGGAGGCTCTCCCGATGAAGGTGCTGGCCATCGCCGGAAGCAACGTTCGTCGCATGCTGCGGGAGCGATCCAACATCTTCTTCGTCTTCATCTTCCCCATCGCCCTGATCCTGCTGATCGGGGCCCAATTCGGTGGGGATTTCGACCCTGCGATCGGGTTGTTTCAGGAGGACGACGATCCGCTGGCCACGGCCGTCGCCGAGGAGATCTCCGCCGACGACAGCCTCGCTCTCTCCGAGTTCGAGAGCCGGGAGGAGCTGACCACGGCGGTGGAGCGGGGAGCGGTTCAGGCGGGAGTGTTCCTACCCGCCGGGATGACGGAGCAGGCAGCGGGCGGGTCCCAGGTCGAGGTCGGATATGTGGCGCGACCCGAAGATTCAGGGCAACAACTCCAGTCGGTTGTCGCCGCCGCCGTGGCCCGGGTCATGGCCCCGGTAGGTGCTGCCCAGTTCGCCCAGGAGAAGACCGCCGCCGGGTTCGATCAGGCGCTGGAGGCGGCTAGATCTGAAACCGCTTCGGCTCCCGGTCTCGAGGTGGAGACCACGGCGGTTGGAGAGGCCTTGTTCCCGGCCACCCTGGGTCGATTCGACCTGGGCGCCTCCCAGCAGCTGTCCCTGTTCACCTTTCTCACTGCTCTGGCCGGCTCGGCCGCTCTGATCCTGAGCCGGAAGCTCGGCATTTCGCGACGGATGCTCGCCACACCGACCTCGGCGCGAACCATCGTGCTCGGGGAGGCGGCAGGACGGTGGGCCGTGGCCATGGTCCAGGGGCTCTATATCGTGGCCGCCACCTTCCTCCTTTTCCGGGTGAACTGGGGGGATCCCTGGGGAGCGCTGCTCCTCCTCACCACCTTCTCGGCGGTGGGCGCCGGGGCCGGGATGCTGATGGGGGCGACTTTCAGGAACGACCAACAGGCTGGCGGCATCGGAGTCGTGGTCAGCCTCGGATTGGCGGCACTGGGTGGCGCCATGCTCCCCATCGAGCTGTTCTCCCCGGCCATGAATCGGGTGGCCCATTTCACCCCGCACGCATGGGTCATCGACGGCTTCGCCGAGCTGGTGCGCCGAGATGGGAACGTGATCGACATCCTTCCCGAGCTCGGTGTGCTCACTGCATATGCCGCGGTCCTGCTGCTGCTCGCTTCCTGGCGCCTCAGAGTCGTGCTCACCCGATCGTGATGTTTGAATGAGCACCGATGTCTGAACAAAACGCCAATGCCGTGGGTTGCCTGGGGAGGATGCTCACGTTCCTCGGGCTGGTTTGGATCGGACTCATTGTCCTCGGTGGGATAGGGATTCTCTCGCGACTGGGGGTGCGAGAACCCTTCATCGCCGGGCTGGTCGGTACCAGCATCATCCCCGGGTTGCTATTCCTCGCCTCCGGCCGCGTGCTGCGACGCCGGGCCGCGACCATGGCAGAGCCAGAGGGGCAGACCAGCTCGACCCCGGTGCCGGATCAGGAGCTGAGCAGGAGCAAAGGCAAGGGGGTCAGGTCGATCCGTCTCGAGCCAACCGCAAGACCGGCGCCGAAGCAGTCAACACCGCCGATGCCGATACCTACGCCTACTCGGGAGCCAACTCCTCCGAGACCGGCCCAACAACGGCCGAGGCCGGTCGATCCCATCGCCAAGGCTCGCCGCGACGTTGCCAAGGGTCTCGAAGAGGCAGTCGCCGGTCTCGAGGAGTCGACCGAGTCCTCCCAGCAGCTCGGTTCGATCGGGGGCAAGCGCCCGCGGCCGAAGACCTCCCAGGAGTTGGTGGACGAAGCCCGGCGCCGCTGGGGCGTCGACAAGCCGCGTTAGTGGTCGGGGCCTAGAGACCCGCCGCCAGTTGACGCGCTTGGCGCACCTCGGATGCAAACGCCGCCCGCCGGACAAGCACGTCTTCGGATTGATCGATCAGGTCGCGGTTCCGGGCCAGGGCCAGGGCAGACTTGAAGAGCACCTGGCTTGCGCTCTCCCCGGAGATGAGCCGTTCCTCGATCCGATACATGCGGGCACGATCGAGACATGCCTTGAGGAATGACTTCTCGTCGAACCGCCGTTTGAGGGCTTCGAGCTCGTCGCCAACCACCTGATAGGCGTCGAGAAACGGGAGGACCGCCCAATAAGCGACGGGTGTGCCGAGTTTGACCAGAGTCTCGCCGGCGCCGGCAGCGGCGAGCGCACTCTCCCAATCCGGTACGTCGATGCCGATGTCCAGTTCCACATCGGAGAGGAACTTCTCCTTCTCCGGGAAGAAGAACTCGAACTTCAACAGATCGCGGTAGGCAAGTAGGGCGTCCCGCACTGCGCCCGGTGTTTCGTTCCCAGACTCGGCGACGGCGCCCAAGGCCATTTCGGCCAGAGCCCGATTGACGAAGAAGTGGACGATTACGTTCCGGTAGTAGGAGATCCGAATCATCTGCTCGTCGCTGAGCCAGAACACTCTTCGCCCCAGTGCCTCGTGGCTGCTGACGTTGTCGTTTTCTGCAAGCCAATCGAGCACGCCGGTCACCCGGGCTGGATCCCCGGGTTGGAAGTCTTCCGTGGTTGGGAGGTCGCGAGCTTTGGCGAACTCGAGCAGCCGGATGGCGTCGTCGGCCAGCTGACTGGCCGAGCGCGCCGACCCGCGCGCGGCGAGAAGAGCGACGCTGATGAGAGCGGTGGGGGTCAGGGGAGTGACCTGGCCGATCCGGTACATGACCTCGAAAGCCAGTTTCTGAAGGCCGATCGAGGTCTCGTCGTCACCTTCGATCGACCCCAGGACATCTCTCACCGACACCGGATCGCCGAAACTGATATGGATGTCGCCATAGCGACGGCGCAAGGAGCGGACCGCCCTGACCAGCCAACCGATCGACTCCCGTTCCTTTTCCATCCCTTGCGCCTCGAGCGCGTATTCGGGGACGTCCTGGATCTGGTCGTAGGCGATGGAGACGGGTATGAGCTGGATGTCGTCGCTCCTGCCCCGTCGGGTCGACTCGACTACGTAGCTGAGCAAGCCGAGGCGAGGGGGCAACAACCTGCCTGAGCGTGACCTGCCTCCCTCCATGTACCACTCGAGCGGAAATCGCTTCTCCACGAGGTAATCGAGGTACGCCCCCAACACGGTCTTATAGAGCTGGTTGTCTTTGAAGGTGCGCCGGATGAAGAACACGCCGGTCCGCCGCAGGAGAGGTCCGATCGGGAAGAAGTTGAGGTTGATCCCACCGGCGGTGTGATTGGCAGGAAGATCGTTCTCCCACAGCATGAACTGAAGACTCAGTCGGTCGAGGTTCGAACGGTGTGAGGGGAGGAAGACCATGGTGTGCCCCTCGCCCAGGGCGGAGAGACGTTTGACCTGCTCCTCGGAGTATTTGATCTCGCCGTAGCCCTGGCTGTACAGCTTGTGGATCGCGTTGGCGATTAGATCGATGATGTAAGGCGAATGGGTGGCGGCGATCTCGCGTAGATACTGCTCCGCCTTCTCCCTGGCGATTGCCGGGGTCATGCCCGAGTCGGTGCCCACGGCGTCGACGGACTCGAGAAACTCGCGACGTGACAGGATCGCCTCTGGCACGAACCGCGGGATCTTGTAGCGGTTGCCGCGGAGTTTTCTCTCGGCCTGGTCGAGAACCAGCCAAGCCCTTCGTGTCACGAAGCTGGTCAGCGGGTCGACCTGACCCGACACCTGATAGTCGTTGGCCATCTCTGAGGCAAAGGCTCCTCGTGCCGCGATCAGCCGCACCCGTCCCGGTCGTGCCATGCGGATCCATCGAGCTCGGATCCCCTTGGGATCGCGGGGGTCACCGGGCTGAATGACATCCCACCAGCTGACCGTCCGCCGCCCGTCCTTCTCCGGCGCCATCCACAAGACACGCAGCGGTATCAGATACGGGTCTTCGGGGGAGGCCAGAACCCGGGCCAGCTCCTCGTTGTCGCCCCCGGTTCCTCTCCGGGACGAGCTGACCCTCAGGGTGCTCTGCTGGCCCGGGAGGTCCTTGTCCAGCCACTTCTCGAGCAGCCCGGCCTCGTAGTCGGTTCCGGCGTCGAGGAGATACACGGTGGCCGAGCCGGCGGGCCCACGGAGCAGGTCGTTTCGGTCTGAGGGGTTCTTGGACACGATCACACTCTATTTGGCTGCCAAACTCGATCCTCGTGCGAATGGTCCTTCAGCGTGTGTCCCGGGCATCGGTGACGGTCGGCGACGCCTCGGTGGGCTCGATCGCCGACGGCCTGGTGATCCTGGTCGGGATCGCCCCCGCGGACACCGACCACGAGATCGATCGAGCCGTGGACAAGGTGTCCAACCTCCGGATCTTCCCCGACGAAGCGGGTCTGATGAATCGATCGATCGTCGACACCGGGGGCTCTGTCCTGCTGGTCAGCCAGTTCACCCTGCTCGCCGACGTCGGCAAAGGACGTCGGCCCTCGTTCGCCGACGCTGCCGACCCGGAGACAGCAGAGCCCCTGATCGATCGGTTCGCGACCATGCTGAGGGAGCTGGGGATCCCGACCGAGACCGGGGTATTTGGTGCCTCGATGGCGGTCGACCTGGTCAACGAAGGCCCCGTCACCATCATCATCGACGTCAAGGACGGGCATGTGAGTTGACCGGGGTCATGCCGGTGCTCCCGCGCAAGGGGCAGAGATGTCAGGTGCCCGCCACCTGCTCCTGACCGACGGGGCAGAACCGGAGAAAGTCACACCGGTGGCACCAGTCTCCCGGCCTTGGGTCGAACTCGGCGCGGTCGATGGCACCGGTCAATCGTTCGAGGTCTTGTAAGGCACGATCACGCCAAGGCTCGTCTGCTCGCTGGGTCTCGATGGTCAGCCCACCACCGAGATATGCAAACGACACGTCGATCTGCTCCGGTTCGTCGACTCCGAAGTCGACCCTGGTCGCGGCCACTGCGTAGGCCTGGAGCTGGACCATCAGCGAAGGGTCCTCCTTGGGGCGACCGCTCTTGAAGTCGACGATCTCCCAGGATGTGCCTTGGCGGTACACAGCGTCGATGCGGCCACGCACCTGGTAACCGTTGTCCAACTGGAGGGAGAAAGGCGCCTCGATCAACTCGGCCCGGTCGGTCCCGTAGCGGGATGCGAGGAATGCCTTGAAGCCGCCGCCGCCGCTGGCCTCGTCGATCACGTCGTAGAGCTCGGGCTCCATGGGCTCGAAGGGCACCTGACCACGCTGATGCAATTCGATGCGTCTGTGGAGCTCGGTCCCAGCCACCGCGGCAGGGTTGCGTCGCCGGGGCAGACGATCGACTTCGGACCAGAAGAAGCGTTTCGGGCATTGGGCATAGGTCACCAGCCCGGTGACCGACACCGATCGTCGCGTATCGTCAGGTGGTTGGTCGATCTCGGCGAGGCTGAGCTCGAACAGCGTTTCGGTCCACTCGTCGACCCGTCGCTCGAAATCATCGCCGATGTCCATCTCCCGCGCCTTTTCCCGCATCGAGCCTTCGTTGCCCACCGCTTCTCTCAACGCTCCGTCCCACCCGCGATCGAACAGTGGATCTGGCGCCTCACCCGATGTGTCGCGTCGCAACAAGGCGGGTCTCGGGGTCTCTGCCGCGTGGCCGTCCTGCTGGGTCATCGGGTGCCCCTCGACTAGTTCGAAGAGCTCGGAGGGCTTCTTTGGTGTCATCGTCGGTTCGGGCAATCCGTACCAATAGGCGCCGGTGAAGATGAGATGAGATCGTGCCCGGGTTGCCGCGACATATGCCACCCGCCACTCCTGCAAGTCGTTCTTGGCTCGGAAGTAGTCCTTGCGGTCGGCTTCGTCCGCCGGCATATCGCCGAGCGAGTCGTCGATTCGAAACTCTGCCGGCAGATACTCGGGGAACCGGATCGGGTCCGGGAACTGGTGTGCGCCGCTGGGAAAGCTCTGGGCAGTGACGGCGGGTATTGCAACGACGTCCCACTCGAGCCCCTTGGAACGATGGACCGTGACCAGGGTCACGGCTTCTTCGCCAGACAGATGAGCCGAGTCGAGTTCCTCGGCAGGCTCTTCAGCCATCGCATCGAGATACTCGAGGAAGGCGGTGAGTGAAGGGCGGCCCTTGAGCGGGCTCCACTCCTCGGCCAGGTCGAGAAGGCGGTAGAGGTTCAGTCGAGCCGTGGTGCGCTGGTTGACAGGGAGAGATTCGATGTCTTCCCAAGCGCGGGTCCGGTCGAGAACCAGTCGGCACACCTCGACCAGGCTCATGCCCTGGCTCTCGGTCAGGACCTCCCGGTAGACACCCAGGAAATGGCGGTAGGCGGCCAGAGCTTCGGGACGCACCCCGCCGATCTCATCGATGTGCTCGATCGCCTCGAGGAGGGTGATACCGGGGACGTCGTCGACGTCACGGTCCGATACGGCTCCGGCCAGCCAACTGGTGAGCGGGGAAATGTCGGCGAAACCGAGTCGATAGCGGCTGCCGAAGAGCACCTGGACCAGCGAGGGCGAGTCGTCGGGGCGATCGATAACAGTGAGCCATGCCCTGAGATCCGCCACTTCGGGCACTGACAACAAGCCTCCGAGGTTGGCCACTTCGACCGGTATGTCATGACGGGCCATCGAGTCGACCACGGCGGCGAAGTCCTTGTTCTTTCGGAACAGGACTGCCATCTCCGACCACGCGATGCCCTGTTCGTGCAGAGTCTCGAACTTGCGGGCGATCCAGTCGGACTCGGCGAGTGCGTCGGTTGCCCAATGCGTGATCACGTGTCCGACGCGGGATCCGTCGTCGGCGACCAGAGGCTCGGTATCGGGGTTGGCCCGGCGTCGGATCTGATTCGCTATCTCGAGGATCACGGGGGCGGAACGGCGATTGAGGGTGAGTGCGCGCTCGTGGGCCGGGGCGCCGCCCGGGGACCGGAATTGCTGTGCGAAGAGCTCGAAATTCTCGGCGGACGCGCCGCGCCACTCGTAAATTGTCTGGTCTTCGTCACCGACGGCGATCACCGGGAAGTCGTCCGTGAATATGGCGGTCAGCAAGGCCCTTTGGGCCGGGTTGGTGTCTTGATACTCGTCGAGCACCAGTGTCTGGTACCGATCGCGCAGGTCCCGGGCCAGCTGCGGGTGAAGGGTCATGAGCTCGGTGGACAGTGTCACCAGGTCGGCGTAGTCGACTACGCCCAGCCTGCGTTTGTCGGCCTCGTATCGCTGAAGGGTCTCGAGCATCTCGACCCGCTTTGCCCAGATGTCACCCCGTGGATCGGCTTGGGCCAGGAGGCGGGCAGGGCTGAGCAGATGGTCGCCCAGGCGATCGCCCAGGCTCCGGATCTTGTCCACGGAGCCCGGGTAGGTGATGTCGAGATGGTCATAAGAGGTGTGGTGAAAGGATTCGGTCAGTAGCTGTCGAGAAAAGGTCGGTGTGATGATCCGCACCCGGCCGTCGACGCCAACCAGGGCTCCGAACTCTCCCAGCACCTGGGCAGCAAAGCCGTGATAGGTGTGAACCTCTGCCTGTCGGCCTTCATCGATGGTGGGGCCGAGGAATGACTTGACCCGTTCCGCCAGCTCGGCCGCTGCCTTGTTGGTGAAGGTGATCCCGAGGATTCTCTCCGGGTCGACGTGGTGATTCTCCACCAGGTTGGCGATGACGAGGGCCACGGTTGTCGTCTTGCCGGTGCCCGCTCCAGCCCTGATCCTGATGGTGTTGAGCCCGAGTTCGAGGATCCCCTGTTGCTCCGAGGATGGTCTCAGGAGGGTCATGGGAGGTATGCCCCCTTGCCCTGGGGCCAGGCCGGGCATGAGAGGCGGAACCGGCATCGCTCACACCGGGCGCTTACCCGCGGCTCCCAATTCTCCTCCCGGATCGAGCTGGTCACATCCTCCATGGTCTCTCTCACCTGGGGGAGCAAGCTCATGTCGAGAGCGCGGGTGCCCACGGACTTGCCCGCCGAGCGGGGAAACCACATCTGGGCGTCGATGACCGGCTCGCCGAGATCGTCGGAGACGGCAGCGGCATAGAAGCCGAGCTGGATGGACTGCTTGGCGTCCTTGTGGGTCGGGGGGCTCTTGGTGGTCTTATAGTCGATGACTCGGAGACCTGCCGAGGTGCGCTCCAACCGGTCGATGTAGCCAATCCAGGGCACCCCACCGATCACCGCCTCGACTCGCTTCTCCAGCTCGACCGGTATGCCGTCAGGACTAGGCCACCGGGTGTAAAGGTTGCTGATCGCCTCGCGGGCATGCTTGAGCCACGCCGCATTGAGCTGGGGCGTCCCGAAGTCTGCTGTGGCCCATACCCGCTCCAAGTGGCTCAGCGCATCCGCCAGGTCGGCGTGTGTCTTACCCGAGCCGAGAGTCTCGCTTTCGGCTGCCTCCAGGGCGGTGTGGACCAATGTGCCGAAGTGTGCGTAAGAAGACGACGAGTCACTCAGCCTGAGACGCCGCTCCATGGCGTACTGCCGGGGACAGCTGGCATAAGCGTCCGCCTGGCTTGGTGACAGGCGGAGCCCGGTGCCGAGGATCGGGCTGTCAGGTCCGGCGGAGGCAACTCCGGCGAACGTCATCGCGCTCCACCATGGCTGTTTCGGGTGAGCCAGGACTTGCGCGGCGGCAAGCCTCTCCTGAGGTGGAGCCACAGGATCGAGAAGGGTTCGCCGGAGTCTGACCTGAGCCTCGGCGAGGGTGACCGGAGGGCCCACGGCTTCAACCGGGGGCCCGGGGCCCCGACCCGCTTTGGGATCGGCGGCCGCGGCCAGGAACCGTGAGGGCCGGCGCTCACCCTGGTCGACGCCTGCCGAGGTGGCAGTCCACACCACCCTGAGCCGGGCGCGGGTCATGGCCGTGTAGGCCAGCCGCATCTCCTCTTGGACCTGGAACAGGTGCTGTGCCTCGGGGTCGGTGGTCCTTTCCGGAGAGAGCAATTCGGGACGCAGCATTCGCCGTCCACGCCGCAAGTCGGGGAACACCCCCTCGACGGCGTTGGCGAGAAAGACAACGTCGAACTCGAGGCCCTTCGCTTGATGCAGGGTGGTGAGAG
Source organism: Acidimicrobiia bacterium (assembly GCA_035544615.1). Lineage (GTDB taxonomy): Bacteria > Actinomycetota > Acidimicrobiia > Spongiisociales > ZC4RG35 > JARDZU01. The sequence goes on along the minus strand of DATKEA010000040.1, from coordinate 56,430 downwards.
TGACCCTCTTGTCGGTGGAGCGATGCGAGAGCAATGGCGTTGACTCGAATCGCTCGTCCTCGGTGAGCTCGAAGAGCCGGGCAAGAGTGACGGTTGGGTCCCGCTCCGCCTGGCGCTCGAGGACCTGGGAGAAGGAGTTGAAGGCAAGACGCCAGTCACGCCGGTCGGGGTCGAGGATGATTCGCTCCAGATCGTCGAGCCGGGTCCACACTTCCCAGAACCCGTCGACGGCAGGAAGCACCGACCACCACTCGGGGTCGTTGATCAGGCCGATGAGCCCGGGATGGGAGGGCAAGTCGCCCTCGAGGACCCCGGGCCATGCGTCCCTGCTCCGACGGCGTACGCGAAGGATCTCCCGTTCCTTGCCCAGGCTCGATGCCACCAACGGGCCGAGCAGGATGCGTCGCATGGCGCGGTCGGCCTCGGCAGCTTCGCCCGGGGTCTGCAGAGGTATGGCGCCACCGAGACGAGCGATCGTCACCAGGTCGTGGATCATCCTCACCGCCGGGTGTTCCACCAGACGCGACTCGGGCGGATCGTGGGGTATTCCCTTGCGGGTCAGAGCCCGGCTCAGCCCGGCCAGCATCTCGCGTTTTGACCTGACCAGGACCGCAATCGACGACGGGTCGAGACGATCTACCTTGATGGCGTGCTCGATGTCCCGGGCGATCCACTCTGCTTCGGCTGTCTCCTGGTCGAAGACGTAGGTCTCGACACGACCGGTGTGACTTGCGGGTTCCACCGGCCCGGCCGAGCCAGGGAGCTCGCCGGAAGACACAATGCGTAGGGCGGACTCGAGGATCTGGGTCGGGACCCGGAGACTCTGGCGGAGGACGATCCGGTGGGTGTCGGGGTGGTCGAGGGGAAATCGGGCGATGTTCCTCAGCTCCGCACCGCGGAAAGAGTAGATCGATTGATATGGATCTCCGGCGACAGTGAGATTGCCGCTGGGCAACGCCAGCAGACGGGCGATCTCGGCTTGCACCGGCGATGTGTCCTGGTATTCGTCGACCACGACGTACCGGTAGCCATCAGCCAGCTCCTGCCCTGGGGGAGACCGGAGGAGCGCGACCGCCGACACCAGCATGGTGCCGTAGTCGGTTCTCTTCGAAGCTTCCAATGTCTCCCGATAGCGTCGGTACAGACCCGGGATTCCTCGCCAGTCGGCCCTGGCGGAGGCGTGTTCCTCCAGCTCATCGGGCGAAAGCAGTCGCTCCGAGCACCGCATCAGGAAGTCGGCCACCTCGGCCGCGAAGGCAGGGCCGGCCAGAATCCCCCGATACATGATCGGCCAGTTGCTTGGGTCCTCTCTGGCCAACAGCTCGCCTACCACGCCGACCTGTTCGGGTGAGGTGAGCGGAATCGGCCTCTCGTCCGACCCTGCCTCGAGCAACCTCAGGGCGAGGGAGTGGAACGTCGACACATCGATCGGCATGCCCGTGCCGCCCAGAGTCTCGTCGATCCGACGCCGGACATCGGCAGCCGCCCTTCGGGAGAAGGTGAGCATCGCGACCTGATCACGCCTCGCCGCCCCGGTCTCGATGATCCTGGCGACACGACGCACCAGGAACTCTGTCTTGCCGGTTCCCGGCCCCGCGACCACGATCTGGGGGCCGTCGGTCTCGGCAAGCACGCGATCCCAGTCTCCTAACTCGAGCCGGGTCTCGGTCACTGACACCTGCTGATCGTAGGGGTCAGGCCGCCTCGGGGAGACAGGTGATGTAGTCGACCAATTCGGCCCCAATGCCGAAGCTGGCCAGATAGGCCACCGGGTCGGCGAAGGGGTCGAAGGTGGGCTCCGCTTGGCGTTTGATTGGGTTGAATAGCTTCATGACGGTCAAGGTACGTGGTGGGTGTGACAGAAAACACACGGCATGCCGTTCGCATAGCATGCCGTTCGTTCGCCACGACCAACGGAGGCCCCGGTGACCATATCCACCGGCAACGAATTCGCATCTCCGATGTACAACGAGGCGGCAGGTCAGTTCGATCGCGTCGCCAGACTCATGGGGCTCGACGACAACGTGGCGGATCGTCTCCGCGTCCCTCAGAAGTCGACGGTGGTCAGCTTTCCTTTTCGTCATGACAGGTACTCCGAGGTCGAAACGCTGTTTGGCTATCGGGTGCAGCATCTGACCACGATGGGCCCGACCAAAGGGGGCATCCGCTTTGCCCCGGACGTCGACCTGGGTGAGGTCGCTGCCCTGGCCATGCTCATGACCTGGAAGTGCGCCATTGTCGGCGTCCCGTTCGGTGGGGCCAAGGGCGGGGTGAGGGTTGACCCGATGGGGCTGTCCCGGGCCGAGCTGCAGAGAGTCACCCGGCGGTTCACGATGGAGATAATCAACGTGATCGGGCCCGAGACCGATATCCCCGCGCCTGACCTCGGGACCAACGAACAGGTGATGGCGTGGATCATGGACACCTACTCCCAGCATGTCGGGCACTCGGTGGGCGCGGTTGTGACCGGGAAGCCGCCCGCTCTGGGCGGAAGTGTCGCCCGGAGGGAGGCCACCGGTAGAGGGCTCATGTTCCTCGTGCCTCAGGCGGCCGCACAGAGAGACCTTGATCCCAATGACGCCACCGTGGCCATTCACGGGTTCGGGAACGTGGGTCGGTATGCCGCCATTGCCGGGGCGCAGATGGGCACCCGGATCGTGGCCGTGTCGGACATCTCGGGCGCGCTTTACAACCCTGACGGTCTCATGGTGGAGGCCGTGGCGAAATGGGTTGACGAGAACCGGTTTCTCGAGGGCTATCCCGATGCCGACTTCCTCGAAGGCGATCAGATCTTTGGCCTGCCGGTCGATGTCCTGGTGCCGGCCGCGGTTCAGAATGTGATCCGGGAGGACAACGCTGGAGATATCCAGGCCAAGATCGTGATCGAAGGCGCCAACGGCCCGACCACGCTCGAAGCCGACGAGGTGCTTCGGGAGAAAGAAGTCTTGATAATCCCCGACATCCTCGCCAACGCCGGCGGCGTGACCGTCTCCTACTTCGAATGGGTCCAGGATGTCCAGAAGTACTTCTGGACCGAGAACGAGGTGGTAGCTCGTCTGCGGGAGATCATGACCAGAGCATTCAGCGACGTCCACAACATCGCTCTCAGCGAGAACGTCGACATGAGGAGTGCCGCCCTGATCAAGGGAATCCGCAAGGTGGCCGACGCCAAGCTGGTGCGCGGGATATTCCCGTAGGGTCCCTGCCGGCAGGGTCCGTGTCTCTAATCGGTCTCGGCGAAAGCCGGGCAGATCTCTTGGAACGAGCACCAGTTGCACAGGGTGCCCGGGCGTGTCGGGAACCGCTGGGTGGTCAGGGCGCGGTCGATGGCATTCCAAAGGGCGCGCAGCTGGCTGTCCATGGCGTCGAGCTGGCGGTCGTCGATGTCGAGGCGGTACAGCGTCGGGCCGTTTAAGTAGAGGAGCCTCAGCTCCTTGGGTGTCTCACCGGTGCTCTTCCGGATCAAAAGGGCATAGATCTTGAGGGCGAAGAAGGCGGGGAGGGCGAATCTCTCCGGGGGCGCCTTGCCGGTCTTGTAATCGGTGATTATCAGACGTCCGTCGGCATCGCGGTCGATTCGGTCGAGGATCCCGCGGATGGTGATTCCGTCCAGATCCTCCAGCATGTCCAGTTCGCGGTCAACCGGATCGAAGCCGGTGGGATCCTCGATGGTGAAGTAGTTGGCCAGCAACTCGAGCGACTCAACTCCCCACTGACGCTCCTCCTCGGTGTCGCCGAACAGGTCTTCGAACTCCTCACTTCCCCGCAGCTCGGTCCATGCCTCGCGGAAGAGGTCGTAGAGAAGATCTGGGGATCGGTCGTCGGATGGGTGGTCGAATAGCCGCTGTAAGGCGAGGTGGGCCGTAGTCCCCCGCGCCTGATACACCGAGGTGGGCTCGGGCAGTCGGTCGATGGCGCGGAACTTGAAGAGTTGAGGACAAGTCTTGAAGTCTCCCGCGCGGCTGGGGGAGAGGGTCTCGAGACGGGGCATTTCCAATTCGATGGTCACGAGGCCGAGTGTAAGGCGGGTGGGTGACAGGAATCGGGAGATCGACCCTGGCTCGCACCCGGACCACGCGAAAAGTTCCGGTAGGACGCGAAAACTAGGTCGGGATAAGGCTTGACGTCGCGAGGGCGGATTCGTACTTTGCCCCTACCGACGCGGTTTACCGGGTTGGGGAAGGAGAGACTGCGGTCACTCCGGATCGCCATCCTGACCGGGGGCCCGCTTTCCCGGTTCAGCGGCATTGAGAGCCCCGAGATGGCTGCGGCTTCGGCCAAGGCTTTCTCGGGGTTTCTCGCGTCCGGGCGTCGACCTCACTCCCGGACCGCCACCATCGGGGCACTCCCCGCCGCGATGGCCCTACGGCGTCAGCTGGTAGAAGCGAAACAGCCCAGCCTCGGCGATCGCAGAGAAGTCGGTGAACCCTGCCTGCTCGGTGTAGGAGCGGAGAGTCGAGGGTCGCATCACCGTCCCGGTGCCGGCGGACGGTTGTGAGGACAGCCCGTCGGGCAGACAGATCAGAATACTGAAGCCGTACATCAGCCGTTCCACGTCGTCGCCGGCGCCGCTGAAGCTGTCGGCTACGGCTTCGTCCATAATCACCACCAATCCGTCAGCACCGACCATCTCATGCATGGCGGTCAGGACGGGAACTGGCTGGGGCATGTCGTGGATGCACTCGAAAGCGACCACCACGTCGTACTGGTCGCCCCGTCTGGTCACGATGTCGTCGGCACTGAAAGTGACACGGTCAGCCATCCCAGCCTTCGCGTTCTGCGTTGCCATCTCGATCGACGGAGCATCGATGTCGAACCCGTCGACCGTGGCATTTGGATACGCCCGGGCAAGCGCCAACGCCGACCACCCCGCACCACATCCAACGTCGGCGACCTTGGCTCCTGGTCTCGAGAGCAGGTCGTGCACCCGCCTCATCCCCCCGAAGACTGCGGGCAGGTCGTTCTCGAAGAAGGGGCGGTTCATATCGGCCTGGCTTTCACGCATATCCTGGCCGAAGGTGTCCCAGGAGACGCCTCCGCCGCTGCGGTAGGCGTCGAGGAGCATCCCCATCTTCTCCCCGGCTGTGGTGAGCATGCGAGCCAGGGGGGCGAGGTGGTACCCACTTGTTTCGTCTGCGACCACCGGGCGATGTGCATCGGGCAAGATGAACACGGGATCGTCGCCGGTCAGATCCACGTCGAGAAAACCCGATGTCGCCTGCTGTTCGAGCCATTCGCGCACATAGCGCTCTTCGACACCGGTGGAGTCGGCGAGGGCCCGGCTTGTCATACCCTCGGCGTCCAGAGCACGGTAGAAGCCGAGTCGATCGCCGATGTGGATGGAATAGGTCTCAATGGCGCCAAGTGCCGAGTCGAAGATCCGCCCGGCGAACTGCTCGGTCGAGTTGGGCATGTGAAACCATCCTCGGGAAAGTGTGAGGCCCAGGGCTACCCATCCGCGCTCGGAGCAGAGTCGCGAAAACTCGGTCAGGGATCGCGAAAAACAAACAGCTCCTCAGGTTGCTACCTCGATGGCGGCGGGTCTACTTTCTCCGGCACGCCGCAGGGGAAACCCGGCGGCGGACCCGAACGGAGGGTGCGTAGCGGCGAGAGCCACTTCGCAGCTTGTGTGCGGGGTACTCGGAGCCACCGGGAAACTGAGGGCACCGAGGACGGCCGGAAGCTCGGACGGGGATCCCTCGGGATCGTCGAGCGGTAGTCCGGACGGCGGGTCTCACGACTCGCAAGAACTCCTTGGAGACGAGGAGAGACGGTCTTCGGGCCGTCAGCGGTCTCAGGATCGCAACCGTCGGCGGCTTCGGCCACCGGCAACCTCCAATCGGAGTTGGGTCCCCGGCCCGACACCGAATGGACGAGAGTCCCGAGAGGGTTGAGGCTTCGGCCAAGGCTCCCTCGGGGCTTTCTCGTTATGCGCCCTCGTGCTCCGAGCCGCCGCCACTCTTGGGTTCAGAGCGATCCACCCTCGCGACGTCAGGGACCGGCCCCGGTCATTAGCCTGACGCCATGCGCTACCCCGAGAAGCTGCTCAGTCCCGACGAGGAGATCAAGACCCAATTCAGACCCCACTGGTCCCAGATCATCCGGGAAGGTGCGTTGACCCTGCTGGTCGTGGTTCTCATCGTCCTGATCGCATTTCAGGACTTCACCTGGAGAGGCTGGTTGATCCTCGGTCTCGTCGTTGCCTGGATGGGGTTGATCCTCACCGGATTCATTCGCTGGTGGACCACCCAGCACGTCATCACCAATGAGCGCGTCATACATAGAACCGGGCTCATTGCCAAGAAGGGCAAGGAGATCCCGCTCGAGGTGATCAACGATGTCGCCTTCAACCAGAGAGCCTGGGAACGGGTCTTTGGCACGGGCGACCTTCTCATCGAGTCGGCCGGCACCCATGGCCAATCGCATTACAGCGACATCCCACAGCCAGAAGCCGTGCAGTCGCTCATCTACCAGGTGCGCGAGTTCCGGAAGATCGAGATGGAGTCGGGCGGGCGCCCGGGAGCCGACAGCGCGGCGTCGCAACTCGCCATCTTGTCCCAGCTCCACGATGAGGGAAAGCTCACCGACCTCGAGTTCGAGACGGAGAAGCGCACGCTGCTCGGTGGCACCTGATGCCACACATGCAGGACGACTTTCCGCTGAATCTCTCCACGCTCTATGACCGGGCAGTGTGGCTCTATCCAGATCAGGAGATCGTGTCGGTTGAGTCAGACCGATCGATAGTGCGTACCACCTACGGTGAGACCGATACCCGGGTCCGTCGGTTGGCCACTGCTCTTCTCGACCTCGGTTTGAGACCGGGTGACCCGGTGGGCACCTTTGCCTGGAACAACCGTCGTCACCACGAGCTCTACTGGGCGACCGCCAACACCGGTCTGGTCTGCCATACGGTCAACATCCGCCTCTTCGCCGACCAGATCGCCTACATCGTCAACCACGCCGGGGATCGGGTGATGTTCGTCGACCCCGACTTGGTGCCCTTGTTGGCACCGATAGTGCCTGAGCTCGGTTCGGTGGAGACCTTCGTGGTCATGGGTGAGGTGGCATCTGAGGCAATTCCCGGGTCGGTTGCCTACGAGGATCTGATCGGCGATGCCGAGGCCCACGGGGCCTGGCCTCGGCTCGATGAGCGATCCCCGATGATGTACTGCTACTCGTCGGGGACGACCGGCAGCCCCAAAGGCGTCGCCTACACCCAGCGATCGACCTATCTGCACACCATCTCCAACCTGGCCAACTACTCGATGCTCCCAACCGACAACGTCTTGCCCGTGGTCCCGATGTTTCATGCCGCCGCCTGGGGATACCCGTACATGGCGGTGACCCAAGGCGCCAAGCTGACCTACCCGGGCCCGGACCTGACCCCGCAGGGATTGGTGCCGCTGCTCGAACGCGAGAAGGTGACCTATAGCGCCGGTGTTCCCACCGTCTGGCTCGGGATCAAGCATTATCTCGAAGCAAACCCGGATGTCGACCTCTCTTCGATCAGAGCGTTTCTGTGCGGCGGGTCAGCGGTCCCCAGGGCGATGATCGAGTGGTATTGGACGGCTCGAGGGATACGGGTGGTCCAAGGCTGGGGGATGACCGAGACCAACCCGGTGGCTTCGACCAGCCTGCTCAAACCCGAGATGGAGGATTGGGACCTGCAACGGCAGCTCGATTTCCTGGAAACCGCGGGGATCCCAGTGGCCGGGCTGGAGATCAAGATCGTCGACGAGGTCGGGGACGAGCTGCCGCGTGATGGTGAGGCATTCGGCGAGCTCCTGATCCGAGGGCCCTGGATCGCCGCCGAGTACTTCAAGGACCCACGCTCGGGCGAGTACTTCGATGACGGCTGGCTCCGGACGGGGGATGTGGCCAAGATCACTCCCGAGGGGTACATCAAGATCACCGATCGAGCCAAAGATGTGATCAAGTCGGGCGGGGAGTGGATCTCCTCCATCGATTTGGAGAATGCCCTCATGGCTCACCCTGATGTGGCAGAGGCGACCGTGGTTGGCCTGAAGCACGTCAAGTGGCAGGAGCGCCCGGCGGCGTTCGTAGTGCCACGAGAGGACACCGAGATATCAGCGGCTGATCTTGTCGCCTTCCTCGAGGAACGGGTGGCGAAGTGGTGGCTGCCCGACCGGATCGTGTTCGTCGAGGAGATCCCGAAGACGGGAACCGGCAAGTTCGACAAGAAGGTGGTCCGGAACCAATACTCCGATCTGCTGATGGAGTAGGGCCGAGGGCAGCAATGGCCGCCTGGAGAGCTCAGACTTCGATCAGTTGACCGGTGGTCAGGTCGAGGACGAACTCCTTCTCGCTCTTCGAGTCGGAGATGAACTGGGCCAGCGGCGCACCGGGTTGACGGACCACCCACCAGGCAAACACGTCGTTGTCCGACTCGGCGAACTCGATCTTGGCCCTCCTGGCGGCGTCTACGGCGGCCAGCTCATCGGGGAACTCACCGAGAATCCTCTGCTCGGGTTCCTCGCTCCCACGTACCTCTGTGAATTCCACCGCCTCAAACATGTCTCAGCCTCCTCGATTTCATTTTAGTGGGTATTGGGGGCCGGGGGTAGATAGGTCCCTAAGCTCATTTCGTGAGCGAGTTCCACACGATCTGGGGCTACGCCGCGGTCGGGATCAGTGGAGTCGTCGGGCTGTGGGGCGTGCTGATGAGCCGCCGGCAGAGCGCGCCGAAGTCGTTTTACTACGCGGTGGGACTGGCCATGGCCGCGCTGCTGATCCAGGTCGGCGCAGGAGTGGTCGTCGCCGGCGGCGGAGTCGCCCCGGGTAACCAGCATGTCTTCTACGGTGTCCTAATCGCAGTGACGTTCAGCTTCGCCTACATCTATCGGGCACAGTTCCGTAAGCGCCCCACCTTCTACTACGGGCTGTTGCTGCTGTTCACGATGGGGCTCGGCATCCGGGGGATTCTCACCTTTGGTGGGAACTTCTAGTGGTCTGTCGCTCAAATAGTGTTAGGAGGTGGCGATGCTGCTCGAAAACAAGAAACTGCTCATAACCGGGATCCTCACGGACGACTCGATTGCATGGCATGCGGCGCGGATCGCTCAGGAAGAGGGTGCCGAGATCGTTGCCACCGGGTTTGGGCGCGGCCTTCGGCTGACAGAGCGCTCGCTTCAACGACTGCCCGATCCGTGTCCTGTTCTGGAGCTTGACATCAACGACCCAGAACAGGTCGCGGCCCTTGCCACTGACTTGACCGACCGGTGGGGCAAGGTCGATGGGGCCCTGCACGCCATCGCCTTCGCCCCGGAAGACGCCCTTGGCGGCAACTTCCTGAACACGCCTCCCGAGTCGGCGCAGACGGCGTTCATGACCTCCGCCTTCTCCTACAAGACCTTGGCCGTGGCGCTGCTCCCCTTGATGAAGGCAGCAGGCGGTGGCTCGTTGGTCACCCTCGACTTCGACAACTCCCAGGCCTGGCCGGCGTACGACTGGATGGGTGTGGCGAAGTCTGCGCTGCAGAGCGTCTCCCGCTACCTCGCCCGGGACCTCGGGGCGCACGGGGTCCGGGTGAATGCAGTCTCGGCAGGCCCGTTGAAGACGGTGGCTGCGAAATCGATTCCCGGGTTCGACGCCTTCCACCGGGTGTGGGGCGAACGGGCGCCGTTGCCGTGGGATGACACCGACCCCGAGCCCGTTGCCCGAATGGTGTGTGTCCTGTTGAGTGACTGGGCACCGATGACCACCGGGGAGGTGGTCCACGTCGACGGTGGATTTCATGCCATCGCCGCCGGGACCGAAGAAGGCGATTAACTGACGCGTTCGGAGTGCATCACGGCGGCCAGCGGCAACTCGACGACGAAGGTTGCCCCTCCACCCTCGGTGCTCTCCACCCGAACTGCCCCATGCATCACCTCTGCCAGGCTCTTCACGATCGACAGGCCGAGCCCGGTCCCGCCCTTGGATCTGGTGTCGGATTGGTCGATCTGAGTGAACCTCTCGAAGACACGCTCCTTTTCATATTCGGGGATGCCGGGGCCATGGTCGACGACGGCGAGGACCGCCTTCGACGGGCGCTCCCACGCGTAGAGCTCGACGGCGCTGTTGGAGGCGTATTTGGCGGCATTCTCCACGAGGTTGATGAGGATCCGGCTCAGGTGGTCACGGTCGGCTTCCACCACCAAGTCCTCGGGCTCGATGGTGAATGTGGGCTCGATGGAAACGACCCGTTTGACCTCGTCGAAGGCTTGTTTGATCGGTATCGCCTCCAAATGCACCGGGATCGCCCCGCGGTCGATCCGGGACACGACCAAGAGGTCGTCTATGAGGCGTTGAAGACGTCCCGCCTGTCTTCGGGCTGTCGCCAGCAGCTGAACGGCGGTGGCCTCGGTCGGCGCCAACTCGGGTCGGTTCACCGTGTCCAGCGAGCCGATGATCGAAGTGAGCGGAGTGCGGAGCTCGTGGCTCACCGTCGATACGAAGTCGGTCTTCATCTTGGCCACTTCTTCGAGCTTCTTGGTCATCTCGGCTTGCGCCTCATACCGCCCGATCTGGGAGAGCACGAGGCCGGCCGGCGCGGCCAACGAGCCGAGTTGTTCCAATTGGTCCTCGTTGAAATGGCCCTGATATGGGTCGCCAACGATGATCGCACCGACCCTGAGGTTCTCGACCTTGAGCGGGGCCACCAGTGCCTGACTGAGGCCGAGCTCTCGGAGCAAGGCGTGAGCATCGGTCTCTTGGTCCACCTCCCGCACGAAGATGGGTATCCCGGCGCGGTAGGTTTGGGCGACCACTCCAGGGGTGGTGACATCGACCATTATCGGCTCGGTGTCGAGAGGGAACCCGTTGACCCAGATTGGGCTCATCACCTCGAGCCGGTGTCGGGAGGCGTTGTAGAGCAGCACCACTCCAACCTGAGCGTCCAGGTACTTGCAGATGGTCCCCACCAGGTGGGGAACGATCTCCGAGAGTGACTCGGCCCGAGCCAGGGTTGCGCTGACGGCATACAGTCTCTCGAAGTCGAGCCGCTGCTGGTCGATCTGGCTCTCTCTGTCGGCGGAGCGGACCGCCTCACGCTCGAACTCCATCCCCACCAGTGCCGTCGCCGCCGAAACCACCGCGACGGTCAAGACCAACGCCAGCACGTCTTGAACACTCTGAGCAGTACCAAGGCTGAATGCGATGAAGGAGATCGCAACTCCGATGAGAACTGTCATGAAGGCGTGCGCCCACCAGGTGAGAAGCAGCCCGGAGACGGCTGCGATCCCGTAGAGGATCGGAGTTGCCGTTGCATTGAGGGCGGGGACCAGGGCGAATCCGGTGATGCCGACGATGAGACCCGTCAACCAGCCGATCGCGATCCACGGAGCGAATCTCGTCCCCATCAGCCGGTTCCAACGGGTGGCGGTGGTCACCAGCAGCATTGCCGACAGGGCCGTCATCGGAATCCAAAACCCCGAATCGGCATACACCTGGTTGCGGACAGCCTGGGCGGCGATGATGATCAGGACGACCCAGGCGACAGCCGAGGCGCGTCGCAGCAGCGAGGTCCGGAACCGGGCCATCGCCTGATGCGTTGTAGGTGTCAGATTCTCCATATCACTGAATCGGAGTGATTCGACTGTATTCTCGGCATCTCTCCCTTATTGATCGAGGATTCAAAGGTGGCTTTGCGCGCATTCGCTGACGGCGCCCTGTTCGCAGAGACCATCGGCGACGGCCCGCCCCGTGTCTTGGCCCTTCATGGTTGGGGACGCCGTGGTGCTGATTATCGGCAGGCTTTGGCCGGAATGGATGCTCTTGCGGTAGACCTTCCTGGATTTGGGGCAACACCGTTGCCCGACCAGGTGTTGGGGGCGGAGGGTTATGCCCGGTTGATCGAGCCTATCCTCGACGAGATGGCGCCGCGACCGGTCGTGGTCGGGCATTCCTTTGGTGGTCGGGTGGCGGTGTGTCTCGCCGCGGCCAGCCCTCAACGTCTGGGACCGCTGGTCCTCACCGGCGCTCCTTTGGTTCGAATCACCCCGGGGGGCGCCCCGTCTGTCAGTTTTCGCCTGGCTCGGGCACTGAACCGGATCGGACTTCTCTCCGACCGTCGCATGGAGTCGATCAGGAGCAGCCGCGGATCGGCCGACTACCGCGCCGCCAGCGGGATCTTGCGTGACATCCTGGTCAAAGTGGTCAATGAGAGCTACGAGTCGCAGCTGAGGGCGCTCGACACGCCGGTGACCCTCATTTGGGGGAGCGATGATCGAGAGGTCCCGCCGGCGGTGGCAGAGCGGGCGCTGGCGGTGATCAGGGAAGCAGGCGGAAGAGCCGAGCTCCAGGTGCTTCCCGACGTCGGCCATTTCGTGCCGACAGAAGCCCCGGCGGCGCTCGGGCTAGCCGTGGCCAGGGCGCTCGAGTCATGACCTGGGCTCTCGTTGCCTGCTCTGCCCTGGCAACGGTCCCGGCCGGTCTGCGCTGGCTTCGGGTTTCTCAGCGCGAGCACTACCTGGCACCGGCGGTGACCAGGTTCGCCGCGCGGTGGTGGATGACCGGCGTCGTCAACCCGATGCTGTTCGCCATTGCAATGATCGGTGTCGTCGGTTCGGTTTGGAGCCCGTGGTTCGCATTCCTGGTAGTCCTTGTCCAGATCGGGCCGATTGGCCTCGGATTGCGAGGACGCACCTCGCCCCTTGCCTGGACCGGGCGTCTTCGCCGCCTGGCCGGGGTTGTGGGAGGACTGGTGATCACCATCTACCTGGTCGCGGGACTCCTCGATTCGGCACCGTTGGCGGCATTGGGCTTGTTCCTGCTGCCCGGGTGGTTCGACCTGGCGCTCGTCGCCTTAGCGCCGGTCGAGCAGCGGGTGGGAGGACGCTGGGTGGACCAGGCCGCGGCCAGACTGAAGTCGTCTCGAGTCGAAGTGGTGGCGATCACCGGCTCGTACGGGAAGACCACCTCCAAGCAATATGTCGCCCACCTTCTCTCGGATTCCCGGCGCGTCGTGGCCAGCCCTGCATCCTTCAACAACCGAATGGGCCTGGCCCGTGCCATCAACGAGCAGCTCGTCCCCGGCACCGAGGTGTTCGTTGCCGAGATGGGAACCTACGGGCCGGGCGAGATCGCCGAGCTCTGTTCGTGGATATCGCCGAAGGTCGCGGCGATCGTGGCCCTGGGACCGGTTCATCTGGAGCGATTCCGGACGGAGGATCGAATCGTGTCGGCCAAGGCCGAGATCCTGGACCGAGCCGAGGTGGGGGTGATCGCGGTTGATCATCCGCTGCTGGCCGACCTGGCCGTCGAGCGGGAGCGGCACATGGAAGTGATCACCGTTTCCGGTGCCGGGGGGGAGGCCCGCGTCACGGTCAGAGATGGATCACTGCACATCGCCGGGGTGGAGGTCGCTCGATTGCCCGATGACGTCTTCGAGGTGAACCTCGCTGTCGCCGTTGGGATCGGCCTGGCCCTTGGCGTGGACCAATCCAGAATGATCTCGCGCATCTCCGACCTGCCGCGGCCCGAGCACCGCCAAACCGTAACCCGATCGGAGAAGGGATTCTCCATCATCGACGACACCTACAACTCGAACCCGGCCGGAGCACGATCTGCGCTGCGGCGGCTGGTAATGGTCGGCGCCGGGGGCCGGATCGCCATGGTGACCCCGGGGATGGTCGAGTTGGGCCCGATCCAGTTCGATGAGAACCGATCCCTGGCGGTCACGGCATCAGAGCTGGTCGACCACCTGGTGATCGTCGGCCGAACCAACAGACGCGCCCTGCTCGATGGTTCCGGGTCGGGCAAGGCATCCGTTACCGTCGTCGCGTCTCGACAAGAGGCGGTCGACTGGGTCCGCCAGAATCTGGGCCCGGGTGATTCCGTTCTCTACGAGAACGACCTTCCTGATCACTATCCCTGAGGAGCGCGTATGGCAAGTCCAGCGGTGATTTTCGGCGGGCCGTCCGACGAGCACGACATCTCGATCCTGACCGGGCTTCAGGTGGCCAGGGCCATGCCCGAGGCGGTAGCCGTCTACTGGTCGAAGCTGGGCGACTGGTTCGAGGTCGACAACAGTCTCGAGGCGGCCGACTTTGCCGAGGGAGTGCCCTCGAAGGCGCGGGAGCTGAGCTTCCTGGCGTCTCCGGGCCGAGGACTGATGTTCAAGAAGAAGACTCTGGACATCGACTCGATCCTCATCGCCTGCCATGGGGGCCCGGGCGAGGACGGAACGATCCAGGGGTTGTTCGACCTTGCCGGCATTCGCTATTCGGGACCTGGTCAAGCGGCTTCTGCCATCGCGATGGACAAGCTGGCCTTTGGTGCGGTGATGGCAGCAGCCGGTCTTCCCACCCTGCCCCGCACCTTGGTTGTCACCGGTGAGGAGCCAAAGCCGGCCTTCGAAGGGCCTTACATCGCCAAGCCCCGGTTCGGAGGATCCTCGATAGGCATCGAGATCGCCGATGACTGGGAGACTGTCATCGCCCTCAAGAAGAGCTCCCACTTCTTCGATCAGGGTGCGGTGGTCGAGCCATTCCTTGCGGGAAGCCGTGATCTCCAGGTAGCGGTTCGCACCCACCCCCAGTGGGAGATGTCGGCGGTCGAGGCTCCGGCCCGTGCCGATGACGGCATATACACCTACGACCAGAAATACCTGGCTTGGGGCGGCGAAATGAGTGGTGGCAGAGAGCTCCCCGCCACTCTCGACCCCGAGGTCGAGAGTCAGATCAGACGTCTGTCTGAACAGGTGACCCTGGTGGCCGGCCTCAGGGGCATAGCCCGCATCGACTATCTCGAACGTGGCGGAGAAGTGGTGGTCAATGAGGTGAACACCATTCCCGGATCGATGGCTGCCTATCTCTGGATCGACCCGCCGATCAGCCGGGAGGAGCTGTTCAAGGACATGCTGGACGAGGCCCGGGCTCAGCCCGCGCGTGTGTTCTCGGTCGCGGGCAGCGACGGCACGGCGCTGCGAAACGCCGGGACGATTGCATCCAAGCTGGGCTAACAAATAGGACAGGCAGGTTGCCGGTCCTTCAGTCGGTGCTTGCTCAGATCAGAGGTGTACCACCGGGCAGGTCAGGGTGCGCGTGATGCCATCGATCGCTTGGATCTTGGCGACGACCAGCTTGCCGAGCGAGTCGACGTCTTCGCTGGTCGCCTTGACGATGACATCGTACGGACCGGTCACGTCGTCAGCCGAGTCGACGCCGGGGATTTCACGCACTTCCTCTGCGACCAGGGCGGCCTTGCCGACCTCGGTCTGGATCAGGACATAGGCCTGGACCAACTGAGCCTCCTTAGGGTCTCGGTTCGGCCGGACCCTAGTGAATGCATTTCGCGTGGTGCGTGGTGCCTACCGCCTTCCTCACGTTGGGAACTCCCTTCCGGCACTAGCCGTGGACCTGGTGGTGCCGTCATAATCGGGCCGTGAGCGTGTTGCCGCGGCTGGCTGTTGACACCCGCTGTCGGTACCAGAGGTATGGATGTCAGGTGCTGCCCGATCCGGAGCGTTGGGTGATCAGGGTCGGTTCGACGATATGACCCGGTGAGACAACAGCCGTAGTGGTGGGGGCCTCAGTAGCCATCCTGGCCGACGCCGAGCGAGGTGACGAACACGTTGCCGTCTTCTTCCACGGTGTCGAATACCAGGCGTTGACCCTGTCTCAAGGTGCGGAATATGGAGCCTTTGAGCGAGCCGGGTCGAAGAAATACTTCGGAGCGGTCGTCGTCACGGACGATGATCCCGGCGCCGGTCACCGGGTCATAGGTCTTGACCACGCCTTGGAGCATGCTCAGGCTTTCTCCACCTTGCCGGCGCGGATGCACGAGGTGCAGACCCGGGCGCGTCGGGTGTTCGAGCCGTGGCGGACCCTCACCCGTTGGATGTTGGGGAGCCAGCGTCGGTTGTTGCGCTTGTGGGAGAAGCTGACGGTCTTGCCGTAGCTGGGCTCCTTGCCGCAGATCTCGCAGCGATAAGACATCTGGAAAGACTCCTGGAATGGCCGGGAACGTCGAGACGGACCTACGGCCCGGTTCGACCGCCGAAGGATAGCCGGGGTTTGGGCCAAGGCCCACCCAGCTCGTCGTGCCTGGAATGATCGATCCCGTGAAGGGATCTCGAACTGCTTGTACCGTTGCCGGGTGGAAAAACCCCACTTCTGTGAGCGACTGTGGCCACGCTGAGCCGATTGGCCTCCATCCCGGTCTCGGAGATCAAGTCTCTCGGCCCCAAGCGGGCCGCCCTCCTGGCCAAAGCAGGGATCGACACAGTCGCCGACCTGCTCCATCATGTCCCCAGGACCTATCTCGATCGGTCCGACAAGCCGCCACTGGCCGATGTCGCGGTGGGCGCCGAGGTGACGATCATCGCCGAGGTCAAGAGGATCGCCAGTCGCCGGCCCAAACCCAAGCTCGTCATGACGGAAGCCTTGATCTCCGACGAGACCGCCTCGCTGAAGATCGTTTGGTTCAACCAGTCTTTCCGGGAGAAGACGCTTCCGCCGGGAACTCAGGCGGCGTTTTCTGGGGCTGTCGAGTCTTTCAGGGGAAAGCTCCAGATGTCGAACCCCGACGTCGAGGTCCTCGACGGCGAAGGTGAGGCGCTCGTCACCGGCCGGATCGTGCCCATCTATCCCCAGGTGGGCGAGGTCAAGACTGGCAAGTTCCTGCGTGCAATGCACAACGCCTTGAAACGGGCCAGGCCGATTTCCGATCCGATTCCCGATCCGATCCTCGCTGCCAACGGCCTCATGACCCGAGATCAGGCGTTCTACGCGATTCACTTCCCGGAGACGATCGAGGAGAGCGGGCCCGCCAGACAACGTCTGGTGTACGACGAATTCCTGCGACTCGAGCTTTCGCTGGCCCTTCGTAAACGGCGTCAAATCGAAGAAGCCACCGGGTTTGCCCACACACCAACAGGAGAGCTGGCGGGACGGTTCGTCGACAGGCTCCCTTACCGGCTCACCGACGCCCAGAGACGGGTTCTCGAGGAGATCGAATCCGATCTGCGCGAGGGTCACCCCATGCATCGTCTCCTCCAGGGGGAGGTCGGCTCGGGCAAGACCGTCGTCGCCGTAGCCACCCTTCTCAACGGAGTGGAGGGTGGCTGGCAGGGGGCGATAATGGCCCCGACCGAAGTGCTGGCCGACCAGCATTTCTCGAGCGTCACCGGGCTTTTGGCTCAGGCAGGGCTCTCACCGGAGCCTTTTGTGGCGGCCAGCGAATTGGGCATGGACAGCCTGTTCGCAGCGGATGCCCCCACGGTGCACATCGGGATCCTCACCGGCTCCACCGCCAGCGCCAACTACCGGCCCGACATCTCTCGCAAGGCGCTGCTCGATGACGTCGCATCCGGTCAGATAGACATATTGGTGGGGACCCATGCCTTGATTCAGGAAGGGGTGCGCTTCCACAACCTCGGGTTGGCAGTCGTCGACGAGCAGCATCGGTTTGGCGTGGCCCAGCGGGTGTTGTTGAAGGAGAAATCTCAATCGATCGATCCCGATCTCCTGATCATGACCGCGACACCGATACCAAGGACCCTGTCGATGACCCTGTATGGCGATCTCGACGTGTCCATCATCGACGAGATGCCACCGGGACGGGCACCGGTCGAGACCAGGGTCCTGTCTCGCCTGGAGGAGAACCTGGCCTGGAAGACGATCCAGGAAGAGGTCGCCGCCGGGCGGCAAGCGTTCGTGGTTTGCCCTCTGGTCGAAGACAGCCCCAAGATCGAAGCGGCATCTGCCACTGCCGAGCAGGTACGGCTGGCGACTCTCATGCCCGACCTCCGTGTCGGCCTCATCCACGGCCAACTCCGGCCGGCGGACAAGGAGGCCGTGATGGCCGACTTTCGCGGGGGAGCCATCGACGTCCTGGTCTCGACCACCGTCATCGAGGTCGGCATCGACGTCCCCAATGCGACCGTGATGGTGATCGAAGATGCCGATCGCTTCGGTATCAGCCAGCTTCACCAGCTTCGAGGACGGGTGGGAAGGGGGCGGTCCCAAGGTATCTGCCTCCTCATCGCCGATCCCACGACTGCGGAAAGCGAGGAGCGTCTGGCAGCGGTGGCAGCCACGACTGACGGCTTCCGGCTCGCCCAGGACGACCTGAGAATCAGGGGCCAGGGGACCGTATTCGGGGCCCGGCAGTCGGGGATGGCGGACCTCAAGCTGGCCGACGTCATCAGAGACTTCGAGCTCCTGGTCGCCGCCAGAAGGGACGCCTTTGCCCTCGTTGATCGTGATCCGGAGTTGAAGGAGCATCCGGAGCTGGCCGAGGAGATCCGGGCAATGCTCGGTGAGTCGGTCGAGTGGCTTTTCAAGAGCTGACCGATGAGGATCATCACCGGTGAGGCCAAAGGGCGTCGTCTCGTCGCACCGGACACCCCGGAGACCCGCCCCGCCACCGATCGGGTACGCGAGGCAGTCTTCTCCATGATCGGGACGGCAGTGGCCGACGCGTCGGTGCTGGACCTGTACGCAGGATCCGGCTCCTATGGGCTCGAGGCCCTCTCCCGGGGAGCAGCCAGTGTCACTTTTGTCGAGAATGGTCATCGGGCTCTGTCCGCCCTGCGTGAGAACATCGCCGCGGTTGGCCTGGGGGGAACGGTGGTCACCTCCAAGGTGAGGGACTTCCTGGCCAGGTCCGCCACGAGGTTCGATCTCGTCTTCGTTGATCCGCCCTGGGCGATGCCGTCGACGGAACTTGCGGACGATCTGGTCGCCCTGGACCCACTGCTCGGCTCACACGCCGAGGTGATTCTCTCCCGAAGACACAAGGACCCGGTCCCGGTGTCACCGGAAACATGGCGGGTTGCCACCGATAGACGCTACGGGGATACCAGAATCGTCAGGTACGAGAAGGAAGCAGGTGTCACATGACCACCGCACTGTGCCCGGGGAGCTTTGACCCTCCGACCAACGGGCATGTAGATGTCATCGAGCGGGCGATTTCGGCCTTCGAGGAGGTCGTTGTGGCCGTTGTCGACAACCCCACGAAGTCCTCCCTCCTCTCAACCGAGGAGAGAGTCTCGCTGCTCAAGGAGCTGTTCGGGGATCGGGCCAGGATCGGCTCGTTTTCGGGGATGCTGGTCGAGTATGCGGCTGAGGTCGGTGCCGACCTGATCGTCAAAGGGCTGCGCACCGTCGACGATTATGAGTACGAGATGCAGATGGCACAGATGAACCGGCACCTCAGCGGGATGGAGACCGTCTTCATGGCGACCAAGTCGGACTGGAGCTTCATCTCCTCGTCCCTGGTCAAAGAGGTAGCCCGGCTGGGCGGTTCGATCACGGGCATGGTACCAAGTGTCGTCGAGAAAGCCCTCGAGGAGCGGTTGCAGTGACCCAGGAAAACGAGAGTCCCGAGCAGACGGAAGTCGGGCACGACGAGCACGAGCCGCGCGCCGATCTGAGCGACCTGCAGGACATGGTCGATGACCTGATCGTCCATCTCCACGAGGCGAAGAACGTCCCTCTCTCGAGCAACGCGATGGTCGATCGTGAGATGTTCCTTGGAATGTTGGAGAAGATACGGGCGGATCTGCCCGACGAGCTTCGAGCGGCGAGATGGATGGTTCGTGAGCGGGAGGCGTTCATCGCTCGAACCAACGAAAAGGCCCGGGACTTGATCAGTAGTGCCCGCAAAGAGGCCGACGAGCTGGTGTCGGACTCGAGCATCGTCGCCGAGGCGGTGGAAGAGGCAAACATCCTGGTGAGACGAGCCGAAGGCGAGGCCCGGTTGTTGCGGCTCGAGACCGAGGATGAGATCGAGAAGAAGCTGCAACGGGTCGAGGTCATTCTCAACGAGGTCGTGGAACAGATCCAGACCGCTCGTGACGAGCTTCATCAGGCCCGCCCCAAACCGCCCGAGGTCCCGATCTGAGATGACCTCGCTGCTGGTTCAGGTCGGCGACCTGATCGGATCGCCGGGCAAAGTGCGACCGTTTGCCGGGAGCCGGTCGGTGAGCCTTCGCCTCGGGGATACCACCGTTGACGGCCCCATGGATGTTGCGGGTCGGGTGCTCGGAATGATCGATGCGGTGAAGGCCGAGTTCACCGTATCGGCGATCGCCCGTCTCGAGTGCATCCGGTGCCTCACCGAGTGGGAGGAGACTGTGACCGTCGATGCCGAGCAGTATTTTCGGCAGGTGCCCGATGAGGACGGCTACGCCATCGTCGATCACCAGGTCGACATCTCGGGCCCGGCCCAGGACGAGCTCGCCCTGGCCCTCCCGGCGGTCACCTTGTGCAAGGATGATTGCCTGGGACTTTGTCCAACCTGCGGAACCGACTTGAATAGCGGTTCCTGCGGCGGCCACGGAGAGGACCCTGACTCACCCTTCGCCGTCCTGAAAGACCTATTCGATACCTGACCAAGGAGAGCACCAATGGCGGTGCCCAAGAAGAAAATGTCGCGTTCGCGGACCCGGCAGCGAAAGGCCGCCTGGAAGGTCTCCCGCCCCAGCGCAGTCGCCTGTGAGCAGTGCGGCAAGCCAAAGCTGCCACATCGTGCCTGCCGCGAGTGCGGCACGTACGGGGGCCGCGAGGTAATCGAGGCCCGCTGAGTCTTGGTGCGCATCGCCCTCGACGCGATGGGGGGCGACAACGCCCCTACCGAGACGGTCGCCGGAGCGGTGGAAGCTGCGCGCCAAGGCGTGGATGTGGTTCTGGTCGGCGATTACGAAGTCCTCCAAGCCGAGCTGGCGAATCACGACCGGCGTCTTCCAATCGTTGATGCTCCCGATGTCATAGAGATGGGCGAGGACCCGGCTCGCGCCCTCCGCGAGAAGCCGGGGGCGTCGATAACGGTTGCGGCCAAGCTGGTGGCCGAGCAAGCGGCCGACGGCATGGTCTCCGCCGGTTCCACAGGTGCGGCGATGGCTGCTTCGGCGATCCTCATCGGCCGGATCAAGGGCGTCTCGCGCCCCTCGATTGCCTCGATCTTCCCGACACCGGGAAGCCCCACTCTCGTTCTCGATTCGGGGGCGAATCCCGACGTGAAACCTGATCAGATCGTGCAGTTCGCCGTGATGGGGTCGGTGGCTGCCGAAGTCCTGCTTGGAGCGATCGATCCCCGTGTCGGCCTGCTCTCGATCGGCGAGGAGAAAGGCAAAGGGCGCGATCTCGAGCGCGCCGCATACGACCTGCTGGAAGCCGCACCGATCCGCTTTGTGGGAAACCTCGAGGGGCGCGATGTGGCCACCGACAAGGCCGACGTGATCGTCACCGATGGGTTCACCGGGAACATCTTCTTGAAGACGATGGAAGGTGCGGCCCAGGTGGTCCTGGGCTACACCGTGGACGAGCTCAACAAGCTCGACTCCGAGGTGCGGAAGGTGGCGCTCGCCGCTATCGACGACGTGAGGGAGAGGCTCGACTACGAGACATACGGTGGAGCCCAACTGCTCGGCACCAAAGCCGTGGTGGTGATCTCTCACGGCGCGTCGAGTCGAGTCGCCATCGGCAATGCCTTGAGAATGGCTCGTGACGGTGCAGAACGCGATCTCCCCGGCCGGGTGGCGAGCCGGCTTGCTTCGTGATGTCGCTCGAGGGCGAGATCGCCTATGCCTTTCAGAGCCCGGCACTCCTGGAGCTCGCCCTGACCCATCGATCTGTCAGCAGCGACAACTCGAATCGAGCCAACAACGAGCGTTTGGAGTTCCTGGGTGACGCAGTGCTCCAGTTGGTTGTCACCGACTATCTCTATGCCAACTATCCCGATCTCGCCGAGGGGAAGCTGGCCAAGGTCCGCGCCGCGGTGGTGAGCCGGCCGGCTCTTGCCGATGTGGCACGGAGCATGAGCCTTGGTCACCATGTCGAGTTGACGGTGGCCGAGGAGCGCACCGGTGGTCGTGACAAGGATTCGATCCTTGCCGACACGGTCGAAGCAGTCATCGGCGCGGTGTACCTCGATGGGGGTCTCGACGCCGCCAGCCTGGTCGTGCTGCGGCTGTGGGGCAACCGGGTAGATGAACGGGCACGTCAACCAGGGCTCAAGGACTACAAGACGCGGCTCCAGGAGGTGCTGGCGAAGGATGGCCGGCTACCGGTCTACGTGACGGACGGTTCAGGGCCTGACCATGCCCGCATCTTCGTCGCACGAGTGTCTGTCGACGGGGTTCACCTCGGGGAGGGTTCGGGACGCTCCAAGAGAGAGGCCGAGCAAGGCGCCGCCGAGAAGGCGATCGAAGCCCTCAGATCAGGTTCGTCGTGAGCAGACTCTCCTTGCGTGCCCTCAGATCGAGGTACCAGACGGTGGTCATGACGGCGATCGCGGCGACGACGAGACCCTGAACCACAATCAAGAGGACAAATCCCAAGCCGCTTCCCAGGCCAACATCTTCCGTGGCGAGGGCCGGGAGGGCGATCAGTTGGACGAGTTGGGCGGCGATCGACCCAAGCAGGCCCACCAGCACCAGGAACCCGATCGTCTGCCACCAACGGCCCTTCACCAGAGAGAAGCTTCGCCGGATCGCGCCCAATGGCCCGACGTCCTCAAAGGCGATGACGGGTGACACCATCGTGAACTGCCCTGCCAACCAGATGCCCGGGATGACCAGGGCCGCCAAACCCAAGAAGATGGAGACGATGGCCATAAAGCCTGCCGCTGCGAGCACACCGAGTCTTCTCACCGCGTAGATGGACGCTTCACCAGGGCCGACCGGTGTTCCGCCGATCTCGGCGGCGACGATCCGATGCACGGCCAGATTTACGAATCCGGTCGCCAGAAGCTGCAAGGCCACCGCTATCGAAGTGGCCTGAACCAGCTTGACGCCCGGCACGAACAGCTCTTCGTCGGTGAGGTTGTCGAGGGCGTGAGGATCGTTGAGAATCAGCCGGACGAAGTCATCGGCGCCGGTAACGGCGAAGGTGACGATGGTGAGACCGCCCAGCACCACGAAAGCACCGAAGGCGGGTGGGATCAGCCTGCGCCATACCCGGCCGAGAATGGTCGTTCCCAGGCTCAACACCTCGCCAACCAGCCGCGGAGTTATCTCCATGAGCGCGGGTACGGTAACCCACCCTCGGTGTGGAGCAGCAGGTGCCCGAACTGCCCGAAGTTGAAATCACTCGACGCCATCTGGATGATGCGATGGCCGGCCACTCTCTCGATGTGGTGCGCACCACGCATGCCCGGACTGCCCGTTACAACCGCAGTTCTGGGGAGTTGGATGAGCGGCTTCAGGGACGAGCGGTCGTCGGGATTGGCCGTAAAGGCAAGTTTCTGGCCGGCGTGCTCGACGATGGGCAGACCCTGGTGGCCCACCTCGGGATGTCCGGGAGATTCACGGTCGGTGACCCGCTCGAGCCGGAACCGGCTCACACCCATTTCCGCGCCCTGATCGACAACGGGAGGGAGGTGCGATTCGTCGATCCCCGGACCTTTGGCTTCGTGGCGGTGTTCGACGACGAGGAGTTGGAGGGCTCAGGGCTGTCCCGGCTCGGGCCCGATGCCTGGCTGGAGGCCCTGTCGCCCGCGGCTCTCCACTCCGCCCTCTCGACGAGGAAGGCTCCGATCAAAGCTCTGCTGCTCGACCAGGTGGTGGTAGCCGGGCTGGGCAATATCTACGCAGATGAGGCGCTTCACATCGCCGGGATCCACCCGATGCGACGAGGAGAGGATCTCACGGTCGAAGAGATCGAGAGGCTCCTGAGGGCGATTCGCACGGTTCTCGACACGGCGATAGACAACGGAGGGACGAGCCTCGACGACCTGGCTTACCTGCTTCCGGATGGACGGGCCGGGGAGAACCTCGATCGTCTCGTGGTGTACGGGCGAGACGAGCTGCCATGTCTCGAGTGTGGGGCTCCGATCGAGCGGGTCGTGATCCGGTCGCGCTCCAGCCATTTCTGCCCCCATTGCCAGGCTCTCAGCCCATGACCGAGAGGGCGTTGCACGCTCACGTCATCGGCCAGGTGCAGCAGGTTGGCTACCGGCAGAGCTGTCGTCAGGTGGCTCGGTCCTTGGGCTTGGTTGGATGGGTGAGAAATCTCGTTGACGGCAGGGTCGAGGTCTTCGCCCAGGGGGAGGCCGACAACGTCGATCGTCTCATCACCTGGCTCTGGAGTGGCCCGGCGATGGCGGTTGTGGTGGGGGTCGAGTCGGAGATCGTCGCCCCGGACACGACATTGCGCGACTTCTTCATCCACCCCAATCCTGTGAAGAGCAACTGACGGACCGCCCGCTGTTAGCCTGAACCGATAATCACAGACGTGTCATTTCCCAGGAATTCACTGTGTATCTGAAGTCATTGAAACTGGTTGGATTCAAGTCGTTCGCAGATCGGACGAGGCTCGAGCTCCGGTCCGGGGTGACTGTGATCGTAGGCCCCAACGGGTCGGGCAAGTCCAATCTGGTCGATGCCCTGTCATGGGTTATGGGCTCGCAGTCGACCAAGGCTCTCCGCACCGGGAAGATGGAAGATGTGGTGTTTGCCGGGACCGCTACCCGGCCCTCTCTCAACCGGGCCGAGGCCACCCTCACCATCGACAACCGGGAGCGGATGCTCCCCCTCGACCTCGACGAGGTGTCCCTGACCCGGCGGCTGTTTCGAGACGGCTCCAGTGACTACGAGATCAACGGTGTCGGATGCCGCTTGCTCGACATCCAAGACCTGCTCAGCGATTCGGGTGTTGGCCGGCATCAACACGTGATCATCGGCCAGGGCCAGGTCGACGGAGTGCTCAGTGCCTCTCCCGAAGACCATCGTGCCGTAGTGGAAGAGGCAGCCGGGATACTGAAGCACCGCCGTCGCAAGGAGAGGGCAGAGCGCAGGTTGGAGAGGACCGACGAGGACGTGCTTCGGCTCCAGGATCTCCTCGGGGAGATTCAGCGCCAGTTGCGCCCTTTGCGCCGCCAGGCTCGGGCCGCGGAGATGTATGACGGGCTGAAAGCCGAGGTCAAGGCGCTCAGTCTCTATCTGGCCGGGGTCGAGCTCGATGCTTACGACACCGAGATAGCCACAGGTCATGTGACGTTGGAGCAGTTGGTGTCAACGATCGCCGAAGACGAGTCGACCGTGGGTCGGTTGACCACCACGCTCGAGGACCTCACTGCGAAGGCGTCGGCGCTTGGCTCCGACCTGGATCGGGACACGGGAGCCGCGGCACGACTCGAGACCACGATCGAGAGGCTCCGCCGTTTGGGATCGGTGGCCCACGAGCGGGGACGGGCTTTCACCGGCCGACGACAGGCGAGCACCGAGCGGCGGGTCGATCTCGAAGCCGAGCTGAGCGACGTCCGTCACGAGATGGCCGGTGTTGCCACCGCCGAGTTGGAGGCCACCACCGCCACCGAGACCCGGGAGATCCGCTTCAGGGAGTTGGAGGACGAAGAGCGTGCCATCGCGACTCAGACCGCCCTCTCTCCTGAGGGGGCACTGGCGGCCGTGCGCGGCGAGCTGTCCGTACTCGAGGCTGCGGGGCTCAGAGACGAGCGCGAGATCCAGGCGGTCGAGCGACGTATGGAGGTGGTCGCTTCACAACTAGGCGACGAGGCCGCCGAGATCGCCCGGATGAACGACGAGGTCCGGGCGGTTGACGAGACCTTGTCCGATCTGCAGGTCGCCTATCAGAAAGCAACCAGACAGCGTGAGGTCGATCAGGAGAGGTGGTCCCAAGCGGAGACTGCCCTCAACGAGGCCAAGCTCGTGGTGGCAGGCAGCGAGGCGCGTGTGGAAGCGGTTGAGTCGGCCCTGACCGGTCGCTTCGACCTGGAGTCACGTCGAAGTGTCGAGAGTGCCGAAGGGGCCTTGGGCAGCCTCGTCTCCCGGCTCGACATCCCTGCCGGTCTGGTCAAGGCGGTGGAAGCGGCGCTTGGTCGCTGGGTGGATGCAGTCGCGTTCGAAGGTGTGGAGTCGCTCCAGCAGGCGGTCGCCGCGGTCAAAGGTGAGGGTCGTGGTGGAGTCCCCGTGGTCGCCGCATCGGGCCCAAGGTCAGCCCCCGCATCGACGGTGGCAGCCACTGCCGGTGTCGAGGCATTGGTGGATCGACTCGGCACGAGAGCTGACCGTGGGCTGGCCAGTCGACTGCTCGGTGACGTGCTGCTCGTCGAGGGTTGGACCACAGCCTGGGCCCTCGTGGCTCGTCACCCCGCGCTGCGGGCCGTCACGCCCGAAGGCGATCTGATCTCGGTGGACGGCATTCACATGGCGCATCCAGACGGCGCCGGCCCCGCGATGCTCGAGGCGTCGGAGGTGGCTGCCGAGCAGGCCCGGACAGAGTTGTCCCGCGCCACCTCGATCCACACTGCCGCCAAGCGAGACTTTGAGAAGAGCCGTGACCTCGAGAGACTGGCGCTGGAGCAGTTGGAATCGGCTGAGGTCGGCCTGGCCGGCAAGACCGAGGCGATGCGGAGGATGCAGCAGTCGGTCGATGTCCTGGAAAGCGAACAACACCGACTACGCCAGCGAGTTGCGGCACTCAGCGAGGGCGAGGCCGTGAGGGGTCGGCGGGCGTCCGACCTGACCCTCCGACTTCAAGCCCTCGAAGGGGAAGAGGCGGAAAGAATGGCGATGTGGGAGGAGCTCGAGTCGAAACGAATCCAGATCGCCGCCGACCGGGAGCTGGCCCGCTCAGATTGGCAGGACTCTGCCTCGGTCCTGCGCGGCATCACCGAGCGTCGCCGGCTCCTCGATGAGCGGTCGGTACGGATCGAGAGCGAGCTGGCGCGAGTAGATGAAGCGCATACGCCATACACCGATCCCGGGCATCTCGAGGCGGTCGAGGACTACGCCCGAAGGGCAGTGGAGATCCTGCAAACGAGGTTGATCACATTGCGTGACCGTCAGGCAGGGTTGCGTCAGGCGAATACGGCGACCAGCGACGAGCTGAGCAGGGTGCGTCTCGAGCTGGAGGCAAAACGTGGATCGGTGAGCAAGGCACGGGAACAGGTCGGCGAGCTTCAGATCCGCCTCACCGAGCTGCGTTTGATGCGGAAGAGTGTGCTCGAGGGAGTCCGCCGGGACGCCGACGCCGAAGCCGAAGCGGCCGTCGGCGCCCCCCGCCCCGACTATCCACAGGACGCAGGCCTAGACCAGATTCTCGCGGAGAAAGAGGCGCGGCTCAGACGTCTCGGCCCTATCAACCCCCTGGCCGCAGCCGAATACGCCGAGCTGGATCAGCGACACACGTTCCTCGCAGATCAGCTGGCCGATGTGGAATCGTCTCGCTCCGAGCTGAAGAAGGTGATCACTGCCCTCGAGGAGGAGATCGAGCAGCGCTTCCAGGAGGCTTTCACCGAGGTGGCCGCGGCCTACCAGCGTTACTTCTCGATCCTGTTCCCCGGCGGGCGAGGACGAGTTCGGCTCACCGATCCCGACGACCCCCACTCCGGGTTGGTGATCGAGGCTCAGCCGCTGGGGAAGAAGGTGAGCCAGCTGACCCTGCTCTCCGGAGGTGAACGGAGTCTGGCCGCATTGGCCTTCCTGTTCTCCATCTTCGAGGCCCGGCCTAGCCCCTTCTATGTGCTCGACGAGGTCGAAGCAGCCCTCGACGACGCCAATCTTCGGCGATTCCTGCGTCTTGTCGATGAGTTCCGGCACCGGGCCCAACTGCTGATAGTGACCCATCAACAGCAAACGATGGAGGCCGCCGACGTTCTCTATGGTGTCACCATGGAGCCGGGCGGTTCGTCACAGGTGGTCCGCAAGGACATGACCGGTGTCGGCGTCAACGTCTAGCGTCGGGTAGGGCGCGCACTTGGACACTCCGTTCGTCCTGGCCATCGTCGTCGTCCTGGGGATTCTGGTGGCCATCGGGCTGGTGCTGCTGGTCCGTCGTCGGTCCCCTGAGCGAACCTCTCCAGGCCAGCCGGGGCCCGATCGCCCGTCTCCCAAGATCAGCCGAGCCACAGCGGCGTTGGGCGCCGGCCTGCGGCGGGCATGGGGCAGTGGGCTCGACGAGGACACATGGAAGGGGCTCGAGGAGGCGCTGCTCGCCGCAGACGTTGGGGTGGAGGCAACTACCGCGGTGGTCGCCGGCGTGCGCGCTTCACATCCGGAAACCGCGTCCGAGGCCCGCCAAGCGCTCACCCGCCGGCTGCGCGCCGAATTCGGCGAGAAAGACCGAGCATTGCATCTGGTTGGCTCACCAGCCGTGATCCTGGTGGTGGGCGTAAACGGCACCGGTAAGACGACTTCAATCGCCAAGCTGGCCGCGCTGCTTGGTCGGAATCACAAGTCGGTGCTGCTCGCCGCTGGCGACACATTCCGGGCTGGAGCCGCAGCCCAGTTGGAGACTTGGGGTGATCGGCTCGGGGTGCCCGTCGTATCCGGCCAGGAGGGCGGTGACCCGGCCTCTGTCGCCTTCGATGCCGTGGAGTCGGGTCGGGCCAGGGGAGCCGACGTCGTGATCGTTGACACCGCGGGACGTCTGCACGGCAAGAAGAACTTGATGGCGGAGTTGGGAAAGATCCATCGCGTTGCCTCAGGTGGTCGGGGCGCGGTGGACGAGGTGCTGCTGGTCCTGGACGCCACCGCCGGCCAGAACGGTGTCATCCAGGTGCGTGAGTTCACTGCCGCCGTCCCGGTGAGCGGGATCGTCCTGACCAAGTTGGACGGTACGGCGAAAGGGGGCATCGTGATCGCGGTGGAGCGCCAGCTCGGGGTGCCGATAAAGTTCGTTGGGTTGGGCGAGGGGATCGATGATCTCGTTCCCTTCGACCCGGACGGGTTTGTGGCCGACCTCCTGGAGGAGTCTTGAATCGCGATCAGCTCGTGGCAGCGGCACGTGCCGCTGCAACCAATTCGTACTCGCCGTACTCCAAATTCCGGGTTGGTGCCGCGGTGGTCGCCGAGAATGGGGAGGTCTTCACCGGAGCCAACGTCGAGAACGCTGCCTATCCCTCCTCGAACTGTGGCGAAGCAACGGCGATCCACACGGCAGTTGCGGCCGGAGTCAGGAAGATCGACACTCTCGCTGTCGCCTGCATCGATGCCACCGACGTGGAAGGTGCCTACCCGTGCGGCCGTTGCCGTCAGATCATGGCGGAGTTCGGGGTGGAGAACGTCTTCGTCGCCGCTGGTGAGTCCTCAGAGGTGAGGGAGCACACCCTCGACGACTTGTTGCCTCACCGTTTCACCTTCTGAGACAGCTCACCGACACAATCGATGGCTGACTTCAACGCACGGCGCTATTCGGTTACCGAGGTGGGACGGTCAAATCCTTGAACCAGGTGTGTGGCGGATGAGCTTCGACGTCCCCGCCGAGCGCGGTGATGGCCGGGATGACCGCGTTGGAGTTCCACGAGAGCCATTTGGTGGGCGTGACGACGATGGTGTTGTCCTCATGAGCCGCCAGGAGCCGGCCCATCGTCTGATGACCTTCCGGAGTCAGAAGGCGATCACGATTTCTCTGATTGGCTGCCGCAGCCTCCGCACCTTCGAGGACCTCGACGTTTCCCGTGCATGAGACCCACCCCGGTTGCTCATAGAAGAAAACGGTCGCCACCGGGCGAGCCTTGACGTTCCTAACCTTGCGTGTCGAGTGAGGTGACGGGAGCAGCACGCGGTCCGCCTCATCGAGGAGGAACAGCAGCTCGGTCAGGTGTGGTGAGCCGTCGTCGTTGATGGTGGCCAGGACCGCGTTGCCTTGAGTCATCAGCAGATCTCGAAGCTCCTGGGTCAAGCCGTGTGGGGTTTTGTAGACCGGATCGATGGGCATGAGGCGAAGGCTAGGTTCCGTGGCCCCAGCTGGCCCGGTTCTCCCGCCGGACCACGAAGCGCAGCCCGGACCAGGTGTCGTCGACCGCGATCACTTTGTTGTCCACCATCCCGGTTGGGAGAAAGAGATCGCGCAATAGGTTTTCGGTGAGATCGGTCTCGACCCCGGAGCTCTTCTTTGGCCAGAAAGCCCAGATCGCGCCGTCTGCAGGCACCAGGGTCATCGCGCGTTGAAACCCTCGTTCGGCCTCATCGGCCCGGTCGGCGAAGACGATGAAGATGTCAGCAGGTCGCTCGGTCCTGTGCACGACCACGTCCGGAGGCAGATCCCCCAAGTCGAAAGTGAAGTAATTCGGGATGTTGAGGATCCCGACCGTCATGCCGTCCTTGATCCCGAGCTTCTGCGGCAGGGGCTTTCCGCTGTAGCCGGCCATCAGCCCGCGGGAAGCAAGTCCCGCTGTTCGACCTTGCCGTTGGCGTGTATCGCGAATCGACCCTCGGTGCGATCGTGGACCGGGTCACGACGTGACCATGGCCAGCCCCCGAACTGGGTGCGGTGATAATCGGAGACTGCTGTCTGGAGCTCCTCGGCCGAGTTCATCACAAATGGACCCAGTTGGAACACGGGTGCTCCAATCGGCCGCCCCTGGAGGAGGAGCATTTCCGCCGGACCACCACGGTTCTCGATCGTCGTCCCGGTGTCAGGCTCGAGTCTGGCTCCGACTCTTGCGCCGATCCTGGCCGGGCCGATGCGCACGTCATCTCCCTCGAAGCAATGAAGCATCCGGTTGACGGCGGATGGTGCCAGAGGGAGTTGCCACCGCGCACCCGGTGCAAGTCTGATCAGCCAGATGGCGAGATGTGAATCGGATCGGGCAGCCCACGAATCGGGAGGCGGAGACGGCGGCCGGTTGTCATCGATGGCGCCTGCTATCACGTCGACCCCAACCCCCGGTGCAGGAGAGATGGTGGGTATGTCCTCACCCCACAGCATCCCGAAGTACGCAGGGACCAGCTTCGATTTCGGAGGCAGGTTCAGCCAAATCTGGAACAGTTCCAACGGATTCGGCCCTTCGGGGTTTATCAAGGGGAACATCTCGGCATGCATGATGCCGGTGCCGGTCGTCAGCCACTGCACATCGCCTTCGCCGTAACGGGCTGTCGCTCCCAGAGAGTCGGAGTGATCCACATATCCCCGCCGGACGACGGTCACCGTCTCGAATCCGCGGTGCGGATGCTGTGGGAACCCAGGCACCACGTCGCCGTGGTACATGCTCCACCCGTTCAGATAGGAGAAGTCTGCGCCGACTTGCCGACCTGAGAGCGAGTCGGTCGGGCCAAGGCTCTCGTTCCCTGCCGGATAGGCGTCGACATGGTGAACGGTGAAGATGAACGGATCGAGACCTTCCCACGGGAAGCCCAGCTCGACCAGATCGATCACGGGTTGTTTCGACATGAGTGTCTCCTGGCGGGTCGGTCACATGCTACGACCCGGACTGAGTTTGCTGTGACCAGCGGTGTCGGGGTGGGCGGGCCATGATCCAGCTCCGGCAGGAATCTCCTCGGTCTTAGCACACGGTCGGCGGCGGATCCACGAGTATCGGCCCTATCTGGGGAATGACTCGCTGGTGCCAACGCGACGGAACCACTCCGGCAGTGGTGCCTGAGCCTCGATCAATCGACTGTCGGCAGGGAGTCGGCGCAGTGGTCTTTCCACCCTGGGGATCGGGATGAACTGAGCGAGCCGGCTCTCGCTGCACTCGAGGGCGAGCGACCCACACCCGCGCCGCACCACGAAGTCGTGCCACAACACCTGGGTGTGGCGAGAAGTCTCCTCCTCCTCAGCCCAGCGAAACGGGGCGGTGACGAAGAGGACCGGGTAGCCAAGGGCGCTTCGCCCCCAGATCCCCTGCTCGACGACGGCCTGGTACGAGTCGCCGAGCCGGGAAACCAGATCGTCGTCGATACTGAATCGGAACAACCATTCGCCGGCGGACAGGTAGTACACGTCGTCCTCCGGCCACCCTGTGTCCGGGGCATCGTCGATCTCCTCGTGTCGTTGGGCGACACCCCAGAGGACCGATGAGCGTTCGTCGATCTCCACTACGAGAGTGGCGAACACGGCTTCGACCTGCCCCGGGTCGTTTGGCCCCAGATCGAGATCGAACCGGGTCCCATCGGGCAACGCCCCAGTCAGCGTGACGTGGGCCTGGTCGGGCGGCGGGGGCGCAGACGCTCCAGATTCACCGGGCTCGATCGTCGGAGTCGGAGCGAAAGGCTCGGCGCTGGGCGCGGTGACCGACGACGTGCAAGCCGTGATCAGCAGACCGAGCATGAGACCCCTCTGCCAGGGACGCATCACATCAGTATTACGGATGTGGCCGATGGACGGTTCGTTGTCCGCGAGGCTCAGCGCTGTTGCAGTGCCTCGATCAGCTTGGGCAGCACCTTGTGGACGTCGCCCACCACGCCCAGATCGGCCACAGAGAAGATCGGGGCGTCGGGGTCCTTGTTGATGGCGATGATTGTCTTGGAGTCCTTCATGCCGACCAGATGCTGCATGGCTCCCGAGATTCCACACGCGATGTACACATCGGGTTTCACGGTCTTGCCGGTCTGCCCGACTTGTTTGGCATAGGGGACCCATCCGGCGTCGACGATGGCACGGGTCGCCCCGGTTGCGGCCTTCAACTCTCGACCCAACTGCTCGACGAGCTGGTAGGCCTCCGGCGACCCGAGCCCGCGCCCGCCTGAGACCACGATCGATGCCTCGGCAAGCTGTGGGCCCTCGCGTTCCTCGACATGCGACTCGACGATCTGGGCGCCGGCAGCACCAACATCGGGAAGCTCGACCTTCTCGACGGAGGGACTCTCGCCGCCTACGGCTTGAGCCACGAACGACTTCGGTCGGACGAGGACGATGAACGGCTTCTGGGACAGCGTTGCCGTGGCAATCTGGGCACCGCCGAATATCTCATGGTCAGCCTCGACGGTCGTCTCGGTGAGGCGGACGTCGTTTGCATTGGAGAGAACCCCCACTCCGAGTCGGGCAGCCAGACGCCCGGCAATGTCACGGTCGTTGTATGCCTGTCCCAGCAGAATCAGGTCGGGGGAATCGGATCGGGCACGCTCGGCGAGGGCTGCCGCCAAAGGGGCCGAGGGAAGGTCGGCTCCCGGGTCGAGGTGGAGAACCCTGGTCGCTCCATGCTCCCCGAGGTCGGCGAATACCGAGTCGGAACCTGCCCCGAGAAGCAGTGCGGTGGTCTCCCCGAGCTCGCGGGCCTTGGCCAGCAATTCGAGCCCGAGTGTTGTAGGGCCTTGCCCATCCTGCTCGACGAACGCCCAGACGGTGGCCATTCAGATCACCTTCCGCTCTGCCAGGAGGGAGACGATGTCTAGGTGGGCCTCGCCTTCGTCTTCGATCTTGTTCCCGCCGGTGCGCTCGGGGGCATCAGCGATCGATACGACTGTCTGGTCCGGCGCCCGCTCCAGATCGAGGTCACCGACGCTCCTGTTCTCGATCGGCTTCTTCTTGGCGTCCATGATTCCCTTGAAGGTCGGGTAGCGCGGCTCTACGACTCCGGCGGTGACTGTGATCAATGCCGGCAGGGCGCCGGTCACGACGTCATAGCCGGCGACGGTCTGGCGGTGGATGGTGACCGAATCGTCGCCCGCTTCGACGCTTGTGGCGTAGGTGAGGGCCGGCACCCCGAGTATCTCGGCAATCATCTGGGGCATTACCCCCGAGTAGCCGTCGGTTGATTCGGTCCCGGCGATGACGAGGTCGAAACCCTCGCCCTCGATGGCCCCGGCCATTGCCCGTGCCGTGGTCAGGGCGTCGGAGCCTCTGAGAGTGGCATCTTCGACGAGGATCGCCTTGTCGGCCCCCATTGCCAGCGCTTGCCTGATCCCTTGACCGTTGCCGGCCGGCCCCATGCTGACCAGGGTGACGGTGCCCTCGCTCGCTTGGGCGAGCTGGAGACCCATCTCGACCCCGTAGCGGTCAGTGTCGTCGAGTATCTGCTCCTCGGGGCGGATCAGCCAGTTGGTGGTCTCCTCGAGGCGATAAGGGGTGGCCGGATCCGGAATCTGCTTGACGCAGACGACGACCTTCATCAGTTCAACTCCTCGGTGGATCGGGCTCCGGGATGCTAACTAGCCACGGGTGGTTCCAGTAAACGACCGCTTCCCTCTCGGGCTCCATCGGGCGCGACAGATCCCTGCTCGACGCCGCAAACGTTTCGACCCCGTGAGGCTATGGGGAGTCGATCCGCTCGATGACAAGGGCTTGAGGCTCAGGGGCTGAGTCACCGATGCTCCAAGCCGATGTCAACGCCTTCTCATGGGTTTGCCACCGTGTGGGGTCGCCGAACCGGACCCTGGCCAGAGGATCACCGACTTCAACCCGGTCGCCGACCTTCGCCTCGAGGGTGATGCCGACACCCGGGTCGATGGCATCCTCCTTTCGATCCCTACCCGCCCCGAGCCGGGTGGCGACGGAGCCGATGGTGCGGGCATCACAGCGGGTGACGTAACCGTCGCGTTCCGCCGTGATGACGGCCTCGTTGGCGCAGACCGGCAGCAGCTCGGGGCTCTCGATCACCGAGGGGTCGCCACCCTGGGCCACCGCCACGTCAACGAACTTCTGCAACGCCCGCCCCGACTCCACTGCCTCGGTCAGGACCGCCCGGCCACCGTCGAACCCGGCGAGTTCCAGCATCACCTCCCCGAAGGCCAGAGTCAGCTCGGTGACATCCTCGGGGCCTTCGCCGCGGAGGACGTCGATCGACTCGCGGATTTCGTTTGTGTTCCCGACCTCGCGTCCCAGGGGTTGGCCCATCCAGGTGATGAGGGCTGTGGTTGTCACTCCGTGCCGTGCCCCGATTCCCACCATCGTGCGGGCAAGCTCGCGAGACCCTTCCAGGGTGGGCATGAAGGCACCGGACCCGGTCTTTACGTCGAGAAGGAGCCCATCGAGCCCTTCGGCGAGCTTTTTGGACATGATCGAAGAAGCGATGAGAGGCAAGGACGGCACGGTTCCGGTCGCATCGCGCAAGGCATAGAGCATGCGGTCCGCGGGCACCAGAGTCGCCGATTGGCCGGCCAGGACCAGTCCGTGGGCATGCAGCAACTCGCGGAAGCGGTCCGGGTCGAGCGAGCTGGTGAATCCGGGGATCGTCTCCAGCTTGTCCAGGGTTCCACCGGTGTGCCCCAAGCCCCGTCCCGATATCATCGGGACCACCACCCCTACCGAGGCCACCAACGGGGCGAGGGGGATGGAGATCTTGTCCCCCACGCCACCGGTCGAGTGCTTATCGACCTTGGCCGCGGGGATGTCACTGAAGTCGAGGACATCGCCGGAGTGCAGCATCGCACCGGTCCAGGCGGCCAGCTCCTCGGCATTGAGGCCGTTGAGATACACCGCCATGGCCATCGCCGACATCTGATAGTCGGCGACCGATCCGTCGGTATAGGCGCGGATCAGCCATTCAATGGCATCCGGTGAGAGGGCCCCGCCGTCCCGTTTGGTCTCGATCAGCTCTACTGCCGTGAATGGCATGGTCGGACGTTATCTGCCCGTCCGGCATCGCAGGTGCACTTTCGCCCCGCGGACCAAACCGAGGTCGATAGACCGGGGCCCTCACTTGTTCAGTGGCGTCGCTCCCTGCTCAGCCGCGCTCGACCGGGACGTTCACCAACGAGCCATACTCGGTCCACGACCCGTCATAGTTCTTGACGTCGCCGTGACCGAGCAACTCGGTGAGGACGAACCAGGTGTGCGACGAGCGCTCGCCGATCCGGCAGTAGGCGATGATCTCACCGCCGTCGACGCCGGCGCCTTGGTACAACTCGCTCAACTCCTCGGCGGACTTGAAGGTCCCGTCCTCGTTGGCTGCCTTGCCCCAAGGGATGTTCTTGGCGCCAGGGATGTGACCGGCGACATAAGGCTGCTCCTGGGGGAGATGATCAGGGGCGATCTTCTCGCCGCTGAACTCCTCCGGTGACCGGACATCGACAAGGGTGGTCGAGCCAAGCGTCTCGAGGACGTGGTCGCGGAATGCGCGGAGTTGAGGACGCTCGGCGCCGCTGATGGTGAACCGGGTCGGTGTGATCTCTGGCTTCTCCGATTCGAGCGGCAGTGAGTCGACGTTCCACTTCTTCCGGCCACCGTCGAGCAGCTTGACATTGTCGAAGCCCCGATACTTGAGCAGCCAGTAGGCGTAGGCGGCGAACCAGTTGTTGTTTCCGCCGTAGAGCACCACCGTGGTCTCGGGCCCGACGCCGGCGTCCGAGAGCAAGTTGCTGAACCCTTCCTGGTCGAGGTAATCACGTCGCAGCGGGTGATGGAGGTCATCGGACCAGCTCCAGGCAATCGCTCCGGGAATGTGGTCGTTGTCGTAGACGGTGGCGTCTTCGTCGACCTCGACCACCCGGACGTTGGGGTTGCTCAGGTTGGCCTTGAGCCAGTCGGTGGTTACGAGAGCATCGGGATTTGCATAAGACATGTGTTCATAGCTCCTTTGGGATCAAGCAGGTGGAAGACGCCGGAAGAGGGGGTTCGCTCTCGGGCGGTGGCGTCGTTCAGGAGCGCAGACGGCGTGTGGCCTCGGCGCCCGGGCTGCCCGCCCGAGAGCTCTCACAGAGACACGCACACATCGTCATACGAGACATGGCGGGAAAGATATGCGCCGGATGGGGCAAAGTCAACGTGGCCGGGGCGCCTTCACCCGACGAGCCCTTCGAACTCTGGCAGCGCCAGGGCGAGGTTCAGGTTCTGGACCGCCTGCACCGCGGCGCCCTTGAGCAGGTTGTCCTCGGCGGCGACCACCACCGCGTTGAGCCCGTCCCCGCTGGTCTCGAAGCCACCCACGATCACACCGGGGTGCCCGGCCCCATCCTTGAGCTCGGGTATCTCGTCGCGAATCTCGATCAAGGGCTCGTCGCCGTAGTGCGCCTCGAACCTGGCCCTGATCTCGTTCGGGCTCATCGCCCGACCCAGGGGGATGTGGGCCGTTACAAGGAGCCCGCGGAAGGCGGGATGGACGTGGGGCATGAAACGGACGGGGAGTCCGAGATGGCGGGTTGCCTCCCTCTCGTGGTTGTGCTCCACCAGCTTGTAGGGCATCAGGTTGTCGGAGAGCCGTACCGGGTCGTTTCGGGGGCCGGGGGCGGAACCCGCCCCCGAGTAGCCCGAGACGCCAAAGACGGCGGGGACGCCGGAGACGGCATCGACCAGAGGGGCGAGCGCGATCTGGGTGGCCGTGGCATAGCACCCCGGGTTGGCGATGCGGGTTGCACCCCTCAGCTTCTCCCGGAACAGCTCAGGCAGTCCGTATTGCCAGGCGTCGTCGAACCGGTGATCGGCCGAGATGTCGACGATGACGGTGTCTCGGCCCACGGCGGCCGAGTAGGAGGCGCCGGCGCCGTCGGGCAGGGCGAGGAACACGGCTGCGACGTCGCTGGCGGCCAGGTCGTCGGGCCCGATCGACTCGAAGAGGACGTCGTCCTGCCCGGGGACCGGCTGGCCGTCCAGTTCCCGAGAGCCTGCAAAGGCCAGATCGAGCGAGGCATGATCCCGGATCAGACGCACCAGCTCGGCGCCGGTGTGGCCCCGGGCGCCCACCACTCCAACCCGGTGCCGATCACCCATCGTCGTCTCCGACGAAGGATGCGGGCAGGGCGGCGATCACCTCTGCCACGGCGGCGACGCGGTCGAGCTCTGTCTCGCCCTTCCAGAAGATGGTCCACGGGCCCCGCCTCACCGACCCGTCGGCCTCTTCGACGTAGAAGGCGTTGAACCCGTTGTCGGTGCGGGAGCGCCAGTAGAGGACAGGATGGTCGGCGATGAGACGGGCCCACACCGTGCGGGCTAGGCCTTCCCCCCGGGCATCCTCGAGGATGGCGAATTTGTCCAGGTAGGCGAAGTCGCCGACCCGGGCGACGAGAGCGCCGGCACGCATGCTCTGGGACAGGTAGGCGGTGTCCAGGTCGAGGGATTGCCACCAACCATCGTGCAGTGTCTTTGCGAATGCCTCTTCCACCAGCTTGACCACCTGACCTTCGTCGATGGCGGCCTTGTCCTTCTCGATGCCGATCAGCTCCCCCTTGCGCACCAGGGTGCCCGAGCCACCGTGAGTGAACAGCTCCTTGACCAGACCCGAAGGCGTCGTGATGGACACCGAGGTGGAGAGGGGCGTGTCGTCTAGGAGACGCTTGATCTCGGCCAGCTTGAGCCGCATGCCCGAATGGACCCACTCCTGAGCCATAAGGTGCTCGTAGTCCGAAGCCAGGTTGATCGACTCGATGACCCGGTGGTCTTCGTCGAGGAGGCCGCCGACGTCGGCGAGGAAGATGATCTTCATTGGCTGCACTGCGTGGACCAGGGCTCGGGTAGCCGAGTCGGCGTTCATGTTGACGATCTGCCCCCCGGCGGCTACTCCGAGACAGGTCAGGATCGGGATCGCCCCCGAGTCGACGATGGACCGGATCAGGGCGATATGAACCTCGGTCGGCTCACCAACCAGGCCGTACCTGTCCCGGTCGACGTAGTCGGCCTCGAAGGCCCCTGCGGTGAGGCCGTGGGCGGAGACACCTTGAGCCCGGATCGCTTCGACGAGGAGGATGTTCTGCTCGATGAAGGTGCCCCGGGCCGCGTCGAGCACTTCGGCGTCGGTCACCCGCAGACCATCGAGCTTCTTCGTCTCGATGTTGCGACGGCTCAAGGCCTGGTCCAATTGGGCCCCGCCCCCGTGGATGACGATCGGGGTCAGACCCACCGTGTGGAGGAATGCCAGGGCGGCCGCGGTCTCCTCGAGTTGCTCGGCGAGCACCGAGCCCCCGATCTTGATCACGGCGAAGCGGGATCGGTCTACCTGGGAGAACCGCTGCAGGTAAGAGCGGATCTCTTTCCCGTCACTCATGTTGGAGAGAAGGTGGACGATGGTCTGGCGCACGTCCTGGTTCGGGCTGGGCGGCTGTGCCTGGTTCATGGCCCCACCAGTCTGGTCATTATCGCCTTCTGCACGTGAAGCCGGTTCTCCGCCTCGTCGTAGGCGATGCAATCGGGGCCGTCGAAGACCTCGTCGGTCATGATCACGTTGCGACGCATGGGGAGGCAGTGCGATACCAGTGCGCTATTGCTCATCGACATCTTCTCCTTGTCGACGATGAAGTGCTGGTACTTGTCGCGCAGCGGCTTCTCCTCGTCCCAGCGACCGAAAAAGGGGATGGCACCCCAGCTCTTGGCATACACCACATCTGCCCTGTCGTAGGCGGCTTCGATGTCATGGGTGATCGTGACGCTTCGCCCGTGGGCCTCGGCGTCCCTCGTGGCGATGTCGACGTAGCGATCGTCGAGGATGAAGTCCTCGGTGGGGCAGAGCAGGGTCACGTCCATGCCGAATTTGGCCGCGGCGACGAGCGCCGAGTTGGCTACTGCGGTATTGAGTGGCTTGGGGTGATAGCTCCAGGTCAGGAGGTACTTCCTGCCCTCGAGGGAGCCCAGCCTTTCCTGAAGCGCCATGATGTGGGCCAGCTCCTGACAGGGATGGGTGATCGTTTCCATGTTGATCACCGGTACCTCGGAATGAGCTGCGAAGGCTTGCAGGATCTTGTCTTTTCGGTCCTCCTGCCAGTTCTCGAACCGGGGAAAGGCCCGAATCCCGATCAGGTCGCAGTAACGCGAGAGCACCTTGGCGGCTTCTCTCACGTGCTCCTCCGCATCGCCCAGCATCACCGCCCCCTCTTCGAACTCGAGCGGCCACATCCCGCCCGACGGGGAGAGGACAACGGCATGCCCGCCCAGTTGGCGAGCCCCGACGTCGAAGGAGGTACGGGTGCGCAGCGAGTTGTTGAGGAAGAGCAGGGCGATCGTCTTGCCGGCGAGGGTGTCGCCGAACGGGGACTCCTTCAAGCGGCGCGCCTCGTCCACCATGGATTGGAGCTCCGGTTCGGACCAATCGAATGTGTTCAGGAAGTGCCGCATTGCAGCAGTTTGATTGGCCTGGACGCGAAAGCCAAAGACGTTACGACGAATCGACCTCGAAACCGCGCTCCACCCATGCGTTGGTCCCTCCAGTGACGCTTCGGGCGTTTCGGAAGCCGAGCGAGCTGAGATAGAGCACGGCGGGAAGCGAGATGTTGCCCCGCTGGCATACCGCCAGTACCGGGGTTTCGAGATCAGCGGGCAGGAGGTCGGCGCGGTCCGGCAGGTCGAGGAGCGGGATGTTCATCGCCCCCGGGATGTGCCCTTGGTCGAACTCTTCGGGTTGGCGGACATCGAGCACGAAGGGCCGGTCTCGTTTCCAGTGATCATGGGTCGTTTCGATGTCGATGGTCAGATGAGGGTTGTGACGGGTGTGCTCGATGATGGCATCGAACAACTCCTCGCGGCGGCTTGTCGTCTTGGGAGCGGCGGCGGTGCCGAGCTCTGCCACATGCTTGGCGACCGACGACGCGTATTTGAAGATGCTGTCGGGGAACACGACGACCACCCTGTGGCCCGGTTCGTCGGGGAGGCTGGCCAGGGCGCCGGCAAGGGCTAGCCCCGAGCTGGGACCGGCGGGGATGCTCTCCTCCCGGTTCAAGCGAACAGTCATCTGGTAGGCGGCTCGGTTGTCGATCTCGACCATCCGGTCGTATTCGTCGGGCTGGAAGAACTCGGTCTGCTCGAGCTGTCGGATGCTGCGCACGCCGGGTATGTCGTGCCCTTCTGCCGGGTGGACACCGATGACCTGGATGTGCCGGTCTTGCTCCTTCAGGAAGCGGCCGGTTCCGGTGATGGTGCCGCAGGTGCCCATCCCGGACACGAAGTGTGTGATCGTGCCTTCGGTCTGACGCCAGATCTCGGGGCCGGTGGTGCGGTAGTGGGAGTCGGGGTTCGACGGGTTCTTGTACTGGTTGAGCATGTGGAAATCGGGCTTCTCGGCGATCTCCATGGCGCGGGCGATGGCACCTTCCGGTGCCCACGGAGCAGGGCAGAGGTCGTCGTCCAGCTCCTCGACCTCGGCCCCGAAGAAACGGAGCATGGTCCGTTTCTCGATCGGTATGGCGCGGGACAATGGGGTGGTCAAGTCGTAACCGAGTGCATTGCCAACCATTGCCAGACCGAGGCCGGTGTTGCCGGAGGTGGGCTCCACCAGGTCGTGGTCCAATAGGTCCCCATCTTCCTCAGCCCGGAGGATCATGTTCGATGCCACCCGGTCCTTGACCGAGCCGAATGGGTTGTACCACTCGAGCTTGACGAACACCTCGGTGTGCTCGAAGCCGGTGATCGCGTTGAGACGCACCAGCGGAGTCGGATTGTCCACACTGGACAGCATTCCGAGCATCGAGTCGTAGGTACGAAGCAGGTGATCGTTCATGAGACCTTGTGAGACAAACGATAGAGGAGCGTCCGACATTCCTTTGGGTCGACTTCGCCCTTCACCCGCTATCAGCTCTCGAAGGAGAATTCGACCTCGAGAGTGATCGTCACCGCCGAAGAACCCGGCTCGATCGGGGTCAAGGCCCGCTCGGCGCCGGCGGCATCGTCTGTCGCGTAGGGGATCGGCACCGGTGGGTTGCTCAAAGTCTCGCTTATCGAAGTCGCGGGTCCTAGCGTCTGGCCAGAGAGCTCGGCGAGCTCGGTTGCCTTGGCGAAAGCGTCGTCCCAGGCGGCCTGCCGGGCGGCAGTGATAAGTTCGGCATTGTCCTCGATGCTGAAACGAAGCCCGCTGATTCGCGTCTCGTCGCCGCCGGCACTGGTGGCTGAGTCGAGGACGGCTCCAGTCGTCTGAACGTCGCGGATCTTGGCCCGCACCGTGTTGTTGACCCGGTACCCGACCAGGCGTTGTTCGTTGCTGGAGAAGTCGTATTCCGGATAGATCGAGTACTCGGTCGTGGTGATGTCCTCGGGGGCGACCCCGTTGGAGGTCAACGCCGCGATCAGGGCATCGGCTCGCTCGGCGGCGCCGGTCGTGGCCTCGTCCACTGTGGCGCCGAGTATCGAAACGCCCAGGTCGACTTGCACCGTGTCCGGAGTGCCGGTCACCTCTCCCATCCCGGTTACCGAGATTCCCATCCGTGATGCCTCCGCGTTGTTCACCGTTATCGCCTGTGGGGTGGTCCCGCCGCAGGCGGCGAGGACGACGGCCAGGCCGCCGATCATGGCCATCGTCGACCATCGTGTTGTTCGGCTCATGCTTCTTGGACGACCGTTGTGAGTCAGCGGTTCCTGACGCCGAGCACCTTTCCCCCGACCACGAGAACGCCTTCGCCCATCAACAGGTCGGCCTGCTTGGCGGGATGGGGGGTCCTGATGACCCCTCCGTGCCCGACCACTCGCCACCAGGGAAGGTCGAGGTCACAAGTCCTGAGGATGGTTCCCACCGCTCGGGCCGCACCAGGGAAACCGGCTTGGGCTGCCACTTCGCCGTAGGTGACTACTTCACCAGGCTCCAGCCCGTTCAGGACCTCGACTACTGCGTCCTCGAACGCGGTCACAAAGTGCCAAAGAGCCGGTCTCCCATGTCTCCAAGACCGGGCGCGATGTAGAAGCTCGAGTTCAACTCACGATCCAAGGCCGCCGCCACGATTCGCACGTCGGGGTGGTCGCGCTCGGTGCGAGCCAGTCCTTCCGGAGCAGTGACGACACAGATGGCGGTTATGTCCTTGGCCCCGTTCTCCTTGACCTTGTCGATAGCCCACGACAACGAACCACCCGTGGCGAGCATCGGCTCCAGGATCAGCACCCGAGCCGATGAGAGTTGGGGGAACTTGTTGTAGTACTCGATCGGCTCGGCGGTCTCCTCATTGCGCTGCACGCCGGCGAAGCCGATGGCGGCGTCGGGGACCAGGGTCAGGACCGATTGCAGAAGCCCGAGACCGGCTCGCAAGACGGCAACCGCCACCACCGGGCGACGCAACTGCTTTCCGCTGGTCGTCTCCAACGGCGTCTCTATCTCGACGTCGACGGTCGACATGTCAGAGAGGGCCTCGGCGACGAGGAGATAGCCAAGACGCTCGGCGATCTGGCGAAACTGTGGTGGTTCGGTCTTCTTGTCACGCAGGATGGCGAGCAGATCGGCGGCAAGGGGGTGGTCGAGGATGGTGAGCGGCATGGGCAGAGGTTAAGACGATGCCACTATCCCGTGTTCCGCATCCCGGCCGCGATTCCGTTGACCGTCAACAACAGAGCGCGGTTCAGCTCATCGCCCGACTCGCCCGCCCGGCTTCGAGCCAGCAGCGAGACCTGCAAATAGTTGATCGGATCGAGATATATGTCGCGCACTCCCAGGGTTCGCTTCAACAGGGGCAGGTCCTCGAGGAGACCTGATGCTTGGCGCAGAGCGAGTATCTCCTGGGTGCTCAGCTCGTACTCGGCACGGATCAGATCGAGCAGCCCTCGGTGGCCCTCCGGCACCAGGCTGGTGACATAGCGTCCTGCGATGTCGAGGTCGGTCTTGGCCAGTGTCATCTCGACGTTGGAGAGGAAGGTTTGAAAGAAGCCCCACTCCCCGGCCATCTCGGCCAGGGTCTCTCCGTACCCGGCCTTGCGGGCGGCGCGGATGCCGGTGCCCACGCCGAACCAGCCGGGAACTATCTGGCGGGTTTGAGTCCAGCCAAAGACCCAGGGGATGGCGCGCAGGTCCTCCACACCCCCAACACCGCCGGGCCGTCGTGAGGGACGGCTGCCGAGGTTGAGCCTGCCCAGCTCCTCGACCGGGGTCGAAGCCAGGAAGTAAGGAACGAGGCTGGGATGTCCCACGAAGTCGCGATAGGAGCTGTGGGCCTCGGCGGAGAAACAATCCATCGCCTCGGTCCAGCGATCGAGCGTTTCCTTTGGCTTGCGCGACTGGCGGTGAAGGAGCGAGGACTCGAGCACCGAGGCCAGAGCCAGCTCCAGGTTGCGGGCCGCGATGCCGGGATGACCGTACTTCTCCGAGATCACCTCGCCCTGCTCGGTCACCTTCAGCTCACCGTCGACAGTCCCGTAGGGCTGGGCCAGGATCGCAGCGTGGGTAGGGCCGCCACCACGTCCGATCGTCCCGCCACGGCCGTGGAATAGTCGGAGATGGATCCCGTGACGCTCGGCGACATTCCGCATGGCCCTTTGTGCCTTGTAGATCTCCCATTGGCTGGTGGTGATCCCGCCTTCCTTGTTGGAGTCCGAGTATCCGAGCATCACCTCTTGGCTGTCGCCGCGCAGCCCGAGGATGGCGCGGTATTGGGTGTTGGAGAACAGATCATCGAGCAGGGCCCCGGCGTTGCGTAGATCGTCGATGGTCTCGACGAGAGGCACAAAGCCGATGTTGGCTATCCCCCGACGCAGGTCGAGCAAACCCGCCTCGCGAGCCAGAACCGCTGCCTCGAGAATGTCGGCGGCGGTCTCGGTCATGGAGACGATGTAGCTCTCGATCACCTGTTCGCCATAACGCTCCTTCGCCTCCCGGATGGCGTGAAAGGTGCGCAGGGTGCGGTCGGACTCTTCGGTGAGCTCGGTAGTGAGCCCGCTCAGTGGCCGTGTCCCGTCGAGCTCCGAGGACAGGACGACGACCCGTTGGTTGGCGCCCATAGACTTGTAGTCGACCTCGACCAGAGAGAACAGCTCGCTGATCGTTGTCTTGTGCTTCGACGAGTGCTCCCGAACGTCGAGCGTTGCCATCTGGAATCCGAACGTTTTCACCGCCCGCTGCACCCGTGCCACAGCGCCAAGAGCGATCAGCTCGCCTCTCGAGCCCAGAAGCGAGTTGGCCATCATGTCGAGGTCTGCCAGAAGCTCGCTCGGGTGGGTGTAGTCGAGCCCGGTGACGTGGGCCAACCCCTGTTGAAGTCGCAGGTTGGTGTTGATCAGGCGGGCGTGAATGTAGGAGCACTTCAGTCGGTAGGGCTCGGAGGCGGTGCGGCGGCGCTCCCGCTGCCAGACCTCGGGGAGCGCC
Organism: Acidimicrobiia bacterium; assembly: GCA_035544615.1. Taxonomy (GTDB): domain Bacteria; phylum Actinomycetota; class Acidimicrobiia; order Spongiisociales; family ZC4RG35; genus JARDZU01. The sequence goes on along the minus strand of DATKEA010000040.1, from coordinate 11,886 downwards.
TCTCTGTCTCGATCCAGGGAATCCGTCAGCTCGTCACTGATTGGAGCGAGCAACTCGGACACCGATAGCTCTTCGGAGAGCTCGGCAACCAAACCGATGAGATGGCGGAGCCCGCGGTCGTGCTGTAGCAGCAACGTCTCGAGCGTTGTCTCCGGGGTCACTCCCGGGTTCCCGTCCCGGTCGCCACCTACCCAGGTGCCGAACCGGATCGGGCTCTGCGTGGCCACGACCCCGAGACGGGCCAGTTCGACCGTGACGCTCTCGGCCAGGTCAGGCATCACCTTGGCTGCTATCTGCACCAGGTAGTACAGGGCAGAACGCGCTTCTTCGACGGGATTCGGCTTCTGAAGCCTCAACTCGTCGGTCTGCCAGATCTGGTCGATCATCTCCGCAGTCCGCCGGTCGATTGTGCCGAGCTCCTTGTCGGTCGCCTGAAGTCGTCGGTCGATGAGCTCCGCCAGAACTACGGTCTTGCTGAGTATCGAGCGTCGCGCGGCCTCGGTGGGGTGGGCAGTGAGCACGGGCCGTACCTCGAGTCGTTGCAGGATCCCGGCCAGAAGCGGGGGCTCCACCCCAGCTTCGAGCACGCGGTCGACCGTGGCGGTCAGCCCCAGCTCGTCGATTGCCAGCTGGTCGATGCGATGAACCTGTTCGGCAACATTGGCGAGATAGAAGTAAGCGGTGAATGCCCTCACCAGCGGGATCACATCGGAGATGCTCAGCTCGGCGAGCAGATGGTCGAGCTCGGCCGCGGCTTCGCCGCTTCCCCCGCGGCGGGAGGACTTTCCCAGAGCACGCACCTGCTCCACCAGGTCGAGCAACTCGGGACCATGTTGACGAACCAGCGCGTCGCCGAGCTGGTTGCCGAGACGGCGTATGTCTGCCCGAAGTGCCTCGTCGGAGGTTGGTTTCACCGGGACAGGGTATTCGGGTCGCAGCCGCCTCAAGCGTCGTCGGGTCGCTGCTTGTGGACTCTTCCTTCGATGCCGTGGAGCGAGAGACCGGTGCCGTGACCGTAGCGGACCAGGGTCATCTCGGCCAGGATGGAAACAGCGACCTCCTGGGGGCTCTCGGCTCCGATGTCGAGTCCGACCGGGCCGCGCACCCTTGCGATGTCTTCGGGCGAGAAGCCCCTGTCAGTGAGCCTCTCGACCCTCAGGTCCTGGGAACGGCGGCTTCCCATGGCTCCGATGTAGCGGACCGGGCTCTTCAGGGCCGCTTCCAGCACCGGGTCCTCGTGACGTTTGTCGTGGGACAGGATGATGACCCAGGTCCTTCGATCGAGCCGAATCTGGTCGAGGACGTCGCCCGGCCATCCAACCAGTACCCGGGCCGACGGGAAGCGCTCCGGGGTTGCGAATGCGGCCCGAGAGTCGACGACGGTTACTCGGTAGCCCATCTGTGAGGCGAAGCTGGCCAGCGACTGGCCGATGTGGACAGCGCCGAAGATCACCATCTCCTGCGGGGGCGCCAGGGACTCGATGAACAGAGTGTGGGGTGGATACTCCATCGCCCGGTGTTGCTCGTGATCCATGAGCACCAGCGCATCTGCGGTCACGTCGCCGGCGATCTCTGCCGGAAGAGACCCGCTGACCACCGCGCCCGTGGAGTCGATCACGGTCTTCGAGCCGGTCGCCGGCCCATCGACACCGGTGATCACCGAACCGTACTCCTCCCGGTCGAGGATCCCCTGAATCGCTTCGAGCGGGCTCACCATGGCTCGATGAACACGTCGATTGTCCCGCCGCAGGCCATGCCCACCTCGAAGGCGTCCTCGTCGGCGATCCCATAAGTGACCGTCTTGGGTCGTCCGGTCTCGATGACTTCCTGAGCGTGGAGGAACACGTCGTTCTCGACGCATCCGCCGCTCACCGAGCCTTCCATGTCTCCGGCGTCGGAGACCAGGAACTTGGACCCTTCGGGTCTGGGGGCGCTGCCATGAACCCGGATCACCGTGGCCACAGCGACCTTCTTTCCCTCTCCGGCCCAACGATTGCGAACTTCGATTTGGTGTCTCATCCTCTTCCCCGGGCGACCGAGTCGAGCACCCGCACGACTCCCTTGAAGTCGTTGACGCTAGCCGCCGGCAGGAGCTGGTCGACGTGGGGGAGTACTGCTTGCATGCCACGGGTGAGCGGCTGGAAGGAAGCTCGCGCCGCCAGAGGGTTGAGCCATATCACTTGATGCACCGAGCGGGCGAGCCTGGCCATCTCAGCCGAGAGCACCTCGGGATCGCCACAATCCCATCCGTCGGACAGGATCAGGACCACGGGCCCGCCCCGGGCGAGCCGACGGCTCCATCCCCTGTTCCACGCACCGAGGGCATCGCCGATCTGGGTGCCGCCCGACCAGTCGGTGACTCTCTCCGCCACCCGAGCCAGGGCTGTCTTGGTGTCGCGGCGACGCATGTCCTCGGTGATCCGGCTGAGACGCGTCGAGAAGGTGAAGATCTCGACATCTCTGAGCCGACGCTGCGCGGCGTGAGCGAACACCAAAAAGATGTCGGCATACTTCTCCATCGACCCGGAGATGTCAGTGATGATGATCAGCGGCCGTTCCTTCTCTCGTCGCCGTTTCCAGCTGAGGAACATCATGTCTCCCGCCGGGCCGACTGCGTTGTGCAGTGTCCGGCGAAGATCCGGCCGGTTGCCGTCGCCGGTTGGGGACCAGCGGCGGGTTTCGTAGCTGGTCGGGTGCCATTTCATCGTCATCACCAGCCGTCTCGCCTCCTGGAGGTCGTCGTCATCCAGATCGGCGAAGTCACGAGAGGCAACTCTCTCCACAGCCGAGGTGCCGGTGTGCTGGGTCACACCGCCCTCAGATGAGCCTGGTGTCCCCTGGAGTGTGTGACTGGCACCCGAAGAGGACGGCATCTCGGGATCGGGCTCGCCGAGCAAGGGAGGCCCGATCCGGTCGAAGAACCTCTCGAACTCCTCGTCGAAGAGCGGGATCTGGCTGCGATCGGTTACGGAGAGCGCCCGGAGCGAAGCCTGGGCTTGGGAGCGCCGGGTGAGGTCGACGATGGAAAGGGCGCGGGCCATGTCGGCTGTTTGATCGACGGTGACGGTCAGCCCGCGACTGCGAAGGGCACCCGAGAAAGCGCTCAGCTGGTCGACGAGACCGGCGTTGCTCATCCCACCAAGCTGCCTACTCCAGCTGAGCGCACCATGTCGATGTCGTCTTTGTACTTGAGGACGACACCAAGAGTGCTCTCGATGATCGCCGGCGAGAGCTCACCTGCCTCGAGCAGACGCAACGACTCGGCCCAGTCGAGAGTCTCTGCCACCCCGGGCGGTTTGAAGAGCTCCATCTCCCGCAGCCGTCTCATCGCCTCGCTGAGCGCGCCGGCGAGCTGGACCTCGACCTCGGGAACCTTGCGGGTGATGATCTCGGATTCGCGGGCCGGGCTCGGGTAGTCGATCCAGTGGTAGACACAGCGTCGTTTGAGGGCGTCGTGGATCTCACGGGTGCGATTGGAGGTGAGAACCACGATCGGGCGGCTGTCCGCCTTGATGGTGCCGATTTCGGGGATCGTGATCTGAAAGTCGGACAACAGTTCGAGGAGGAACGCCTCGAACTCCTCGTCCGCTCGGTCCAACTCGTCGATGAGCAGGACGGGACGGTGCCCATCGGTGCTGGCTTCGATCGCCTGGAGCAACGGCCGTGCAATGAGGTACTCCCGGCTCATGATGTCGTGCGGAGTCGCGGTTGCTCCCTCACCGCGCGCCTCGAGGAGGCGGATCGCCATCATTTGGCGGGCGTAGTCCCATTCGTAGAGCGCCTGGCCGACATCGAGTCCCTCATAGCACTGGAGCCGGATCAGGTCTGCTCCGGACATCGTGGCCAGCACCTTGGCCACCTCGGTCTTGCCGACACCGGCCTCCCCTTCCAGGAAAAGGGGTCGTCCGAGATGGACCGCGAGATGGATGGCCACCAGCAGGCTCTCGTCGGCGAAGTAGTCGAGCCCGTCGAGGGTCTGGCCGAGCTCTTCGACAGTGGTCGGAATCACCTGGACAGACTAGGTATCGGCTCAGGGTTGGGCTGGGTCGATCTCGGGCTGGATGGTGATCGTCTCCCTCGTCGAGCCGGCCATAGAATCGACTCGTGTATGGAATCACCCTGGCCGTGGCCGCATGTCTCCGCTCGGGCACGCGCGCCGATGTCGCCTGGCTGGTTGACGCCAAGGGGCTGCCGGTCGCCGACTGGTCCGACGTCGTGGTGTTCACACCGGGTGGCGGCCGGATCGGATCGATCGCCGGCGGCGCCCTCGACGGACAACTGGCCGAGTCGGCCGGGCTGTGGAGCTCGGGCCGCCTGATCGAAGTCGAGGTCAACGAGATCGACGCCCTTATCGCCGGTCTTCCCTCGGTGGGCTCTGCCCGATGTCTTCTGGTCCCGGCGGACACCCTCCCAGGCGCTCTGTGGGATCTGGCGGAGAATCGCCAAGCCTTCTGCCTGGTTTGCCGGATGGAAGGAGAAGAGGTGGTCGAAGTCGGTCTCTACGGCGGTGACAATATCGCGGAGGGCGGGGAGGCCGCCGAACATCTCTTCGCCTCCGGCGCCAGCGGCTCGACGGTCAGCGATCACGAGGTGATCAGCGTGTTCCGCCCCGTTCCCCAACTCGTCGTCATTGGGGGCACCCCGGTCGCTGACGCTCTCGCCGACTTGGCGGGGCGGATCGGCTGGCGGGCGCGGATCGTCACCGAGACGGCGGATGTGAGCGGAGTCATCGCCACCCTGTCCATGCTGGACAAAGTCGTGGTGACCGGGCACGACCTCGAAGTGACCGGCCCCGCCCTGATGGCGGCTCTCGAGAGCGAAGCGGGTTACATCGGAGCGCTCGGCTCCCGCAAAATGCAGGAGAACCGTGCCGACTGGCTCGCCTATCGCGGTGTCACCGATCTCACCCGGGTCCATGGCCCCGCCGGCCTCGATATCGGTGCCAAAACCCCTGCCGAGATCGCCGTCTCCATCCTGGCCGAGGCCATCGCCGAAGGGGTCACCTAGGGCCGCTGAGGTAGTCACATGACTGGTGCCCATCCCGGTGGCCGATCGATGCGTCGACGGGAACCGGCCGAGAAACAGCAGGCACCGCCGGTTAGACTTCGGCCTGAATATCTCAGAAGACACCGTCCTGGGGAGCATTCGATGACTGGTCAAGAGGAGACTACGGCTGACGTTCTGGAATCGGTTTGGATCAACAGTCACGACCATGCCGGACTGGACGAGGATTGCAGCCCGACGAAGCCGTGCCGCAACATGAAGGACGTGACTTTCGAAGGGTTCGCCGAGCCCGGAAGTGACCTGGGGGCGGCGTGGCGCGCCAAGCTGGATCGAGAGGGCAAGCTCAGTTCAACGGCTGTGTCCGTCCGCGACCTGATCCTCGGTCAGGGCGAATAGACCTGACCGAGCCGGCCACCTCCCATCGACTGGCTGTCGGGCCGTGAGCAACGATACTGTGCCTGTGGCCAATGTCGAGGAGCTGACCGATCGGCTCCGCCAAGGCGGTTACCTGGCAGATCGCGGTCTGGCCACGTCTATCTATGTGGCCTTGGCCCTGGGTCGTCCGCTTCTGCTCGAAGGCGAGGTGGGGGTGGGCAAGACCGAGGTCGCCAAGGTCTTGGCGTCGGTGTTCGACCGCCAGTTGATCCGGCTCCAATGCTATGAGGGAATCGACACCAACCAGGCCCTGTACGAGTGGGATTACGCCCGTCAGATGCTCCAGATCCGGGCTCTGTCGGAACACAACCTGGCGGACGAGGACGAGGTCGACAAACTGTTCGGACCGAAATTCCTGCTGGAACGGCCGCTGTTGACCGCGGTCCGCGCCGGCGATCGGGCCGTGCTCCTGATCGACGAGATCGACCGGGCTGACGACGAATTCGAGGCGTTCCTGCTCGAGCTCCTCTCCGATTACCAGATCACAATCCCCGAGATAGGGACCATCGTGGCTGAGACGCCGCCGATCGTGATCCTCACCTCCAATCGCACCCGTGAGCTTCACGACGCACTCAAGCGCCGTTGCCTCTACCACTGGGTGGGGTATCCCAGCCCTGAGCGTGAGGTGGAGATTGTGCAGGTCCGTGCCCCGGAGGCGGCAGAGACCCTTGCCCGCAAGGTGGTGGCCGCCGTGGGACGGTTGCGCCAGCTCGACCTGGCCAAACCCCCCGGTGTGGCCGAGACACTCGACTGGGTGGCGACGCTGGGTGTTCTCGGTCGGTCGGTTCTCGACGCCGGCACCGTCAGGGACACCTTGGGCGCCGTTGTCAAAGAGCGCGACGACCTCGAGGCGGTGCTCGATCATCTCGAGGAGATCGCGGTCGATGGCTGAGAGGGGCGCTGCGGTGGAGACGGCCGAGACCGACGCCAGACCGTTCGTCCAGATGCTCGTCGACTTCGGCGGAGAACTGCGCGGGGAGGGCTTGCCGGTCGGGTCGGGAGACGTACTGGTCTACTGCGGAGCGATGGCCTCGCTTGATCCAGGGGATCTGCTTGACCTCTACTGGGCCGGTCTCACCACCCTGGTCACCCGTCGCGATCACATCGCGGTGTACGACAGGGTGTTCCGGCGCTTCTTCCTCGACGAGGGCGAGGACCTGCCCGGGCCGCTCGAGCTGGCCCTCAAAACGTCCAGTATCGAGAACCAGTCGGTGATCGACGTTCCGGCCACCGAGCCAGGACGGCCCGGCAAGGACGAAGAGGAGGCCAGGTTGGGCCTGATGGCTTCTGACATAGAGATCTGGCGCCACAAGTCCTTCGCCGCCTGCACCCCAGACGAGCTGGCAGCTTTGCGCCGGATCATGGGCCGGGTCCGGGTCATCCCGCCCCGCCGGCGGACCAGGCGCACTGTTCATACGTCATCGGGGGAACGCCCAGATCTGCGTCGCACCATACGCACCACGATGCGCACCCACGGGGAGCCGTCCCAACTCTTCTGGCGGCAACGTCGGCGAAAGATGCGGCCACTCGTCCTCCTCCTCGACGTCTCGGGGTCCATGGCCGATTACTCCCGCCATCTCCTCCAGTTCGCCTACTCGACCAGACGGGCGGCATCCAGGGTCGAGGTGTTCTGCTTCGGCACACGTCTCACCAGGATCACCAGGTCTCTGGAGAGACGTCGCCCCGACGAGGCCCTCGATGACGCTGCCCGGTCTGTGTTCGATTGGGAGGGAGGAACCCGGATCGGACATGCCATCGACACCTTCGTCCGCGAGTGGGGTCGTCGCGGGCTCAGCCGGGGGGCAATCGTGGTGATATGTTCCGACGGGCTCGACCGGGGCGATCCCGCGCTATTGGCCGCGGCGATGGAGCGACTGTCCCGTCTCAGCCACAAAGTGGTGTGGATGAACCCACACAAGGGCGACGATGCCCATTTCCAGCCGTCGACTTTGGGAATGATGGTGGCTGCGCCATTCGTCGACCTGCTTCTCTCCGGTCACGACCTGGCCAGTCTCGAGGAACTGGCCGAGCGACTCCCCGAGTTGAGATGACGGCGGGCGATCTGGCGTGAGATGGAGTGTGTCGTTGTTGGCCGAGGGCGATCGCGTGATCGAACTGTCCGAGGTGGTCGAGCTCGCGGACGCGGTGGCGGCCAGCGATGGGATAGCCACCGGGATGGGCACCCTTGGCTATGGCGCCCAGATCGTGGTCGAAGCCGAGACCAGCGACCAGGCGGTGGATCGGGCGATGGCAGTGTTCACCGCAGCGGCCGAGAAGGCCGGTTTGCCTCCGTGGCCGATCACTCATGCCGAGACCATCGCCGACGAGGACGATCTGGACTACGGCTTCGAGGGCGGGGCTGAAGTCGACCCACCCGGCCGAGCCGGGGGGCCGGAGTGATCCGTCTTGGATCGCTGGCGGGATATCCATTCGAAGGGCCCCGAGTTCTGGCCGGCTGGACTGCCCCATCCCGATCCGGTGTGTTCGCCATTGCCTACAAACCCGATGCGGTGGCCAAACCCGAGCAGTATGGAGTGATCTATGTAGGCCACTCCGACGACTTGTCCCGCGTAGGTCTCCCCTTCGATCATCCGTTCGCCCCGTGCTGGCTGAGACGAGTCGACAACAAGCGGTTCGCCCTCTACATCTGCAGCTATGAGGCACCGGGCGCCCTATCGGCCCACCGCGAGCAGATAACCCGCGAGCTGATCGCGGTGTACCGGCCGGGATGCAACCCGGACCAGTACGACCAGGCATGGAAGGACGAGTGGATCGGGGAGTATCAGACTCCTACCACTGGTCCGCTCACCACCGACCGGGACCCCTCCGCCGGCAGACAGGGGTAGGGGCGGGCTACGCCGACTCGGAGTGGTCGGCCAGAGGGGCGTGGGCGCTCGCCACCGGGCCGTCGGGCAGATAGCCGACCCCTTCATGGAGCCGGGAGCGACGACGCCCGGAGGCTGGCAAAGCAGGCCCGCGGTCGGGCACTTGGGCGGGGTCGTAGGTTGCGCCCACGACGATGCCCTCGGCCATCCCATAGAGCAATGGGAGAGCACCTGCGACCACCCCTCCGGTGCGGTTGATGTGCTCGAGATTCTCCTCAATGGGCTCGGCGTTGCGTTTGATGGCTTGCACCAACTCGTTGCACTCTTCGAGGTTGGTGGCGATCCGACCGAGTTGTGTCCCCACGATCCAGAGGTAGATCGCCAAACCCGCGATGAGCAGGACGATGTCGACGACAGTGAAGACGATCAGTGTGTTCACGATCGGACCTTCCCCAGGACCCGACCCAGGAACAGGTGGTGCTCGAGACCCTCCGCCAACACCATGTCCACCCCGGCGGCCGTGGTCCCGAGAAGCGCGGCGTCGGCGGTGTTGGCTTCAGCTTGGGCGAGCGTTGCCTTGATCTCGAGGACTCTGCGGTCGATTGTGCGAACCAGAAGCACGAGGATGGTTAGGAGCGCCGCCACCGCCACCACCACGGCGAGCCCGGCCCAGTTGGCGATTTGCCAGAGAGTCTCCTGTGATTCGGTCAGGGCAAAGACCATGCTCAACCTCCCAACCGCTTGCGGCCGCGCTCGAGTCCTTGGATGACGTTCACCGCCAGGGTGTTGGTGGTGGCCAGACCGGCCAGAGCGGCGGTGTTGTCTACTGACCTCGTCAGACTGTCGTTGATCAACCTGGCCTCGTTACCGATCTTGCGTGCCAGCATCAAGATAGGAACCACCAGTGCCACCACCACCAGGACGACGACGATCCCGATGATGTACCCAACCAGCCAGCTGGTGTTGCCTTCGAAGAGCTCGTTCATAGACATTCTCCTCAGATCGATTCGGCGAAGTCGCTCACGGGTTTGAGGCTGGAGTTCACCGAGCTCACCACCGCGGGCACCGTGCTGGTCTTCTCGGCGACGACGTCGACCCCACCGGTCAACGCCCGGAGTGTCCTCAGGGTTGCCATGAGATGGCCGATCACCCGGATCAGCCCAAGGGCGGCGGCGGCGATGATCAAGGTGGCGATCACCAGGGTCACGGTTGCTGCTGCTGGCATTGGTCCTCCCTCCTCGTCAACCAAGCAACTTGCCGACCGAGCCGGCGTATCGAACGGCGCCCAAGGCGACGTCCTCGATGGTCTGGTCGGTCACGGCCAACAATTCGGGCACGTTGTCCACCTCGCCTATCAGCCCGACTCCTCCTGCCAGGATCTCGTCCGAGGCGCCCCTTATGCGCTCCAGGGCGGCAAGCACCCGATTCAGGAGGGCGACGAGGACCGGCACCACTACCAGTAGCAGCACCGCGTTTCCTATCCACCAGAGCATGTTTGCCTCCTCAGGCTCGGTTGGGCTGGTAGGGGAGGAAGAACCTCCGACCGACTCGTTTCAGTGCCATCCAGGCGGCCTGGAGAGCGATGCTGAAACCGCCTGCGCTCTTCTGGGCTTCGACCTGATCTGGCGACAGGCCGCGATCGAAAGCGTCGATGCGGACCTGCATGTTGGTGGCGAAGTCACGCATCAGGATCGCGCTGAAGTCGGAGATCATGCCCCGGCCATACTGCGCGGCGGCACCGGAGAGTTGAAGGTCCTGTTCCACTTCGACCCTGGTTCCCGTCGCCGTCGGGACCAACCGGGCGGTGAGCCCGAGTGCTGCCTGGCCGCGGCCCTTCTCGTCGGCCCCGGAGGCGTCGACGACGATCGTCTTGCTGGATTCGTCTCGCGTCGTGACGTCTGCCCGCCCGGCGAATTGCATCTGCACCGGTCCCAGGCGGATGGCGACGTTGCCTTCGTACTGGTCGGGGCCGATCTCGTCGGTGAGCGAAGCACCGGGCAGGCAAGAAGCTACCTGGGGGATGTCCTGGCAGAACTCCCATACCTTTTCCACCGAGAGAGGGACTTCGAAATCGTGCTTGATCAGCATTGTGCCTCCTGGGTGATGAAGCTTGCCGGGTCCTTCTCGAAGGAGGTTCGGCAACCGGGGCAGCAGAAGTAGTAGGTCTGGCCCTCGTGCTCGAAGGGGCGGCTGGTGGCGTCGGCGGGCACCGTCATCCCGCACACCAGGTCGATGGCGGTGCCAGGGCTGGGCTCGGCATCGTGTGACTGACCCGACTCGCCATGCCGGTGGCCCTCACCGGAGGCTGAGCTGCTCGACATGGTGACTGGAACGGTGTGAGAGCTGCCGGTCTCGGGGCGACCCGGGTTGAGCAGGCCCTTCGCCCGCAACTCGACCAGCTCGGCGAGGACGGCAACCGCGATCTCGGGATGGGAGGTGTGGCCAAGGTCGAGACCGACCGGCACTCTGACCTGATCGAGCAACTCCCGGGAGACACCCCGGTCGGCCAAATAGCCGAGAACGGCCTCCCCCCTCTTGTGCGAGGCCACGAGCCCGATGAACGCCGGTTGTGCTGCTACCGCCTGCTCGACTGCTTCCTCGTCGCCATGGCCCTGGGTGGCGACCACCACGACCGACCCGGTCCCGACATCCGCGGTTGCGAACGCGGCGGCATCGATCAGATCGACCCGCCATCCCAGGGCGGTGGCCAGATCTACCAAGGTTGTGGCCATCGGCGAGCGTCCCACCACCACCAGGTGCGGGCTGGGGATCACCGGCTCGATGTAGAGCTCCATGGCCCCCTCGGACTGACAGGCCATCGGAACGAACGTCATCCCCTCCGGGAGCTCGCCGAACTGGTCGGGTGTGCCGAGAAGGATGAGGCGAGGCTTGCGGTCTGTGATTACACGTTGGGCTTCTCGGATCACGACCGGCTCGGCGCAAGCGCCGCCGACCCAGCCGTGCATCTCGCCGTCTGCGGTGATGATGGCCCGCGCTCCCTGATGACCCGACGACGGCGCCTGTCGCCACACCACTGTCGCCAGGGCGAGCTCGACTCCTTGACGGGACAGCTCGTCGGCCTTCTCGACCATCCTCCACCCGTCGGCGGGCTGCGCGTTCATGCTTCGTCGGTCCTGACCGGGGGTGCCCCACTGATGTCCTGGCCGGTCTGCAACGCCGCATAGACCCGGTCGGGGAACACGGGCATGTCGATGTTGCGCACCCCGGTGCCCTTGAGTGCATCGATGACCGCGTTGACGAAGGCCGCCGGCCCGCCCACCGCGGCGCACTCACCGATGCCCTTGGCTCCTATCGGGTGATGGGGGCAAGGTGTGACGACCTCATGCAGTTCGAAGCCGGGGGTCTCCCACGCAGTCGGCAGCAGATAATCGGTGAAGTTGGACCCGACGCAGTTGCCCTCTTCGTCGAAGGTGATGAACTGCATATTGGCCATGGCATAGGCCTCGGTGAGGCCGCCCATGATCTGACCTTCGACGATCATCGGATTGATCCGCACCCCGCAATCGTCCACGGCGACCAGACGGAGCACATCCCACACCCCGGTCTCGGGGTCGACTTCGACGGTGGCGATGTAGCAGGCGAAAGGCCAGGTGAGGTTGGG
>DATKEA010000039.1:0-3632 GCA_035544615.1 Acidimicrobiia bacterium | reverse complement strand
CCAGTGCAACACCGACATCGGATGCTCTGGTCCGGTGAGCTGCCGGGTGGTCTCCTGCGTGCCTCCCTATCAGCTCTTCGACTCCTGCAGCACCACGCTGCGGAGTGACAACTTCACCGCCAACCAGACCGCCCCCTGTCTTGCGGGCCAGTCATGACCGGGGTCTACGCCCTCGTGATCGGGCTGGCGGTGGTCGTGGCCCTCCTCGGCATCCTCGTCGTCGGTCTCCTCCGCAGTCACGCCGACATCCTGAGACGTCTCGAGTCGGTCGGCGCCGGTCTGGACGGGAGTCATGATCACTCCTCACAGATCACGCTGACCCGGCGCGCCACCGGAGCGGTCGCGGAGCGCACGGTGACCGGGGTCACTCCCGACGGGGAGCCGGTCGTGGTGTCCCTGGGCGCCGGCACCGACCCCACGCTCATCGCCTTCCTCAGCACGACCTGCTCGACGTGCACCCCCTTCTGGGAGGGGCTGGGGTCCTCGACGATGCATTTCGGGGGTCATCGGCACCGAGTGCTGGTGGTGACCCTGGGTGAATCCGAGGAGAGCCCAACCCGAGCCAAGAGCATGGCCAAGCCGGGTGTCGACGTGGTCATGTCCTCTTCGGGGTGGGCCGAGTTCGAGGTTCCCGGTGCCCCATATTTCGCTCTGATCGAGCCGGAGACCCACCGGGTGATCGGGGAAGGCTCGGCGATGACCTTCGAGTCGCTCGAAGAATTCCTCTCCGACGCCACTAACGACCAGAACTGGGATTTGCAGACTTCGGGGCAACCGTCAGAGGAAGACCGGATCGACGCCGATCTGCGCCGGGCCGGCATCCTTCCAGGTGATCCTCGCTTATACCCGAAACGGGGCGACATATCCGAGGACGGTTCGAAATGACCGGCGTCGTTCTGGTCGTCGTGTCGGTGGTCGTCGGCTTCAGATCGAGCTGGTCGCCGTGAGGGGAGTCGATGCTCTCGAGCATCACTCCGCTGGGTCAGCGGAGCCGAGGGATGTCATGGCAGCGGACGGTGGTCGGGTTCTTCTTCGGGGCGATCGGAGCGGGCGCGGCCTTCTTCGCGTTGCTGGGCCTGATCGGGGATGTATTCAGCGTCGACCGGTTGAACCCCTGGCTGCCGGTTGGTGTGATCGTGGCCGCCGCGGTGCTCGACTGGGCCGGGGTGAAGGCACCGGGGCCCCACCGACAGGTGAGCGAGAACTGGCTGGGTCGTTACCGGGACTGGGTGATCGGGCTCGGGTTCGGAACCCAGCTCGGTCTGGGGTTCATCACCATCATCCCCAGTTTTGGCACCTGGGCGATGTACCTCATCGCTGTTGCGATGGGATTGCCGCTCGCTGCGGCCATGGGAGCGGCCTTCGGGCTGGGAAGGAGTCTCATGCTGATATCGACCCGAAAGGTCGGGTCTCCGTCGGCACTGGCGGCGCTGATGGATCGGTTCAACGGGGCCGAGCGACAGGCGCGCCGGGTTGCTTTGGCCGGGTATGCCCTCGTCTTGATCATGGTGGGTGTGAATGTCACTTGAGAGCTGGTTTCCCGAGGAGCTGAAGGGCCGTCCCATCGAGAGAGACGGGGTGCGTCTCGAGGTCCCCGGTGGCTGGGAGGCCAGGATCGGGCGACTGAGCGAGACTGGGCGCGGTGAGCGGACTTTTCCCGTGCTCCACGCATCGACCGTCCCGCTGTCGGGCCCAAGAGCGGACTACGGCGGGGGAGTGGTGGAGCGGCTGGGAGACGGTGATGTCTTCGTGTCCCTGGTCGAATTTGGACCCGAGGAGGCGAGCACCGCACTGTTCACCGACGTCGAGCGGCTCCCGGTCCTCGAGCCCGGCATGTTCCACCGCAACCAGCTGCAGCGCCGGCTCCGTGGTCAGGCAGGCGTGCAGCGCTTCTTCACCCTGAACGGACGCCCCTTCTGTCTGTATGTCGTCCTCGGCTCCATTGCCCGGTCACACGAGTTGGTGACCAAGGCCAACCAGGTTTTGCAGAACCTGAGCGTGGAGGCGATATGAGGGCACCGTCCGGATTGGTGATGGCCACTCTCCTGGTAACCATGTTGCCGGTGCCTGCCAATGCCGAGCTGGAGGACACCGTGGTCTATCTGCTCCCGGACAGCTCCGACCGTTACCGACCCGCGATCGACGAGAACGGGTCGATCGCAGTCGTCGCCAACATCGACAGCATCACCGCCCCAGCCGTCGGTCCCGATGGCCGGATCGCGTTCTCGGGCGCCATCGGCGACGAGTCGCTGGGCCGGTTCGCCCTCTTCGTTGTGGCTTCAAGCGGGTCGGGTCTGACGCAGCTCACCGAAGGCAACTTCGCCGAGTTCGACCCGGCCTGGTCACCCGACGGGGAGTCGATCGCGGTGGCCCAGAATCAGACCGGGAGCCTCTCGCCGACGTCGTGTTGTCGGCTCGCTGTCGTCGACGTCGACTCCGGGCAATTGACCGCCCTCACCTCCAATGTCGGGGCGGCCCGGCCCGGATACTCGAACAATGGCAACTACCTCGTCTTCGACAACCCATCGGGCGTGTGGAGGATCTCCTCCAGCGGTGGGGGCGCCAACCTGATCGCCGTCGGTGGCTTCGATGCCACCACCTCGCCCGCCGACGCAAACGTGGCCTATCTCGCACGGCATCAGGGCGCCCACCAGATCCGGCGAGTGCCGGCCGGGGGCGGTTCCTCCACGCTGCTGTACTCCACCTCCAATCAGATCGAGAGCCCGATCTGGACCGAGGGCCGCATCTACTTCCTCGAATACGGAGGCCTGGGTTACGACGGCCGCAATTCGGTGACACTGCGCAGCATCTCCCAAAGCGGGGGGAACCTGAGGGTGGAGCGGTCCTTCAACACCCACCTGGTGGGATTCAGCCCGGCCCAGGGAAACGACGAGATCTTCTTCTACCGGACCGACGGCCTGTTCCGCTACTACCAGATCAATCCCGACGCGACACTCCCATCCCCCATGTTCGCCGGGGATGCCTACACGAAAGGGTGGGACTCCATCACCTCGGTCGATCTCGACGGCGACGGACAGGACGAGATCTTCTTCTATCGCAGCGACGGCCTGTTTCGCTATTACCAGATCCGCTCTGACGGCGCCCTGCCCTCTCCGAGCACCGCCGGTAACGGCTACACGAAGAACTGGGATGCGATCACCGCGGTCGACCTCGACGGGGACGGCTTCGACGAGATGTTCTTCTACCGATCCGACGGGCTGTATCGCTACTACGACATCAGGCCCGACGGCTCCCTGCCCAAGCCAATGCTGGCCGGGTCGAACTACACGACGGGCTGGGATGCGATCACCGCGGTCGATCTCGATGGTGACGGCCAGGACGAGATGTTCTTCTACCGATCAGACGGTCTCTATAGGTTCTATGACGTCGGCGCCGGTGGAAAGATCGGCCAGCCGATCAGCGCTGGTTCGGATTTTTCCGGAGACTGGACGTCGATCACGGCAATCGACCTCGACGGTGACGGTGACGACGAGTTCTTCCTCTATCGGGACGACGGGGAATTCGCCTATCACGAGCTCGAGCCCAACGGCGATCTCGGGCCGCTCATCCTGGGCGGCTCCGGCTACACCACGGGATGGTCGATCATCACCTCGATCAACCTCGGTCCGGGC
>DATKEA010000038.1:0-6080 GCA_035544615.1 Acidimicrobiia bacterium | reverse complement strand
CACTCCCTGTCAGGTCGTTTGGCTTCAGTTTGGCTTCAGGGAACATGCATCAGCGCCGGGGTAGGCATGATTTTCGATGGCCACGGAGTGTGGTGATTTGCACGGCCATCTACGAGCGGACCCTGCAGCCACCGCCGGGGGACAGACTCTGGCACCCAAGAGCGAGAGTCTCGTAGCCAACGCGGGTCTGACCCAAACAAACGGGCTGCGAGGATAGGCCTTCGATCCTGGGTCGACACCGATGATTGGCGACCTGGGTGGCGCGCTCGTTTGTTCACGTCACACCGTTATGACGACTTTCCCCCGGGCGTGGCCTTCACCGACGTACGCCACCGCCTGCGGGGTGTCGCTCAACGGGTAGGTCCTTTCGATGACGGGCGTGACCGTGCCTGCCTCGATCCACGCAGCGAGGGTCAGTAGGTCGTCGGGTCTCCATGCCTGGACCGAGAACCGGGCGCGTTTGCGGCTGAAGATGGTCGACGTTGCCGCGCCGAACATGCGGGGCAGGTTGGCCAGCCATTTTCGGTGCAGCATGCCCGCGTTGGGGATCAGGATCCCTCGGTCGGTCAGCACCTGCAGGGTGGCGGCCAGCGAATGGCTGGCGGCGTTATCGAAAATGACGTCGTATCGAGCTGCGCTCGCGGTGAAGTCCTCTTTGGTGTAGTCGATAACGTGGTCGGCTCCGATGGCCGTGGCTTGGTCCACATTTCGTGTGCTGCAGACCGCGGTCACCTCGGCTCCCAGTGCCTTGGCCACCTGCACCGCATACGTCCCGACACCCCCCGATGCACCGTTGACGAGGACCCGCTGACCCGCCTCCACACCGGCAGCGTCACGGAGCCCCTGTAAGGCGGTGAGGCCGGCGATCGGGACCGCGGCCGCCGTGTTAAAGCCAAGACCGGGAGACTTATGGGCCAGCCGCTTATCCGGCGCCGCGGCGTACTCGGCGAAGGACCCGAAACCGGCCCCAAATACCTCATCACCCGGGCTGAACCGACTGACCTTGGCGCCCACCCGTTCCACCGTGCCGGCGAGATCCTGACCGATGACCGGCCGCCTCGGCCTCCTCACGCCGTACACGGGTCGGATCACATAGGGACTGCCCTTCACGATCGGAGGATCACCGGCGTTGACACTGGCTGCTCTCACCCGCACCAGCACCTCACCATCACCGATCGTGGGCATCTCGACGTCGCGGAGTTCGAGGACCTCCACAGGTGGGCCGTACCACTCGCGAACGATCGCCCTCACGCTGTCACCAGACTCCTGAGAATCCACATGGCTCGCCCATCTTCGTCCTCCCCGGCGTCGCCGTCAGTCGTCGCCACCTTCCCACTCATGCCATTCAATCTGCGCGATTCGCGCTGTCTCAATTTCGATGTCTCCTCTACTCATTGTTCGAGCGATGTTGACTCCGCACACCAGCCCTGCGTTGGGTCCATTGGCCGAATCGGATGATTTCAGACCTGTTCGGGCACAACCGCGTCTTCGTCGGTCGGTCCGACGCTCGGAGAGCCAGGGGCTGTTCCGGGCTCGCTTCCACCGGTGTCGAGGCGGAAGGGTGGGTATTCGTCTCTCATCAGTGATACGTAGGCGCCGACGCGGAAAACCCAGCGGTTGAGTCCCATCACCAGGTCGTATAGACCTTGGGGGTATCTCCCGGTGAAGAGGAGTATGACCACGGCGATGAGCACCAGGATCGTAATGAGTCCGGTGCCGGCTTCGGCTGCGGTGTTTCCGGAGCCGATCTCGGTGGTCCACCACACCAGGCCGCTGGTGAACAACCCCACGATCAGCAGGTGGGGGATTGCGAGGAGCCACCACTTCACCAACACGAGACCTCGGGAGAGGCTGTCGGGGTAGGCAACGTCGAAGCGTGCCGGGTAGTCGGCGTCGCCCAGACTGAATGGCGGGTACTGGTCGGTGCCGTTGACTCCGTAGGAGTAGTAGGCAACCCGCCAACTCCATCGCATGACCCCGACGTTGAACTCGAAGATAAATTTCGGATAGCGGCCCGTGAACAGGATGGCGAAGAAAGCCACCACAGTCAGGATGAAGAACGCCACCCAGAGAAAGGCCAAAACCACGAAGTGAGGTATGGCTAACAGCCATTTGAACAGCCATTGCCATCGGCTCAATCCGGGGTCGAGGACACCCTCGACCCCCACTGGGTACGCGCCATATCCTCCAACCGCAGCAGGTGCAGCGGCGACGGTGCGGGTGCCCGCCACCGCACCAACGATCATCACCGTGGCAACAACGGCGATGACTAGAGCGACCGCGATGAGACCAGCTGCGACCCAGACCAGGAGTTCCGTGTCCGCCGCTGCGATTGCTTCGACCGTCACGCCCTGGCTGGCGTCGGCGTTCATGACCACGACACCCCAGTCTCCCTGTTCGAGATCCCATGTCACGGTCTGGGCCCCGGCTCCAGATGCAGAAGTCACCCAGAACGCTTGCTCGAGTGGCGCAGCTGGTGTGGCGGTGCCGGACACATTTCGGTAGACGACCGTGCCATCGGCTCCAACGCGTGAGACTTCCGAAACTGCTACACCCTCGAGGTAGGTCTCGACCGCGTCGGATGGTCCGATCCCCACGAACACCGGCTGGTCGCCGGTCGGATCGACCTCGAGCCGGACCGTTGCGAGACGTCCAGACGGGAACCAGTCGCCCGGTTGGGCACCCAGGTCGACGTCGGCCGACGTGACAGCATACGACCCGGTAGACAGCGTGAACTCATCGGTCGAGAAGAAGCCATCGGCGTCGCGCTGGGTCTCGTTAGCCCAAAGCAGCCCTCCTCCCCCAATGATGAGCCCGATGGCAAACAGGCCAATCAGCGCTCCAACGATGACGATTGCGATTCTTCCCTTGCTCATATCACTCTCGACTCTCTCGATGGTGCTGTGGTTCGAATAGGGCCTTTAGCCTTGGCATCCGAGAACTGGAAGATGAGCACGCTTTGTCCTGCCTCGAGTCGACCTACATCGGTCAGACCCTGGATGGCGGTCATCCCTGACATGGGCACTGCGGCGGCTTGCTCGAATGTAAGCGCGGCTGGCTTCCCCCTGAGGACACGAATCGAGAGAGCCCGGGTCGGCTCTTCAAGTCACCCGCCGCGTCGGGGTCCCTCCGGCCTTGGTCTCGATCTCCTCGGCCAGTGCGATGAGTCGGTTTCCCAGTGCCCGGGCCTGCCCGGTATTGAGAGCCGTGATGTGCTGTCCGCGCCCTTCTTGGAACGTCGACAGGTAGACGCCCTTTTCGATCCCGATCGGATGATTCACCAATGTCTGAATCCAGACGCCATATCGAGCCTTCAGGAGGTCGCTCCTGTTGAGTCGATCGATCGGAGCCGTCGACCCCGGATCGACCGCCGACCTGGCGTCCGAACCCTTTAACGACGACGACACAATGCTTGTACTCATGAGGATCCTCCTTGTGAACCGTTAGTAGGCACCATGTCAGAGCGAGCCTTCTGTCGAAACCCGGGCGCCCGTGCTCCGCGGGTCGGGTTTCTGGTGTTTGTCCGCGGGCTGCGGTCGTCGTGATGCGGTCAAGTGTGATTGTCATGTGGCCTCCTTCGCCACGGCTACCCACCCATCATCGGGTAGAACCGGGTCAGGGTCATCACGCCCGGGAAGGTTGCGGGGGCGGGTCTCGGGGAGGACTCACCGGGACTCGCTCTCCTTCTGGAGGATGAGATCAGTGCCCGATGTCGTGGGTACCGGCTTGGATGAGCCCACTCTCGTAGGCGAAAACCACGATTTGGGCCCGGTCCCGGAGACCAAGTTTGGCGAGGATGGGCAATGCCATCAGGACACCGCCACGATCGTCTTACCCCGGGCGTGTCCTTCGGCCTGATAGGCGAGTGCGTCGACCGCTTCAGCAAGTGTGAAGCGGCGATCGATAACCGGACGAACCTATCCGGCGTCCACCATGGTGGCCAGGGTGGCACCGTCGGCGCTGCTGGCCTGTGCGGTTCCGCCGGCGAATCGCTGGCTCCAGAACCTCGACATCACCGCACCGCCGATCATCCCGTCGGCGGGACGGAACCACTTGCCCTTCTTGCCGGTGATCATCACAAACATGCCATTGTCGGCGAGCATGCGACGCGAAGCGCGGAGGCTCTTGCTCCCGTCGTCGCTTGTGGAAACTCGATCTGGTCATCCATGGCGGTCACAGTGCGTAATCCTCCAACGATGCCGCCAGGCGAACACCGATCGACGGTAGCTCAGCCGCGACCAGGCTCGGTCCGATCGAGTGGCTGCTGAACCTTCAGGCTCGAAGGTGTCCGCTGGCGTCTGTGGTAGGTCTCAGCGTCCGTCGCCCCTCATCGACCAGACTGCCGCCATTCGTGGGCGAGGATCGCGTAGACGTACTCGTCGGTCCATCCGGATCCGTCCCAGTAGCTCTGGACATGGTGGGCCTCGCGACGCATGCCCACACGTTCGAGCAGTCGAGCGACCGCCGCGTTCCTCGGATCGCACTCGCCGATCACGCGATGCTTGCGGCGGTCGGCCAACAGGTACTCGAGCAGCAGGCGCAGGGCCTCCGTCGCGTAGCCGCTTCCTTGCGACCCGCGACGCAGCGTTATCCCGATGGTGGCGATCCGGGGGTCGTCGCCGTGCGTGTGCGACGCTAGGTCTCCGATGTGCTCGCCGGTCTCGAGTTCCTCGATCGCGAACTGGAACCACTCCCCTGGCGTGTCCGGATGGTCGTCAGCCATCCCGCGGACGAACCGCCGAGCCTCCTCGATCGACATCGGTGTCTCCCAACCCTGGTAGCGCGCCACCTCGGGATCAGAGCGGTACGCCGCGAGCGACGCCGCGTCCTCGTTGCGGACGCGTCGCACCAGCAGGCGCTCGGACCGCAGGCCCTCGAAGCCCTGGTCAGGCGAGACCGGTGGAACCGCTACATCCATCGCTGATCCTCGTTCACGTCGGGATCCGGCCGGTTTCGTAGGCCCACATCGCGAGTTCGACGCGGTTGCGTGCTTGGAGCTTGCGCATGAGGGCGGCGAGGTGGGTCTTGGCGGTGCTGACGCTGATGTAGAGCTCGTCGGCGATCTCACTGTTGGTGCGTCCGCGGGCGACGGCCATCAGGACCTCCTCTTCACGGGCCTCAGCAGACCTGATTGACCTGGAGTGGTCGTCATTCGTTCCTCCTCTGGTCGTGAGTCGGTTCGTGTCTGCGGACGGTCAATCGACGTCGCTACGGACGAGGCGCACGCCGGTCGCGAGCAGCCAGACGAGCCAGGCGGCGAACCCTAGGAGCCCGACGAAGATCAGCGCCGAGCCGTCGGCGATCGCGACGTTGCCGAGCCGTCGGGCCGGGCTCACGCCGTCGCGTCGACCGCTGCTCGGAAGCTCTCCGCGCTCGCCGCTGAACCCCGCTCAACAGCGATAGTCAGCGTAGTGACGGGACGAGACACCCGTCAATAGACGGTGAGCTGTGTCACCTTGTGCCAGGTCGTTGGGCTTCAGGCTGGCTTCAGACAACATAGGCCCTCGTCGGCCAAGCTGGCCATCCGGCAACCACGCAGCGTGACGCTCTCCTATGGAGGTTCTTATCGTAACTCGAGGGTGTGGGACCGGGCTGAGCTATGTCAGCTCTTCTGTGACCGTCAGCCAGACTCGGTCCAGTAGAGAAGCATCATGATCCCGTTACTGTCGATGAAATCTCGATGGTGTTGGTGGATCCTCGATGCCACCTGTATCGACGGACTGTTATCGGGATCCACGATTGAGCACACCGAAACCGTATCCAAGACTCCAAAGGCATGGGCAACGCATGCGCGCCCCGCGTCGGTGGCGTAGCCCTGCCCTCGGTGTCGATACCACCCGGAGGGTTACCGCCGGCGCCGAGGACCTCCCCGCCCTCGCCGCCGCCTACGTGCTGGTGATGGCCGTCGCGGCGCCACCGCGGCGGCTCGACACAGAACGGGGGGGTCTGTGCGCTCCCTACTGGTAGGAGATCGCTCGCAGGATGTCGAGGCGGGAGGCTTTGCGGGCGGGGCCGATGGCTGCGATCACCCCGGCCAGGGCGGCCAATGCCACCCAAACCCCGAGCTGGCCGAAGGGGAT
>DATKEA010000037.1:0-15714 GCA_035544615.1 Acidimicrobiia bacterium | reverse complement strand
TTCTGTTGCACCGTTTCGATCGACTCGGCGAAGTTCAGAGAAGGGCCCTGCGCCACCGAGGTCCAGGTGGAGAAGATCCGCTCGGCGACGTGGCACAGCGGGAGATAGGTCAGGATCAGGTCGTCAGGACCCACCGGCTTGTTGTCCGGCGTCCGCCCGGCGGAGTTGATCAGGATCTCGGTGTTGGAGGCGAAGTTGGCGTTGGTGAGCATCGCTCCTTTGGGTGCCCCGGTGGTCCCCGAGGTGTAGACCAGGGTGATCACGTCGTCACCGGTGGCCTGAGCCATGATCTGCTCCACCATGCCGGGATTGGCCGCCCGGTGCTCCCGGCCCAGTTCGAGAAAATCGTCCCAGAAGACGAACCTCTCGTCGTCGCGCCACTTCCTGAAGCCGCGTGGCTCGATGTGGATGATCTTGCGCAGGTCGGGGAGGGATTCGATGACCTCCATGACCTTCTCGGCCTGTTCCTGGTCCTCGGCGAGATGGACAACCGAGCCGGAGTCCGCAAGGAGATACTCGACCTCGGCCGAGGGGTTGGTGGGGTAGAGACCGACCGTGATCGCCCTCACCGCCACCGTTGCCATGTCGAGGATCAACCATTCGGGACGGTCCTCCGAGTGGATCGAGACCCTGTCGCCCTCATAGACACCAAGGGCCAGAAGACCGTGTGCCGCGTCGAGGACCGACTGCCAGAACTGGGCCCAGGTGATCTCTTGCCAGATGCCGAAGTCCTTCTCGCGCATCGCCACCGCGTTCGGGGTGCGTTCGGCCCAGTCACGTACACAGGCGGCCGGTGTCTTGAATCCGACGTCAGCCGACGAAGGCTCGGCCCGTTCCAGGACGGTCGTCATCCAATTGCCTCCTCACAGGTCGGTGGGACAATAGAGATTGGCGACCAACTTTGCCGGACCGGTCAAAAATCTTCCCGGTCCTCCCCGGCCAATGCTCTGGCACTAGGAGCCCTGGCTCCATTCGGCGCCGCCGGGCCAATGCTCCTTCTTCCAGATCGGTGCTCGGGTCTTGAGCTCGTCGATGACGAAACTCGCCGCGGCAAAGGCATCGCCACGATGCGCGGACGAGACAACCACGGCAACCGAAACATCGCCAAGATCGACTCTGCCCGCACGATGTTCGACAACGACGCTGAGGACCGGCCACTGTCGGGCGGCTTCGGCGATGATCTCGCTGATTTTGGGCTCGACCCGCTCGGCATATACCTCATAGTCGAGATGGGTCACCCCCTCCTTGCCGGGGGATCGCTCGCGCACCGTTCCAAGGAATAACACTGTCGCCCCGGAGTCCGGCCGGCGGACCTCATCGATCAGCGCGGCGGTGTCGATCGGATCCTCGCCGACCGACACCCTGATGACTTGTCCCGAAGCCTCCATAGAATCCAAAGCCTATGACGGACAACGGCCCAAACGGGCCGCACCTCTGGGACCCTTCCGATGAGAGCCGGATCGCCTATGAGGACACTCCCGCGGGCCAGCCGACGAAATCGAAGGTCGATGCATGGACCATCGTCATGGGGATCCTCGGCGGCGTCCTGTTGGGCACCGGTGTCACCCTCGCCGTCCTCGGATTCGCCGGCGTCTTCGAAGAGCCGACGCCGCCCACCAACCCGCCGCCTCCGACCCTGACTCTTCCCCCTCCGACCTCCGCCCCGCCCGTCGTCGTCGAGACTGGCAATGCCATCGAGGTCGCCCTGCGAGCGAGACCGTCCATCGTCGCCGTCGAGGTCAGCAGCTTCCTCGGCGACGGCGGTGGGAGCGGTGTCGTATACAGCAGCGACGGGTACATCATCACCAACCATCACGTGGTGAGCGGTTCGTCTCAGGTCACCGTGGTTTTTGCAGATGGCGGAAGATGGGTGGCCGAATTGATCGGGTCCGATCCGCTGACCGATATCGCGGTGCTCCGGATCGAGCGGCAGGATCTCACCCCGATCGACGTGGGATCCTCCGCAGGGCTGACCATCGGCGAGCGAGCAATCGCGGTGGGTAATCCTCTCGCACTCGAGGGAGGTCCGTCCGTCACCTCCGGGATAGTCAGCGCCCTCGACCGGTCCCTGATCGTGGACGCCGGCAGCCGGCTCTACGGGCTGATCCAGACCGACGCACCGATAACCCGGGGCTCCTCGGGTGGGGCGCTTCTCGACAGTGCGGCCAGACTGATCGGGATCACAACCGCCATCGCTGTCTCCGACGTCGGCGCTGAAGGGCTCGGCTTTGCGGTGCCGATCGACATTGCGATCGGGGCGACCAATGACCTGATCGCCGACGGGGTGGTCAGCCACGCCGTTCTCGGGATCCAGGGCCAGACGGCTCTGGTGGAACAGGGCGGCGCGGAATATCCCGTGGGTGTCCTCGTCGAGATCATCACCACCGGGTCTGCCTACCAGCTCGGAGGTGGCCAAATCAACGATGTCATCACCGACCTCGACGGGGTTCCAATAACCACTATGGACGGTCTGCTGACCGTGATGAGAGCCAAGAGATCAGGTGACGAAGTGACTATCTCTGTCTCCCGCTCCGAAGCCGACTTGGACCTGGCGGTCACGCTGGGAACACTCGAGCCATGAGCGACGACATCTTCTCGAAGCTCTTCGAGTTGTTCGACCAGCCGGGCCCGATCAATTGGAAGCTGGCGGCTGAGGTGGCACGACACCTCTCCGGAGACACTGAGCCGGTGGAGCCTTGGACCGCCGAGGAGTTCCGCGAATTGGCCCGCCTCGCCGAATACCGGATCGAGGAGATCGCCCCCTTCCGGGTGGTGCCCGCCTCCGATGTCCTACCGGTGGATGCCCGAGGATGGACCGATCGGAATCTCGAGACCTTCGGCACCCTGGTAGAGCCGTTCGCCTCGTCGGTCGCGGGCGACGGCCCGGCTGCCCCCCTCATGGCCCAGCTCTCCCCGGCCATCATCGGGCTACAGATCGGCTCACTGGTAGGTGCCCTCTCGACATGGGTGATGGCTTCATTCGACGCCGGGCTCCCCCAAGAGCACCCGGGACCTCTGACCTTCATCGTTCCAAATCTCGCCCGGCTCACACGAGACGACGGGCTCGACGAGCGAGAGGTGAGATTGTGGGTGGTTGCAAACGAGGTTGCGTTCAGGGCCGTGTCCCAACTCGCCTGGATCCACGATCATCTCCACCAGCTGTCGACTGCCTATGCCAGCGCGGTCAAGATCGACCCCACCTTGCTCAGCGGCTTGATGGCCGGTGGGGCGGACCCGGTGGCAATCGAGCAGGCCATCGACGAGGCGGGTGGCCTAGAGGGCCTTATCGGAGGTGAGGAGGCGGAAGCACCACGGCTCGAGTTCGAGGCTTTCTTGGGAGCGATCACCGGATGCGCCCGGCTGCTGGCGCGCCGCGCCATCGGTGAGCTCTCACCGAACTTCGACTTGATCTCCCAGCGAAGAGACGACACCAGGGACGAGGCCCAGGCGGCCCCCTCGATCGGGGTGGGCCCGGTGCCGGTGGAAGCGACCCAACTGGGCGACGCCTTCAATCAGGAGGTCGAGCGCCGGTACGGGGAGGACGCCCTGGAGACACTGTGGTCGGATCCCACGCGGATGCCGACCGCGGTCGAGCTCAGAGACCCGACCACCTGGGCGGCGCGAGTACTGCTCGACGGGTGGGCCTGAGGCGATCAGCCGAAGAGGTTGCGCCAGAGACGGCGGAACAGACCGGGATCCTGAGGGGGAGGAAGACCCTCCAGGACCTCCTGGTGCATGTCCGGGGGCAGGTCACCGACGAGAGCCATTCCCCCTTCGAGTGTCTCCCAGGCGAAGGTGACTTGACCCGGGTTGAAGGAACGGGAATAGGGTCGTCCGGCGAACGTAGCCACGGATCGCTCACCGAGAACGACGACCGCCGGTGTCTCGAACACGGCGAAAGAGAAGAACCCGTCGGAGTAATACGCAAAGACGAAGCCTTCGTCGTCCTGGTACACATCGAGGCGCTCGAAGCCGGCCAGACTCCCGGGGAGGTCGGAGTCGACGACACTCACCGAGAACTCGACGTCAGACCCGTTGCTCGCCTGGCTGAAAGTGGGCGGCTCGGGATCAAAGGCGATGAATCTCCGCTCGCAGTAGAGATCCCCCTTCTCGACGAACGTCACGACCTTGAGCAGAGCCCCAATCTCGGCGTCGACCACCAGTTCGGCGCGCACCACGCCCTCGCCCATCATGCGGTACGAGGTGGCCGGCCGGCCCAGGTACTCGGTCTCCGCTCCGTTATCGATGGTGTACCGGGGCTCCGGCGCCTCGTCGGTCCCTTGCACGTTGGTGCTCGATACCACCGAGCCTTCTCGCACCAGGCTCCACCCCCCAAATCCCGAAGCAATCTCGACATCGGGATCGACCGGTGCCACCACATGCAGCTCCCCACCTGACTGAGTCAGCTCGACCACGGCGTCGCGGACACCTTCGGGGGTGGAGCAGCTGATCACCTGCTCCGCGGTGTAAGAGGCTTCGCGGCTCTCGTCGAGCAGCTCGTCGAGATCTGCCCCCAGAGCGGTCGCGGCCGGGACCATCACCAGGACGGCAACCAACGCCAACGTCCGTCTCATTCGGGAAGGTCCACAACATAGGGCACAACCACTTTGGCCGGACCGAACGCCGGGTCGAGTGAGGCTCTCGCCCCGTATCGGCTGTTCAGCTCCTCGACCGAGATGGTGGCGGCGGAAGGGGTGAACATGGCAGCGACCGCGATCACCAGTGCGACCACTGCCGCGGCCGCGCCCACCAGGAATCCGCGGTTGCGGTGAAGCGGGATCACTTCGGCGTCCGCCTCGGGGATCAAACCCGCAGGCAGCTCCAGTGCGGGCAAGGAACGCACCGCAGCACGCACACTCTGCAGTGACTCCGCCTCTGCCGAGCATTTGCCACAGCTGCCCAGATGGCCAACCAGTCCCTCCACTTCGGAACGGGTCAGCTCCCCGTCGAGATAGGCGCTGATCAGCTCGCCGGCGTGGTTCACGTCAACAACTCCCGTAACAACTTGCGGCCCCGATGGATACGGCTCCTGACGGTGCCGACGGGGACCGCGACCGCCTGGGCAATCTCCTCGTAGGAGAGCCCGACGACGTCACAGAGCACCACCGCTTCCCTGAACTCGACCGGGAGCTCGAGCAGGGCCTTCTGGACATCGTCGCCGATGGAGATGCGTGCGTACTCGGTGTCGGCGGAAGGAGCGCTGGCCAAATCCCAACGATCGACTTCATCCGGCAATGGGGCGGTGGGACGCCGATTCCTGCGACGGACGTCATCGAGGAATGCGTTGCGGGTGATCCTCCACAGCCAGCCTTCGAAGCTTCCCGGTTGATAGGAGGCAAGACCCTTGCGGACCCGAAGCAACACTTCCTGGACCAGATCGGACGCGTCATCGCTGTTACCGGTGAGCCGGTAGGCAAAGTTGTAGATCTTCCGTCCATAGACACGCGCGACCTCTTCCCAGGTGAGTGGGACGGACTCCGTCACTGGAGACCTACCTCAACAACGCCGCCATGGCGGGTCGGGTTCCTAGGAATCCGGGTTTTGCGTGTCCGAAGCCGGGACGTCCGTTTCGGTCTCAGATCCTTCTGCGATTCCCTTGCGGAACTCCTTGGCAGAAGCCCCCAGCGAACGGGCCAGATCTGGAAGCTTCCTCGCTCCAAACACGAGGAGAACGATCAGCAGGACGATCAGCAGCTCTTGAGCTCTTAATCCACCAAACAATCGAGTCCTCCTTCTCCCATCATCTTACCCGTCCCGGCATCTGAGAGGTCGTTGGCTACCCCAGCGCCATCGAGTCGATGAATGCCTGGGCCCGCTCCCGGGTGACAAATCGAATCCGCTTGTCCTTGTCCTCGATGTCATGCGTCATGAACGGCCCGTACTTGTCACTGATCAACAGGCCGCGGGCTGCCCCCGACATGCCGAACTCCACGACGAATTTGCGGATGACAGTCTCGTCGAGCTCGGGATGCTGGCCGGGGCGGTAGATGTCGGTGCGTATGAAGGTGTCGACCGTGCCCTTTCTGGCCATGTACACATCGGGCTCACCCTGGGAAGTCATCTTGTACCCGAAGAGCTCGAGCAAGGCGAGGATGAACTCCGGCCCGCTGATCGAGTCGGGATCAACGCCACGTGCCCTCAGCCCGCGGTCTAGGCCCATCGGCACTTTCAGCTCTCCGAGCAACGGGCCCAACTCGTCGGCGGGCACCCGGACCGCGGTCTCGTAGCTGATCGAGTGGTCGACTTCGAACTGTGAGGCGAAGGGATCCCGGGCGACATGAGTCAGGTCGAAGACCGCGCTCTCGATCATCGGGGGCAGCTCGCCGGGTGAAGGCAGCTTGGAGCGGCCGACCTCTCTCACATCCTCTCGACCGGCAAACACCACGATCTCGGTGACGTCGGATATGGGAAGAGTGTGCCGCTTCTCTCTCACCACCTCCACGGCTTCGTCCACCAAGAGGTCGTTCAGGATCGGATCGTTCTCCTCGGGCATCGGCACATCGAAGGTGACGCGTGCCTCGGTCCCGTGGACGTGGAAGTCTTTCACCGGAGCGGTGCGGAGGGCGGGCTCGGGCTCGGAGGAACCGGCGCGAAGCCACGACTTGTCGTCGAGATCGATCTCCGCGGCTCTCTTTCGTTGTCTCCGCAGACTCGTGGCGATCACCGCCAGGACTACCAGTGCGACAATTACGAGGCCAGCGGTCTCCATCGGTTTCCCTCTCTATTCCAATGATCCGAGTCTAAGGGTTCGAGCCGTCCTCGGGGACCAGGCCCTGCTCGGCGATCTCGTCGAGCGGGATCTCCGCGGTTGGCTCGTCGGCGCCGGCGTTGAGACGTTCGATCATCCGACCTTTGGAGGCAACCGTTCCAAACGCGGTTACCACGTCGCCACTCCGTAGAACGGTGTCGCCGGTCGGCACCTCCACCTCACGCCCTCTTCTGATCGAGACCAGCGTCGAGCCTTCGGGCCAACCCACCTCGCGAATGGCACGCCCGTCGGCCATCGACCCCGGTGGGATGCGAAATTCGTAGTAGCCCGCGCCCGGGTCGGTTCGCAGGGCAAGCCGGGCCCGATGGAGCTCGAGATCGGTGCTCGAGGTGAGTGCCTCGTGATAGGCGCGGACAGCATCCTCCCGGCGGAACATCCCCACCAACTGCTCCGGGTTGTCCTCGGCGACCACCGGCAGCCGTCCAATGCCCAGCACGGCCATCCGCTCCAAGGCGGTGGAGACCGGGGTGCTCGGGACCACAGTCACCGGGCGTGGGGTCATGACCGTGGAGACTGAGGAACGGGGATCCTCGGCCCGGGAGATGTCCGACATGGTGATGATCCCCACCAAATGGCCCAGGTCGACCACCGGAAGCCCATGGGAACGAGCCTGATGCAACCGGTGCTCGACATCGGCCAGAGGATCGTTCGGTCCGCACACGATGGGAGTCTCCGCCATCACAGATCCGACGGTCACGGTGTCGAGCAGGTCGAGCTGGCCGGCCTGACGGATCTTGATCCCCCGATGTCGTAGCGCCATCGAGTAGACCGAGTCGGGATTGAATCTCTCGGCGAGAAAGGTCGCCAGCGTCGCGGTGAGCATGAGGGGAAGGATCAGTTGGTAGTCGCGAGCACCGGTGACCTCGAACACGATCAGGATCGCAGTGAGCGGGGCCCGGCCCACCACGGCGAACATGGCAGCCATCCCAACGACGGCGAACGCGCCAGGCTGTATCGCAGGGGTGAGCGTCCAAACCGGAGCGACCAGCCGGGCGAACCCGGTGCCCACGGCGGCGCCCATGAAAAGTGACGGCATGAACGCGCCACCTGACGCCCCCGAGGAGATGGTGAAACTGGTGGCCACCGCCTTGCCCACCGCGAGCAGGATGAACACCCACCAGAAGTCGGAGACCGAACCGGTTATCGAGGAGACCCTCTCCCCCAGCAACAGGTCGTTGGTGGTGTTCTGACCGGTGCCGAAGAGCCTGGGCTCGAAGTAGATGAGACCAGCCACGACGAGACCGGCGAGGGCAGGACGCAAGAAACCCAAGGATCGGTCCGGTTTCCTGACGTAGGTCTCGATCCGATCAATCAGCTTCAGGAAGATGATCCCTATTGCAACCACCACGATGGCCAATCCGGCATAGAGGAACAGCTCTCTGACGTCTCCCAGCTGATACGTTCCCGCCTGAATGGCCAGCTCGGGACCGACGATCCTCCGTGTGGTGACGGCGGCGGTGACGGATGCGATCACGACCGCCGACATGTGTCGCGATGCGAAGGAGGAGAGGATCACTTCGAGGGCGAAGAGCATCCCGGCGATCGGAGCGTTGAAGGTCGCGCCGATCCCCGCCCCGGCCCCGGCGGCAACCAGCGACCTGACCTGATCCTCTCCCAGACGGAAGCGGCGGGAGATCACCGACCCGACCGCGGCCCCGATCTGGACGATCGGGCCCTCGCGGCCGCCCGAGCCACCAGTGCCAACCGTGGCCGCGGTGGCAAGAATCTTGAGCGGGATGATGCGCGCCCGCATCCGCCCACCGTGGACTTCGAGGGCAGCGATCGCGTCGGGGACCCCGTCACCGGCGACCTCGGGGGCAAGGCGCCGGGCGATGAACCATGCGAAGAGAAAGCCTGTGGGAACGGTGAGAAAGATCCAGGCGTGCCCTTCGTCAATGGCGAAGGGCAGGAAGAACTCCTCGAGCCATTCGACCAAGGAGATCAGCCCCGCGGCACCCACGCCCACGCCCACGCCGATCAGAGCCGATATGGCGAGGAACCCGCCCATCTGTCGCTCGGCCAAGACTCCGACTGCGGGCAGACGGCGAAGGCTCTCCAACGGTTTGGTCACGGGGGCAGGGTATTCCCATCCAAGAAATTCTCCGGTGTCGTACACAATGGGCATGGTGAAGTTTCGATCTCACCTGATGCGACCCCTCGATCCGGCCAACCCCTGGAACCGGGCGGCAGTGTTCCTTTCGGTGGTAGCCGGAGTCATCGGCGCCATCCTCACGCTCGGCTACGACCGCGATCTGATGCTGGCGGTGCAAGCAGCAGGGACCACGATCCTCGCCTGGGCGTTGGTCCGCGAGCTCAACCCGGATCACCAGATATCGGCAATCGTGGCTGCGGTACTCGCCGGAGGATGGGCCCTCATCGGGCGGCCCACCACACTGCTCCCTTTCGCCGGCCTGCTCCTGATCGCGAGACTTCTTGTCGAGACCACCGGTCGGCGCCCTCTCCCGATCGACCTGGGGGCGGTCGCCCTCCTGGCCACTGTCATCTCCATCACTCCTGTGGGTTGGGTGATGGGTTTCGGTCTGGCCGTCGCCATCTACGTCGACGACCGCATGGCCGAAGAGCCCAAACGCCAGGCCCTGCTCGCCGCAATCGCCGCTGCTGTGGGCTCGTCGGCCGTCGTGACCCTGACTCGAGCGCTTCCCGAAGCGTTGCCCACGATCCGACCGCTCTTGACAGCCCTCATCGGTCTGCTCGCCCTATACGCGGTCATAAGGGAACCGGTCGAGCCGGTGAGCTTCACCGACAGCCGCGACAGACGCTTCCTGCGACGCGACCGCCTTCACGCGGGCAGGGCGGTGGCCGGTGTCCTGCTCTTCATCGGTGCCTTCATCTCGGGCGCCGCCGCATCGGCGGTGGTTCCCATGGCGATGTCCCTGGCCATCGCCCTCGCCTCCACCGAGCTGGAGCGCCTACGGCGGTCCTACCCCCGCCCCCGTAGTTGAGGCACAGGGGGGGTGTTCCCAATTCCGGGAGAGGGTTAACTTGTGGGTCATGTGCAGATCGATCAAGGTTCTCAGGGAAGGAGCGACGCCTGCCCCTTCGGAAGAAATCGAGGCGGCCGCCCTCCAGTTCGTACGCAAGATCTCCGGTTTCAGCAAGCCGGCGCACCACAATGAGGACGTCTTCAACCAAGCGGTGCTCGAGATCAGTTCGGCCTCACAACGTCTGCTCGACTCGCTGGAGATCCGGGGCGCCAGGGCTTCCTAGAGCCCAGATCAAGGCAGGGGCCTCACGCCAGACCGGCGGGAACCCGGCTCGGCGCCATCACGTTGTCGGCCAGCCCGTATTCGACGGCCTGATCGGCGGTCAGCCAGCGGTCGCGGTCGGTGTCGAGAGCGATGGTCTCCTCGGCCTGTCCGGTGTGTCGGGCGAGGATGGCGATCATCTCCTCCTTCTGCCGGACTATCTCCTTGGCGTGGATCTCTATGTCCGAAGCCTGGCCTTCGAGACCCCCGGTGAGATGGGGTTGGTGGATGAGGACTCTGGCGTGGGGCAGGGCGAACCTCTTGCCCGGAGCGCCCGCGGCGAGAAGAACCGCCGCAGCCGATGCCGCCAACCCGATGCAGGTGGTCATCACCTCCGGCTTGACGTGCTGCATCGTGTCGTAGATGGCCATCATCGACGACATCTCCCCGCCGGGCGAGTTGATGTACAACGAAACGTCCTTGTCGGGGTCCTCGCTCTCGAGATGGATCAGCTGGGCAACGATCAGGTTCGCCACCTCGGCGTCGACGGCCCTTCCCAGGAAGACCACCCGGTGCCCGAGAAGCCGGGAGTAGATGTCATAGGCACGCTCTCCCCGGCTTGTCTGTTCGATGACGGTCGGTATCAGCATCTCGATCCCCTTTCACGCAACTGGTTGGTTGCACATCACCTTACACCACGCGCAACTGCTAAGTTGCACCACATGCATGACGACCTGTCCGACAACGTATCGGTCGAACGTTCCATCACTCTCCCCGCCGACCCGGATACGGTCTGGGAGCACCTCACCAACGGGAGCCTGGTCGGCGACTGGATGGAGGGCGAGGTCTCGATCACTCCCCGTCCCGGAAGCCCGATAACCATGACACCGGAGGAGGGCCCGGATGTGTGGGGCACCGTCGAGGAGGTGATCCCCGGCCGCCGGATCCAATGGAGTTGGCGCACTGATGACGGGCTCCCCACTCAGGTCGAGTTCGAGCTCGACCCGGTAGAGGAGGGAACCACCCTCACCGTCAAGGAGACGCTGCTCCCTTGGACCACAACCGGCCTGCCCCCCCAGTGGATAGACCGAACCTCTCCGAGTGCTTGCCTGACCGCAGCGGCCTGATGGTTCCAAGCGAGGTCTTCGCCGCCCTGGCCGACCCGACACGTCTCGAGGTCCTCACCAGGCTGGCCTCCGGAGGGCCGGCAACCGCAACCGAGCTATCCGCCTCGATGCCGATCACGCGACAGGCGGTCGCCAAGCATCTCGCCGCTCTCGACGCCGCCGGCCTGGTCGAACGCCATCCGGCGGGACGAGAAGTTCGCTACACCTTCGAGCCGGGGCCCTTGGGCGACCTGGTGAAGTGGGTGGAGAACGTCGGCGATACCTGGGACCGGCGTCTCGAGCGGCTCGGCCGCACCTTCTCTACCCGAGGAGGAGGGTCCCCAGCCCGAGCCGGTCGGCGTTGACCAGGGCCAGATGGGCGGCGGCGACATCCTGGGCAGCGACGCCAACGCTTTTGAACACCGTGACGTCCTCTCCGATCTCGGGGCTGGTTCCGGCCAGCATCTCTCTGAGGGTGGTGTTGGGCGCTCGTCCCGCCTGAATCAGATCCCCCGCTTCCGCTGCCGCAGCGTCGATATCGTCGACCACGACGTAGGCCCGCTCCAACAACTCAGCGGGGAGCTCCACCATCTCCGGCGTGTACGCGCCGATCGCATTCACGTGGACTGATTCTCTCACCACCGACTCAGTGAACAGCGGCTGTCTCGAAGGCGTCGCACATGCGATCACATCTGCTTCGGCCACAGCCTCATTGGGGTCGGCAACGGGCTCACCGCCCACCATCTCGGCGAAGAGCCGCGCATTTGACCGGTCACGCGACCAGACAAGGACCCGATCGATCGACCGCACCGCCCGAACCGCCGCAACCTGGTCGAACGCCATCGCCCCCGCCCCGAGCATGGCCATGGTGGAAACGTTCCGCGGGGCGAGCATCGCCGTGGCCAGGCCGACGACAGCACCGGTGCGGATCGCGGTCAGCGTCGGGCCGTGGACCATTCCGAGAGGCGCTCCGTCCGGACCGAACACGACCACCAGACCGGCGGGATTGCCGGGCACTGTTGAGACCACCTTCACCGCGATGACGTCATCGAGTCGTCCCGGCATGACCAGGGAGCCGCCGACCATCGATCGCAACGGGGCTTCCCACTCTCCGGAGAAGGCGTGCTCCATCTCCCTGATCGCATCCAGCATCGGCAGGGCTTGACGGGTCTCGGCCGAGTTGAGGTATCTCATCAAGCCAGGACGTGCTTGACGGCCAGGTCGATCGGCTGTCGATCGACCGCGAGAAAGCTCATCGGGACATCGGTATCGAACTCCATCGACATGCCGGTGACTGCCTGAGCCAGCATCGAGCCCACTGCCGGTGCCAGCTTGAAGCCATGCCCGGAGAATCCGTTGGCCACCCAGAACCCTTCGACCTCGGTCGGCCCGACCACCGGATGGACGTCTTCCCGGTTGACGGTGTAGAGCCCCGCCACTCCGGTCACGGCCCCTCTCGCTTCGAGGGCTGGCACCCGATGGTGGAATGCAGCGAGCTTCATCTCGGTGAAGTCGGCATCTGGCACTCTCTTGAAGTCGTCGGGATCGTCGACCGCCTCCTCTTCGTCCTCGGCGAGGACCGAGCCGACCAGGATCTGCTGACCGCCCGATTGGGGACGAAAGTAGATGCCGGTGGACAGATCGGCGGCAACCGGAAGCGGGCCGAGGTCGGCCGGCCACGAGCGGTAGACCGTTTGAACCCGGGTTGGGGTGAGAGTCCAACGGAGATCGGCACCCGCCATGGCATTGAGCTGATTGCACCATGGCCCTGATGCGTTGATCACCAGCCCGGCGGAGATCTCGGATCCGTCGGCGAGCCGGACACCAGTCACCCTGGCGCCTTCCCGGAGCACACCGACCACCTGCGTGTTGAACTCGACGGTGCCTCCGAGGCGGGTCACGGCTTCGATCAGATCCTGGTTGGCTCCAACCGGGTCGGCGTATCCGCCAAGGTTCTCGAAAAGGAACGCCTCGCCGGGCACACACACATGCTCCGTCTCGCCGGTCAGGTCGAAAGGGGCACCACAGGTCGACAGCGAAGGAAACAACTCGCTCAACCGATCCGGCCCAATGGCCTCGGCTTTCACACCCTGGCCGATCAACTTGTCGGCATCGGCCCCGACTTGGTCCTCGGAGTCGCCCATCATCCAGAGGACCCCAATCCGCACCAGCCCCGAACGCGGGTTGTCGAGACCGGTGAACGCCGACCAGCTCCCGTACGCCTCCTGACCGTGATAGGCCAGCCGTACCACTTCGGGGTAGGTGTAGCGACAGCGACAAATCGATGACGAGGCGCCGGTGGAGCCTTCGGCAGGTCCGGCTCCCTTCTCGACAGCGACGACGTTGTCGACCCCGTGACGTGCCAGTTGGAAGGCAATCGAGGACCCGATGATTCCCGAACCGACGACGACCACGTCAGCGGTCCGGTTCATGCAACGCTCACCCGGTAGTCGCCTGCATCTTCGTCCCAGGTCAGCTCGATGACGCCCCGGGTGGCTGCCGCCTTGCAGAACTGGAGAAACCCCGCATAACCGAACTTCTTCTCCGAGAAGGCGGGGTCCTTCTTCCGGAGTTGGTTCTTCAGGCCCGACAGGTATACATCGGCGCCCTTCTTGGACAGGTCGGCGACCACCGAAGCGAGGAGAGCGAACACAGCGCTCTCGCCGGAGCCCGCAGCAGAGAACTGAACCACCGGGTCGCCACGACCCGGTCCTTCGGAAAGCTCGATAACCCCCTGCGACTCGAGATGGTTGAGTAGCTCGCCAAAACCCCGGAACCCGTAATCGGCTTCGCTGAAGGTCGAGTCCTTGCGGAGCAGAGCTCGCTTGAGCGATGAGGCGATGACTTCGCTACCACTCGATCTCTGCAAGCCGGCCACAGTGGTCGTGATCAGCGATGCCAGCTCAGGGGTGGTGTTGTCATCCTGCTCCTCATCGCTTTGATCGGTATCGGTCACCGACTGGGCGGCACGACCGGGCTCAACGCCGTCGAGGTTCTCGTAGAAGAGGAACTCGTCACAGGCCGGAGGCAGCAAGGCCGAAGTGGATGCCTTGACCCCGACGCCGATCACCTTCTTATTCAACTCCCGCAGCTTGTGAACCAGGGGCGTGAAGTCGGAGTCTCCCGAGCAGATCACAAAGGTAGTGACGTAGTCGCGCTCGAAGGCCACCTCGATCGCGTCAACGGCCATCTTGATGTCGGCGGCGTTCTTACGGCTGGCGCCCATCCGCTGCGGGATCTCGATCAGCTCGATGTGGGCCCGGGTGAGCTTCTGACGTGCGTCGGAGAACATGCCCCAGTCGGCATATGCCTTGCGAGTGACGACCCGGCCCCGCTCGGCGAGGGCGTTGCCTATCGGTTCGAAGTCGAACGCCATTCCCCCCAAGGCTTCTCGTACTCCGATGGCCAGGTTCTCGAAGTCGACAAAGAGGGCAATACGTTCTTCTTCCATCACCGAATCGTAGGCGTCCACAAGGGGAACTCCCGTGGGCAGCGTTGCCGCGGCTCGCGTAACTTTGGTCCCCGCATCGAAAGAAGGGGATAGGTGGCCACTCACAGCGAGCTCCGGGTGCACGGCGTTTCCGGCACCCACCCGCGGGACATGCTCTATACCGACCCGACGCCCCGCGACCCGCTCGGTCCGGGGGAGCATCGTTACACCGAGGTCCATCAATCTGCGCCGCCCGACTCCGATTATGAAACCCAGGCTTTCCACTGGGGTGGTCTGACCGCGGGCAGCAGACTCACCGCCTTCTGGATCCTGCTTGCCCCCTTCGCCTTCGCCAATGTCGCCGGGTGGATGAGCTGGGACCGACACAACCGGTTTGGCCACTCCGCGGTTCGTCTCGCCGGTCTCGGTCTCACCGCCATGCTCCTCAGCCAGGCCTTCACCGCGTTGGTGCTCCTGCCTTACCTGTGGGTGGATCGCCTGGACGAAGTGCAGATACTTTGCTGTGCGATCGAGGTCGGGAATGGACTCCGCAAGGGAGTCCTGCTCGGATTGGTGATTCTTCTCAGCGCCCTATTCCTGGTCCTGGTGTTGAAGGCCTCGACCCAATCGCATTTCGCACCGCTCAAAACCGGGACCCAGGCGCGTTTGTTGGCCTGGCCCACCGTCGATTCGATGCTGCCACCTTCGCCCGGAGACGACCTGATCCCACTCGATGAGGAGCCAGAGCGCTTCGATGACCCGGCTGGTGCCGCGATCACCAGCCCGCGTTTGTGGCGGCCGGACAGCATCTTGCACCGATTGCGGCGTCTCCACGTCGGTGTGGGTTTGGGAATCGTCGCACTGGTCGTGGCGGTGTGGACCGACACGACCTGGGCTTTCATCGTGTCGGTCAGCTTGCTGTCGATCATCGTCCTGATCACTGCGCTCACCGCCTTCGCTCCTCAGAGTCGCTTGGTCACCTGGGCGACGGCTGTGGCTCCTCTCGCCGGGCTCGCGGTCCTGATCGCTTCGTTGATCACGATCCTCACCAGCGAGATCACTGCCTGGCAGGCAGCCTCGACGCACACGGTCACCTTCATAACGACGCTGGTCCTGGGTGTGTTCGTGTTGTTGTCATTAGCGTCGGGTTGGATCGCCGTTGGCGCTCTCGTCATCGCCACGCTGGTCGGTGGCATCCTCGGG
>DATKEA010000036.1:0-2490 GCA_035544615.1 Acidimicrobiia bacterium | reverse complement strand
AGACGGTCGATCGTCGTCACCACCTTGCCCCAATACAGCGGATGACGATAAGGGAGCACGAGGACGCTGACGCCGAGCTCGACACGCTGCGTCTGTCCGCTCAGATAGGAGAGGACCGTCAGTGTTTCTAGAAAGGGGCGGTCCGGTGGGACGATGAACTCGTCACCCTCCGCATACGGGTAAGGGGTTTCGATCTTCCAGGGAATGATCAGACGATCGGCAGCCCAGATCGAGTCAAAGCCCCACGCTTCCATGGCCGATGCCGATTCGGACAGGGTCTCGGGCCCGGCTGCTCGCCCCGAGATCGGCAGAAATGCTCCGATCTTCATGCCGGCTGCTCCAATCCCATCGCTAACCCCTGACCCTATTCAGTAGTTTCGTCGGGATCCGGATCCGGCCGCCGTAGAAACGTGATGGACGCGGTCAGGGCGGCGATGTCCCTGAGCCCACTGTTGAAAGGAGTAAACACCATGCCAGCTACAAGCCCCTCAGAGATACATCGCGAGTTCGAGAGGGCGTTCAATGCCGGGGACCTCGATGCCCTGCTCGCCCTATATGAGCCCGATGCTGCGCTGATCCCGCAGCCCGGGGTCGTGGCGGTGGGTCTCGATGAGATCGGCCCGGCTCTTCAGGGCTTTCTCGACCTCGGAGGCAAGATCAGCCTCGACACCAAACAAGTAGTGACGGTCGGCGACCTCTCCTATCTCACCAACCGCTGGTCCCTCACCGGCACCAACCCCGATGGGACACCGCTCAAAATGGGCGCCGTCACGGCCGAGGTGGCTCGCAGACAAGACGACGGCTCGTGGCTCTATGTGATCGACAACGCAATCGGGGACGCCGCGTCCGGTTAGTGATCGGAGGCGGTGAACGTTTAGGGAGGCGCCGTCAGATAAACCGGTTGGCCACCATGAACCCGGAGTTACCTCCGAGGCCGGGACCGGGGTGGGTGGAGGCACCGATGTGATAGACGCCTTTGATCGGCGTCTCGTGATTCTTGGCGCCCGGGAATGGGCGCCAGAGGAAGAACTGGTCAATGGTGCAGGCGCCCGAATACGGGTCGCCGCCGACGAGGTTGACGTTTAGCCCCTCGAGGTCGGCTGGGGTGAGTACTACCCGTCCGACCATGGCCGCTTCGAGGTTGGGGATGTGCGTGGCCAGCCGCGCCTGAATCCGGTCGGCGTAAGCCTCACCGATCTCGGGTGTCCACGCTCCATCGTTGGGTACCGCGATCTCATTTGCGGCGTCGCCCTTGATCTGTCTTGGCAGCTCCTGAAGCTGGATCCACAGCAGGGATTTGCCCGCAGGGACCCGGCTCGGATCGACCGCCGCTTGCTGGCCTACCACGATCGTGGCGGTCTCGGGGAGCAGCCCCCGTTCGGCCTCGTTCACCGCCTTGGACACGCCGTCGAGGCCGGGGGTCAGGTGGATCATCGCCGTGGATTCCAGCTCGGGATGCGGCCATTCCGGTGGTGAGTCCAGGGCGTAGTGGATTTGCATGTCGGCCCGGCCGTAGCGGTAGCGGTCGGCACGAGCCTTTGTCTCCTCCGGCACCCGTCCTTCGAGGAGTCGCCCGTAGAGCTGGGTCGGGGTGACGTTGCAGATGACGGCGGTCGAAGCGGCGTGTGACGTACCGTCGCTGGTGCGCACGCCGTTCGCCTTGCCGTCGCGGACGGTGATCGTGCTGACATCGGCTCCGGTGAGAATCGAGCCGCCGTTCGCCTCGATGACGGTGCGGAAGGCGTCGACGATGACCTGGCTGCCACCGGCGACAACCGGGATGTTGGTCATGCCAATCGCCCCCATGATCACCTTGCCCATGAGGCCCGAGTAGGTGTCGTCCGGTCCCAGACCCGCGTGCAGCACCCATGGAGCGATCAAAGCTCTCGTCAGATCCGATTCGAAGTCGCGCTCGAGCCAGGTCCTACAAGACTCGAGGGAGCTGCCGAAGAACTCGAAGGTACCCCGGATACCCCGCTTGCGGGACTCGGCGAAAAGTAGCTTCGCGGTCTGGGCTCCCCATAGCGGATTGCCGAGCAGGCCGAATGTGATATCGGCATTGGCTGAGAAAAAGCCCCCCAGAGCGGATTCATACCGCCCGGCTTCACCCCGTGCGATCGCTTCGAGACGCTCTGCCGTGGTGTCGGCGTCCATATGGAGCACGAGGCTGCGCCCATCTTCGGTGAGGACACCTGTGTAATTGCCCGTCGTCGAGAACTCGAGACCGGCGGCGTGGAGGTCCGGGCCGAGCGCCTCGTATGCGGGTGAGGCGACGAACAGCGGATACCACGATGAGAGGAGATCGTGGGTGTATCCGGGGAAGAGCTCCTCGGTGCGGATGCACCCGCCGAGCTGATCGTTGCGCTCGAGGACCACCACGTGCTTTCCTGCTTTGGCGAGCACGGCCGCACAGACCAGGGAGTTGATGCCGCTCCCGACGATGACGAACTCGTTGGTCATGCCCAGCGCTGAGATAGCGTCAGGCACCTT
>DATKEA010000035.1:0-9464 GCA_035544615.1 Acidimicrobiia bacterium | reverse complement strand
CTTGCTGCGTTTTCACGACCTCTTGCTGAAGAACGTGGACGAGCTGACCGATCTGATCCAGCTCGAAGCAGGCAAAGCCCGTCTCGACGCCTGGAAGGAGGTGGTCGACACGGTGGGCGTCACTCGCTACTTCGCCAACGTGACACCGAAGGTAACGAGGCGGAAACGTCACCAGGGGGCCATGCCCCTCTTCACCAAGACCTACGAGTACCGACATCCAAAGGGTCTGGTCGGCTTTATCAGCCCTTGGAACTACCCGTTCAACCTGAGCATCTCCGATGCCATCGGCGCCCTCGCCACCGGCAATGCGGTCTTGGTCAAACCCGACGAGAAGACCCCCTATTCGGCGATCTATGCGGCTCGTCTTCTCGAGATGGCGGGGGTGCCCCGCGATGTCATCCAGGTTGTGACCGGTTCCGGCGCCTCGATCGGGGCCGCCATCATCGACGAGGTCGATTTCATCATGTTCACCGGGTCGACCGCGGTGGGCCGGCTGATCGCCGAGCGGGCGGGGCGAAGACTGATCGGGTGCTCGATGGAGCTGGGCGGGAAGAATGCAGCGATCGTCCTTCCCGACGCCGACTTGGAGAGGACGGTCAGGGAGCTGGCCGCGGGGAGCCATGCCAACGCAGGGCAAACATGTGTCGCCATGGAACGGGTGTACGTCCATGAGTCGATCCGCCAGGAGTTCACGGCCCGGTTCGTGGAGTACGCCGCCTCAATGCCGATGACCGCTTCCTTCGACTTCTCCGGCGAGCTCAGCTCCCTCATCGATCAGTCCCAGGTCGACCGGGTTCACGCCCACGTGGAGGATGCGTTGGCCAATGGAGCCACATTGCTCACCGGTGGCAAACCCCGACCTGATGTCGGCCCCTTGTTCTATGCGGCGACCGTTCTCACTGACGTGACCGAGGACATGAAAGTGTGTCGGCAAGAGACCTTCGGCCCGGTGACGGTGATTTACGGCTACCACGACGTCGGCCAGGCGATCGCGGCAGCAAATGACTCCGAGCTCGGGCTCCACTTCAGTCTCTGGACGCGTGACACGACCCGCGCCCTCGACATCGCCACCCGTCTCGAGGCGGGCTCGGTCACCGTGAACGACGGTCTGGTGGCGAGCTGGGGCTCGCACGAGGCGCCCATGGGCGGTGTGAAAGACTCCGGTCTCGGTCGGAGACACGGCTTGGAGGGAATTCTCAAGTTCACCGAGCCGCAGACCGTCGCAGTGCAGCGACTGATCCCTGCCTATTCACCCTTTGCCGGCATCAGCGCCGAGCGCTTCACCCGGCTGATCCAGTTCCTGACCCGGGTGTTCCGAAGGCTCCCGTTCTACCGCTGATCACCGTTCCGACATCTCGGTGAGGTCAGCCTCGAGGATGTCCCGTTCCTCGGGGTCCTCGACCTCGACCAAGTTCTCCTTGGCCGTCTCGAGATGCTCGGTGTAGGTGTCGATGTCGTCGACTTGAGCCGCAGCACGGGCGATTGCCTCGTGGGCGAACCCGGTGACGAAGGGGTCGAGATCGTTGTCGAGGCAGGTGGCCAGACATCGCTCCCCAAAGCGTCGCGACAGTTCGGCGTATCCAAGGACGGCCGCCACCCGGGACACCTGCCAGTCGGCGATGGCCCGCTGGCGCGGGGTGCCGACCTGGTACCAGTGATAGCGCTGTGCGAAAGTGGCGGCCAGCATCGCCTCTTCGTCCTCACGCGTCGGCTCTTCCGTCTCGAGCAGGCTCCACGTGTGATTGAACGTCATG
Organism: Acidimicrobiia bacterium; assembly: GCA_035544615.1. Lineage (GTDB taxonomy): Bacteria > Actinomycetota > Acidimicrobiia > Spongiisociales > ZC4RG35 > JARDZU01. The sequence continues at coordinate 7,710 of DATKEA010000035.1, read as the reverse complement.
GGAGCAAAGGTCCGATGCCAGGTCTCCAGCTGATCTGGAGTGGGATTCACCACCGGTTCGGTCATGGCTCGATCTCCTCGGGGTTCGGGAACCACCTGAGACGTTCGCCTTCGGGCCCTAGGTCGGGCGAGTCTCCGGCCGGCGCGGGTACCCGGGAGAGAACCTGGTGGGCATCGGTGAGGTAGGCGCCCAGCTCCTCGATGGGGGCGGTGCGGGGCAAAGGCAGCATCTCGCCGGTCGCAAAGGCGGCATCGTGTAGCGATGTCGGTGGCTTGGGCAGCCCGTCCCGGTGGCGCCAGATCGCAGTGTCGGGCTCGTACTCGTATCGGGGAAGCAGCCGCCAGCCAAGATCGGCGACGAGGTTGACCGCTTTCAGTATGTAGTCGAACTCCTCCTCGGGAATGAAGTAGTTGAAGCTGACCCGCACCCAACCGGGCTTGATGACCTCACAACCGGTGGCAATCACCTCTTCGAACTGGGAGCTGGTGTCGAGATCGATTCCCAGAAGCCGATGGCCATAAGGCCCGGCACATGAGCAACCGCCCCGCGCCTGAATCCCGAACAGGTCGTTGAGAATCGCAACCACGAAGTTGTGATGGAGAGTTCGGGCACCGTGACGGATGACGAAGCTGACGATGGATAGCCGATCGGATCGAGGATTGCCCAGGATCTCGATGTTCGGGTTCTCCGACCAAGAGTCGATGGCACGCGTGATGAAGCCGTGCTCCAGACTCCGGATCGTCTCCACTCCGACCAGCTTCTTGACCCGGAAGGCGAGACCGGCCCTGATCGAGCCGATGATGGCCGGAGTGCCTCCTTCCTCGCGATGCTCGGCGTCCTGTATGTAGCTGTGGTGCTCAGGTGAGACATACTGCACCGTCCCCCCGCCTGGTACCACGGGAACCTCGTTGTGTAGGAGGTCACGTCGCACCACCAGGACGCCCGGAGAGCCTGGACCTCCGATCAGCTTGTGTGGGGAGATGAAGATCGCATCCTTGTGGTCCCCGTCGCTACCCCGGCTGGAGCGCATCTCGATGTCCACATAGGGGGCTGAAGCTGCGAAATCCCAGAACGACAGGGCGTCGTGGGCGTGAAGCAGGCGCGAGATAGCAGTGGTGTCAGAGATGATCCCGGTCACGTTGGAGGCAGCGGAGAAGGATCCGATTCGTAGCGGCCGCTCCTTGAACTCGATCAACCTGGTCTCGAGCTCGACGAGATCGATATGGCCGTCGGCGTCCTCTTTGATCTCGATGACGTCGGCGATCGACTCCCGCCATGGCAGTTCGTTGGAGTGGTGCTCATAGGGACCGACGAAGATCACCGGTCGCTCATGGGCAGGGATCAGCTCTTCCAACCCGTAGGTCTGGCTGAGCCCTCGAGGGATCCGAATCCCGAGCAGGCCTACCAGGCGGTCGACCGCGCCGGTAGAACCGCTCCCGGCGAAGATCACCGCGTGCTCCTCCCGGCTCCCGCCGACGGCGCTGCGGATTATCTCGCGTGCCTCCTCCCGGAACCGGGTGGTCTGGAGGCCGGTGCCGGAGGTTTCGGTGTGGGTGTTGGCGTAGAGGGGAAGGACCTGGTCCCTGATGAAGTCCTCGATCATCGCCAATGAGCGACCCGAAGCGGTGTAGTCGGCGTAGGTGACCCGGCGCAGGCCGAAGGGAGTTTCCACCGCGGTGTCACTCCCGATCACCGATTGTCTGACTGCCTCGACCATGTCGGCCGGATGTGGCTTCATTCCTGTTACCTAGTGTCTTACTGGCCGCATATGACCTGCACAACCTTAGGAATCAATTGAGTGACGAGACGACGGTCAGCGTAGGCAATGAGGAGGTTCGGATCTCAAGCCCGGGCCGGGTGATCTTCCCCAAGCAGGGCTGGACGAAACTCGACGTGGCCACTCACTTCGCCACCGTCTCACCAGGGGCGTTGCGAGGGGTGTTTGGTCGCCCAACCATGCTCAAGCGGTACATGGGAAACGTCGAGGACGATCCGATCTATCACAAGCGGGCGGCGAAGAACACGCCTTTCGAGACCGTTCAGATCAGGTTCCCCTCACAACGACCGGGGTCGATGAACGTCCCCCGGACCGAGGCCGACGTCGTTCGCCTGGTTCAACTCGGATGTCTCGACCTCCACCCGTGGCCGGTGCGAGCCGAGGACATCGATCATCCTGACGAGCTTCGCCTCGACTTCGACCCCACCCCTGGGTTCGGGTTCGACAAGGTGAGAGAGGCCGCGGCAGGAGCCGCCACCCTGCTCGGCGAAGTGGGTCTGATCGGCTGGCCCAAGACCTCGGGAAGCCGGGGAATCCATGTCTATGTCCGGATCGAGCCACTGTGGGACTTCTTTCAGACCAGACGCGCCGTTCTCGCCCTTGCCCGGGAGCTGGAACGACGGATGGACGGCCTGGTAACCACCAAATGGTGGAAGGAGGAGCGGACCGGGGTCTTCGTGGACTACAACCAGAACGCCAGGGACAAGACCGTCTCTTCGGCGTACGGGGTCAGACCGACCGGGAATGTTTCTGCCCCCATCACATGGGACGAATTGGCCGGTGTCACCATCGAGGATTTCCCTTTGGGCACATTCGCAGAGCGCTACTCGGCCGTTGGCGACCTCACCGAAGGGATCGACGAGTCTGCCGGACGGATCGACACCTTGATGGAGTGGGTGGCCCGCGACCAGGAAGACGGGCTCGGCGACGCTCCGTGGCCGCCCCACTACCCGAAGATGCCCGACGAGCCCCCGCGGGTCCAGCCGTCCAAGCAGCGACGCCCCGACGACGAGTACTGAGAGGGAGGCCGATGCCAAGAAATCGCCTCGTGCTGGTCGCCGTCACTCTGGTGCTTGTGACGGCATCCTGTACCTCGGGTTCTCAGGGAGAGGGGGCGACCACCTCGACGACGACACCGCCCCCATCCGGCACCTCCACCACCGGCGCCGAAGCCACCACGACGACGGCCGAAGCCTCGCAGGGGACCGCCGACCTGGTGTTCACCAACGCCAATGTCATCACCATGAGTGTCGCCGCCTCGCGAGCCGAAGCCGTGGCCATCACCGACGATGTGGTCTCTGCAGTCGGCGACCGGGCGACTGTCGAGGCGCTCATCGGCGATGAGACCCAGGTGATCGACCTCGACAGCGCCACCGTCATCCCCGGTCTGGTCGATGCCCACAGTCATTTCTTCGGGGCGGGGATCACACAGGGGATCGGCGCCGCCATCCAAGACGCCGAGGTCCTCAGCAACGGGATCACCACCACAGCCGAGTTCCACACCACCCCGGAGATCCTGGACGCGGTGCAGGGATTTGAGCAAGCGGGAGAGCTGAGAGTGAGGACCAGCCTGTACCTGATCTACACCGACGCCTGTGGAAAAGTCCAGGAGGACTGGTGGCGGGAGCACCCGCCAACCCGTGAGCCGGGCGAGATGCTCCGGATCGGAGGGATCAAAGTCTTTGCCGACGGTGGAGCGTGCAACGTCCCTGCCGTGTCCTACACCTACGAGGATGGGAGCACGGGAGACCTCTACTTCGACGTCGACGGGATGGGGTCGATCATCTCCGAAGTCGAGGAAGCGGGTTATCAGGTTGCGGTGCATGCGCTGGGTGACCGTGCGGTGGCAACGGTCCTCGAAGCCATGGAGTCGGTCATCGGCGACAGCGGCAACCCCTTCCGGCACCGAATCGATCACAGCGCGGTGGTCACCCCCGACATGTATGGCCGTCACCAGGAGTCGGGTGCGGTGGCAGCCCTGTCTGGGGCGTTCCGCACCTGTGCGCTCACCAACGCCAACAACGATTACCTATATCGGACCCCAGACGAGTTCGTGTCATGGGAGTGGCCGTGGCGCCAGCTCCTCGACTCCAACCCGGAGACCGTGTTCGCCTGGCATGCGGACTATCCGGCGCTGCCGGCGTCGTTGGGGGCCAACTTCGCCGGTTTCGTGACGCGAGTGGAGGGTGACTGTCAGCCCACCCCGGAGATGGCGGCTGGGACGATCACTGTCGACGAGGCGCTTCACATGATGACCTTGGGGTCGGCTTACGCCCTGGACCGGGACGAGGAGGTGGGCTCGGTGGAGCCGGGCAAGTTCGCCGATCTCGTCGTCCTCAATCAGGACCCGACTGTCGTCGATCCGCTTCAACTCGAGGCAACCGAGGTGGTGATGACGATGGTCGGCGGCAAGGTCGAGTTCTGTCGAGATGGATACGAGGACGCTTGCCCGGTCAGGGAAATCCCCGAAGAGCCACCACCCGAGGCCGCCAGCTGCACCGGGCAGGGCTCGAACCTCGCAATCGGGGCCACGGCGACGGCATCGAGCTCTCTCGCCGACCGTCCGGCCGAGCTGGCGATAGACGGCGACCCGGACACCGGGTGGGGAGCTGGAGCCGGCGCCGAGCAGTGGTTCGAGATCGATCTCGGCGAGCCACGCGATTTGATCTGCATCCGGGTGCTGGTGGATCAGTCCCCGGACGGTCGGACCGTGCATCGGATCAACGGCGGCGCCCACACCGACCCTGGCATGGAGCTGGGTGTGATCGACTCGGTCACCGCATATGGGGAATGGCTCGAGCTGACGGGATCGTGGACGGTTCGTTATCTCCGGGTCACCACCGTCGAAAGCCCGTCCTGGGTGGCCTGGCTGGAGGTAGAGGCGATCGGGGGCGGATGAACGTCGGGTGAACTCCGGTACTCTGCCGCCGCGCCCGTGGAACCGAGCAGATACCGCCATCCGACTCTCACCTGGCTCGGCCGTCATCCATGACTCGCGCCGCAACCAGCCCACGATCCAGGACTGCCATGCGGGCAGTGGCTGTCGTCGGCCTTCTCTACTTGTTTCTGGTCGGGATCAAGGGGCTGGAAGCAGGCATCCAAGCCTTCGGATCCAATGTTGTGGAGGGGCTCTTCGACGCCGTCACCAATCCGGTTGCCGGGCTGTTCGCCGGCGTGCTTGGAACCGCGTTGGTCCAGTCCTCTTCGTTGACGACGGCCATGATCGTGGGTCTGGTTGGGTCAGGTGTCCTTCCCCTGGAGAGTGCGGTTCCGATGATCATGGGGGCGAATATCGGGACCTCCGTCACCAATGGGTTCGTCTCGATGGGTCATGTGAGACGGGGACAGGAGTTTCGGAGGGCCTTCGCCGGGGCGACGGTCCACGACTGCTTCAACATCCTGACCGTCATCGTCGCGCTGCCCCTGGAGCTTGCAACTGGCTTCCTCGAGAAGACTGCCACTGCATTGACCGAGCTCCTCGGTCGGCAGGACGTCGTCGCCGGGACCAGCTCCAAGGGTTTCATCCAGCCGATCCTGTCCTGGCCGATCAGCCGCATCACCGACCTGCTGGGTGAGAGATCGTCGGTGGTGGCCGGGTTCGCCTTGCTTGCTCTGGGAGTCGCCTTGGTCTTCATTGCCCTCACCCTGATCACCAGAACGATGAGGACACTGCTCGCAGGAGGGATCGAGCGTTCGCTGAATCGACTGCTCGAACGGGGAGCGGGCATCGGCGGGATGGCGGTTGGGGTGGTGGTGACCATGCTCGTTCAGAGCTCTTCGATCACGACCTCGATATTGGTTCCGATGATGGCGGCCGGGATACTCACGCTTCCCAACGCTTTCCCCGTCACCCTGGGCGCGAATGTGGGCACCACGATCACTGCCCTTCTGGCCTCGGTGGCAGTGCCAGACGCAGCCGCGTTGACGATCGCCCTGGTGCACTCATTGTTCAATGTCTTCGGGATCCTCCTCTTCTACCCGGTCCCCGCGATGCGTCGGATACCCATTGGATTGGCGCAGACTCTGGGGGATATCGCCGAGCGAAGAAAGGTCTGGGCCCTCATTTGGGTAGCGGGTGTCTTCTTTGTGATCCCGTTGATCGGGCTGATGGTGCTGCGATGATTGGAGACGTACATGGTGTTTGAGCTGTTCAAGAGTGGGCCACCGAGTCAAGTCGAGCTGATCGAAGCCGAGATCACCGAGATGCTCTCGACGACCGGCAAGACCTTGCAGATGGCCTTCGATGCTCTCGCTCGCCGAGTAGAGCCCGAGGAAGTCGGCGATGCCCTTCGCAGCAAGGACCGGTCGATCAATCGCGTCGAGCGGTCGATCAGACGTCAACTTGTGGTCCACGCCGGGGTGCGCGGAAGCGAGGTCGATCTACCAATGCTCCTCGTCTACATGTCGATAGCCAAGGACATCGAACGGGTCGGCGACATCGCCAAGGACCTCTGGGATCTAGCCGCAGCCGGGGCTGACATGAGCCAGGGCGAGGACCTCGCCAAGGTGGACGAGGAGGCGGGCACCATAGCCCGTCTGATCAGCGACACCGCCCGCATCTACGGGGATCGAGACACAGAGGGAGCGGTCGAGATTCTCAACCAGGCCGATGAGCTCACGGACGGCTATGAGGCCGAGATGCTGGCCCAACTCAGCGCCGTGGACGTCAGGCTGGCGGTGACCAGGGCCCTCTACTACCGATATCTCATGCGGGTCACGGCACATCTCATGAACGTTCTCACCGCGGTCGTGATGCCCTTCCATCGCCTCGACTATTGGGATGAGGACAAGATCGACCGCGAGTAACCGGATGGTGGTCTGAGTCGGTGAGCGCGCGCCGGTGCACCACCAGGACGTCCAGCCCTATAGCGCGTCCCTCTTCTTCAACGCCCAGGTCAGGACCGCAAGGCCGACGACCACCACACCAGCCAGCTTGGCCACGCCACCGCCGACTCCGGGTGTGACCGGTCCCAGGGTCTCCGAAGCGACTTCCCCCAGGTCGTTGTCCAATCCGGCATAGATCGACAGGGCAATTCGCCAGATCGAGAACTGGGCCAACCCGGTGACCACGTTGGCCAGGATGGTCTCCACCACGATGATGTACCCCAGCCCGACCAGCAGCGACCGGGGCACCAGGTAACCCAGAGGGACGAAGATGGCGCCATAGCCCACGGCTGCCCCGGCGAAGAGGGCCAGCGATGGGATAGGGAGGGAGGCACCGGTCCCGACCGCCAGCGAGGCGACGACGGCCACCAGCCATCCGCCGACTCCGATGACGAGGGCTGCGCCCACCCCGGCCACTATCGATTGGGCCGCCATCGTGAGTCTGGAGATCGGCCTCATGTAGATGTAGGGCAACGTGCCGCTATCCCTCTCGTCTCTCAATGTGGCCACGGTCAGGATGAGCGCGGCGATGGCAAAGGTGTAACCAACAGAGGAAATGATGTCGCCGTAGAGCTCCGGCGTTTCTCGTTCGCCGGTGTCGAATCCGGCAAGCCAAAACACCAGCCCGGGGACTGAAGACAAGGCGAGCAGCCCTAGCACTCGGCCCCTTCGCATGATGCGAAGGTAGAGATGTGTGGTGAGGACCATCATTGGCCTTCGACCAGATACCTGAAGACCGATTCGAGCGATTCGTCGACGGGCTCTACCTTGGAGACACCGATCGAATGCTCCACTGCAATGGCCGGGAGCTGGCGGGCCAGGTCTCCCGCGTCGGAGGTCTCGACATGGACCGTCTCCCCGCTGATTCGGACCCCGAGCACACCGGAACGGGCGATCAGGGCGGCGGCGAGACGTCGCGGATCGGTCGTGTCCACATACACCCGACGCGGCTTGTCCGTCATCGCTGCTCGAATGGTCGCCACGTCGCCGACCGCGGCCAGCCTGCCATCGACCATCGCCACCACGCGGTCCGAGACCCGCTCCACCTC
>DATKEA010000034.1:0-79824 GCA_035544615.1 Acidimicrobiia bacterium | reverse complement strand
TTCATGGTTGGCATCGCTGCCGAGACCACCAGGGTCGCCCTGGCCCAGGTCCAGGAGGCGGTCGACGCCGGCGCCGACAGTGTGCTGGTTATGACCCCCACCACCCTCACCCGCGGTCGTGACGAGGCTGTCCTCTTCTATTACCGAAGCATCGCCGACGCCTCGCCGCTCCCGGTGTTCCTCTACTCGGTCCCCAACGTGACTGCGGTCAATCTCCCCATATCGTTGGCGGAGAAGCTGTCCCGACACAAGAACATCGTCGGCATGAAAGACTCGAGTGGCGACGTGGTCCGTCTTCAATCGATCGTCGACGCCACACCGGCCGAGTTCATCCTCTACTCCGGCTCGTCGAAGGCACTCACTGCCGCCATGGCCGTCGGCTGTCACGGCGCCATCACCGGCTCGGGAAACTACCTTCCCGGTCTGGTGCTCGAAACCCTCGCCACCGCCAAGGAGAGCCCGGCCCGGGCGCGCAAGCTCCAGAAGCGGCTGAGCTCGATCAGCGGAAAGGTCGAAGCCCATGGGGTGCCCGGAGTCAAAGCGGCGGCCAAGGCGGCCGGACTGGCGCCGGGGCACCCCAGAGAGCCATTGACCCGGCTTACCAAGGGCGCGGCAACCGACATCGCCAAGCTGATCTGAGCCGTCGAAGTTCTTTGATCACTTACTCAAAGTTGAACCGGTGATTACGATTCCGCTCCAACCGATTATCAAGGAGTAGCGCGTGTCCAAGTTTCTCAGCGAAGAGTGGGCCTCAGAAACCACCGCGGCCCTCAACGCTCACGAAGGATTCCGGAACGCCATCGGGTCGGCCGATCTGACAATCCAATTCAACGTGGCCGAAGCCCCCGACGGCGACGTGGACTACTACCTCCAGTCGACCGGGGGGACCACCGCGCTGCGGGTCGGCTCGATCGAAACCCCCGACGTCACCATCAAACAGTCGTACGAGACGGCAACCGCCATCTCCCAGGGTGAGCTGAACACCCAGACCGCGTTCATGACCGGCAAGCTCAAGGTGTCGGGAAACCTGGCAAAGCTGATGATGCACCAGGGAGCGATTCAGCAGTGGGGTGCCGCGGTTTCGGACCTTCAAGTCGAGTACTGACCATTCGCGAGAAATCTGTCGAAATGGTGTCGAGGCCTTCGACATGATGTTGTAAGGCGCCCACGAGAGAAGGGACAAGGAATGCCAAAGTACGCAGCTCTGATTTACGGCTCCGCCGAGGACCAGGGTCCAAGCTCACCAGAAGTGCTCGAACAGGTCATGGCCGACTACACCGAGTTCGGTGAGAAGGCTGGTGCGGCCGGTGTCATCGCCGGTGGCGAGGCGCTCCACGACACAGACACGGCCACCACCATCCAAGTCAAGGGTGGCAAGGGCGGGGACGCGGTGTTCACCGACGGGCCTTTCGCCGAGACCAAAGAGGTCCTGGGTGGCTTCTACATTCTCGACGTCGCCGATCTCGACGAGGCGCTGAAATGGGCGCAACAGATCCCCGGCGCCTGGCACGGAAAGGTCGAAGTCCGTCCCATCATGGAATTCGATACCGACTCACCGGACGCCTGATCGGACTTACCTGAGGTAGGTGGCGCCATATCTGGCGCCACCTGGACAGAGAAGCCCCCCTCCCGGCTCCACCGGACTCCCCCCAACGCTCACTCCGTTCGCTGGGAGGAGAAACGGACCACACGTTCCGCCCCGGACGCGAAACAACGTTGCGGTGGGGCCCAAGGGCCGGAAGTTTGAACATGCGTCACGCCGGTCCCTTGTACTGTGGCGTCGGCGGTGGCATGCTCGAAGAAGTGACCTCTTCGGAAGCTGCCCGGCACGACCTGTACAATGGCCTCAACGAACTGCTCGGCCCCGAAAGAGCGGAGACGTTGATGGCTGCACTCCCCGCATATGACACATCGGATCTGGTAACTAAGAGTGATCTCCTGGTGTTCGGCGCGGAAATGCGATCCGAGCTCCGTGCCGAGATCAGCGAATTCCGTGCCGACGCCAAGTCAGACTTCGCCTCGCTCCGCGGCGAGCTCTCCGACCTGGGGACACGAGTGGGCGCGCTGGAGACACGAGTGGGCGCGCTGGGAACAGCGGTAGCTGCTCTCCAGGAAGGCCAGGCTGGTATCCACCTTCGTCTCGACCGGTTGTTCCTTGCTTTGGTGGCAGGGCTGATCGTGATCGTCGGCGCCATGGCCGGCGTGGTCTTCATGCCCTGAGGACGGGAAGCCGCCCACCCACGTAACCAGCTAGATCAGACCCAGCTCGCTGACCGCATCACGCTCGTCGACCAGCTCGGCGACAGACGCATCGATCTTGGAGCGCGAGTAGTCCTCGATCTCCAGGCCCTGAACGACCTGCCAGCGACCGTTACGGGCTATACACGGATACGAGGACATCAACCCCTCGGGAACCCCGTAGGAGCCGTCTGAAGCGAGCCCAACCGACACCCAGTCGCCCTCGGGTGTGCCCAGGACCCAGTCCCGCATGTGGCTGATGGCGGCATTGGCCGCCGACGCCGCCGATGAGGCGCCGCGAGCCTCGATGACCGCCGCCCCTCGTTTGGCGACGGTGGGGATGAACACCCCCTCGATCCAGTCCTGATCGACCAACTCGTGTGCCGGCTGTCCGTCGACCTCACAGTGGAACAGGTCGGGATACTGGGTGGTGGAATGGTTGCCCCAAATCGTCATCCTTTTGATCGACGTCACCGGACGGGCGATACGCGCCGCCAACTGGCTGATGGCCCGGTTGTGATCGAGCCTGGTCATTGCAGTGAAGTTGGCCGGATCCATCCCTGAGGCGTTGCTCATGGCGATCAACGCGTTGGTATTTGCCGGGTTTCCGACTACGAGCACCTTGACCTCGGGACTCGCCGCCGCAGCCAGCGCCCGACCTTGGGTTGTGAATATGGCCCCATTGGCGGCGAGCAGATCGGAACGCTCCATTCCCGCCTTTCGGGGCATGGCGCCGACCAGCAGGGCGACCTCGGCACCCTCGAACGCGACTTCCGGGTCGTCGGTCCTGACCATCCCGGCCAGGAGTGGAAAGGCGCAGTCCTCTAGCTCCATAGCAACGCCTTCGAGCGCGCCCATTGCCGGTGGTATCTCGAGCATCTGGAGGATCAGGGGACGGTCGGCGCCCAGCATCGCTCCAGACGCGATGCGAAACAGCAGGCTGTAGCCGATCTGACCGGCCGCTCCGGTCACTGCCACTCTGATTGGTTGGTCTTGCATGCCTCCGAACCTATTCTCCCGGCGTTAGGACACGAAATCCAAAGCGATGTCCAGCTGAGGTGCGGAGTGGGTGATCCATCCCACCGAGATGATGTCGACTCCGGTCTCGGCGAGTTCACGCACATTTTCCAGGGTGACTCCACCGGACGCCTCGGTGGTGATGCGGTCTCCGGCCAGGGCCACCGCTTGGCGCAACAACTCGAGTCCCATGTTGTCGAGAAGCACCCGGTCGGCGTCAGTCTCCAGCGCCTCGGACAACTGCTCCAGGCTCTCCACCTCGACCTCGATCATCACCCCCGGATTGACCCTCTCTCTGACCGCGGCCACCGCCTGGGTGATGCTCCCGACCGCCACCAGGTGGTTGTCCTTGATCAGCGCCGCGTCGTACAAACCAAACCGATGGTTCATCCCACCACCCACCCGGACCGCGTATTTGTCCAGGGCCCGCAACCCGGGGACGGTCTTGCGAGTATCAGAGATCTTGGCCCCGGTTCCCGAGACCGCCTCGACGAGCTCGGCGGTGGCGGTGGCGACACCCGACATGCGACCCAGCAGGTTGAGGGCAGTCCGCTCTCCGGTGAGGATGGACCGGGAATGACCGGCTATGCGAGCGAACTCGGCGCCGACCTCGACCCGATCGCCGTCAGTGACACGGGGCTCGAAGGTCACCGACGGATCCAGAGCCTCGAACACGTATGCGACCACATCGAGCCCAGCAATGACGCCTGGGGCCCTGGCCACGAACCGGGCCTCGCTTTGGGAGGTCTGGGGCACGCAAGCGTCTGAGGTTATATCTCCCAGCGGACCGAGATCCTCATAGAGCGCCCGACCCACCACTTCGACGTAGTCGGCGCGCAGCATCAGGCGACCGCAACCATCTCCGCCCGGGTGGCATCGGTCAGGCTTCGATGCTCTTGCAGCGGGTCGGGCTCGGGGTAGTCGGCGCGGTAGTGCCCGCCTCGCGACTCCGATCGCCGCAGGGCGGCCAGGATCACCATTAGCGACAGCTCGGCGGCGATCCGGCCCGAGATCGTGCGCCGGAGGACCCCGGCCAGGTCGAAGACGTGGTTCCTCGCCTCCCACAGCCCGCTTCCGCTCCGAACCAGCCCGACCCGATCCCACATGATCTGACGCAGGTCATCCAGGGCCGGTCCGGCGATCAGAGGCAGGTCGAAGGCGTCTTGCGGTGCACGCGGCTCGCCGACCGGTTCGACAAGACCATTGGCGACATCTGAGGAGACCCTGGTCCCGAAGACCAGGCCCTCGAGCAGCGAATTCGACGCGAGACGGTTGGCGCCATGAACGCCGCTCGAACTGCATTCGCCGACGGCCCACAGACCGGGTACCGAGGTCCGCCCGTTGCCATCGGTGTCGATTCCGCCCATGTAGTAGTGGGCCGCGGGCGAGACAGGAAGCAAATCCGAGGAAGGGTCGAGACCAACAGAGTTGGCATGAGCGGTGACCGTGGGATACCGGTCGGAGAAATTGATGATGGAGCGGGCATCGAGATAGGCGCCGAGACCCTTGTCGTGTTGCCAGAAGATCGCCCGGGCAACTATGTCCCGTGGGGCGAGCTCGGCCATCGGGTGGTACTGATCCATGAAACGTCGTCCGTGGGCATCGACCAGGAGAGCGCCGTCGCCGCGGAGAGCCTCAGTTAGCAACGGCATCGGGTCCTTGCCCGCGAGCAGAGCCGTGGGATGGAACTGGACGAACTCGAGATCGGCAAGACGAGCTCCGGCCCTCCCCGCCATCACGATGCCGTCGCCATTCACGCCGGCCGGGTTAGTGGTGCGCGAGAAGAGCCGTCCCGCTCCCCCCGTCGCCAGCACCACAGCCGGAGCCAGGAAGACCTTGCGTTCCTTCCCGGCGATGGCGACCACGCCCGCTACCCGGTTGTCGATGGTGACCAGGTCCACGACACGACTCTGGATGGTCACGATCCGGTCTGAAGAATCGACCGCCGCCGTCAACGCACGCATCACCTCGGCGCCGGTGGCATCGCCGTCGGCATGGATCACCCGTCTGATCTGATGCCCCCCCTCGCGCCCCAGCAGGAGTTGACCCGATTCATCGCGGTCGAACTCGGCGCCGAGTGCGATGAGGTTCTCGACGGCTGCGGGACCTTCGCTGGTGAGCAATTCGACCATCTGCCTCACCCCGAGACCACCACTAACGCTGAGGGTGTCGTCGGCATGCCGACCCGGTGTGTCGTCACCGGAGAACGCGACGGCTATCCCCCCTTGCGCCCACCAGGTGGAGCCCATGTCGGGTGGGCTGACCACGTAGGCGCGCGGTAATCCCAAGGAAACGGTCAGCCCGGCTACCCCCGCCCCCACCACGAGCGGGGCGTCCAATCTGGTGATGTCCGCCATCTAGTCCTGACGCCCAACGTCGAGCATGCGGAACACGGCTTTCCGGGCCCGTTCGGCGATTTCCGGCGGGACCTCGACCCTGTGGGTCAGGGTGGCTAGAGAGGTGCGTATGTTCTCGAGGGTGATTCGCTTCATGTGGGGGCACAGGTTGCAAGGCCGGACGTACTCGGTATCGGGCGTCGAAGAAGCAACATTGTCGGCCATCGAGCACTCGGTGATCATCATCACCCGATTTGGCTGATTCGTGGTTACCCAGTTGATCATCCCGTAGGTGGATCCGACATAGTCGGCCTCGGCAAGCACGTCCGGAGGGCACTCGGGGTGGGCGATGACCCTGATTGGCCCCATATCCCTGCGGTAGTCGGCGATCTCGGCGCCGGTGAACCGTTCGTGGACCATGCATGAGCCTTCCCAAAGGATGATGTCAACATCGGTCTGGGTCGCCACCCACCGCCCCAGATACTGATCCGGGGTGAAAATCACTCGCTCCACACCAAGCGACTCAACCACTGCCACCGCGTTGCTCGAGGTGCAGGTGACGTCTGACTCCGCCTTCACCTCAGCCGAGGTGTTCACGTAGGTGACGACGGGAACCCCCGGGTACTGCTCCTTGAGTCGGCGGACATCGGCTCCCGTGATCCCGTCGGCCAGCGAGCACCCGGCTCTGAGGTCGGGGATGAGGACCGTCTTAGCCGGATTGATGATCTTGGCGGTTTCCGCCATGAAGTGCACCCCGGCGAGGACGATTACCTCGGCCTCGGTGTCCAGTGCCGACTGTGCCAATGCCAATGAGTCGCCGGTGATATCCGCCACCAGGTGATAGATGTCGGGGGTCATGTAGTTGTGGGCGGCGACGATCGCGTTGCGTTCGAGCTTCAGCCGATTGATGTCGTCGACGACTGGCTGCAGCGCTGTGACTTCTGCCTCTGGCAGAACATCAGAGGCACGAGTGGTCTGCAATGTCGTCATGGGCTCCCGGGGATGCTGACGATGAGTGTACGGCTGGCTCGAAGTCGCCGATCCGGTGATGGTGGCGGGGGCGGGTCGATCTCAAGACGCCCCCCGGCCCAGCGTCGACTCACATGTGTCCGATGATGGCGTCGCCGAACTCGGAAGTCTTGACCTCGGTGGCGTCGTCTGTGAGCCGGGCGAAGTCGTAGGTGACCGTCCTGGCCTTGATCGCTCCCTCGAGGCCCCTGATGATGAGGTCTGCTGCCTCCGGCCATCCCAGGTAGCGGAACATCATCTCGCCCGAGAGGATCACCGAGCCCGGATTCACCTTGTCCTGACCGGCGTATTTTGGTGCCGTGCCGTGCGTCGCCTCGAAGACGGCGACGCCTGTGTCGTAGTTTATGTTGCCACCGGGGGCGATCCCGATCCCGCCCACCTGGGCGGCCAGGGCGTCAGAGATGTAATCACCGTTCAGGTTGGTGGTCGCTATGACGTCATAGTTGGCCGGCCTGGTCAGGACCTGCTGCAACATTGCATCAGCGATCACATCTTGAACCAGGATTTTCTCGCCCGGCTCACCACCACAGTCCTCCCAGGAGACAGCGACGTCGGAGAACTCTTCCTTGACCAGCTCGTAGCCCCAGCTGCGGAACGCTCCCTCGGTGAACTTCATGATGTTTCCCTTGTGGACCAGGGTCACCGACTTGCGCCCGTTGGCTACGGCATACCTGAGCGCGGCCCGGATCAGCCGTTTTGACCCGGTGATCGAGATCGGCTTGAGGCCGACTCCTGAATCGCCTCGTATCTCCCACCCGTATTCGTCCTTGACGAAACTGATCAGTTTGGTGACGTCTTCGGTGTTTGCCTCGAGCTCGAGACCGGCATAGACGTCTTCGGTGTTCTCGCGGAAGATCACCATGTCGACTTTTCCCGGGTCTTTGACCGGGGAGGGAACACCGTCGAACCAACGCACCGGGCGGACACAGGCGTAGAGATCCAATTCGAGACGGAGCGCAACGTTGAGAGAGCGGAATCCGCCGCCGATCGGCGTGGTCAGAGGCCCCTTGATGCCGACTAGATAGCTGCTGAAGGCGTCGATAGTCTCTTGTGGCAGCCAGGACCCCACCTGGTTGTGCGCCTTCTCACCGGCCAAGACCTCCTGCCAGGCGACAGCTCTCGCATCGCCATAGGCCTTCTTGACTGCGGCGTCGAACACTCGAACCGCGGCAGCCCAGATGTCCGGCCCGATCCCGTCGCCTTCGATGAAGGGGATGATCGGATCGTTGGGCACCACCAGTCCGTCGGTACCGGCAGTTATCGATGTTGCCATTTCAGGGGACTCCTGGAGTCGTTTGGGGAGGCACTGACATTAGCGGGGACCATTGAACCGACTTTCCAGGCCGCCTCTTCGCCCGGGTGTTCACCCTTCGCTCCCTAGTTGTCTGGAGCAAACCGACGTGAATCGGACCGTTCACTAAAACCACGAACTTCGTTGTCTATGGTCAGGAACGCCAGGAAATTCGGAGAAGTCGTGGAAAAAGCCCTTAGTCCAACGCGCGGCGATCGAATGATGCGCCTCTTCCAGCATCATGCCGCCCGAGCGCGCGACCTCGGCATTTCACGCCAACTGATCGAGGACGACCTGTTCAGCGGCGATTCCATCGTGCTCGACGGAAAGCGATTGGCCAACTTCGGGCTGTGCTCTTATCTCGGCCTGGGTGACGACGAACGGCTCAAGGCAGCCGCCCACCGCGCCATCGAGAAGTACGGCACTTCGTACTCGTCATCGATCGCGTATACCGCCCTACCGCTGTACCAAGAGCTGGAGGAGCTCATAGAGACGATCGTTGGAGCCAATGTGGTGCTGGCCCCGACGACGAGCCTGGCCCATCTCGCCGCCCTCCCGGTCCTGGTGCGTCCCGGGGATCAGGTCCTGGTCGACTCGGTTGCTCATGCCTCGGTCCAGACCGCGACCCAGCTCCTTCAAGCCCACGGGATCCCGGTGAAGAAGGTGCCCCATAACGACCTCGACGCCGTTGAGATGTCGATCTCCGAGTACACCGGGTCGGGACGGGTCTGGCTGCTGATCGATGGTGTGTATTCGATGAATGGCGACCTGGCCCCGGCTGCTGGAGTGACTGACCTCCTCAATCGTCACCCCAAGCTCCACGTCTATTGCGACGACGCCCACGGTTTCGGTTGGGATGGTGAGTACGGGCGCGGCGCTTATCTGGCACGAACGCCATGGCACGAACGTCTGATCGTCGCCGCCGGTCTCTCCAAATCCTTCGGAGCCACCGGGGGCATAGTCGCCCTGCCCGACCCTGAGCTGGCCGATCTGGTCGAGCTGGTTGGCCCGCCACTCACCTTCGGTGGCCCGATTCCTCCAGCCGCACTGGGCGCCGCCATCGCATCTGCTGAGATCCACCTCTCCGACGAGCTCGGCGAGCGTCAAGTCGAGTTCGCTAGTCGGATCGACCTGGTCAACCGTCTCGCCGGACAGATGGGGATCCCTCTCGCCGACTTCGACCCCACCCCGATCTGGTACCTGGATCTCGGCGCGTATGAATCGATGACCGAAGTGTTCCTCGGCATGCGAGACGGCGGCTTCTATCTCAACGGATCCGCCTTCCCGGTCGTGCCCCATGGCCACGCCGGGTTGCGATTCACCATCACCCTGTACAACTCCGAGACTCAGATCGAGGACATGCTGACTTGTCTCAGCGAGCAGGCCCTTGTGACGACAACCGAGATCGAGATCGACCTCACCGCCGACCTACCGATTCCGGGAAAACCGTCGGCTTCCTGACTCCCGGTTTCTGCCATCCAAGCTCAATTCCGGGGCAATTCGTGCCGAAACTAGGAGCATGGATGCCCCTGGCCCAAGTTTGCCCTCTCTGCGCCGCTGGGCCATCGCCGGTCCCATGATCCTCACCCTGCTCGTTGGAGCAGTTCTCGCCTGGGCCAATCCGGATACCCGCGAGCTGTTGGGCGGGCTGGGGATGGTCATCGGCGATGTGACCGCAGGGGTCCTGATCCTGCGTCGCTCCCGTGTCCTCGATCAAAGGGAACGGGTCGCCTGGCGTTTCCTGGCCGCCGGGCTGTTCCTGGTCGCTTCCGGGGTCCTCGCGGTCGGCATCTTGACCGAGCTCGGCTACGCGGTACCGGCGTTCGGCCCCCTCGACCTGTTCTTCCTCGCCGGGTACGGCATGCTGTTGATCATGTTCTACCGGCTGGCCCGAAGCGACAGGGGCGGCCGGGATTGGGTCCTCACCATCCTCGACGCCCTGGTCGGCGCCATTGCTCTCACCGCCCTCGTCTGGACGGCCTTCTACAGCGATCTCGTCACCAGCTTCGCCGCGGCGCCACCGTGGGAGAGGGTGGTGGCCAGCACCTATCCGATACTCGACATCGCTGCGGTCATTGGTCTGATGATCCTGGTGATTCGACGCAGTCACTTCCACTGGGATTCCAGACTCCTCTTCCTTGCGCTGGGGATCTCGTTTCAGGTGGCGGCAGACTTCGCATTCCTCCACCGGGGTGTCGGCCGCTCCTTCGTCGAGGCCGAGCCGCTGTATGGGTTCTTCCTCCTGGCCACCGCCTGTTTCCTGACTGCGTCGGCCCTCGTCGATCGCACACCGACGAAGCGAGAGTTTCCCGAGAGGGACGCCCCGATTCTTGCCCTGATGGCGCCCTATCTACTGGCCGCAGTCTTGCTCGGCACCCACGTGGTTCGCTACCACTCGGTGAACCCGGACAGCAACAGCGTGCTGTTGCTCGATGCCCTGATCATCATCGGTGGCGTCGTGTTCCTGCGTCAGATGCTGATGATCCATCGCAATCGGATTCGAGTGGAGAATCAACGCTCCGAGCTCGTCGCCTCGGTGAGTCACGAACTGCGAACACCCCTCACCGCGATGGTCGGCTATCTCAGCCTCCTGGACGAGAGCGGGGACGAGTTCCCTGCGGAAGCGCGCAGAGAGATGGTGTCGGAGGCATCTCGGCAGGCCAAGCACATGGCCCGGCTGGTAACCGACCTGGTGATGCTGGCCAGGAGGAGTCACCAGGGCCTTACCCTCGAGATCAGTGAGAGGTCGGTGTCTTCGATCATCACCGGCGCTTTACGCGGATTGGATCCGGGTAAGGCCCGGATCGAAGAGGACTTCGAGGAAGACGCCATGGTCATGGTCGACGCCGACCGACTCCGCCAGGGTCTGGCCAACTTGCTCGCCAACGCGGTGCGCTACGGCGACGACAGGGTGCTACTCAGCGGACGGGTGAATGGGCGTGACCTGGTGTTCGAGGTCCACGACAACGGGGAGGGAGTTCCCACCCGGCATCAGACCACGGTATGGGAGCGATTCGAGCGCGGGGCGCACCGTCTGAACGCCGTGAACCCCGGCATGGGCATCGGTCTTGCCATCGTCCAAGCTGTCGCTGAGGCCCATGGGGGGACCGCCGAATACCATCGGTCGAAGCAATTGGGCGGGGCCTGCTTCACGATGACGATCCCTGGATGTGTGGTCGGCACCGAGGTGAACGTCCTCACCAGCTGAGGCGGGCCGATGTAGGTCCCCGCTCGGCAACCCGGGCAGCAGCCCCTCAGTCGGTGAGACCGGCCCTCACCAGGCAAGCGGCCATCTGACCACGAGTCACGAAGCTGTTGGGTCGGTGTGGGTCCCCGCTCAGCAACCAGCAGCCAATCGGTCGGGAGACCTGAGACCGGCCCCAGGAAGGTGGCCATCTCACCACGAGGCATGAAGTTGTTGGAACAGATGTAGGTTCCCGCTCGGCAACCCGGGCAGCAGCCCCTCAGTCGGTGAGACCGGCCCTCACCAGGAAGGCGGCCATCTGACCACGAGTCACGAAGTTGTTGGGACAGAATCTGTTGTAGGTCGGAGGGTTGCACCCGACGGTGATTCCGGCATGGGCAAGACGGGAAATGGCCCCCTCGAACAGGTGGCCCCTGGCGTCGGTGAAGAGGATCGGGCTCGGTGGGGACTGGAGCTGGAGGGCCCGCCCCAAGAAAGCCGCCATCTGACCACGAGTGACCCGGTCGTCAGGACAGAATCGGCGGGGGGCGCAGCCCTCGGTGATGCCGGTGGCGCTGAGCCAGCGAATCGAGTCGGCAAACACCGAGGCGGTCGAGTCGTCGAAGGGGTTGGCCAAGTTACGCGCGTTCGACCAAGAGGCCACGTCCGCCGAGAAGAGCCAGTCCACCCCGCCGTCACGGGCCCCTTGAGAAGCCGTGGAGAATCCAGCTTGGAGACCCGAGCTGCTACTGACCCGGAGATCCAGGTTGCCTTTCAGAAGGTCGTCCCACTGCACGCCCACGACCTGGCCATGGGATCCGGCCAGGTCGACCAGAGCCTGCACGTATGCGATCTGCGCCGCCTCGTCGGGAGCGCTATGCGCCCCCCCGGCGGCGATAATGATCGGGATTCCCGGTCCGGCCGCATTCGACATCTCGCCTATGGCGGTCTCGAAAAAGCTGGGATTCGACCCACCCGAGGTGGCGTAACCGTTGATGCCTGCCAGGTCGACGTGGCTGGCGCCCGGCCAGTAGAGACGGTGCCCACCCGTGCCCCATTGCCCGGGAGAGAAACGATCGGAGGTCATCGCCTGTGAGGCGGTGAAAGCGATGCGCACGTTGTTGCCGAGCGCTGCTCTCGCCTTGGTGGCAACGTCCCGGAACGCTGTCTTGAATCGATCCGGATCGTCGCCGTAGGGCGAGCTCTTCACATTGGCATCGGGGAGGATGTCGAGGATCACTCGGCGGCCGCCGCCCAGGTCGGTGAACTTCTTGAACGTCGCCAGCATGTTGTTGAGCCGTTTGTTGTGAGTCCCTGCGGCGAGGCCCCTGAGATCATGCGCCACGATTCGGATGTACGGGGTGGCCCCGGCGTCCCAGATGTTGCCTAGTTGAATCGGCACCCACTCGTTGGGATTCCCGGTGTTGTTGCCGCCTGTCGAGAGCCAGTCGCGGTCACCGGTCGTGTCATCGACCCAGTAACTGACCCCATGGGTGTCGAACGGGGCCCCGCCGCTCGCGTAAATGGACAGGGCTGTCTTGTACTCCAAGTGTGAGCGCCCTCCGAAGAAGTCAGGGGGCGAGGGCGGAGATGCCGGAACGGTTACCTGGAACCGGTCGCCGAGTGCCCGCTTCAAGAACGCCGCCATCTGGCCGCGGGTCACCGAGTCGTCGGGGCAGAACCGATCGTTGACCGGAGGATTGCAGCCAACCGTGATGCCCGAGGCGGCGATCTGCTCGATCGCATTCTCGAACACGGAGCCGTCATCGTCCCAGAAGCGGCCCGAGGACCCTGGCTGATCGTTGCAACCGATCCTCTCCGGGCCTGCCGCCAAGGAGTCGAAGAAGATGGTGTTGTTCTTGGGCGAGGTCCCGGATCCTCCGTAGTAGACGTCGAACCAGAGCGATTTGACCCTGAGCTGTGACTCATTGGATCTGCGGAAGGTGAGGTTTGTCGCGTTGAAAGCTTGTTTCCCGTCGACATAGCCTTCGAGGATCCCGTTCCGCTGACCAAGGGCATTCACCTTCACCCGGCCCTCGATGCAATACCACTTTCCATGCTGGAGGGTGGAGAGATTGGGGTCCCAGTTGAGGATGGCGCCGTCCTGGCCGGCTCCGCTCGAGCTGAGGAGATAGGCATACCAGGCGACGCGAGTCACCTTGGCCGGGTCGTAGGGAATAGTTGGGAGCCCGTCCCCGGTGTAGATGGGTGAGAACGACATGCGAGCCGACCAACACGGCGAACCCGACGTCGAGGGACGACCGCCACGGCAGTTGCCGGAGTAGAGGCCGGCAAACCCGGGGAGCTTGCCCCGGTAGGGGGAGTCGACCCGGAAACCGGTGGGAAACTTGAGCCAGTACCGCATCCACATCTCATCGGGGTCGGACCCGACAGCGGAACTGGTGTTCCAGTGACCGGTAGAGCCCCAATGCTGGCCGGTCGGGATGCTGGAGTAGATTCCCTTGCCCTGATGACCGTCGGAAGTCGGGTGGACGCTCCATCCCGAACCGACGCCAACCCCACCCTCGAAGTCCTCGTCGAGCCAGGGATCGGCCGCCGCCTGAGCGTGTTGCTGCGGCAGGACAGGGAGCAGCGAGAAGGCCAGCGAGGCCGCCAGCAGGGAGAGAATGCGGGAAGAGGCTTTCATGAAGTTGGGAGTGCCGCTCTGTCGCTGACCGAAGTCCGGGACCGTGGCACTTTCAGTGTTATCGGTCGCTGGGCCTACCCACTCAAGCCGGGTGCCAAACTAATACCAACATCTCCGGCCGCCCGCTCATCCACGCCGGGCTCGGGCTGCACCCAGGGTATTGACGAGAAGCATCGCTCTCGTCATCGGCCCGACCCCACCAGGAACCGGGGTCAACCAACCAGCCACATCCCGAACTGTCTCGAAGTCCACGTCACCGACCAAACCCTGATCGGTGCGACTGATCCCGACATCGACCACGGTCGCACCCGGGCTCACGAAGTCTGCTGTCACCAGACCGGGGACACCGGCGGCAGCCACCAGGAGGTCGGCCCGACGTGCGACCGCGGCAAGCTCGGCCGTTCGTGAGTGGGCCAAGGTGACTGTGGCATCGACGCCTTTGCTGGCCAGCATCAGTGCCAGCGGCCGCCCTACCAGAAAGGATCTCCCGATGATCACGGCGGTCTTGCCGGCCACACTCACCCCGTGATCGTCGAGGATCCTCATGATTCCGCTCGGGGTGCAGGGCCTCAAGCCCGGCCTGTCGAGCACGAGCAGACCGAGATTGTGTGGGTGGAGACCGTCGACGTCTTTGCCCGGGTCGATCGCCGTGACGACCGTCTCGGAATCGAGCCCACCCGGTAGCGGTAGTTGAACCAGGATCCCATCGACCGCATCGTCCTCGTTTAGGCCCCCGATCAACTCCCCCAACTCGTCCTGGGACACGTCGGCCGGAAGCTCGTGGTGAACCGAGACGATGCCGACCTCCTCGGCATCCCTTCGCTTTCCCCGGACATAGGCATGCGACGCCGGATCATCGCCGACCAACACCGTGGCCAGACCGGGCGCGTATCCCAGCGAGGACACCGCCGCCGATACCTCCGCCTTGACTTTCTCGGCTGACCTTTTCCCGTCGAGGATCTGCGCGGTCATCAGTGCTTGAAGTGCCGCCGGCCGGTGAAAACCAGGGCGATTCCGTGTTCGTTGGCCGCGTCGATCAGCTCCTGGTCATTACGGGATCCACCCGGCTCGACCACTGCGGTGACTCCCGCCTCCGCCAGCACATCGAGACCGTCTCGAAACGGAAAGAACGCATCAGAGGCGGAGACGGCGCCGATCGACCTCTCGCCCGCCCGAGTCACGGCCCTCTCCGCCGCCCCGACCCGGGATTGATCGCCTGCCCCCACCCCAACCGCGGCGCCGTTCTTGGCTACGACAATGGCATTGGACTTGGTGTGCATTGCCACCTTCCAGGCGAAGTCGAGGTCCTTCATCTCCTGCTCGGATGGCTGACGCTCGGACACCATTTCCCATGACTCCCCTTCGGCGGAGTCTCTCCCCTGCAACAGAACGCCCTGTTCGACACGACGCAGATCGAGATCGAGAGATCGGGGAGGCGAGGCTTCGAGAACCCGCAGGTTGGTCCCGGTCGCCAGGATCTCCCTTGCCCGCCCCGAGATCGCCGAGCACACCACGACCTCGATGAATTTGTCGGCGATCGACTCGGCCGTCGCCTCGTCGAGCACGCCGTTTATCGCGACTACCCCTCCAAAAGCTGACACCGGATCACACGCCCATGCCCGCTCGAAGGTGTCGGCGACCGTCGGCCCGTGGGCGGCGCCACAGGCATTGGTGTGTTTCACGATGGCCACGCAACCCGGATACTCGTTGGCCAGTCGCCACGCAGCCTCGCAGTCGGCATAGTTGTTGAACGACATCTCCTTCCCCTGGATCTGGATCGCCTCTAGCCACCACGGGGACGCACCGTCCTCGGCGAATATCGAAGCCGGCTGGTGCGGATTCTCCCCGTAGCGCAACTCGGACACTCGCCGCAGCGGGATCACAAGATCGTCTCCCATCCAGCCGACGATGGCGGCGTCGTATGAGGCGGTGTGGAAGAAGGCCTCGACGGCGAGGGACCTGCGGAGCTCCTTGTCGAGGCCACCGGATTCGACCGACTTGGCCACCGTTTCATATTGATCGACAGAAGTCACCACCCCGATGTGTGCATGATTCTTGGCGGCGGCCCGGACGATGGTCGGCCCCCCGATGTCGATCTGCTCGATGATCTCCTCCTCGGACGCGCCGGGGGCGGTCGCTGTCTCCCGAAACGGGTAGAGGTTGACCACAACCAGCTGGATCGGAACGATGCCATTGGCGGCAAGGTCGATCGAATCCTGGTCGTTGTCAGGTCGAGCCAGGATTGCCCCGTGGATCTTGGGGTGGAGGGTCTTGACCCGACCGCCGAGTATCTCGGGCGAGCCTGTCACCTCCGACACCGTGGTCACCGGCATCCCGGCAACGGTCAAGGCAACAGCCGTTCCTCCAGACGACACGATCTCGACACCGGCGGCGATGAGCCTCTCGGCAAACGAGACCACACCGGTCTTGTCATAGACACTGATGAGTGCCCGCTTCACCGGTACCTGGCTCAAGTCCACCTCACGGTGCGCCCCTCGACCGTGATCTCGCCCCGGGCGAAAGCTCTGACCACCGTTGGGTAGAGATCGTGCTCTTCGATCTGGATCCGCGCGTGCAGGCTCTCCAGATCGTCGTCGGGAAGGATCGGAACCGCCCTTTGGGCGACGATTGGACCGTGATCGACTTGCTCGTCCACGAAATGGACGGTAACTCCGGTCACCTTGACCCCGTGCTTAAGCGCCTGGGCAACCGCGTTCGACCCCGGGAACGCCGGAAGCAGCGAGGGGTGGATATTGAGGATTCGATTCTGAAGACGGCCGACCAATTCGGGAGCGAGCACTCGCATGAAACCGGCCAGCACCACGCCTTCTGCACCGGCAGTCTCGAGTTCGCGGCCGATCGCCGCCGAGAAGTCCGCCCTGGTGTCAAAACTGTCCCAGCCGACCACCCGGGTCGGTATCCCAGCGCCCCGAGCGCGGCCCAAGGCTGTCGCTTGGGGCCGGTCCGAGATCACCACGGAGATCTCCGCTCCGAGGTCGGGAGCGTCGACCAGAGCTTGCAGGTTGGTTCCGGATCCCGAGGCCAGGACTGCGATGTTGATTTCTGACCTCCACTCGACCGTGCCAACGGCGCGGCAGTGTATTCCCGGTCGTCGCAGCCATCGGCTTGAATCTGAGACGCTAACCACTGAGCGAGGAGCGATGATCGAGAACGTGCCGGCGGAGGACTGGAACAGCTGGGTCGAGGAGACCGGAGGACTGGTGCTCGACGTCAGGGAGCCGTTTGAGTGGGAGCAAGGAACCCTTCCCGGGGCGCTTCTGATCTCGATGGGTGAGATTCCGGTCCGCATGTCCGAGATGGACGCCGATCGGGCGCTCCTCGTCGTATGCCGCTCCGGTGGCCGTAGCCACCAGGTGGCGACATTCCTCGCCGCCAATGGTTTCTCCAACGCAGCCAACATGGCCGGTGGAATGAAGGCACTCGGTCTCCAGGACTGACGCCACCTTCAGCCTCGAAACCGAGTCGCGCTCTGCGACAATGCTCAACGTGAGTGAGCCGCAGAGACTTCCGGGCTGGGCGGGCCCCGTGGCGGGTGTGGTGGCTGTTGTGGCTCTGGTGATCGTCGGCCTCGCCCGTGGCCCCGCGGAATTCGACCCCGGGTCCCCGGAAGGCACGATCCAGCTCTACATCGAGGCACTGGTCGAGGGAGACTTCGACACCGCAGCCTCATTCTGGGATGACAGCGGCTGCCTTCCAATCTCGTCGATCCCGAGTGGAGGTTCGCCCGATGCTTCTGCCTCCTTGGTGCGGGTTGAGGGCAATGACATCGAGGCGACCGTCGTTGTCAGGCTCACCGAGAGCTCCCTGGATCCACTCGGAGGCGTCTACGACTACGAAGAGTGGTTCACGTTGATCAGCCGTGGCGACTCGTGGCGGATTCGCCAGCCGTCATGGCCTTATTACGACGTGCCGTGTGAGGAGTCGCCATGACTGCTGTTCTCTCAGTTGTTCTGCTTCTTCTGGTCGTCGGCGGCCTGATCGCTCTCGGAGCCAAGCTGTTGCGCAACCGGGGGGAACAGGAGGAGAGCGGGGGGCTCGATCTCATCCCCTATCTCTTGCTTGCCCTGGCAGTGGGCGTCGCCGGATTCTCGTTTGCCGGCCTCGCCCGGGCCAGCCTCACCCCCGGTCGCTTCGCCGGGCAACCGACCGGTCAGATAGCCACCGCGCTGGCTGGCTTGGTGGTGGCGGCGCCGGTGGCCTTGTTCCTCTGGCGACGTCAGGCGCGACGAAGGAAGGCCCACCCGGACAACCCGGGCTGGCCGATCTACCTGGGTGTGATCGAGCTGGTGTTCCTAACCACCTTCTTCATCTCGGCCGCCCAGTTCGCAGACGCTTTCACCAGCACTGCAATCACAGCCGAATGGCCGAATCTCGTGGTCTACGGCGGGATCGTGGCCTTCCATTGGTGGGCCGAACGCCGAGAGCTCCCCAATGGTCAAGTCGGCGAGGTGCCCCGGCTCGTGGGGTCGGGAGTGTCGGTCGTGGCCCTCACCGTAGGGGCCATCGGGACTCTGTCCTGGCTGTTCTCGGAGGCGTACCTGGGTCTCGGTGGCTCGATCACCGTTTCCGATCCGGCGATCCCTCTGGCCCTGATCTTGGTGGCCGGTCCGATCTGGGCCCTGCGCTGGCTGCCGGCCTGGAACGCCGAAGCGAACGTGCT
Organism: Acidimicrobiia bacterium; assembly: GCA_035544615.1. Taxonomy (GTDB): domain Bacteria; phylum Actinomycetota; class Acidimicrobiia; order Spongiisociales; family ZC4RG35; genus JARDZU01. The sequence continues at coordinate 61,401 of DATKEA010000034.1, read as the reverse complement.
CCGCGACCTCTACGTCTCGTCGGTGACCGCGCTTTCCCTGATCGTGACCGTCGCTGCCGCCGTCTCCACGACCGCGGTCCTGCTCACCTACCTTGCCGGCCCAGCCCAGTCCGCGAGTAGTCATTTCGCCGGGTACCCCACGAGCCTTGCCTTCCTGGCCGCGGGTGGGGCTCTGTGGCGCCACCACCGCCGCCGGCTTGGCCCTGGAAGGACGGGCGCGCTCCGCGGGTATCAGTATGCGATGGCCGCCGCAGGATTGGGCGCTCTGATTGGTTCCGCGGTTGCTCTCATCAATGCCGTCTTCGAGCCCAGGCTCGCCGGGCGAAGCAGCGGAGAGAGTTTGATCACTCTGGGCACCTTGGCGCTCGCCTCGGGTTGGGTGTGGAATTGGTTCTGGCGTAGAGCCCAGACAGCACCGCGTGATGAGGAAATCCGGGCTCTCCAACGCCGGGTCTACCTGATCGGCATGACTGTGATAACCGGGCTCACCGCCGCAGGGGCGTTGATCGCAGTCCTTGTCGTCGTGTTTCGGGCAGTCCTCGGTGACGTTGATGGGGTGACCAGCTCGCTCCGTCTGCCGTTGAGCCTGACCTCGGTGTCGGGAGCTGCAGCCTGGCATCTCCTCACCCAGATCCGGGCCGACAACGACGGGCGCGAGCGAATGGAGCTCAAGCCGTTCACGGTGACGGTGATTTGCTCCCACCCCGGGTCACTGGCCACGTTGTTTCCGCGCGAGGCGAATGTCAGGATTCTGTATCGGGCCGATGCCTCGGCCATCGTCGACGATGAGACGGCCGCCACCATCGTCGCCGACGTCGACAACCAGTCATCCCTGGTCTGGGTCGACGAGAGCGGGTACCGGATAGCTCGGGCAAGGGAGTCCTGATCAGGGCCGACCAAGACCCGTTCTTCCGTGGTGGGCAGTTGTGACCTGGCTCGCCGAGAAGTGGCTCAAACTGCGTGGTTGGCGGTTCGTCGGAGCCATGCCGGAGTTAGAAAAGATGATCCTGGTCGGGGCGCCGCACACCTCGAACTGGGACTTCATCGTCTATTTGGGCGCGATCAGGCATTGGCACATCTCGCCGCGATACATTGCCAAGCACACCCTGTTCCGCTGGCCGTTCGGGCCCTTCTTCAGGCGTTTTGGAGGAATCCCGGTCGATCGAGCCAAGGCCGGCGGACTGGTGGGTCAGGTGACAGCAGAGTTCGATAGGTCCGAGCGGATGATCCTGGTGATGGCGCCGGAAGGAACCAGGAGCGCGGCTCCATACTGGAAATCAGGTTTCGTCAAGATCGCCGCTGACTCCGGAGCTCCGATCGTCCCTGTCTACATCGAGTTCGAGAGCCTCGAAGTGGTGTTGGGCCCACCGATCGAATTCGACGGCGACGAGAAGGCACTCATGGATCAGCTCCGGAACTTCTTCTCGTCCGGTAGAGGCAAGAAGAGGGAGGGTGAGGGACCCGTACGTCTCAGAGAAGAGAGATCAGTCTGAGTGCTCAGCCAGCTGGCGGAACTCCTCGGAGGTCACACCCCGTTCCGGGGCAGCACCCAGCCGCAGCAGTTGCCTGCCGAATCTCTCCCTGATCTCGTCCACCGATGCGTCCAGGGCGCGGTGCTTGAGGTCTTCCCCGCTACCGGAGCGCAGCACACTGCCGGCATCGACGTCGAGCTCGAGCTGAAGGAAGTCGTCGGTGGTCAGATTGGACACCGACAGCCCAACCAGGGTCACCGGGTCGTCCTGGCCCTCGAGAGCTCGAGCCAAGAGAACTCCGCCCAGTTCGGCAAGGGCGGCGGTCGAAGATGTCGGTGTGGGCAGTGTGTGGCTCCGCGAGACGAGACGTGGGCCCGGATACCGCACCCTGAGCGAAAGCGTCGATCCTGATCGCTTCTTCCTGCGAAGCCGTCGTCCGACGCGATCGGCCAATCCCAGGACCACGACAGCCAGCTCCTCAGGGTCGGAGAGACCTCGACCCAAGGCCTGTTGACTGCCGACACTGCCCGCCCGTCGCCCGCCGCGCACCTGGCGAGGATCCCGGTTCCATGCCAGGGCGTGCAATGCCCCGGATGAGCCCGAGCCCAAAGATGCGGCGAGGCCGCGGGCGGGCACCGCGGCGAGATCGCCGATAGTGCAGATCCCAAGCCGATGGAGATTGGCCGCGGTGACCCGGCCCACACCCCACATCGCCTCCACCGGGAGCGGATGCAAGAAGTCGAGCTCGGTGCCCCGTTCGACCACCACCATGCCGTCGGGCTTGGCGCGGGCCGAAGCCACCTTGGCCAGGAATTTGGTGGAAGCCACCCCGATCGAAATGGGAAGGCCGACCTCGGTCTTGACTCTCTGCCGGATCTGGCGAGCGATGCTCGATGGTTTCCCGAGGATGTGCATGGAACCACTCACATCGAGGAATGCTTCGTCGATCGAAATCTGCTCGATCACCGGTGTCGAGTCTTCCAGGATCGCCATGACCTGCGCCGAGAAGTCGAGATAACGATCGAAGTGACCCTCTACGACCACCGCCTTCGGGCAGAGTCGAAGCGCCTCCCGTGCCGGCATCGGTGCCCGAATCCCATGTGCCCTCGCTTCGTAGGAAGCAGCGAGCACCACCCCGCCACCGACGAGGACCGGTCGGCCACGCAGCCGTGGCTCGAGCAGTTGTTCGACCGAGGCGTAGAAGGCGTCGAGGTCGCCATGGAGAATGGTCGGTTCCATCTCCCCCAATATCACACGCGCCTGGGACAGATCCGTGATCCGGTCAAACCCCCTCGGCTTCGCTTCGCTCAGGCGGTTCCCCCCCAACGAAGGGGCGATCAGCCATCCGCTTCAAAGCTCCCCGGTCGACCTTGCCCAAGTGGGTTTGGGGCAAAGTGTCGACCAGGTAGACCCGACGCGGGTGTTTGTAGGCCTCGAGGCGGTCCAGGACCCAGTCGATCAACTGCGGCTCCGTGGCATCCGGCGCCACGACGAATGCAATCGGTCTGGCCAAACCCGCCTGGTCGGATACCACCACCACGGCGCACTCCTTCACCGCCGGGTGGTCGAGCAACGTCGACTCGACTTCCTGTGGGCGGAACCACTTGCCCTTGACCTTCAGGGCATCGTCAGCCCGGCCGCGGTGGGTCACATAGCCTTCGTCGTCGATCGAGATCAGGTCGCCACCGGCGAACCAGTCGCCCCGAAACACCTCGGCGGTGGCCTCGGGGGCATCCCAGTACCCCCGACCCAAGGAGTCCCCCCGCACCCAAAGCCGGCCTACCTCGCCGGTTGGCACCTCTTCCCCATTGTCGTCGCAAGCCTTGATCTCGAACCCGGGCACCACCTTGCCGACGGTCCCCGGACGCACATCTCCAATTCGGTTGGAGATGAAGATGTGCCACATTTCGGCGGTCCCCAGACCGTCGAGCAGTTCGATCCCGAATCGGTCCATCCACTGGTGGTAGAGGGTGTCGGGAAGGGCTTCGCCCGCCGAGGTGGCCAGCCTGAGCGATGAGAGGGACTCCCCCGACGAGTCGGGATCGGACAGCATTTGATTGATCGCCGTAGGGACGTTCACCAGCACCGTCGCCCGATGCCGGGCGATCCGCTCCCGAAGGGCGGTGGGAGTCGGATGCTCCTCGAACAGCACAGCCGAGCCTCCCACCGAGAATGGGAAGAAGAGATTCGACCCGAGGGCGTAACCGAAGTACAACTTCGGCACTGCGATGGTCACGTCCTCGGCAGTCAGCCCGAGGATCGCGTTGCCGTAGAGCTGGGTCGAGTTGGCGAAGGAGCGGTGCGTCTGAACCACCGCTTTGGGCAGACCGGTGGTGCCACCGGAGAAGACCCAGATGGCCGGGTCAGAAGCGGCGGTATCGGCGGTGGGGATTTTGACGTCGGGCGGCTCGAACCCTTCGTCGACCCTCAACTCAACGGGTGGCGCCGCAGATGTGGCACTCAACGCCTCATCGAAGCCTTGACCATGACGGTGGTCAACTACCACAACCACGGACCGGGCGAGACCAACGATTCCCCCCATCGCCGCTCGGGTGAGACCCGGGTTCACCATCACCGCGACCGCGCCGAGGCGAAGCACACCGAAGAGGGCCGAGACGCAGCCGAGACCGTCGGGCATCACGATCAGCACCCGATCCTCGAGTCCAACTCCACGATCCGCCAACAAAGAGGCATAGCCGGAGGCGGCTCGGTCCACCTCCTCGTATGTCACGTTGCGATCGTCGAGACGCAGCGCGATCCGCTCTCCCTGCCCTTGGGTCAGCCGGCGGCGCAGGAGGTGGTCGTCGATGTTCAAGCGTTGAGGCCACGGGCTGTCCACACCTCGACGCTATCAGTAGCCCGCATCCTTAGGGTCGAAGCGATACGGCAGCTCCAGGCGGTGGGCCTTCATCAAGGTCTCGTCGCTCAGGATCTCAACCGTTGAGTTCCCGGCCACGATGTGCCCTCCATCCATAACCAGCGACCGCGGGCAGAGCTCCAAAGCGAAGGGGAGATCGTGGGTCACGACCAGTTGTGTGATGGGGAGATGGCGCAGTACGTCAACCAGCTCCCGCCGCGAGGCAGGGTCGAGGTTGGAGGTTGGCTCGTCGAGAACGATGACCTCGGGCTTCATGGCGAGGACGGTGGCCATTGCAACCCTCCTCCGTTCGCCGTAGCTCAGATGATGCGGAGCGCGCTCCATTGCGTCGAGCATCGAGACCGCGGTCAGGGCCTCGATCACCAGGTTGTCGAGCTCGATGCCCTCCATGCCGAAGTTGGCCGGGCCGAAGGCGACATCCTGTCCGACCGTCGGCATGAAGAGCTGATCATCCGGATCCTGGAATACCAGACCGACCCTTCGCCGCACCTCCAAGACCGACTCATCGGAGATCTCCAGGCCGGCCACCCTCACGGTTCCTGACGAAGGCCGAAGGATCCCGTTGAGATGAAGAAGCAGGGTCGTCTTGCCGGCTCCGTTCGGCCCGAGCAGGGCCACTCGCTCGCCGTGGTGCACGTGGAGCTCGACCTCTCTCAATGCCTGGTGCCCGTCGGGATAGGAGAAGCTGAGGTCGCTCACCTCGAGTGATGGCTCGCTCATCGCATCACGATGATGGCGACCGCCGCCAGGACCAGCGCGGCTGTGGGGACCGAGAGACCACCGACCCATTCCCGGCCGGTCGCCGCACGATCACCATACGAGGGCATCTGACCGGTGAAGCCACGGGCGACCATGGCGTGATGGACTCGCTCGCCGCGTTCGAAGGATCGGATGAACAACGAGCCGGCCGATTGGGCCAGGGGGCCTGCCTGCCAGAACCACCTCGGCTCGTATCCCCTCGATGCCATGGCGATCCGTCTCCGTGAGAACTCGCCGGCAACGATGTCGAGGTAACGCACCATGAACCCCGCTACCGCGGTGATCACCTTGGGGACACGAAGCCTCTCGAGGGCCCGTATCAGGTCGGGAACGGTGGTGGTGGCCGAGAGAACGATCGATGCTCCCAGGCCAAGCGTTGCCTTGGCCAGGATCGTCCATGCTCCCCACAGCCCCTCGACCGAAAGGGTCACACCTGCCAGCTCGGTGGTCTCACCCCTCCCGTAGAAAGGGAGGAGGAGGGCAAAGATCAGGATTGGAACCTCGACCAGCATGCGCTTGGCGACGAAAGCCGGCGGCAGCTCGGCGAGGATGATGACCCCGAGGAGAAGGCAGGCGGCAAGGGCGTGTGCCCAGAAAGCCTGGCGCGGAATGGCCACGACGGAGAGAACGAAGACGAGCAGACCGACGGTCTTGACATGAGCCGCCAGCCGGTGAACGGCGGTGTGGCCGTGCCGGTAGAGCGTGTGGGCGTGGGCGGTGCCGCTCAGAGCCGTGCCGCGCTTCTGCTTCGTAGCACCACGAATACTCCGACTATGGCGGCGCCGATACCAAATGTGACTACCACTCCGACCAGACCGGCGACCCGGGTGCCGGTTGCCTCGTCGTCCACTCCGCTCACCGCGTAATCGGCGAGGGGAGAGCTTGCCGCGGCACTGTCCTCGGCAGTGTCCATGAATCCCTGGTCGATGGCCACCCGTTCGAGGCCGTCGGGCTGGCCCGAGGCGAGTGGAGCGGCCAACAAGACCAGCAGGGCTGCCACCACCAGCCCCGAAACGACAAACCCGAGAACCCCGGATCGAACCGGGACCTGGTTCGGTCTGGCAGGTCCTTTGCCGTCGAGCCCGGCTATCAACTCGGGCCGCGCCGCGCCGACCGCGCCCACCGTGATCGCCGAGATGAGACCTTCGCCGACGCCGATCAGGAAATGAACACCGACCATGGCCGCGAACACGGTGGCCACCTCTACGTTGCCCCGACCCCCGATTGAGTACTCGACGACGAATGCGATCGACGAGGCGACCACCGAGACCAGTGCGGCGGCGAAGGTGGAGACCAGAACCGAGGTCCAGGTCTTGGGAAGAAGCCTCGTCAACCATCGGAACACGTACCAGCCGACCAACCCGGTCACCATGGCCATGTTGAGCAGGTTGGGACCGAGGGCTGAGATTCCACCGTCGGCAAAGAGCAACGCCTGGATGAGCACCACCACACCCACCGCGGTGATCCCCAGCCAGGGCCCGACCAGGACCACGGCCAAGGCACCGCCGAGAAGATGACCGGAGGTACCAGCCGCAACAGGGAAATTCAGCATCTGGAGAGCGAACACGAAAGCCGCGACCAGACCGGTGAGCGCGATCCTCTTGTCCTGAAGATAGACGCCCGCCCGTTTGATCGAATACCCCAGCCCTCCCGCCGCCACCACCGCCGTCCCGGCCGAGGTGGCGCCATTGAGGAACCCGTCAGGTATGTGCATCCTCCGACCTCTTCTTGCGAATCTGTCGCAAGAAGAATAGCGCCACCCTGGGGGGCGCGCTCAAGGGGAGCAGTCGACGCAGAGCCCGGAGAGGGCAAAGTGACTTGCGTCGAGGACGAACCCGGTCGACCTGGCGATTGATTCGACCAGTTTCCGGGTCTCGACTTCGGGAAGAGTGAACGTCTTCCCGCATCGGAGACAGACCAGGTGCTGATGACCTCCGTCTTCAGCCAGGTGATAAACCGACGGGCCGTGGCCGAGGTGGGAGTGGGTCAACAGACCCGAGTCCTCCAGTGCCTCCAACGTCCGATAGACGGTGGAGCGATCGAGACGGGTGCCGGTCTGGGCCCGTGCCCGGCTGTAGATGTCGGCGGCACTCAGATGCTCATCGTGTGAGGAGGCAAGCACCTCGCAGACGGCACGACGGGCGTTGGTGATCCGATAACCCTCGCTGCTCAATGCGTCGATCAGCTTGCCTGCCGTGATGTGCACCGGCACAGGGTATGCGCCCGCGGCGACTGATAGACGGCCACGGCTACCTTGAGCGACGATGTCGACAGCCCTCGTCACCGGACCCAGTTCCGGAATAGGAAGAATGACCGCACTCGGACTGGCTCGCGCCGGATTCCATGTCATCGCCGCGGGCCGATCTGCTCAACGGATCGAACCGGTGATCGAACTGATCAGATCGGAAGGAGGCTCCGCTGAGTTCCTGGAGCTCGACCTCGCCTCACTCTCGTCGGTCCGATCTGCCTCCACGCGACTTGTCCGGTCGAAGCGAACGCTCGACGTGCTGGTCAACAACGCCGGCATCGGCATCAACCGCCGGGGCCAGACCGAGGACGGGTTCGAAATGCATTTCGGAATAAACCATCTGGGCCACTTCCTGCTCAGCCAGCAGCTGAAGCCATGCTTCGGACCTGGCACCCGCGTCATCTCGCTTGCCAGCGCCGTCCACACTCGCGCCAAGGGGATCGACCTCGAACGGTTGGTCAAACCGACCCGGTTCACCGGGTACCCCGAGTACGCCACCTCCAAGCTGGCCAACATCCTGTTCATCCGCGAGCTCGCCCGTCGTGAGCCCGACCTCATGGCCTGTGCGGTCCATCCCGGTTTGGTCGACACACCGATCATCCCCCGCTGGCTTCGCCCCATGGTCCGGGCAAACATGCTCACCCCTGAGCTCGGCGCCGACACGGTGCTCTGGTGTGCAACATCCGATGAGGTCGCCGAGAGCGGCCGCTACTACCAGCATCGCACCCTGACCACACCATCACCGGCCGCCCGGGACGACGATCTGGCCGGGGAACTGTGGGAGCGGTCGGTGGCCTGGTGTGAGCAGGTGGCACCGTGACATGCCCACCTCGTTCGCTGGGGGGAGAAGCACCCCACTACCGTCGGCGATGATGGAGCGGAACCTCTACTACGGGAGCTACCTCCAGCTCGACAAATTGCTCGGCGCGCAGACGTTGGAGAGCACCAAGGCCGGGGGCACGGTGCATGACGAGATGCTGTTCATCGTGGTCCATCAGGCCTACGAGCTCTGGTTCAAGCAGATCATCTGGGAGATCGACGACGTACGACGAATCTTCGATCAGACGAGAGTGGACGAGGCCGACATGGGAACAGCAGTTGCCCGGCTGCGTCGCATCGTCGAGATCCAAAAGCTCCTGCTCCAACAGATATCGGTCTTGGAGACCATGACCCCCCTCGACTTCCTGGACTTCCGCGACTTTCTGTTCCCGGCGTCGGGTTTCCAGTCGGCACAGTTCCGGGTGGTGGAGAACAAGCTCGGCCTTCGTCCAGAGGACCGTTTGTTGTTGGCCGGTGCGTCGTACAAGTCACGCTTCAGTGAGCAAGACCGGGGTGTCGTCGAGTCGATCGAGGGCGAACCGTCGCTCTTCGACCTCGTCGAGCTCTGGCTGGAACGCACGCCGTTCCTCGACCACGAAGACTTCAGCTTCTGGGAAGCGTTTCAGTCAGCGGTCAAGACCCGACTCGAAGCCGACCGGGCGGTGGTTGAGGCCAACCCGAACCTGACCACCGACGAGAAGGCCGCCCAGCTCAGGGAGTTCGAGATCACGATGGAACAGTACGAGGCGCTGTTCGACCCTGCCAAACACGCCGAACAGCAGGCGGCCGGGAAACGGCGGCTCTCGCATCCGGCGTTCCAGGCGGGTCTGTTCATCACCCTGTATCGCGATCAACCCGCCCTTCAGGAGGCCTACCGCCTGCTCGAGCTGCTGATGGACATCGACGAGGGCTTCACTACCTGGCGCTACCGGCACGCCCAAATGGCCTTGCGCATGATCGGTCGCAGAATCGGCACCGGTGGCTCGGCCGGCGCCAAGTACCTCGAGAAGTCGGCCGAGCGAAGCCGGATCTTCGCCGACCTGTACAACCTCACCACGTTTCTCATCTCGAGGGCCGACCGGCCGCCGCTCCCGGCAGGAATCATCGAATCGATGCGTTTCAAGTTCGAGGGATGAATCTCAAGGCTCACTTCTCCCGGTTCCTCGGGGCGAGACCGGGCCGCCTCCATTTCGCGGCGCATTCGCATCATCCCTGGCCCGATGCCTCTTTCGACGCCCAGCAGAGGGCATGGCTGGACGCGGCCAAGCTGATGGATGACAAGTGGGCCAAGATCTTCGGGGACCTGGTCCCGAGCGCCGCCTCCCGGGTGGCGGCAGTTGTCGGTCTGTCCGATCCGGCGGCGCTCACCTTCGCCCCCAACACCCACGATCTCCTCGTCCGCATCTTTTCGTGTCTCGACCTTCCAGTCAGGGTGCTCAGCACCGACGCCGAGTTCCATTCGTTCAATCGACAGTCGAGAAGATGGGAAGAAGCTGGTCTCGCCGTGGTCGACAGGGTCCCAGCCGAGCCCTTCGAGACCTTTGCCGAACGGTTCACCCGGGAGGCTCGGGCCGGGGCGCATGACCTGATCTATCTCAGCCAGGTCTTCTACGACTCGGGCTTCGTCGTGCCCAACCTCGACCGGATCGTGGCCTCGGTTCCCGAGGACCGCGCTTACATCGTCATCGACGGGTATCACGGGTTCATGGCTCTTCCCACCCACATCGGCGCCATCCAGGAGCGGGTGTTCTACCTGGCCGGTGGGTACAAGTACGCAATGGCGGGGGAAGGCGCCTGCTTTCTCCATGTGCCACCCGGCTATGGCTCTCGTCCCGTCGACACTGGTTGGTATGCGGGGTTCGGGCAGCTGGAATCCGGCGTGACCGGCCAGATCCGATACGCCGAGGACGGCACCAGGTTCAGTGGTGCCACCACCGACCCGTCCGGGATCTACCGGTTGGATGCGGTGCTCGAATGGCTGGAGGCGGTCGGGGTGACCGTGGCCGACATTCACGCGCACGCCGCGGCCCTGCAGCAGCGTTTCCTGGCCGGTGCGGAGCTGCCCGGCGAATTGCTCCCGCCTGAGCCTCACCCACGGGGAAACTTCCTCACCTTCCGCACCGAGCGGGCCGGTGACCTCTATCGGGCGCTCCATGAGCGTGATGTGATCACCGACCACCGGGCCGATCGGCTGCGAATCGGGTTCGGCATCTATCACGACGAAGAGGACGTCGACCGGCTGCTGACCCACTTGGGTGAGACCGTGAGGGGTCACATATCGACATGACCTGACCGATCACGGGGCGAGCGGGACCTCAGCCACACAGACCAACTCCACGACCGACTTTGGGTCGAGGAGCTCGGACACACCGATAAGCGCCATCGGCGGGAAGTGCTTACCGAAGACCTCACGGTATGCGGCGCCGATCGGGCCCAGATTGTCCCGGTATGCCTGGACATCAGTGGTGAAGATCGTCATCGACACCAAGTCGTCAGGCCTGCCGCCGGCCTCGTCGATCACCTGCATCACCGACCGGCACGCCTGGGCGAACTGCTCGACGAGGCCGGCGGCGATGGTCAGGTCCGGGTAATGCCCGGTTTGCCCGGCGATATGAAGAGTCCTTCCCTCACCCACCACGGCACCGTGCGAGAACCCACGCGCCGGGGTCATCCTCTCGGGGTCGAAGAAACGATGATCGCTCATCGACCCTTCCACTCCGATGGGCGCTTTCCGGTGAACGCCCGGTAGAACTCGGCATGATCCTCAGTGGTCATGAGGAGCGCCTGGGTGAAGGCCTCCATCTCGATCGCCGACCCCAGGTCCATGTCGAGCTCGCGGCTGATCAGAACCTTGGTCGTCCCGAAAGCAAGGGCAGGTCCTCGGGCCAGATCCCGGGCCAGGTTGGCCACCGCTTCACCCAACTCCGCATCCGGGGTCACCCGTGAGGCCAGGCCAATCGACACCGCCCGCTCGGCGTCGACCTCTTCGCCTAGCAGCAGCAGCTCTGTGGCCCGCCCCAGACCGACCACACGCGGCAGGAGGTAGGCCGAACCCATATCGGCCCCGGCCAGTCCCACTCTGGTGAACAGGAAATGAAAGGAAGCCGACTCGGCGAGAACCCTCAAGTCGGCGGCAAGGGCTATCACGGCGCCGGCGCCGGCAGCCACCCCGTTGACCGCGGCGATCACGGGCATCGGCAGCCGTCGGATTCGCTCCACGACCGAGCCGGTCATCCTGGTGAACTCGAGCAGCCCCTTGCTGTCCATCTCGATCAGCCGGCCAATGATCTCGTGCACGTCCCCACCTGAACAGAAGCCCCGCCCGGCGCCGGTGAGCACCAGGACGCTGACGTCCTCCCTGTGCTCGATCTCGGCGAGCAGGTCTCTGAGGTCGGCGTAGACATCGAAGGTCAGCGCATTGAGCTTCTCGGGTCGATCGAAGGTGACGGTCGCCACCCCTCCGTCGATCTCGAACCTGAAATTGTCCCAACGGTCGGTGAAACCTGCCGAGGCGCGAAATGGGCTCACTGAAAGACGAGGCTAACCACAAGGCCTCGATCGGGGGCTATACCGGAGCCACCTCTTGAACGTCCGACTCCCTGGCGGTGAGATAGGTGTAGATCCCGTAGAGGAGAGCGAGACCGAGGATGGGAGTGAAGATCCGCTTCAGGGTCGAGTTCTCGGTGAAGATGCCCACCGCGAATCCGAGCACACCGACGTTCGACCCCCAATAGATGACCCGGTTGGCCGCCTCGGAGATCACCGAAGCGATCGCCATCATGGCGAAGATCAGGTTGGTCATGACCATGATGAAGTTGACGTGGTCAAAAGCGACCGCAACGTGTGCGACTTCCTCGAACTCCTTGCCTCCGGAAAGCTGGGTGATCAGATACACGATCAACAGCACGGCGACTATCAGCCCCAGTACCGCGGTGCGGACAAACTGGTTGATCGGTGGTCCACCCCATTGGGACGGCGCCAGCTCCCTCTTGAACCGAACGATCAGGACAACGCTGCCCACCAGCTGTAGCGCACCTCCCGCCTGAAGCAGCGGGTCGACCGCGGAAAGCGCACCAGCGACGAAGAGCAAGCCGGCGACGAAAAGCAGGAGCATCTGGACGACACCCGACTTCGACTCGGATGCAAGAGGAATCGAGCGTCCGGGCATCAACCATTCGATCAACGCGAGGCCGGCCAGAATCACAAACCCCGCGACCATGGCGCCCGGGTGGGATTCGTAGAGACGATCTGAGTTCTCGGGGGCCACGATCTGAACGTCGGCAAGTTGAAGACCGAGAAGGACCCCGAGAACGGCCCCGATCACGAGGAACCCGAGAGCCAGGCCCATCCCCAGCTCGGCGACATTCCAACGTCTACCCCTCTTCCTGCGCAAGGCCCAGACGAACATCCACGTCATCGCCACGAAGGCCAGGGTCCCGCCGATCGGCCGCTGGACGCTCGAGGTGGTGAGGTCGACCGACCAGAAGGCAAGCACGTACAGGGTCAACGCCACGATCGAGAAGTTGGCGAGAGTGTTGCCCGACCCGTCGTCGGCCGAGCCGAACATCCAGATAGCTGCGGCGAAGACCCCTAGGGTGACCCAGCCAAGGGTCCCGGCGTGGACGTGGGTGAGAAGGGTGTTCCGGGGTGGCTCCCAGACATCGGTGCCGTTGAGGATCCCGATGACGACGGTGATGACGAAGATCACCAAAGCCGCACGGAACAGATTGCGCACACCTGAGGGCATCACGCCCATCTCAGAACCCCTCTCTCGGATTCCGGGGATTATGTCAGGGCGACGTTGGCGTTGTCGGGCGAATCCGCAGCGAGCCGACGAGCGACATAAGGTTCGAGTCCATGATCAGGTCCCTCGTCGAGGATTGCGAGCGCTTCGGCCACTCACTGATCGAGACCGCGGAGCGCGGCCGGCCCGGGCTGGTCAACCGGGATCTGGTGCGAGCGATCGCGGAGCACGGTCTCTTCGACCGTCTGTTCTCCGAGGAAGGGGTCACCGCAACCGACCTCTGCGCCATCAGGCAGGGGCTTGCCCGGGTGTGCACCGACGCCGAGACCGCCTTCGCCGTCCAGGGCCTGGGGGCGATCCCGATCCACCGGGCGGGGCGGGGAGATCTGAGGGATCGGCTGATGCCAGGGATTCGAAGTGGTGACACGATCGCCGCCTTTGCCTTGACCGAGCCCGGAGCCGGGTCCGACGCCGCGGCTCTGTCCACAGTCGCGGAACGGGATGGTGATGGATTTCGGATCACCGGTGAGAAGGCCTACATCTCCAACGCCCCCGGAGCCGATCTCTACACCCTGTTCGCCCGAACCACCCAGGGGGCCGGAGCCCGGGGGGTGACCGCGTTTGTGGTGGCCAGTGAGCTCGACGGCTTCAGCGGCGAAACCATCGAGATGATCTCACCGCATCCCCTGGGCCGGATCGTGCTCGATGGCGTCTACGTCCCGGAAGCCAACGTGCTTGGCGAAGTCGACCATGGCTTCCGGGTGGCAATGGAGACACTCGACCTGTTCCGTCCCAGTGTCGGGGCGTTTGCGGTGGGCATGGCCGAAGCGGCTCTCCGCGTCGCCACCGGTCACGCCACGACCCGAACCGCATTCGGGACGCCGATAGCCGACTTTCAAGGTGTGTCCCATCAGTTGGCCAATGTGCGCCTCGACATCGAGGCGGCCGAGCTTCTCGTGTACTCGGCCGCGGCGGCGCATGACTCGGGCGACACCGAGACCCTGACCGGCAGGGCCGCCATGGCCAAACTGCACGCCACCGAGACTGCGCAGCGCGCCGTGGACACCGCAATACAGGTCCTCGGAGCGAGAGGTCTTGAGGCCGACTCGACCTTGGCTCACCTCTATATGGAAGTGAGGGCTCCCCGCATCTACGAAGGCACGTCAGAGATCCAACGCAACATCATCGCCCGCGAGCTCTTCAACGGCAGACTCTGACCACCCCCCGCCCCCCGCCCCCGGCCCCCCGCTTACCTGTGGTACGTAGCGCCATATCTGGCGCTACGTAGACAGAGAAGAATCGCGATTGGGGCCCCTGCGCCTTCTGTGTTCTCCTGGCGCCATATATGGCGCCAGGAACCTCAGGTAAGCGGTCGGGCCGCGGTGACCCGGGCCGCGACCATGATGCAGGCGTCGGCCAGCCAGTTGAAAGGACCGTGCTCCAGCTTTTCGATCAGCCGGGACGACTCGGCGCCGGGCTGTAGCCAGATATTGAAGATCCCGGCCTCCTCGCACTCGTCGAGGACCTGGAGACCGCGTCGGGCGGGGATCACGAAATCGGCGATGGTCGGAGTCTCCGGCAGGTCCTTCACCGACTTCCAGCAAGGGTCGCCGTCAACCGTCTCCCGATAGGGGTTGACCGCGAACACCCTGAACCCCTTGCGCTTGAGGTCGCGATAGATCACTCCCCCATACTTAGTCGGATGGTCGGTGGCGCCGATCACGGCGATCGAGACGTCGGGCAGGGATAGAAGCTGGGTCAGGTCTGTCATCTTCAATGGACAACGGTATCGGGCGTGCGCGTCTTCCAGCTAATCGACTCGGTACCGTGAGCCGGGTGATCGAGGTAATCGTCGACGGAGGCCCGCTCACTCCAAGCCAGGTGGTTGACGTGGCTCGCCAACGGGCGGTTGCACGTCCCGGGCCTGCGCTGGCGGAGCGGATGGAACCGGCTCGAGCGGTAGTCGATGCCGTCGTCGAAGCGGGCGAGACCGTATACGGGATCACCACCGGGTTTGGTGCCCTCGCCTCGACCCACGTCGGCCGCGAGCAGGCCGAGGGCATCCAGTACAACCTGATCAGGTCGCATGCGTCGGGGGTGGGAGACCCGCTGCCCGATGAGTTGGTCCGGGCAATCCTGCTGCTTCGGGCACGGACCCTGGCCCAGGGCCACTCCGGGGTCCGGCCCATCATCGTCCAGCGACTCATCGAGATGCTCGACCGGGACATCCTCCCCGTGATCCCCGCCCAGGGCTCGGTTGGCGCCTCGGGAGATCTGGCACCGTTCGCCCACATGGCCCTGCCGATCATCGGTGAGGGAAAGGTGAAGATCGACGGGAGAGTCGTCCCGACCTCAGAGACGGATCTCGCGCCGATACCGCTCCGGGCCAAAGAGGGCCTGTCGCTGCTTAACGGGACCGAAGGCATGGCCGCCATGGGCGCGCTGGGGCTGGGTGAGGCCCGCCACCTCCTCATCGCCACAGACGCGGCATGCGCGCTGACCGTTGAAGCGATGATGGGCAGTGCCCGGCCCTTCCGGGAGGACATCCACCAACTCCGCCCTCACCCCGGCCAAATGGCATCCGCCTCGCGGATCGCGGGACTTCTGGAGGGAAGCGGGATCGGGGCAAGTCATGCCGATGACTTCGACCACGCGGTCCAAGACGCCTACTCCCTTCGTTGCGCTCCCCAGGTACATGGAGCGGTGTCCGACACCTTGGATCACATGGAGGCCGTCCTCACCCGGGAGTTGGGCTCGGTGGTCGACAATCCGATCGTGTTTCCCGAGACCGGCGAAGTGGTGTCAGCTGGCAACTTCCACGGTCAGCCGCTGGCTTTCGTGCTCGACTTCGCCACGATCGCGGTTGCCGAGCTGGGCTCGATCTCGGAGCGGAGAACCGACCGCCTCCTCGACCCGGCTCGATCCCGAGGATTGCCCGCATTCCTCGCCTCCGACCCGGGGGTCCACTCCGGCTACATGATCAGCCAGTACGTCCAGGCCGCGCTGGTCGCCGAGAACAAGGTGCTTTCGCATCCGGCTTCGGTGGACACCATCCCCACGTCGGGCAACCAGGAAGATCATGTATCGATGGGTTGGGGTGCAGGTCGCAAGCTATCGACGGTCCTGACCAATGCCCGACGCGTGGTCGCCATCGAGATCCTGTGTGCCGTCCAGGGAGTGGAATATCGACAACCGCTTCCCCCGGCCGCAGGCACCGCCGAGTTGGTGGAGTTGATCCGACATCACGTGCCGCCGCTCGAGAACGACCGGTCGTTGAGCGAGGAGATCGAGATGGTCGCCGGGCTCATCGCCGATGGATCGGTCACCGACACGATCGGGCTGTGAGCGACCTGCTCCTGACTGGGATCGGCCATCTGACCACCAATGACTCTGCTCCGGTTCATGATGCCGTGGTGAAGGTCGT
Source organism: Acidimicrobiia bacterium (assembly GCA_035544615.1). Classification (GTDB taxonomy): domain Bacteria; phylum Actinomycetota; class Acidimicrobiia; order Spongiisociales; family ZC4RG35; genus JARDZU01. The sequence goes on along the minus strand of DATKEA010000034.1, from coordinate 45,057 downwards.
GGCGGGCTCCGTGGTCTACGCCGGCCCTGCCACCGACGCTCCCGAGCAGGGCGGGACGTCCCGCATCGACTGTGAAGGTCGCGCCGTCATGCCCGGCTTCGTCGATGCCCACACTCACCTCGTCTTCGCCGGGGAACGAGCCGACGAGTTCGCCCGGAGACTCTCCGGTGCGACCTATCAGGAGATCGCGGCATCGGGGGGAGGCATCCTCTCCACCGTGACCGCCACCAGGTCGACTACCGAAGAAACCCTGTTCCGGCTCTCCGCCCGGAGGGTGGAAAGGATGATCGCATCGGGCACCACCACCGTTGAGGTCAAGTCTGGCTACGGGTTGGACCTGGAGACGGAGCTGCGCCTGCTCCGGGTGGCGCGCCGCATCGGTGAAGAGCTTCCGGTGACGGTGAAGACCACATTCCTCGGCGCGCACAGCCTGCCCGTGGAGTTCCGGCACGACCGGGACGGATATGTCGACCTGATCATCGAGGAGATGCTCCCGGCGGTGACGTCGCTGGCGGACTACTGCGATGTCTTCGTGGAGAACGGCGCCTTCTCTCCTGACGAGGCACGGCGTATCTTCCAAGCTGCAGCAGAGCGGGGTCTCCCAGCCCGGGTCCACGCCGACCAGCTGACCCGGTCAGGGGGCGCCGCCCTGGCCGCCGAGATCGGCGCGGCGAGCGCCGACCACCTCGACCACGTCAACGAAGCTGACGCCCGCGACCTGGCCGCGGCCGGGGTGACGGCTGTATTGGTCCCTGGTGCGTCGTACACCCTGCGATCTCCCCAGGCGCCGGGCCCGATGCTCGTCGAGCACGGTGTCACCGTGGCCCTCGCCACCGACTGCAATCCGGGCACCTCCTACTTCGAGTCGATGGGCCCGGTGATCAGTCTCGCCGTGGTGCAGATGGGTCTTACAGTTGATCAGGCCTTGTTCGCCGCGACCCGCGGTGGTGCGCTTTCGCTGGGACTCGACGACCACGGGGTGATCACTCCGGGGGCCGTTGGCGACCTGGTGGTGCTGGACGCGCCGACCCCGGCTCACATTCCATACCGCCCCGGAACCAACCTCCTGTGGAAAACAGTCAAAGGCGGCGCCGTGGTCGCCGGCTAGTCACTGCCGGCGGGCCCCGGCTCGGGCTGCAGGTGCTCGAAGGCAACCAACGGCACTCGCCGCGGAGGTGGGCTCTCCGCCAAACGTGTGAACACCCAGGCACCGACACCACCAACCAGGAATGCGATGCTCAACGGTGTCACTGTTCCGTCGAAGGAACGGTCGATCACCACTCCAATCAGCGCTCCACCCGCCAGGGAGATTGTCCCGGTGACCGCCGACGCGGTTCCGGCCACCGCACCCATCGGGGTCATGGCGGCACTGTTGATATTGGGAATGAGCAGGGCATGACAGGCGAACGCCATCATCAAGCCGGCGGCGTAGATCCAGAAGTTGGGAACCCCACCGCTTCCGACGGCCAGGATGACCAGACCGGTGGTCACGGCGAGATAGCCGATGGTGACGCCTCTGATCAGGCGAACCAGCCCGAATCTCTCCACGAGGGGTGCGTTGAGAAGCATCCCCACCCCCATCACCGACGCCAGCACACCAAAGATGAGCGGGAACTGGTCCCCACGTCCGAACACCTCGGAGAAGATCAGCTCGGACGTGGCGAGATACGACGCGAACACCCCGAACATGAAGGTCAGGGCCACGGTGTAGGTCATGGTGCTGCGGGTGGTGACGACCTTGCGCCCGGCCTGGACCACCTGGGACCAACCCCGGCTCCGACGATCCTCCGGGTGCAGGGTCTCGGGCAGGCGGACCGCCCACAGCCACACCGCGGTGGCGGCGATCACGGTGAACCCGAACATCCCCCTCCAGGTGAACCAGCCGGTGAGCAGGGCACCGAGGGTCGGAGCGAAGACGGGGACCAGGATGAAGATCGCCATGATGAAGGACATCACCTTGGCCATCTGGTCACCTTGGTAGGTGTCGCGCACCACCGATAGCGTCACCACACGTGGAGCTGCCGCGCCGATCCCCCACAGAAACCGGGCTACCAGCAGCCACCCGAGTGTTGGAGCCAACGCCGAAGCAGCGGCGCCGGCGATATAGATGGCCAAACCGGTGTAGATGATGGGCCGCCGCCCGTAACGATCAGAGAGCACCCCGTAGACGACCTGGGCCAAGGCAAGTCCCAGCAAGAAGACGGTGATCAACCCGGCAAGTGCATTGGAGTCGGGTGTCAGTCCGAACTCGGCGCGGATGTCGCCGAATGCAGGCAGCATCAGATCGACCGAAAGGGCGATGATCGCCATCATCATCGCCAGAAGTCCGATGAACTCCCGACGCCCAATCGTGCGCACACCATCGCTTATCGTGATCGTGGGATGTGACTCTCTCATTGGCTGCTCCGACAAACATGGCTCCCCAAAATCGGCGACGCCGGCTCAACTGTGCCAGAGCCGGGTTACTAGTGGCCCGTGGCAGAAATACCGGCGGTGTCTCTCCGGCCCTCGACGCCACTGGCTGCGTCCAAAATGCTCGCCGCAGCTCCGGCTGCGACTGCGCTTTTCTCCTTGCCAGATCACGCCGATGACTCGGAGACACCCTCGCCCTATTCCAGCGACAGACCACTAGCTTCGAGACCGACGGAGGTGTCAACCTTGCACGACTGTGTGCTGTTCCAACGAATTCTCGGTCCGGACCGATAGCCATGGCATTGGATCGGACCAGGATCGAGGACTTCCTCGACAGGTTTGTCGGGCTGGCCTCGGGGGCGACGACGATCGGACTGCTGGCGGTGGCCGACAGGTGCGGTCTCTCCGCCTATCTGGGTCGGTTGGGAGGCGGAACCGCCGCTGAGATCGCGAACGGGTCCGGGCTCGAAGAGCGATACGTCGAGGAGATCTTGTCCGGGTTGGCCGCGGCAGGGGTGGTCGAATACGACCCCGGGGCCCAGCGCTTCGACCTCCCTCCGGAACACGCATTGTTCATCACCGACGAGTCCAGCCCCTATTTCATGGGTGGCTTCCTGGACATGATCCCTGCCGCCTTCGCTCAGATCGACGGAGTCGCCGAAGCGGCGGTTCTCGGTGGAGGGGTCGGCTTCGAAGAGTTCGGACCGGCCATGGTCACCGGCATCGACCGGGGCAATTCGCCTTCCCAACGTGCCTTCCTGACCTCACGTTGGCTGCCCGGGGTTCCAGGCCTGATCGAACGACTCGAAACGGGGATACGGGTAGCGGACGTCGGATGCGGCTCGGGGACCGTCGCAATCTTGATCGCCTCGACATACACCATGTCCCAGGTGGTGGGGTTCGACTTCTCAGACGAATCCCTCGAAGTGGCTGGCAGCCGAGGCGGGCATCTCCCCAACCTCGATTTCTCGCGATTTGCGGCGGAGGAAATGCCCACCGACCCCCCATTCGACCTGATCACAGCCTTTGACGTCATCCACGATCTGGTCGACCCGCTGGCCGGCCTGCGCCGTATCCGGGAGGCGCTAGCACCTGGAGGTCTCTTCTTGATGGTGGAGCCCAATGCCAGCTCGCTATTGGAAGACAATCTGAATCCCCGTGGCGCCATGCTCTACGGGGTATCCGCTTTGCACTGCATGACCCAGTCTCTGGCCCGGGGTGGAGAGGGCCTAGGTGCAGCCTGGGGCAGGGAGCGAGCAGAGGCGCTTGCCGCCGAAGCCGGGTTCACTTCGTTCCAGCCGCTGGAGGACATCTCCAACCGGTTCTCGGCCTTCTACCTGCTGGAGCGGTAGGTATGGTGCGACCTCGAGAGGGGACAGCCCGAAGGAGGGCTCTGTGGGAACAGATACGCAGCGCAGTTGACGACGTGCTCGAGAAGACATCGTGACGCATTCCGACTGGATCGACCGTCTTGTAGTAGCCCTGCGACATCGCGGGGTTCAGGGTCGGGGCGTCGGAGAGCTCGTTGTGGAGGTCGAGGCGTACCTCCAGGACAGCGGGTCCAGCAGAGAGGTGGAGTTCGGTGACCCGGCAGAACTGGCCGATCAGCTCGTGGGAAGAACGGGTCCGGACCGCACAACGCAGCTCCGTCTAGGCGTTTTTGTCGTGGGCTCGTGCATGGCCTGGCTGAGCATCCTCGGATTGCTGGCTGCACGAGACAATGGCCTGGTTGAGGTCACGTTGTCGTTGTTGGTGGGGGCCTTACTGTTCACAGTGGGCGTCACTGGGTTTCTTCGTCTGGATCATGCGGTCGGGAGGACGAGTCTGGGAAGGCAGAGAGCGACCACGCCCTCACCTCCAGATGAGTGCGTTTTGGGGGACACTCATCGCATCGGCCTTGCACCGGTAGACGTGTTCGGATCCAGCGGCGGTGGCATGGTGGCGTTGCCCTCGATCATTGCCCATCCCGACGAGGTGGGCACCCTGGTCGCCCACGAGCCACCACTCGTCGCTCTGCTCGATGACTCCGAGATGGCCATCAAGGTGAATGCGGACATCGTCGACACCTACCAGCGCGATGGATTCGGGCCCGCGATGGCCAAATTCATCCAACTCGTCATGCATGTCGGGCCGCTGCCCGACGACTACCTCGACCAGCCCGCGCCCGATCCTGCGCAGTTCGGCCTCCCCACCGAGGACGATGGCTCCCGAGACGACCCGCTACTGGCCCACAACCTCGCCATGCCGTCCTACCAACCCGATGCCGACGCCCTACGCGCCACGGGGGTGCGGATCGTTCCGGCGATCGGAGCCAAGGGCGAAGGAACCATGGCCCGTCGCGGCGGCGTGGCGTTGGCGGCCCTGCTCGGCGTGGAGCCGGTCATCTTTCCTGGCGACCACGGTGGATTCGCCGCCAACGAGTGGTCACCAGGCAACGACCCGGCTGCGTTTGCCAGCGCACTTCGCGGGGTGTTGGACGCCTAATCGATCCAGCGGCGGGTTTCCAGCCCAGCGCATCATCCCTCGACCCCTCGCGGCCCCCGAGGCGCCCCCCTCGACGCGCTCGCTTCGCTCGCAGGCGTCGGTCTCCCCGCTACGCGGGGGAAAACCTCATTTCAAGAGACAGCGTGCCAGCCACGACGGAAACGCAGTGGTTGGAGCTTCGGCCGTCGAACCCGGGCACCGGGCCAGCTCTCCGGCAATGGCGGCGGCAACAAGATCTCCTGGTCGTATGGCCACATGGACGGGGAGACCGCACTTGATCAGATCGACCCCCACCCAGACGAACTCCCACGGTTCCGGGTTGGGGCCCTGGTCGGCGACGTCGTCGGGGTAGGAGGGGATGAAGCCAAAGCGTTTGGCGTTGTAGAAGTTGTCCGCCGCCAACCAGGCGTAGTCCGGGGTGTCCCGGAACTCGCCGAAGGTCCCGTTGCGATAACGGAAGTCAAGAGCGTAACCGCCATGGTGTTTCGATGTGCCCGGGATGGAATACCAGGTGAGGGCGGCGTCTATCTCCTCGTCGGAGGTCCCACGCAGCTTCGAGTTGAACTGGGTCCGCTGGGCCGCCGGTGAGCGGTAAGCAGAGGAGACCACGAATCCAAAGCCGGCGGCACGCGCCGCCTCCTTCAATTCCAGCCAGGCTGAGGCGGCCTGAGGTTGCATCGGGACCCCATCGGCACTGCCCAGCCCGTCACCGGCCACCGGTCTCAGGACGTATCCCCTGGCGGTGGCAATCTCCCAGATGCGATCGTCGAGGTCCTCGTTCCCGGTGACAGACAGCGGTGCCCCTGGTGGTTCGAGATTGGGTAGGACGTGCTCGACGGCGTGGTCGTACAAGGCCTTGAACTGGTCGCCGGTGTAGGTCGGAAACCGTTCCTCGTCGTCCGCGGGGGCGGGCGCGCCGGCGGTGGTGGACAACAACACCGCAATCAGGATCGACAAGCATCTCATCCAACCCGACACGTTAAACCACACAGAACCGGTCGCCGACCCCCGTCGAGCCCGAATGGACCTGCCCGGGCCGGCGTTACTGTGTGGCGGTGTCCAGACGATTCATAGCCAATGAATCCCCGGTCAGGTTCGCCACCTCGTTTCGCGGTCCGCTCTACCAGGCACCTCCGCCGCCGCCGCCACCACCGCCGCCGCCTCCCCCGCCCCCGGAGAAGCCACCGCCCCCACCACTCGACGATGGCGGGGTAAAGGCGCCGGAAAGCGCGGAGTTGAGACCGGCGAAGGCGTTCTCGGTGTGACCACCGCTGTACCCGTAGTGACCGAACCAGTAAATGGACGATTGGGTCTCCAGCTCGGGTGGGGCATGAAGACGAGCCTGCTCCAGCACCTCCTGGGCCACTCCGAACACGATGGCGTAGATGAGAAAGCGGTCCCAGAGCTGGAGCGAGATCGGCGGTGCCTCCTCCAGACGCGAGAAGTCGACCAGATATCGTTTGAAGGCGTCCCACCGCTCTGCTTCGAGGGCACCCTCCTTCGACCGCCGCACCCGCACCCGGCGGAACAACAGCAACACCAGGAGCACCACGCCACCGAGGATCATGCCGGTGATGATCAAGACCGCCATGGTCTCGCCACCGGGACGGCCCCTCATGATGCGGGGGAGGAACGTGAAGGCGCCGAAGATAAGGAGCACCACCGCGATTCCGACGAACCAGGCGATGCTGTTCCCGGACTGATCGAGCATCCCGTTCCTCTTGATCGCCCCGAGCACCCGCTCCCTGAAGGTCTGATATGACTTGGCATTCGATGTGGCATCGTCACGCACCGCCTCCTTGAACTCATGGAGGGGCCGGGGACCGTCTGCCAGCACTCGCCGCACCACGGTCATCACCGACTGCTCGAAGTCTCTGAGCCCAGTCTCCTTCTCGGTCAAACCGAGAACCAGGTCGGTGATCGTCTCGGTGCGAAGCCCACCCCATGTGCTTCGCTCGACCTGGGCCGGCGTCGCCTGGACCGCGCCTTTTCGGATCAGATCGAACAGCGTCGCGGTGAACTCCTTCTCGGTCACCGCACCCTGGGTCAACAGAGCCCCAACCTCCGCCGGAGACAATTCCGATGGCGGCTCCTGCTCGTACTCCCGGTCGTAGTCGACCCTCAGCTCACGCCCATACCCGAAGTAGACGAGCCCTCCGAGGCCGAAGACGATGGCGAGGGCGGATGCCGATCCCCAGATCAAACCGGTTCGTTGCGCGGTGGCGGCCTCCGAGCCCTCCCGGGCGAAAAGATCCTCCTCTGCCAGGATCGACGGGAGGCCGTCCCCGGCGACCACCGTCGCCCCGTCCGTTGATGACAGCATGTCTCTGGGGAGCACCACTCTCATCTCCACGAACTGGTTGGCAGGAATCCCACTGGCTTCCAGGGAAGGCGAGACCCGGTCGTCACCCAGATCGGTGGTCCCATCCACCCCGTAAGGATGGCCGAACACCAGAACCTCACCCGGATCGGCCTGCCCCGGAAGGGTCATTGCCGCTTCGAGACGGTCGAGCCCCACCGCCCACTGGCTCCCCCATACCTGGAGGTTGACATCGACGACATCGTCGTATGCAGTGACGAAGCCAGTCATGTGATAGGCGAGCTCGAACGTCCGTCGCTCGTTGTTCGACGAGTGATGCCAAACGATGCGGAGACGGTCACGACTCACCTCGACGCCGAAGGTGCCGGGAGGCGACGAGCACCCGAGCTCGGTGCATCCACCCGGCTGGTAGACAACGGCCTCGTCGGCCACCGAGACGGCGTCGATGGTTTCTCCGGCCCTGAGAGGTATGTCGCGGTAGGCACCGGAGAAGTCCCCCGAGAAGTCGAAAGTGATCCGTTCGGTCACGTTTAGCGAGCCGTCGTCGTTGACCACGATCCCGATCGTGGCGTCGGTGAGCCAAAAGGACTTGGCGAATGCGGCCGTCGCCGGGGCGACGACGAGCAGGAAGACGATCAGCGCTCGGGCGAGACGACCCAACTCAGAAGTCGACGGTAGGGGCTTCCGCCGCCTCGGCCCCGGCCTCGAAGAACTCCCGGATCTTGAAGCCGGTCAGGGCGGCCACGACGGCGGTCGGGATCTGCTGCACCTTGTTGTTGTAGGTGAGGACGGTGTCGTTGTAGATCTGTCGGGAAACGGCGATCTTGTTCTCCGTCTCGGCCAGCTCGGTCTGGAGATTCTGGAAGTTCTCCGACGCCCTCAGCTCGGGATAGGCCTCGGCCACGGCAAAGAGCTGGCGCAGAGCCTGGGTGAGGAAGTTCTCGGCTTGGGCCTGCTCCGCCGGCCCCGAAGCTGCCTGGGTCGCGCTCCTGGCTTGGGTGACCCGCTCGAAGGTCTCCCGTTCATGGGAGGCATAACCCTTGACCGTCTCGACCAGGTTGGGGATCAGGTCGTAGCGACGCTTGAGTTGCACATCCACCTGGGCCCAGGCGTTGTCGACACGGTTGCGCGTTCGAACCAGCTGGTTGTAGATGATCACAATAAGGATCAGCAGAACCGCCAGGACGATCAGAACGATCGGAAGAGTTTCCATGGTTGGAGTCTAGGTCTGACCCGGCTTCGGGCGCACTTGGAGCGGCCTTCGCGCGATGATGTTGGGCGATGACGTCGCGAGAGCGCTTTGCTGCGGTGATCAACTGCATGGACGGAAGGATTCAGACCCGAACCATCGATCAGTTGATGACCCGTTTCGGCGCCCGTCACATCGACAACATCACCTCGACCGGCGCGGTGCAGCATTTCGATGGCACGGTGACCGCAACCGGTGAGGGCTTGCTCCGCAGCCTGGCGGTATCGATCGACGCCCATGGCACCACCCAAGTGGCGGTCGTGGCCCACTCCCAGTGCGCAGGAAACCCGGTGCCGGACGCCAAACAGAAGGAGCAACTGCGAAAGGCGATCGTGGTCGTTGCCGAGCGGTTCCCGAAGCTCGAGGTCATCGGGCTCTTTCTCGACCCGAGGATCGGATACGAAAGGATCCGCTAAGTTCGAACGGAGCATGAAAGGACCACTTTGAGCCAGACCGCCGTATCCGACGCCCTCACCGATCTCCTCGGCCTCGAGCACACCCCGATCGCCATCACATTTCACGACGAGCTTCCCGATGACGGGGTCCCCCGATTCGACGAGCCGATATCGGAGCCGACCGAAGACGGTCGTTCGGGGCGAGCCGCGGCACCGTGCGTGTTCTGGATGCACGCCCACGAGCGGACCTTCGACACCGTGGCCGAGGATCATGGGAACTGCTCGGTTGGCCGATTCACCCACGGGTTTGTCGATGCCGCCGATATCCTCGACAAGACCGACGTTGCAGCCCTGCTCGAGGTGGGTTGGGTGACGATGGAAGCTTTCGGCGGTGTTGCCGCCCTGTCACGACGACCCAAAGGGGTCCGTTACGGACCGCTCTCTGAGACCACATCGGACCCGGATTTGGTCTTGCTCCGGGTGACCCCCCGGCAGATGATGGAGATCAACGACGCGGTCGACGTCGACTGGTCGAGCAAGCCACAGTGTCAGATCCTCCCCCGCGCGGCCGAGATGGGTGTGATCGCCGCTTCCATGGGTTGTGCCTTATCTCGGGCCCGAACCGGGATGAGCAACGATGAGTTGACCGTAGCCGTGCCCGGCAACCGGGTGAGCGAGCTCGTTGACGCTCTAGGGCCGGTGATCCGGGCCGACGCCGCCGTGGTCGGATACGCAGAGGCCGATCTGGCCCGGTTCTAGTCTCGAAGGACCAGAGCCCCCCTCGCCCGACCTGACGGTCGGACGGTCCCCCCGCTCCGCAGGGGGACAACATCGGGACCCGATCTCGGTGTCACCCAGACACCGACGCGGCTACGTCTCAAGGTCGTCACCGAACTACTGACGAGAGGACTTCCATGAGACGTTTCGGTATCCGGAGCATCGGTCTCGCCATGCTGTTGTCGGCATGCGCAGCCGGCGCTGTCACCGGCGAAGCACCTGAGAGCACCACCACGTCGGAGCCGGTGCCCGTTTCCACCAAGCCCAGCGGGGCCAGCGTCGGCACCACCACTACCACCGCACTTCCTGCCACCAGCGTCACAGCCGTCCCCAAAACGACGACCACCACCACTGCCGCACCGACGACCACGACGTCTCCTCCGTCACCGACGACGACACAACCCAGTGAGATAGCTGTGGTCTCGTACTTCTTCGTCGACGAGATTGGCCACCCCAACCGAAACGGCCCCTTCCTGGTGCCGGTGAGCAGGACGGTCCCGATCACCAAGGGCGTGGCACGAGCCGCGATCGAACAGCTTCTCGCCGGGCCTACCGAAGCAGACCGGGACGGTGTGCCTTCGATCACCAGCGTCATCCCCAGCGGGGTTCGGCTGCTCGGTCTGAATGTGTCCGAAGGGATCGCAACCATCGATTTGTCTGGCAACTTCGAAGCAGATGATGACGCAGGCGCGGCCGCCCAACGAGTCGCGCAGGTCGTCTTCACCCTGTCAAGGTTCCCTTCGATACACGAGGCCCTGTTCCGTCAGGACGGTTCGGACATCGCGGTGCCGATCGGCGACGGGCAGTTGGTGTCCCGCCCGGTGAACATCGGCGACTATCTCGAGTTCGCCGCGTCGCTCCACGTGGAGGAGCCGGCCTACGCAGGAAGAGGGAGCAACCCACTTCACGTGAGTGGTTTTGGAGCGGTGTTCGAGGCGTCCTTCAGTTACGCCCTCACCGACGACGACGGGCTCATCATCTCCGAGGGGATCGCAATGACCAACAACGGGATGGGATGGGGTGGATTCGACTTCACCATCGACTACACGGTCGACCGGGAGCAGGTCGGCGCGCTCATCGTCTGGGCCCACTCCGCAGAGAATGGCTCGCAGATCGACGTCCGTGAGTACCCGGTCGTGCTGGTGCCTTGAGTCGGGACACGGCACCCTGCGCCCTGCGGGTGGAGTCTCCCGCCATCCGGGAAGCAGCCACGCAAATGACCGACAAGGCGGGAGGTACCATCCGAGCGAAACATGATCCCGACCGCCATCCTGCTCGGACTGATGGGGGGCTGATCCCCCGCTACCGATGGTGGTCGATCCCAATAATTGGGGTCATCTGGTCGATCGAGCTGAGCACCCTTGGCGATCCCTCGATATCCCTCGCCCAGATCTGGATCGCAGGCTTCGTATTGGGCGCCCTCAATGGTGCGATCGGCGTCGCCTTCACCTGGGCATTGGCCCGTCATCCAGGTTACGGGCCGCTGGCGTCTCCAGTGACACCTGCCGACCATCGGCCCTCTAAGTCTCACGGCTCCCTCCTGACCAGCCAATCAAGCCGGTGAGAAGGGCCGCCGGCCCGATCAGGGCCGGAGCGACATGGAGAAGGTCGGTATAGCCAACGGCGAAATGGATGCCAAGAGCGAGACCGAAACCGAATAGGCCGCCAACCGCGACTGCTTGACGGGCAGCGCGACCCTCACCGAAGACAGCGATCGATGCGATGAGGAGCCCGCTGACCAGGACTCCACCGGCGAACCCGATCCGGTCATGGGCGACTAGAGGCACCAGCCGCTCGTTGAGAGATGTGAGCTGCTCGGTTTCGAGGCCGATGAAGTCGAGGTCCGAGGAGACGAACGTCACCGTCATGCCGATGGCCATTATCACCATCGCCGACATGGCGAGACCTGCTCCGGTAGCGAGCACGAGCCGGCGGCCCCAGGTCATGGCTCGAAGCCGCCTCGATAACGAGAATGAATCCCCGGAGATAGTGGATCGGCTGCGGGCGAGGCCCAGCGCAAACACAGGTATCAGGAGCAGGGTTCCCAAACCGTGCCAGCTATCGAGATACCCGGTTGGTAGGTGAGAGGCGAATGAAGCGAAGCCGACGGCGCCTGGGATCGCAATGGTCATCCAGGCCCAACGCCTGCCGTCGGCCAGCGGGAAGACCGTGAGCCACAGGTACATGACCCCGACCGCGAACAGCGATCCACCCCACGAGACCCGATCGTGCACCATGAAGTCCATCAGACGACCATCGGCAATGTCGCCAAGCTCCGCCGCGGACATTCCCAGGTAGGCGAGGTCGTGAGGCAGCAGCTGGCGAGTGAAACCGAGATAGACGGCCAACCCGCCGGCGAAGGTCAATGCCACTCCGACGGTCGCCAGAGCCGGCCTGCCGTCGCCGAGCAGGCCCGCCCACAGCGAACGGTCGACACCGGTCCTATCCGTCGGCATCGTTGCTGCCCCTTCGGCCTTCAGCATCGCCACCCGTCGGCCGGTCGAGGCGAAGGATCTTGTGCGACGGATCGTCGATCGGGTTGTCAGGTTCCAGGTCACCGCGAACCACGACGCGAAACCCGGCTTTGAGCAGGGCATTCCAGGAAGCCCTGTTAGCCGAGTTGACCGGCACGACGATGCATGAAGCGTTCGGATTCATGCTCCAGATGTGTTCGGCGAAGCCGGCGATCATCGCTGACCCCAACCCTCTCCCGGTCAGCTCCCGGTTGCCGATCAGGTAGTCGATGGTCACCGCACCATCCGGCATCGTCAGCAGCGGGCACAGCTCCTCGATGTACTCGGGGTAGTCCTCGTAGCGCGAGTACTGGATGAGACCTATTGGCCGGTCGTCGAGCAGCGCCATGTGGTCCTCGCTGGGCTCGGCGCCGTCCGCGACCGGGCCAAAGTCTCGCTCCACCGCCTCGGGGCTGAACTCGTGATTCCACCACCGCTCCACGTGAGGTTGAGCCAGCCAGCCGGCGAGGAGCGGGAAGTCGGCCCGGATGACCCGCCGGAACGAGATGGAGCCCATCGCTCAAGCCTAGATCGCAGGGCCCCGAGCCTCCGGAGCGCCGATCACGTGCCTGGATCGATCGGTGCGGGGTCAGGGACAACACGGTCGATCCGCTTCGGTCACCCATGCTGCCCACCGGCATCCCGGTTCGACCCACGCCCAGGAGGCAGAGTGTCCCGCTGACGGCTTACCCTGTGGGCCGGACGAGGAGATGACGACATGCACCGCGCCCGAATCGCAGCAGTCCTGATCGGCTGCATCCTTGTGTTGGCCGCTTGTGCCGCCGGCATCAATCCCGAAGTAGGGTCAAGTCCCCCCGATGGCAATGTGGCCGGGTTCTGGATGGGTCTCTGGCACGGATTCATCGCACCGGTCACCTTCGTCATCTCGTTGTTCACCGACAGCATCAACCTCTACGAAGTGCACAACAACGGCAACTGGTATGACTTCGGGTTCGTCATCGGTGCCGGCATCTTCTTCGGGGGTGGTGGCGCCGGCGCTCGGCGCAAAGGCCGCTGAACCTCCCCACCTACGGCTTGGGCGGCGGTGCCATGTTCCCGACGGCGGTTTCCCAGGCATCGGGGAGTCTGACCGCCGAGGGCCGGGACATGAGTCGGAGGTAGATATCGGACCCGCCTCCCTCAACTCGAGCCTCTGGCGAGCCCGACCCGTAGATCCAAGTCTTGCCGAGATCCTTCGCAATGACTTCGAGGACGGGAAGCTCCCCCAAGCGAGGAAACCACACTTCGACAAACTCATCCAGACCGTGCTCGGCGACAGGCTCCCGGAGTGGGTTCTCCTCACCAAAGGCCTGCTCGGCGTCCCATCGGTGGACCCCGGTCTCCACCACCATCCGGCGCACCCAGAATTGGATGGTGGATCCCTCAACGAAGCCCCAAACCGGGACGTCGAGATCGGATCTGTCGAGGGTGCCGATCATCTCGGCGAGTATCGCCTCGTACCAGTCGCCGACATCTTCCCCTTCGGGCAGCCTGGGTGCCGAGATCCGCTCTGCCGGGTGGAGCAGACAGACCTGGGTGGTCCGGGCGAGTATCGACCCGACATGCGACAGGAGGTCGGCCATGGTCCACTCGGGATACTGCGGCACGGGACGGGCCGGGTCACGCCGGGCCAGGTCCAGAATCCGCCGACCCTCGGAGTCGATGACCTCGAGCGACTCAGCCAAGGGCATGCGCCATGGCCTCACCCATGTCGGACGGAGTCTCCGCGATGACGATTCCGGCCGCCTTCATCGCCTCGATCTTCGCCTCGGCGGTGCCCTTTCCCCCCGAAACGATGGCACCGGCGTGACCCATCCGCTTGCCGGCGGGAGCGGTGGTGCCGGCGATGAATCCCGCAACAGGCTTGGTCATCTGGTTGACGACGAACTCGGCTGCATCCTCCTCGGCCGTGCCTCCGATCTCCCCGATCATGATCACCCCTTCGGTCTCGGGGTCGTCTTCGAACATGGTGAGCATCTCGACGAAGTTAGTGCCGTTGACCGGGTCACCTCCGATGCCTACTGCAGTGGTCTGACCCAGGCCACGCAGGGTGAGTTGATATACCGCCTCGTAGGTCAGGGTGCCGGAACGGGAGACCACCCCGATCCTGCCCCGCTCGTGGATGTACCCGGGCATGATCCCGATCTTGCACTCACCGGGGGTTATCACCCCCGGGCAATTGGGCCCGATGAGGCGTGTCGCCTTGTCTGCCAGGTAGCGCTTTGCCCGAATCATGTCGGCGACGGGGACACCCTCGGTAATCGCCACCACCAGCTCGAGCCCCGCCGCGGCCGCCTCCATGATGGCGTCGGCCGCGAACGGAGGCGGCACGTACACGACCGACGCGTTGGCTCCCGTGGTGGCCACTGCCTCTTTGACCGTCGCGAACACCGGGAGATCGACCGAGTAGACGTCATCGCGCCCCGGGACCCCAGAATGATCGGTCTCGCCCTCGAAGCGCGACGTTGTCCCGGCACGGGAAGGATGGACTGCTCCGACCATCTGAGTGCCGTATGCGATTGCCTTGTCGGTGTGGAACTGTCCGGTCCTCCCCAGACCTTGGATCAGGACTCTGGTGTCCTTGCCAACGAGGATGCTCATCTCACCAGCCCCACGATCTTCTCGGCGCCATCTCTGAGGCTGTCGGCAGCGACCACATCCAGGCCCGAATCACCGATGATTCGATTCCCCTCTTCGACGTTGGTTCCTTCGAGCCGAACCACGAGGGGCACGTCCAATCCGACGTTCTTCACCGCGGCGACGATGCCGGTTGCTATCACGTCGCATCGCATGATGCCGCCGAAGATGTTGACGAAGATCCCTTTGACGTTGGGATCCTGAGTGATGATCTGAAAGGCGGTCGTGACCTGTGCCTCGTCTGCACCGCCCCCCACATCCAGAAAGTTGGCCGGCTCGCCGCCCACGTGCTTGATGGTGTCCATCGTCGCCATCGCCAGGCCCGCCCCATTTACCAAGCAACCGATCGTGCCCTCGAGCTTGATGTAGTTGAGCCCGGTCTTCTTCGCCGAAAGCTCTGCCGGATCCTCTTCCGACTCATCCCTCATCGCCACCACTTCGGGATGTCTGAACAAAGCGTTGTCGTCGAAAGCCATCTTGCCGTCCAGAGCGACGACGCGGCCATCGTTGGTGACTACCAGTGGATTGATCTCGATCAAGTCGGTGTCGAGCTCGGTGGCGATGTCGGCCAACGCCTTGACGAACTTCATGAAGCTCTTGGTTTCGTCCCCGCTCATCCCGAGGCCATGAGCGAGCTCCCGGGCCTGGAAGTCGGCCAGTCCGACGGCCGGATCGACCTCTTCCTTGAGAATCCGCTCCGGTGTCTCCTCGGCGACTTTCTCGATCTCGACCCCGCCCTCGCTGGAGGCCATCACGATGTTGCGGCTCACCGCCCGATCGAGGAGAACGGCCAGATAGAGCTCTCGGGCGATGTCGACTCCCTGCTCGACGTAAACACGGTTGACAACTTTGCCTTCCGGGCCGGTCTGGATGGTGACCAGGGTCGAGCCGAGCATCTTGGTGGCGAATTCGCGGACCGCGTCTTCGGCGGCGCCTATCCCGCCTTCGATGCCGGCAGTCACCACCTTCACTCCACGCAAATCAGCATGCTCTTTGAAGGTGCCTTTCCCCCTGCCGCCGGCGTGGATCTGCGACTTGAGAACCACCACCGGGTTTCCCGACGCTTCCATGAGCGGTCGGACCGCTGCCACGGCTTCGTCGATCGTCGTGGCCACCCTGCCCTCAGGTACCGGGATGCCTCTCTCGGCCATGAGCTGTTTGGCCTGATACTCGTGGATCTTCAATTGGTTCCTTTCCTTTCAAACCTTGGACGGGACGTTGGCCTCGACCCACGCGGTGATCTGGTCGAGTGGAGTCCCGGGGGTGAAGATCGTGGCCAACCCGCTGTCCAGCAGACCCTGGAAATCCGCCTCGGGGATCACGCCACCGCCGAAAACCACGATGTCGGAGGCAGCCCGGGCCGCCAGTTGCTCGACCACCTGTGGGAAGAGCGTCCTGTGGGCTCCGGAGAGCGAAGAGAGCCCGACGGCATCCACGTCTTCTTGGACCGCGGTCTCTGCGATCTGTGCCGGGGTCTGGTGCAGCCCCGAGTAGATGACCTCGAATCCGGCGTCACGCAGCGCCCTGGCTATGACCTTGGCGCCGCGATCGTGACCGTCGAGACCCGGTTTGGCGATGAGAATGCGTCGTGGCATGCCAGGTCGGCAAGGCTAGTGCGCGCCACCATGATCCAAGGCTCCGGCCGCTCAACCCTGAGAGCGGTGCCACGAGGCCCATTCATCGAGATGGGCTCGTTGGAACCCCGCGCACGAAGCGCCGCGCTCGGCAAACGGGCTGCAGGCGTCGTGGTAGTCCTCGGCCAGACCCGACACCACCATGAAGTTGGCGAAGCTCGACTCCAGCTCGACATCGAAGGGGAACGAGTTGCGGTTGTGGAACGTGTTGACCCTGACGATCTTGTCTTCGCTCACCCTGAAAGTCACGGGGACTATGAACGGAGGCGATCCGACCGCGTCGTTCAACGCATTGCTGTACTCGACTTCGCAGTCATAGCGGGCCGTGGGATCGGGCCGGCAGCCGAGGAGACGAGCCTTGCCACCGATCGCGGCCTGGTATGCGACCTGGTTCTCCGACACAGTCACTCCATCGAGCCCACCTTCGAAGACGGCCGAGACCGCGGCCGGATCGCCACCGAACCACGCCTCCATGCCGGCGGCGATCACGTCCTCTTCTGTCAGTGGCAGAGGAGTGTTCCCCCTCACCGTGATCAACACCACAAGGGCCGCCGCCGCCAGAACGACCACCGCCCAGGCAAAGCCGCGAGATGCCTGGTGCCGACTGCGTGGAGCGGAATCGACCTCGATGCTCATTCCCATTGCCCCTGCCAGGCGGCCCAGTCGCTCAGATGGGACAACTTGAGGACCGCGCAACCCGGTGGCTGAAGGTTCGGCTCCTCGACGCAGGCATCCTGGTAGGCGTCCGGAAACATCTGGGTCGCATAGTCACGGAAGCTGGCGGTGAGATCCTCGTCTTCGAGATATGGGCCGGAGACAAAGAGCAACAGGCCATCACGGATTCCGAACTGCATGGCAAGGACCACCGACTCCTTGCCCACCGCCTCGTTGAGCAGATTGGAGTAGGCCACGTCACAGCGAACCGTCTCCGGGGGCAATGCTCCACAGCCCAAGAGCTCGACACGAGCCTGCAACATCGCCTGGTATTCCACTTCTCCCCGGGCGCGACGCTCGGAGGGCCCGGTGCGCACCCGCTCTGGAGAGCGAAAACTGTCGGCGGTCTCCAAGTCACCGCCGTACCAGGCGTCGAGATGAGCTTGGATGAGACGACCGTGTGACGATTCTGGGACAGAGGGTCGCTCCACCAGCTCGATCAGCGAATAGCCGACAAACAGTGCCGAGGCGAGGAGGAGCAACCGCAGACCGAGGCCGATGCTCGGTGGACCTCCCTTCGCAGAGCCCGCAGGCGCGGTCGACACCAGCCCGTCGGGCTCGACCAGGATCGTGTTCGCCACTATTCGTGAATCCGGGTCATACCGTGCCCAAACCTAGAGCAGATGCACCACCTACGCTTGTCGGTATGAGCTCTTCCAACCTCCACGGCCTGGCCGCTGCCGGCGTGTCCATATGGTCCGACCAGATATCGAAGGCGATGCTCGACTCCGGCGAGCTTGCCCGGCGCATCGTCGATGATGCCGTCACCGGAGTGACCTCGAACCCGTCGATCTTCGCCGGCGCGATCATCGGATCGTCGGACTACGACGAACAGCTGCGCCAGCTCAAATCGGCGGGTCTACCCACCGAGGAAATTGTCAAGAGCCTGATGTCCTCCGATATCGCCAGAGCCTGCGACGAGTTGGCCGGCGTCTTCGAGCGGACCGAGGGTCACGACGGCTTCGTCTCCGTCGAGGTCTCCCCGACGCTCGCCGCCGACACCGAGGCGACGGTGGCCGAGGCGAGAGACTGGGTCAAACAGATCGACCGTCCCAACCTGCTGGTCAAGGTCCCCGCCACCCCCGAAGGGGTGCCGGCCATCCGTCGACTGATCGGA
Organism: Acidimicrobiia bacterium; assembly: GCA_035544615.1. Taxonomy (GTDB): domain Bacteria; phylum Actinomycetota; class Acidimicrobiia; order Spongiisociales; family ZC4RG35; genus JARDZU01. The sequence continues at coordinate 26,805 of DATKEA010000034.1, read as the reverse complement.
GAGGGAATCTCGGTCAACGTGACCCTCATCTTCTCTCTGGAGCGTTACCAGGAAGTCATCGACGCTTACCTGGGTGGGTTGGAGGATCTGCGCGACGCAGGAGGCAATCTGTCCGGTGTCTCCTCGGTCGCGTCGTTCTTCGTCTCCCGCTTCGACTCGGAGGTCGACCGTCGGCTCGATGAGATCGATACGCCTGAAGCCGAGTCGCTCAAGGGTTTGACGGCGGTGGCCAATGCCCGGGCGGCTTACGGCCTGTTCCTGGAGGAGTTCAACTCCTCACGTTTTGGGCTGCTCAGTGGCGGTCGTTTGCAGAGACCACTCTGGGCATCGACCTCCACCAAGAACCCTGCCTACTCCGACCTTCTCTACGTCGAAGGCCTGGTGGTCCCCAGCTCGGTCAACACGATGCCACTCGAGACCATCGACGCCTACCAGGACCACGGGAACCCCTCACCGGAGCCTTTCACCGATCTGGACATCGAGCAGGCCAAGGGCGACCTCGGCCGACTCACCGGAGTTGGAATCGACTATCAGGACGTGGTCCAGGTACTCGAGGACGAAGGGGTGGACAAATTCACCAAGAGTTGGCTCGAGCTCCTCGAGGGAGTGGAGAAGGCGTAGACCCGGTCGCGCCTACCTGAGGTACGTGGCGCCATATATGGCGCCACGCCGACACAGAAGGAGAGCCCCGGTGAAGCCGTGGCGCTTCTTTGTCCGGCTAGCGCCGTATACGGCGCTGTCTACCTCAGGTAAGCGCGTCGGGGGCGGGCCTCCCCGATTGCCCGCAGTCGTGCCTGGCGCGACCTCAGTGGCGGCTTTTCGGCCATAATCGGCCCATGATCCTCACCCGTCTCGGCCACGCCGCCCTCCTCATCGAAACCACGTCAACCCGTGTCCTAATCGATCCCGGCAGTTTCAGCACCGACTGGCACGGCCTCACCGACCTCGATGCGGTCCTCGTGACCCATCAGCATGCCGACCACGTCGATGTGGACAACATCGGACACGTGCTGGACGCCAATCCGGGGGCACGGGTCATCGTCGAGCGCGCCGTCGTCGACATGCTTGCCGATCGCACCGTCGAAATGGCCGGTGTCGGCGACAGAATCGAGATCGGCGAACTCCGTGTCGAAGTGGTGGGAGGGCAGCACGCCATCATCCACGACCGGATACCTCGAGTCGGGAATGTGGGGTACGTGGTCAGCGAGAATCGCGGGCCGACCGTTTTCCACCCGGGCGACTCGTATACCAGCACTCCCTCCGACATCGACGTCCTGGCTTTGCCCTTGGCGGCACCGTGGGCACGTGTCGCAATGACCATCGACTTTGTCAGCGCGGTTAGACCCGCCCGGATCCTCCCCATTCACGATGCGATTCTCAGTGCGGCGGGAAGACCGATCTACATGCGGATGTGCCGGGGAGTCATCGACGAGTCGATCCCGATCGAAGACCCTGCCATCGGAGAGCCTTACACGGTCTGAAAGGTCAGGCCCGCTCCAGCGGGGCCCAAGCCAAGAGCAGCCGCTTCTTGCCCTGGGTGTCGAACATCACCTCCGCCTCGGCACGATCACCCAGGCCCACTACCTCGCGCACCGTGCCCAGACCCCACTTGTCGTGACGCACGCGGTCGCCGGGCCCGATCTCGCCCGCCTCCATCGTCGTCCGAGGGCCGGTGGCCGCGGCCCGTTCCGAAGCAGTCCTCCGTTGGCGCTTGCCGGCCTTCTCGAGGAGCCCGTCCGGTATCTCGGTGAGAAAGCGGGAAGGAGGGTTGTAGTTGGATCCCCCGAACAACATTCGGCTCCAGGCCGAGGTCAGATAGAGCTTGTCCTGGGCGCGCGTGATCCCCACATATGCGAGTCGTCGTTCCTCTTCCAACTCGGCCGGGTCACCCAACGAGCGCATATGGGGAAACACCCCATCCTCCATCCCCACGATGAACACCGCCGGAAACTCCAGGCCCTTGGCGGTATGGAGCGTCATCAGCGTCACGGCACCGGCTCCCTCATCCCACTCGTCGATGTCCGCCACCAGAGCTGTTGACTCGAGGAAGACCTCCAACCGACGGGTGTTGTCGAGACTGTCGAACTCCTCGTCGCCGATAACGGCTCCTTCGTTGGACGCCTCGAACTCGGATCCAACCCCGACCAGCTCACGGAGGTTCTCGACTCGTCCCATGGCCTCGATCGTTTGCTCCGATTCGAGAGTCGCCACCATGCCCGTGTCGACCAACACGGCCTCGACACCGGCGGCCACACCATCATCTTCGACCCTCTCCCTCAACCGATCCATGATCGCCACGAACTCGCCGACCGCGGCGTGGGCACGGGCGTTGAGCATCGTGATCTCCGACACCCGCCTCAGCGCCTCGGCGAAGCCGATCTTCTGGGCCTGGCTGAACCGGTCGATGTGAGCGATAGTGGTGTCGCCGATGCCTCGACGTGGCTCGTTGATGATCCGCTTGAGTGATACCTCGTCGGCCGGGTTGACCACCGCTCTCAGATAGGCAACCGCATCTTTGATCTCCTTGCGGTCGTAGAACTTCACCGAGCCGACCACCGTGTAAGGGATGCCACGTCGAACGAAGACATCCTCAATCACCCGGGACATGGCGTTGGTGCGGTAGAACACCGCGAGGTCGGAGAGGTTGAAACCGTCCGCCTGGAGACGCTCGATCTCGTCGACCACGTAACCGGCCTCGTCATGCTCATCCTCGGCCTCGTAGCGAAGAATGGGAACCCCCCGGCCCCGGTCGGACCAGAGGTTCTTTGGCGTCCGCTTGGTGTTGTTGGAGATGACCGAGTTGGCAGCCTCCAGGATGGTCTCGGTCGAGCGGTAGTTCTGGTCGAGAATGACGATGCGCGCCTCGGGATAGTCCACCTCGAAGTCGCGGATATTGCGTATGTCCGCCCCCCGGAACTTGTAGATCGACTGATCCGAGTCTCCGACCACGCATAGATTGCCGTGACCCGCCGTCAGTTGCCTCACCAGCATGTATTGGGCCCGGTTGGTGTCCTGGTACTCGTCGACGAGGACATAGCGAAACCGCTCTTGGTAACCGGCGAGCACGTCGGGAAACGCCCCGAACAGCTCGACGGTCACCATGAGCAGATCGTCGAAGTCCATCGCCGAGGCCGCCAGGAGCCGCTGCTGATAGAGCCGGTAGATGTCGGCCACCTGCTCGTGGTAGAAGCCGTCGCCCTGGTCGGCGAAGGACTCGAAGTCGACTAGTTCGTTCTTGGCCTTGGAGATCACCGCCTTCATAGCCTTGGGCGGGAAACGCTTCGAGTCGAGGTCGAGGTCCTTGAGGACGATGTTGAGAAGACGGAGCGCGTCGGCATCGTCGTAGATGGAGAAACCCGACCGGTAGCCCAGCCGCGAGGCCTCCCGACGCAGAATCCGCACGCACGCCGAATGAAACGTGGACACCCACATCGCGCGGACCGCACCACCAACCAAAGCCCCCACCCTGGCCTTCATCTCGTTCGCTGCCTTGTTGGTGAAGGTGATGGCCAGCACCGACTGTGGCGGCACGTGCAAATCGCGCAGGAGATGAGCTACCCGATAGGTGAGGACGCGGGTCTTTCCCGAGCCTGCCCCCGCCACGACCAATACCGGGCCTTCGGTCGCCGCCACCGCTTCCCGCTGTGTCGGGTTGAGATCGGCAAAGAGAGCAGAGTCGGCCGGAACATCGTCGAGAAACCACTCAGCCTGCATCTGACCCCGATCCTACCGGGGGCGGCCGACTGAATCACAACGATGTGATCAGGTCGTGAAGGCCGCCTGGTCGTCCAGCTCCACCGCGGCGGTCGCGTCGAGATCGAGCGGCTCGGACGGCGCGCCCTCGCCCACTACGGTCCTGCGCTTGAGCGGAAGCGAATAGCAGAACCGGGCGCCAGTGGGGAATCTTCGCTCGTACCACACCTCGCCGCCCATCGCCCGAGCCAATCTTCGAGCGATCGGTAGACCGAGGCCGATCCCGGTCGCCTCCCGGGTGTCTCCCTTGGATACTTGTTCGAAGTGGTCGAAGACACGCTGAGTGGCCTCGTCGGGGACACCTGGACCATTGTCGGAGATGACGATCAAGTATTGGTCGCCCATGACGAACCCCTCCACCATGATCTGATCTCCCCCGTATTTGCGGGCATTCTCCATCAGGTTGCGAATGACCTGCTGGACCCGTCGACGGTCGGCTTTCACCCTGACACCATCGGGGAGCGAGACCAGCGAGCTCTTCCTGCCGCCGTTGGGAAAAACCATCTTGGCCACGTCCTCGATCAGGTCACCGAGGTCGAACAACTCGGGATGGAATCGAAGGCGGTCTGCCTCGAGACGGGGTATGACCAACACGTCCTCGACGAGGTCTCCGAGATATATCGACTGCCGGTTGATGATCTCGAGAAACTCGTCGACCTCGTCCTCGGGGAGCTCCTTCCACGAGTCGACCAGGGTGTCTGCAAATCCGGCGATGGAGGTGAGGGGAGTTCTCAGCTCGTGGCTGACCATCGCTACAAAGTCGTTCTTTATGCGATGAGCCTCCTCCGAGAGACGGGTCACTTCGCGCTCGCGCTGTCGACCGTGACGTGTGATGGTGAGGGCCCATATCACGCCGGCCACACCCACCACAGCCAGCCCAATGGACAACCAGCTCACAGTATCGGGCAGCTCAGACATGCTTCGGCTCTATCGGAAGATACATGCAACACCTGAAGAACGACGGCATTGGGTGCTCAGGCGGTTCCGGCGTCTTCTTCCATCCCGATCAGACGGCGCAGGGTGCTGGTCAGGACTCCCTGGCGCAGATCGAACTTGTCCAGATAGGCGTCGACCCCGACCTCCCACGCAGCTTGCTTCTCTTCCTGCGTGGCCACGCCCGAAACCATCACTATCGGAACCCGGATGTCAGACCCTCGCATCGTTCGCACCAGCTCGACACCGTTCGATCTCGGCATCGAGTAGTCGATGACCATGGCTTCGAAGCCGTCGTCGGCCATAGCCGCCATCGCCTCGCGGGCGCCGGCGGCCACCTCGACGTCGAACCCGGCACCGTTCAAGGTGGCGGACAGGAGCTGGCGGACACCGGCGGAGTCGTCCACGACCAGGATTCGGGGACGATGCCCGACGAGACGCGGCCTCTTTCGAGCAAGGACTCCCAAGAAGTTGGGGTCGAGTACCACGAGAACCTGGCCACCACCGAGCAGCGCGGCTCCGGTCACATGATCGGAACCATCGAGGATCGGCCCGAGGTTCTTGACCGCCACCCGTCGCTTGTCGATTATCTCACTCACGGTGACGGCGACCAGACCTGACCTGGTGTTGATCACTACCAATTCCGACTCATCTCCGGGGTCCGGAATGCCTATGGCCCGGGACAGGGACACACACGGGATCTCTCGACTCTGAAAGATGATCTCCTGACCCTTGCCGCTGGGACTGATCTCGGCGTGAGACAACGGCATCGCACCCTCGATCGAGACTTCCGGGATGCCCCAGAACTGATCCCCGGTGGCGACGACCACAACGTTCTGCAACACCATCGACATCGGCAGCGTCATTGTTACGGTCGTCCCTTGGCCCCTGGGAGACTCGATATGGACCACTCCGTTGACTTTCTCGAGGATGTCCCGAACCGCAGCGAGACCGTCACCGCTGCCCGAGAAGTCGGTGATCAGGCTCGCCGTCGTGAATCCAGGGTGAAACAGGATCGGGCTCAGGTCGGACTGCACGAAAGGAATGCGCTGGTCCCTGGCCGCATCGGCAACCTTGTCCCAATCGATTCCCCCACCATCGTCGGACACCGACACCTCGACACTCTCGTCGACGACCTCGGCTCCGATCCTGATCGTCCCCGTGGCTTGCTTCCCGGCGGCGATGCGCACCGCCGAGGGCTCTATCCCATGGTCAATGGCGTTGACCAACAGGTGACGAAGCGGATCACGCAGCAGATCGACGATCTGTCGATCGAGTTGAACATCATCGCCGCTCAGCTCGAATCGAACGTCCTTGCCCAGCCTCCGGCCCAGGTAGCGGACGAACTGAGGAAAGGTCGATGTCGCCTCGAGAAACGAGATGTTTGCCAGCGCGACTGCCTGGTCCTGGATGTCGGCGATCGAACTGGACAGTCGTTCGAGCTGATTCCGCCACGTCTTGCGGAACACAGCCGGATCGGATCCCTCGATCGAGACCAGGGAGAGATCGGCCAGCGCCTCGGAATCGAGGGAGACCTCAACGATTCGGTTGATCAGGCGGTAGAGCTCTCCGGTGTCGACCCGGGTGGCTCCCACCAGCAAGGACTCGGAAACCGAGGAGAGCAGCCCACCCAGGCTGCCGGGCTCGGGTCGGCGTAGCGGCACGACTTCTGCCCCGGGCGAGCGGTCCGGCGCACTTCCTTCCTCCTCGGGCAGGAGCTTTTCGATGAACTCCGACAGATCCATCTCAGTCGAGTCGAGCGATGCGACGAGCCGGCCGGCGCTGGCCTCCATCGCCACCGCGACATCGGGTGGAGGCGAGTAGCCCTCGGACACCTTCTTCCAGAGCTCCTCGAGCCGTGTGGCGATATCCCGCACCTGGTCATAGCCAAGCAAACCCGCCGAGCCTTTGATGGTGTGGGCGTCTCTGACCAGGTCCTGTACCACGTTCTCATCGAGATCGTCCTGTTGCAGCGAGCGGGCAGCAGCGACCAGGCGACTGGAGCGCTCCTCCAGCTCGTCCCGGAAAATACGAGTCAGCTCAGGTGTGTTGAGATTCAAATCCGAAATGTCCCTCGCCAATGTTTCTCTTATCGGCAGGGCACCCCGAGCTCTGAACCACGGTCGTGGCCCTCTTTCACTCCCACTCGATCGTGGCAGGGGGCTTGCTCGAGATGTCATAGGCAACCCTATTGATCCCGGGAACTTCGTTGATCACCCGGCTCGAGATTCGCTCCAGAATCTCGTAAGGAAGCCGGGCCCAGTCGGCGGTCATGGCATCCTCGGAGGTGACAGCTCTCACCACCAACGGGTAGGCGAAGGTGCGTAGATCACCTTGCACACCCACGGTTTTGACTGCAGGGAGAACCCCGAACGCCTGCCAGATGTCGCGGTACAGACCGGCTCTCCTGATCTCCTCGGTCACGATCGAGTCCGCGGCACGCAGCAGTTCGAGTCGCTCCCGGGTGACTTCGCCGATGACTCTCACCGCCAGGCCCGGACCGGGGAAAGGCTGACGCCAGACGATCTCCTGAGGGAGCCCCAGCTCCTCTCCCACTGCCCGAACCTCGTCCTTGAACAGGTCACGCAAGGGCTCGACCAACTCGAACTTCATGTCCGCGGGCAACCCGCCCACGTTGTGGTGGGTCTTGATCGTGGCGGCGCTGGCCGAGCCCGACTCGATCACATCCGGGTACAGCGTGCCCTGCACCAGGAAACGGGCATCACCCACCGAGCTCGCCGCCTCCTCGAAGACACGGATGAACGTCTCGCCAATGATCTTCCGTTTCTCCTCGGGGTCGACCACTCCGGCCAGCAGTTCGAGGAACCGGTCCTCAGCCTTGACGTGGACGAAATCGACTTCGAAATGCGATCGGAACGTCTGCTCGACCTGCTCTGCCTCCCCCGCCCGGAGCAGACCATGATCGACGAAGATGCAGGTGAGTTGGTCGCCCACCGCCTCGTGGACCAGGGCCGCCGCCACCGCCGAGTCGACTCCCCCGGAGAGGCCACAGATCACTCTCGCCTCCCCGACCTGCGTCCTGATCGCCTCGACCTGTGATTCGATGATCGAATGTGAGGTCCAATCGGGTAGCGCACCGCATACGTCGTAGAGAAAGCGCTCCAGAATCTCCTCGCCCCGCGGGGTGTGGGCCACTTCAGGGTGGAATTGAACCCCGTACAGACCACGATCACGGTCCTCCATCGCGGCGACGCTTGCCCCGTCGGAGGTGGCCACGGCAACGAAGCCGTCTGGTGGCACCGTCACCTGGTCGCGATGTGACATCCAGACCTTCTGCTCGGAGGGCAGTTCCTTCAGCAGCACCGAATCACCGGTCACCCGAAGCGTGGTGTTCCCATACTCGGCGGTGCCGGTGTTGGCGACTACGCCTCCGGCGATATCGGCCAAGAGCTGATGGCCGTAACAGATGCCCAATACCGGGATCCCCAGCTCGAGGACTCCGGGGTCGATCCGGTAGGCGTCCTCGGCATACACCGAGGCAGGTCCGCCGGACAGGATGAGACCGGCAGGGTTGCGCCTGCGGATCTCCTCGGCAGTTATGTCCCTGGAGACGATCTCGGAGTGGACGTGGGCCTCGCGCACCCGTCGTGCGATCAGTTGTGCGTACTGCGCACCGAAGTCGACGACCAGAACGCTTGCGAGTTCGGATTCGCCCGGCGCAGCCGGGCTCATCCCATTCCCACTCGTTGGCTGCGCTGCAGCGACTTGCCTTCAGTTTGCAGCGAGGGAGCGATCATCACCTCAGCCTTTTGGAACTCCTTGACGTCGGAATAGCCGGTGGTGGCCATGGAGACCTGAAGGGCACCGAACAGGTTGAGCTTGCCGTCGTTCTCGTGAGCCGGGCCAACCAGGATCTCTTCCAGGGTCCCCCGGTTACCGACCTCGACCCTGGCGCCTCGAGGGAGAGTGGGATGAAACGTGGCCATGCCCCAATGAAACCCACGCCCGGGCGCTTCGCTGGCCGAGGCCAGCGGCGAGCCGATCATCACGGCATCGGCACCACAGGCGATCGCCTTGGCCACATCCCCGCCGGTCCTCATCCCACCATCGGCGATTACATGCACATAGCGACCGGTCTCGTCCAGATAGCGGATCCGAGCGCCCGCAGCATCAGCGATGGCAGTTGCCTGAGGCACCCCTACCCCGAGCACGCCCCTCGTGGTGCAGGCAGCGCCGGGGCCAACCCCGACCAGGATCCCAACCGCCCCGGTTCGCATCAGATGGAGTGCTGCCGAGTAGCTGGCACAGCCGCCCACTATCACCGGGACTTCACACTCGGCGATGTACTCCTTGAGGTTCAACGGCTCTTCGCGGCTCGAAACATGCTCTGCCGACACCACGGTGCCCTGGATCACCAGCACGTCGAGGCCGGCTCCCAACGCGTGCGGCGCCCAGCTCTGGACCCGCTGCGGGGTGAGACTGGCCGCGGTCACCAGACCTTGGGCTTTGATCTCGGCGACACGTTGACCGATCAGATCGGGTTTGACCGGCTCCAGGTAGATCTCCTGCATGCGCAGCGTGGCCTTCTCCGCGGAGAGCTCGGCCACCTCCTCGAAGTACGGCTCGGGATCCTCGTATCGAGTCCAAAGCCCTTCGAGGTTGAGGACCGCCAATCCGCCCAACTGACCGATCCTGATAGCTGTCGCCGGGCTGATGGCTGAGTCCATCGCCGAACCCATCATCGGGAGTGCAAACTTGAACGCGTCCAGCTGCCAGGAGATGTCGACGTCGTCGGGATCGCGGGTTCGCCTCGAGGGCACGATTGCTATGTCATCGAAGCCATATGCCTGACGGCCCGACTTCCCGATACCGATGTCGATTTCCACTTTCGCTCAACCTCCGACGCTCGTTTCCAGCGTAACAGTGGATGCCCTCCGGCTATCAGTAGGCTGGCCAGCCCGTGCCTAGGCCCTGGTCACTGCTCGACTTCTTCTTCGTCGTCCTCGGCGGGTTCGTAGGCGCGGGCCTACTGGTCGGCATCAGCTCGTTGGTCGGCGAGGATGAACTGTTCCTGGTGCTTGCTCTCGCCGGTCAGCACATCGGCCATCTCGTGGTCCTTTGGCTCATCTCACGGAGCAAGGGCTATCCGGATCTAGGATTCGTCATCGAAGGCCGGGACGTGCTCTACCTCGGCTTTGGCCTCTTTCTCCAGCTCGGTTTGGCGGTCGTGTTTCTCCCTTTGAGCTCGTTGTTGCTCCCCGAAGGCGACCCGGCCCAGCAGGTGAGCACCACCCTGTCCGGGCTGGAGACCACTGCGGCCAGGGTGGCCGCCATGGTCACGGCAGTGGTACTTGCCCCGGTCACCGAGGAACTCATCTTTCGCGGTGTCCTGCTCAAAACCCAGAGCCTCCGGAGCCCGCGAATGATCATGGTGGTCACGGCCCTTGTCTTCACCGTGTTCCACCTGCTCGGCTTGGACCCCAGCCGGATGCTCTCGGCTGCTGCGGTGTTCCTGCCTCAACTCTTCATAGTCGGGCTGGTATTGGCATGGGTGACGCTGCGCACCAAACGGCTGGGACCGGCGATCTTCATCCATTCGGGATTCAACCTGCTGGCCGCCGTGGTTTTTCTGCTGCCGACCGAGCTTCTCGAGTCGATCGGCTAGCCGATCCCCACCCGCTGGCGGACACTTCGCATCGAGGTCTCGGCGCGGTCACGGGCGGTGGCTGCCCCCTGTGCCATTACCTTCTCCACCTCGGAATCGTCCAGGGAGTCGTACGCGGTGCGCACCGGCGACAGACCTTCGACGATGGCCTCGGCAACCGCCATCTTGAACGCCCCGTAGCCCGAGGTGTGGTGCTCGGCGACCAGATCCGCAATCGGCCGGTCGGCGAAAACGCTGAACAGCTCGAGCAGGTTGGAGACTCCCGGCTTGGATTCCCAGTCGTAGAGGATTTCGCTTCCGGTGTCGGTGACAGCCGCTTTCACCTTCTTGACGATGGCATCGGGAGTGTCTTTGAGGAGGATCCGCGATCGGGGGCTTGGATCCGACTTGGACATCTTCGATGTTGGATCGGTCAAAGACATGACCCGGGCACCGATCTCGGGTGTGATCGTCTCGGCGAGCGGGAACTCCTCACCAAATCGAGCGTTGAATCTCTGGGCCAGATCCCGGGTCAGCTCGAGATGCTGAGACTGGTCGTCCCCGACCGGCACCGCGTGCGCCTTGTGCACCAGGATGTCTGCGGCCTGCAACACCGGATAGGCGAAGATGCCCAGATTCTGCCTTCCACGATCGGCCTTCTCCTTGAACTGGGTCATCCTCTCCAGCTGGCCGAGACCGGTCATGGTGCCGAGGATCCAGGAGAGCTCGACATGTTGTGGGACCTCCGACTGGTAGTACAGAAGTGATCGCTCAGGGTCGATGCCAACCGCCAGCAGCATCTTGGCCGTCTCGAGACGCCCGGCTCGCAGCTCGGACGGCTCGAATGGCACGGTCATGGCGTGGAGATCGACCACGCAATAGATGGTCTCGTACTCATCTTGAAGAGCAACCCAGTTCTTGAGCGCGCCCACATAGTTGCCCACGTGAAAGTCGCCGGTGGGTTGGATTCCCGAAAAGACTCGCTTTTGGTTGCTCACGATCATCTCACCCAAGGTTAGGGACTGACGTTGATCGACCTATACCTCAGGTCGACCAGGGGTTGGTGATTGGCCCATCCATCAGCTTGGCCCGATCAGCCTGCCAGCGCGCCCGTCGGCTCGCCGACAGTTTCGGGTCGGAGGTACTCCCTCACCATCTCGGCGATGTCGATCTCGGCGATCAGAACCGCGGCTCCGCCGGCTGCTGTCGCATCCGAGACAGGAACCTCGAGCTCATCGATATTGCCCCCCTGCAGACCACGCAGGGCCCAGGCGAGGTTCACCGCGTCGAGGAAAGTCAACTCAGAGTCGACTGTCACAAACGGGGCGATCACCTGTGCCACGTCGGCCACATCCTTGGGACTGCCGAAGTTGGAGAGCTCGCCCATCATCGAGAGCAGGAAGGCCCTCTGTCGCTCGTTCCTGGTCAGGTCGCTCACTCCCGGGACGATCCGCCACCCGCTCGCGGTCAACTCCTGGGTCGAGCGGGAACGGAGCCAAGCGAGGGTCTGGGCGCCGGTTGCCTGGATACAGCCGGCCGGGAGCTCAAGCTGGGCCTTTCGGTCCCTGACCGGTCTCTCCAGACAAATCTCGTATCCCCCGACCGCGTCGACTGCCTCTTGGAACCCGGCCAGGTCGATCAGCGCAAAGTGATCGATGGTCTGACCGATGACTGCCTCAACACTCACGATGAGGGCCGTTGGGCCGTTCAGACCCGACTCACATCCCTCGAGCGCCTCGGTCAGCTTGTGCTGGCCGCTGGTGCGGCACACGTCATCTATCAACAAGTCTCGAGGAAGGGAGAGCAGGGCGGCGCGTGATCCGTCAGCGGGTCGAATGAGAACCATCACGACGTCGGCCCGCTCCCCAGCGAACTCACCAAAGCCCTCGGTGCTCTCCAGTTCGTCTCTCGAATCGGAGCCGACGAGGAGTGAGATATCCAATTCGTCTTCCCCGGCCTCCGCTGCCACCGGCCCGTCGTCGGAGAGACCCTCACCCGGGGTTCCATCGTCCTGCTGGGCATCGCTGTCGACGTGAGCGCTGCGATCGATGCTGACCCGGGTGACATCTCCCCAGGTCGACAACGCAAAAACGGCCCCTACTGCTAGGAGCACGATTATGGCGCAGGCGCCGACGATCAAGACTCGCTTTTTCAATGGTCCACCCTATCGATACCCCGAATCACACATTCTACGCCACGCAGCAACGAGAGCGTCCAGAAACTGCCCGGCAGCAGGATCAGATGAGCAACGATGGCCGGGTTGCCGGTTCGACGAAGTCGCTCGATGCAAGACTCCGAGCCGAACGGGTCGCCTTCGGTCTCTCGGCAGAGCTCAGCATCAGGGGCCAACTCGAATCGAGACTCATCCGGGGATCCCACATCCTGACCGGATCGCCTGATTCAGGGAAGCCCGAGGAGCGACCGAACCATGTGGGCTGTCGCCCCCCACAGGGTGTCGCCGGCGAGGTCGTAGTACCAGACTTTGTGCCCATTCCAGGGGACATGCCACCAGCGCCCTTCGTCTGCCAGCTCCTCGAGCCGGGGCGTGTGGATCCGGGCCACTTCACGCTCATCTGGCACCAGCGTGAACGGAGTCGAGACACGTCCGACCACCGGCACAACCCACGGCTTGAACTCAACGGTGTCGATGGGTGCAAGGAACCCCAGAATCTCGACGCGGTCGCGCTCGATGCCAACCTCCTCGTGCGCCTCGCGAAGGGCAGTGTCCACGGGCCCCGAGTCCGTGGAGTGGGCTCTGCCCCCCGGAAACGAGATGTGACCGGCATGAGTCGGCATGGTGTCGGGCCTTTTGGTGAGCACCAGCCTCACGTCACCCGCCTCGTCCTCGTAAAGAGCGGCCAGGACCGCGGCCAGGGTGCCCTTGGCCTCGATGGGTGTGTCTTCGTTCAGGTGTAGCCGGTCCCACATTCAATCTGCAGGTTAAGCCCGCCGATAACCTGGACCGGTGCCCAGACCAACACTCGAGACCGATCGCCTCATCCTCCAGAAGTTCTCCAAGCGTGATCACAACACATACGACGAGGCGACCCGGGCCTCATTGCCGGAGCTCAACCAATGGCTCCCCTGGGCGCGCATGGACTACGAGCACGGGGATTCCACAGCCTTCATTCGCGAGTCGATCCTGGCCTGGAAGGAAGACCGGGCCTGGGACTACTCGATCAGGTTCAAAGATGACCCCGAGCGTCACGTTGGAAGCATCTCCTTCTGGACAGTCTCCAAGCTGGGGAAGATCGCAGAGTTCGGATACTGGGTGCGAAGCGACGAGCAAAGCCGGGGGATCTGCAGCGAGGCCGTGGACCGGCTTCTCGACGAGACCTTCAACTCCTTGGGATACCACAAGGTTACGCTCCGCATCGCCGTGGGGAACACCGCATCCGACCGGGTTGCCGACAAGCTGGGCTTCACCCGGGAGGGTGTGCTCCGAGAGGAGTTGCTGATTCGAGGTAACTGGGTGGATCATTCGCTCTGGTCACTTCTCGACCGGGAATTCCGCGCCCTCCGGAGAGGCGCCACCCGTGGGAGCACATGACCACCCTGAACCAGCCCTCTCTCATCGCTTGGCTCGACGAACGTGCTGCGCAAGGCTTGTTCAGTGGAGTCGTGTTGGTTCGCTCCGGCGGTGAGACTCTGTTGAAACATGCCGCCGGGCTCGCCCACCGCGGGCATCGAATTGGTGTGACACCGGAGACGAAGTTCCAGGTGGCATCGGTCGGGAAGATGATCACGGCCACGACGGCCCTGAGGATGGTCGAAAGAGGAGCGCTCAGTCTCGAGAAGCCTTTGACCAGCTTCCTTCCTCCCGAGCTGCGACCGGCCGGTCTCGACGATCGACACACCCTCCATCATCTGCTTTCCCATACCTCCGGATTGGCCGACTATCACGACGGAGACGATGAGACATGGGCGTCTTTCACCAGCGCATGGGACCGGGTCCCGGTTCACAAGGCGAGAGGGCCGCGCGACCTCCTTCCGCTGTTTGCCGACCTGCCGCCGGTCTCCGACCCCGGGGAGTTCGACTACTGCGACGCCAACTTCGTCCTGATCGGGCTATTGATCGAGTGGATCACCGACAAGCCTTTCGCCGCCGTGGCGACCTCGGAGGTGCTGGTCCCGGCGGCCATGGCCGACTCTGGTTTCTTCCAACTCGACGACGAGCCGGAGAACATGGCAACCGGGTACCTGGTAGCCGATGACACTTCGGAGGGCCCGCGGTCCAATATCTACAGCGTCCCTGCCGGAGGGATGCCCGACGGTGGACTCATCACCACCGCGGCTGATATCGATCGTTTCCTCGACGCCCTCAGATCGGGGATGCTGCTCGCCCCCGAGACCTTCTCGCAGATGGTGACCCCGTATGCCTTCGAGGACGACAGCCCGGAGGCCTACGGTTATGGCATGGAGTTGGTGGTGGTTGATGACATCGTGACCATCTTTGGCCATGGTGGATCCGATCCCGGGGTTTCGGCCATGACCTCGCACTATGTCGGTGCCGGGACCACCGTCGTCGTCTTGTGCAATCAGGACCGCGGCTCCTGGGTCGTTGCCCAGCGGATGGCCCAGGAATTGGGTATCGACGACCCCCGCGACTGACCCCGGCCGGTCGCGCTCACTGATCGACGTATCCCTGGTCCCATGTTCTGGCCGGGTCATGAGTGCGCAGATCGATCCCGAAGTCGACCGCCGCCTTGAGAGGGAGCAGGACGTTGAGCCACCCCGCCATCACCTCGCGATGATCCTCCTCGGAGATACCCTCATTCACCAGTGTGAGGTCGGTACCGCCGGCTCCGTCGTCGACCAGCTGAACCGACACCGTCGAGCCAAAGTATTCGATGCTCCACGCCGCGGGCCGATCTCGCTCGAGAATCCGGCTCTGATATCGGAGGCCGTTGATAAAGCAGAAGGCGATCTCGCCGTCATGCTCGTCAGCGGTCTCCGCCCAGAACGCCGCCCGACCTTCGTCGGTGTCGAGCATGTCGAATACGCGCTCTGGACTCGATCGAAGGTGAAGACGCCAACTGACCGTGGTTGGATGCGGATCCGCTCTCATATGCCCGGTTCTCCCAGTGGTAGCGATCGGCGGGTGGCCTTCCACTAGCCCCCGGCGGCGATCACCCGGCTGGCGTCACCGACGAAGGTGGCGATCGTCGGGAAGAAACCGATCACGACGGTAAACCCGAGAGCCAGCAGCAAGGCGAGACGCAATGAAACGGCGGGCGCGGCTTCGGCTTCGGAGACAAACTCGCCGATCGGGTCGTCGAGCCAAACCGACTTGACCACCCTGGCGTAGTAGTAGAGGGCAATCACCGAGTTGACCGCGGCAATAACCGCCAGCACGACGGTTGAGGTCCCGCCGGCGATGATCACCGAACGGAACATGGCGAACTTGGCGAACCACCCCGCGAGAGGCGGGATCCCGGCCAGACTGAAGAAGAACACGATGACGAGAACCCCGAGTCTGGCATCGATCTGGCCAAGACCCGACCATGCGGCGATCTCACCAGAACGGGTTTTGCGGGCACCGGCGATCACCACCGAAAAAGCTCCGAGATTCATCACCGCATAGATCACGAGGTAGATCACAGTGGCGGAAAAGGCCTCTTCGAGGTCAGCGCCCGCCACTGCCGCTGCCGCGAACGGGACCAACATGAACCCGGCCTGGGCGATCGACGAGTATGCGAGCAGCCGAACGATGTTGGTCTGACGCAACGCGCCGAGATTCCCGACAGTCATCGACGCCGCCGCCAGCAACCAAAGCGCGGGCGCCCAGATGTCAGCGACGTCCGGCAACGCGAGATACATCACCAACAACATCGCCACGAAGCCCGCTGCCTTCGAGTTGACGGAGAGATAGGCGGTGATGGGAGTCGGAGCGCCCTCGTAGGTATCGGGCGCCCAGAAATGGAACGGCACTGCCGAGATCTTGAACCCGAAGCCCACGATCAGAAAGAGGATCGCCACCACGATTGCCGGTTCGTCCCCCCGGCCGGCGGTGGCTCCGGCCAGGCCGGCAAATGTCACCTCTCCGGTCAGCCCGTAGAGCATCGACATCCCATAGAGCAGGATCGCGGTGGAGAGGACCCCGAGGATGAAGTACTTCATCGAGGCCTCGTTCGACTTGACGTCTCCCTTCCTCCAGCCGGCCAGGAGGTAGAGCGGGCCCGTGGTCAGCTCGAGCCCGATGAAGAGGATGATCAGGTCGCGCGACGATGCCATCACCAGGGAGCCGAGGACCGACGCCAACAGCAGGAAGTAGTACTCGCCCTGGTAGTAGCGGTCAGACTCGATGTAGTGATGGGACATGAGCAACACCAGGTAGGCCGCGACGATGAACACGCCCTTCAAGACCAGAGCGAACTCGTCGACCACGTAGGAGCCGTCGAACATCGACCTGACCGTGCCTTCCGAGGCCAGGATCACGAGGGGGACCGCCGCGGCCGCCGTCCCGGCGACGGCAGCGGTCGCCGTCCAGAACTTCCGGGCGCGTGGGAGCACCAGGTCGAGCGTGAACACGATCAACATGGTCGCGACGACAACCAACTCGGGTGCCAGCGCCAGATAGTCGATCTCGAAGGTCACCGGGATCGTCTCAACCGCTCGCAACCCTGGTCAAGGCAGCAGTGGTGTCTGAGTTGAAGATGGTGTCGACGAGTGACACCACGCTGTCGGTGGTGGCGCTGAAGATGAATCTGGGATAGAAACCGATCACCACGATGAGCACGATGAGCGGCACCCAAGCGGTGAGCTCGTAGCGGTCCACGTCGCGGAACTCCTGACCCTGCCATTCGTCGCTCGGCTCGCCGAGATTGACCTGCTGGAGCAGGTAGAGCATGTATCCAGCTGTGAGCACGGTCCCGATCGCTCCCAACACCATCGAGGTCCGGAACACTCCGAGCGAGAGCCCGGCGAGCGGGTTGTAGGCGCCCACGAGGGACATGAACTCACCCCAGAACCCGGCCAGCCCGGGCAGCCCGAGTGAGGCCATGGCGGTAAAGGCCAGGATTCCCCCCATCACCGGCATCAGCTTCATGTTGCCGCCCAGTCGGGACATCTCCCTGGTGTGATAACGGTGCGACATCGAGCCGGCCAGGAAGAAGAGGAGGCCGGTGATCAGACCGTGGGCCACCATCCCGATGACTGCGGCATTGATGCCGACGTCGGTCATGGTCGCAATGCCGAGCATCACAAAGCCCATGTGTCCCACCGATGAGAAGGCGATCAACCGCTTCATGTCGGTCTGGGCAAGACACGCCAGGGAGCCGTAGATGATGCCGATCACGGCCAGAATGGCGATGAACGGGGCCCAGTTCGCCGCCTCCTGAGGAAGGATCGGCAGGGAAATCCGAATGAAACCGTAGGAGCCGAGCTTCAGCATTATCGCCGCCAGAAGGACCGAGCCGACGGTGGGGGCGGCAGTGTGGGCATCGGGCAGCCAGGTGTGGAAGGGCCACATCGGGACCTTGACCGCAAAACCGAGAAACATCGCCCCGAAGACCAGGAAAGCGAATCTGCCGGTGAAGGCGCCGGCGGCTCCGAGATTGGTCAATTCGACGATGTCGAAGGTGCGCACCCCTGATTCGCCCGACTGGAAGTACAGGGCGAGGAATCCCAGCAGCATGAAGGCCGATCCGAACAGGGTGAAGAGGAAGAATTTGATAGACGCGTACAACCGGGTCTGCACTTCTTTGCCGAACCCCGGGATCTTCCGCGGCGACCGGTCGCCCCAGATACCGATCATGAAGTACATGGGCACCAGGACCACCTCGAAGAAGATGAAGAAGAGGACCAAGTCGAGCGCCACGAAGGTCCCGTTCAACCCGGTGGCGAGGATCAACATCAGGATCAGGAAGGACTTGGGGTTCTTTGGCTCCTCCCAGTGGTTCCAGCTGTAGATCACGGCCAGGACCATCACAAATGTCGACAGCACCAGGAGAGGCAGGCTGATGCCGTCGATGCCGACGTGGTAGTTGGCGTTGATCGCACCGATCCAGGGCTCGTTCACCTCGAACTGGTAGGTGTTGTAGGGAGCGCCGGAGAAGTCGAACTGTCCGATCACCACCAGCGAGGCGACGAAGGCCGCCACCGAGATAACCAGAGCGAGCCTCTTCAGAGCGTTCTCGTTGTCCCTGGGGATTGCGCCCAGGACAAGGGCTCCGGCCAGGGGTATGAACACTGTGAGTGTCAGCCCCCAAGTTTCGAACCAGTCCATTGCTCAGCCTCTCCTATGTAACAAACACGAACACGACAATCAGGATCAGCGCCCCCCCGACGAAGGATGCTGCGTACTGCTGAACCCGGCCCGTCTGCCACTTGCGCACAGCCGCACCGGACAAGTCGGCCCCAGCCGACAAACCATGGACGATCCCGTCGACCCCTCGCTGGTCGACGATCCCGTATACGAAGGATCCCAGAGCCTTGGTGATGAGCGCTGCCCCATTGACCAGCCCATCGATGACATAGTCGTTCACCCAGTTGACCAACCGGGCGACGGGGCCCATCGTTGCCCCCACCATTCCCAGGGCCAGGTCGTCGACGTAGTACTTGCGGCGCAGCAGCGGGTAGAGCACCGGAATCTCGAACCGGTCGCGCTCGACTTGGGTCTCGCGGTCCTTGCCCCAGATTCGCCATCCGAGAGCGATCCCCGCCAAAGCGGCGAGCAGGCCACTGCCGGCCAGAAGGAAGTCGATGGACTCGGCATGGTGGTCGCCCATCGGAACGACCCGCACCGCCAGCCACTCCGTGAAGTTCCCCAATCCGGGCAGGGCGACGCCGGGGATGTTGAGCAGACCGAACCCGATCGAGGGGATAGCCAATGCGACCAGAGGCCCGGTCATGATTCGCGGCGACTCATGGGGATGACCGTGGCCCTTGTATTCGCCGTGGAAGGTCAGGGCAACCGCACGTGTCATGTAGAACGCGGTGACGAAGGCGCCGGCTACGGCGATCCACATCACCGCGATGTAACCCTCGTGACCGAGTGTGGCCAGGATCTCGTCCTTCGACCAAAAACCCGCCAGGGGGAGGATCCCGGCCAGTGAAAGCGCACCGGCCACGAACGTCCAATACGTGGTCGGCATCTGTTTGCGGAGCCCACCCATGTCGCTCATGTAGTTGGAGTGGACAGCATGAATCACCGATCCCGCCCCCAAGAAGAGCAGCGCTTTGAAGAAGGCATGGGTGAATAGGTGAAACAGACCTGCGGTATATCCGCCCGCGGCCACGGCAGTCATCATGTATCCGAGTTGGGACACGGTGGAATAGGCCAGCACCTTCTTGATGTCGTTGGCGACCAGGGCGAGCAGACCTAGGGCAAAGAGGGTGATGGCGCCGATTGCCACCAGCCAGGGACGGATGTCAGAAGCCAGGTACTCGAACAGCGGGAACATGCGACCCATCAGGTAGACGCCGGCGGTGACCATCGTGGCCGCATGCATCAGGGCCGAGACCGGAGTCGGGCCCGCCATCGCATCGGGAAGCCAGATGTGGAAGGGGAACTGGGCACTCTTTCCCATCGCCCCGAAGAAGAGCAGCGCACCACCGACCACCGCCACTGTCGACAGCGACTCGAGATGATCGAAAGCCGCCGCGTTGATGGCGAAGAAGTCGAAGGTTCCCACCGCCAAACCGAGGATGATCGCGCCCAGGATCAGCCCGACATCGGCAACCTTGTTCACCATGAAGGCCTTGTTGCCTGCCCTCACGTTGTCCATGTCCTCCCAGTAGAAGCCGATCAACAGATAGGAGGCGAGACCGACACCCTCCCACCCGATGATGAGCTGGATCAGGTTTGGCGCGCCAACCAGGACCAGCATCGAGCCGGCGAAAAGGGAGAAAGCCGCGAAGAACCAGGCGACCCGCACGTCGTCGCGCATGTAGCCCACGGCGTAGATGAAGACGAGCAGCCCCACCACGCTCACCAGGAAGTACATCATGATGGAGAGGCCATCGACCACCCATCCCAACTCGAAGACGAGGTCGCTCCCGATTCGGCCGATTTCGAAGGTGGTGGTGGCGAGAACGCCGTCGGTCATGTTCAACACGAAGAGAACGGTGGCCCAAAGGCAGTTGACCGCGAGGGCGCCGATGGCCAGCTCCGCCCCCTGGTTTTTCAGCTTCTTGCCAAACGCCAGGATGAGGAGAAAGGCCACGAGTGGCAGGACCAGCATCACTCCCGCCGTCTCGACCCAGAACCCCCCGGTGATCCCGGCCTCGACGGCATGCTCGGCCTCCTCGGTAGCGAGGAGCCAGCGGGTCACGATTCACTCCCCTCGACGCGCTCAATTCGGTCGCCGGCGTCGGTCCCCCCGCTCCACAGGGTTGTCCCCCCTGGCACAGGGGGGACCGCTGGAGCAATGCGACAGCGAGGGGGGTTGCCCCGCACGACGGGCTCTCTTCGGTCGCCGGCGTCGGTCCCCCCGCTCCACAGGGGCAATAAAACCCTCACCATCGCAACAGGCTCAGGTCGTCAACGTTCGCCGACTTGCGGTTGCGGAAGATCATCAAGACGATGGCGAGACCGATTCCGACCTCGGCGGCGGCGACGGTGATCACGAAGATGGCGAACACCTGCCCGACCCCATCCGACGAGCGGATTACAGACTCGAAGGCGATCAGGTTGATGTTCACCGCGTTCAGCATCAACTCGACCGAGAGCAGGATGAGCACGATGTTGCGCCGCACCAGAAGGCCGTAGATGCCGAGGGCGAATATTGCGGCGGAGAGGATGAGGAACTGACTGAGCAGCATCAGACCGCTCTCCTCTCTTCTTCCTCGACAGGATCGAGGTCGCGTCGAGCAATGGTGATCCCGCCGATGAGAGCGGCGAGCAGTACGAACGAGACCACTTCGAAGGGGATGACAAAACGGCCCAGCAACGACTTGGCGAGCAACTCGGTCGAGGTGGCCTCACCCAGCTCATTCACGATATCTCCGCCAAATGCCTCCACGGAGGCCCAGGCGAGAAGCACAAACGTGGCAATGGAGAGAATGGCAGGCCAGACCTTTCGCTCGGCGTCGAGACCCTCATCACGACCCGTGGGCGCTCTGGTGATCATGATCCCGAACAAGAAGAGAACGATGACCGCGCCGATGTAGACCAGAACCAGGACCCACGCCACGAACTCCGCGGAGAGCATGAGGAACAACACCGCAGTACCACCCAGGGTGGCCACGAGGAACAGCGCGGCGTGAACCAGGTTCTTGGCCGTCACCACCCGGAACGCAGAGAGCACCACCGAGAGGGCAACGACCAGGAAGACCCAGTTAATCGGTTGCGAGACCCAGTCACCGACCGTCATGACTTCACTTCTCCAACGCGGGGTTCTCGGGCACGGTCAACAGCCAATCCTGGAGGCGGTCCATGTCGTGGAGCATCCCACCCATGTTCGACTCTGAGTACTCGTACTCCGGCGACCAGAACAGGGCATCGAAGGGACAGACCTCGACGCAGATCCCGCAGTACATGCACAGGGCGTAGTCGATGTCGAAACGGTCGAGGGTGTTGCGGACCTTGATCCTGCCTCCCGGCTTGTCCGGTTCCTTCTCCTCTTTGTGCCCCTCGATGTAGATGCACCAGTCGGGACATTGACGGGCACAGAGCATGCACACCGTGCACGCCTCCTGGTCCAAGGCGATGACCCCGCGTGCCCGGGGCACCGGGGTCTCCTTGACCAGCGGGTAGTTGACCGTTGCCAGATGCCTCCCGGGGAGGAAGATCGTCTTGACCATGGTGTAGATGGTCACCCAAAGCCCCCGGACCATTCCCATCCCGGGCAGGCTTCGTTTCGGAGCTTCAATCATCAGAGCACCACCTTGAACACGGCGGTGATTGCGATATTGGCGAGAGCGAGCGGGACGAGAAACTTCCATGAGAGGCTCTGGAGCTGATCCTCGCGAAATCGGGGGAAGGTCCAACGAAACCAGATCATGATGAAGACGAGGACAAAAACCTTCGCCACCAGGATGACCGGGCCGGCATAGGCCAGGACATTGTCAGGGATCCCGGGGAGCCACCATCCCCCGAGAAACAGGGTCACGGCAATCGCCGAGAGTGTGAACATGTTGGCGAACTCGGCGAGAAAGAAGAACAGGAATCGAAAGCCCGAGTACTCGGTCAGATATCCCATCACCAGCTCGGACTCGGCGATCGGCATGTCGAACGGAATCCTGGTGAGCTCCGCCAGAGCAGCGATCATGAACACCGCGAAACCCACGAACTGGAAGATCACAAAGGGGTATCCCGCCGAAATCTGAGCTTCGACGATGCCGGCCATGCTCATCGTCCCCGCCAGAATCACCGCGCCGACCACGGCCAGCACCAGGGGCAACTCGTATGCGATCAACTGACCGGCAGCCCGGAGACCACCCATGAGGGAGTACTTGTTGGCCGATGACCAGCCGGCCATGAGGATCCCGATAGTGCTCAGAGACGAGATGGCCAGGGCGTAGAAGATGCCCACCGAGAGATCGCGGAAGATCAAATCAGGCCCGAAGGGGATCACGACCAAAAGGGCAACCGTGCTCACCAGGACCAGAACCGGGGCGAGTTTGAACACCGGTCGATCGGCCTCGGCCGGTATCAGATCCTCCTTCTGGAAGAACTTGACCCCATCGGCGATGAGCTGGGCCCAACCCCAGCGGCCTCCTGCGAAGTAAGGGCCTACCCGCGCCTGCATCTTGGCCGACAGCTTCATCTCGGCGAACCCGATGACCATCCCCACCAGGGGGATCATCAAGGCGACTAGGAGCAGTTTGCCGGCGAGAGACACCCAGAAGTTCGAGAACAGATCAGTGAGAAACGAGGTCATCGATCCACGTCCCCCAGAACGAAGTCGAGACTGCCCATGATGGCGATGATGTCAGGTATGAGCACGCCCTCGAGGATCCAGGGGAGAATCGAGATGTTGGAGAAGCTCGCCGAGCGGATCTTGAGCCGGTATGGCCCCTGAGCTCCATTCGAGACGAGGTAATAACCCATCTCGCCCTTGGGGTTCTCCGCCCTGACGTAGGTCTCACCTTTGGGGACCTTGATCACCTTGGGCACCTTTGCCTGAAGTGGTCCCGACGGGATGCCGTCGATCGCCTGTTGGATGATCCGAACCGACTGGCGGATCTCCAGGAGACGCACATGCCAGCGGTCCCAACAGTCACCGTTCTCACCGACCGGGACCTCGAAGTCGAACAGGTGATAGGGCAGGTAGTCCTCGACCTTGCGCAAGTCGAAACCCACCCCCGAGGCTCTGAGATTGGGACCGGAGACACCGTATGAGGCCGCCACCTCCGGTGGCAGAACCCCGACCCCTTTGGTGCGGGCCAGGATTATCTCGTTTCCGGCGACGAGGGAGTTGATCTCGTCCACGGCCACCGTCACCTTGTCCATGGCATCACGGGTCTCGGCGAGAAAACCGGCCGGCAGGTCCTGGATCACCTTGCGTGTGCTCGATCCGGAGCCGTAGGCCGGCTTGACCCCACCGATCCGGTTGAAGTTGGGGTGGAACCGCCCTCCGGTGACCCCTTCCAGCAGATCGAGGACTCGCTCCCTCTCCCGCAGCGCGAAGAACAGCGGAGTGGGTGCACCCAACTCGAGCGGGTACGACGCCATGAAGACGAGGTGGGACGAGATTCTCGCCATCTCGGTGAGGATCAGCCGGATGTATTGGGCCCTCTCCGGCACCTCGATCTCGAGAAGCTTCTCGGCGGCGACGATGAACGGCACCTCATTTGCATACCCGGACACCCAGTCGATTCGATTGACCAGAGTGGTGATCTGGGGATAGGACCTGACTTCGGAGAGTTTCTCGTAGCCCCGATGCATGTACCCGATGACCGGTTGGACATCGAACGCTCGCTCGCCATCGACCCGGGCTACCAGTCTCAAGACCCCATGTGTCGATGGGTGCTGAGGGCCGATGTTCAAGGTCATGTCCTCGGTCTCGAGCTCCACCGAAACTGACGACTCGGAGAGGTGCCGAACCAGATCCTGGTCTAAGACCACGTCATGCCTCCGGATTCTCTTCCGATGGGCCTTCCGCGGTTTCCTCGTCACCGCCGGGCATGGCTTCGACGTCGACGCTCCCCGGCCAGGGCTTCACCTCGCGGCTCAGCAGCGGATAGCTCTTGCGCAGAGGATTGCCCATAAACGAGTCGGGAAGATAGAGGTTGGCGAGATTGGGATGGCCGGCGAACTCGATGCCAAACATCTCATGTGCCTCGCGCTCATGCCAGTTCGCCCCGGGGAAGACATCGACGACGCTGGGAATGACCGGTGAGTCCTTGGCGAGATCGGTCGTGAATATCACCCGGCGCCCGGCGCCGAGGTCGCCGACCGCGGCCAACAGCTCGAATCGCTCCTCGACCTCGTCTCCGGGAGGATCCCCGACCTCCACCTCGGCAGACCAATCCACCGCCGAAAGGAAGGAGAAGAACACCAGTCCCAGCTCATCGCGGGCCGTGGTCAGGGCGGAGACCCATTGCTCGGGAGCCACCCGCACCTTCACCGTGTCGAAGGTGATCTCGGCCTCGCCACCAACCGCTCCGGCCACCGTATCGGCGAACTCCTGGAGGGGATGGACTGTGGTCTCGGTCTCAGACGGGCTCGAGGTCACGCCGGTTCCACTTCTCTTTGATGTCTTCGCCTTGGATCTTCTGTTGGAGCAACACGATCCCGTCCATCAACGCCTCGGGACGAGGAGGGCAACCCGGGACATACACATCGACCGGGATCACCTGGTCGACGCCTTTGGTCACAGAGTAGGAATCCCAGTAGGGGCCCCCGCAATTGGCGCAGGAGCCCATCGAGATGACGTACTTGGGGTCGGGCATTTGGTCGTAGAGACGTCTGATCGCCGGTGCCATCTTGTCGGTCACCGTGCCCGCCACCACCATCAGGTCGGCCTGGCGCGGCGAAGCAGGTAGGGGAATAATGCCGAATCGCATGAAGTCGTAACGAGGGCCGGAGGCAGCCATCAACTCGATGGCACAACATGCCAGACCGAACTGAAACAGCCAGAGAGAGTATTTTCGGGACCAGTTGAGAAGCCAACTCACCGGCTTCGGGGCCCCGAACTTCTGGACTACTCCCACCGCAAGACTCCCTTGCGGATGGCGTAAACCAACCCGAGCACGAGTATGCCGATGAAGATCAGCATCTCCACAAGGCCGAACATGCCGAGGTCCTCGAGGACTATGGCCCAGGGAAAGATGAAAACCGCCTCCACGTCGAAGATGACAAAGAGCAACCCGTAGACGTAGTAGCGGACATAGGACTGGCTCCATCCGCTCCCCACCGGGTCGACCCCACATTCATAGGTGAGCAGCTTGGAAGGAGTCGTATTGGTGGGCCGGACCACGGCGGCCACGCCAAGCATCATCATCACCAGAACCATGCCGAGCGCGGCAAAGGCACCGACGGTCACATAGCTCTCAAAGTATTGGCTCATGCCGATCCGGGTCGAGGAACACCACCGGCGGCGAGTATACGCAAGGGCACTATCTCGTCGAAGTCAGGAAACACCAACTCCCATCGGCAGAATCAACTCGGCGGCACCTAGCCTGCGCCGATGGTCGTCGCCCCTTCTCACAACTCCCGCGGGTTGGTCAACCTGGTTGGAGAGCTCGAATCGAGGATGACGGGCAGCTCGCCAGCTTCACCTCTCGATGCCGAGACGAGCGGCCTGATACCCGAAGGACGGACCTATGTATTGGTCATGTTCGACGGTCTCGGTGTCGCCCAGCTGGGCCATGACGCTGCCCGGCCCCTGCATCAATCGCAACAGGCGACTCTTCTGGCGCCGTTCCCCACCACCACCAGTGTCTCCCTGGCCACTCTCGCCACCGGCCTCACACCGTCCCGGCACGGCCTCGTGTCTCACCTGACATGGCTCGAAGAAGCGGGCCGGGTGGTCAACACTCTCAAGTGGGTGGATCTGAGCGGTAAACCGGTCGTCTTGGACTACGCCTCCTTCCTGCCCGGTCCCAATCTCTGGGAGCGGTTGCGGCGGGGCGGGATCGAGCCGATAACAGTGCAGCCGAGCCCGTTCACCGGGAGCCCGCTTTCCCGCCTCCTCTACCGGGGAGCGCGTTTCGAGAGCGCCTGGGATGAGCACGACCTGGTCGATGCCACCGTCCAACTGGCGTCTGCTCCCAACCGATTCATCTTCACCTACGTGTGGCAGGTCGATTTCGCCGGTCACGTGTCGGGGCTCGGGTCGGATGAGTTCACCGCTGCGATGCAGCTGGCGGCCGACGTCTGGCAAGGCCTCGCGGCTCGTCTTCCACCGGAGGTGACGCTGATCGGAACGGCGGATCACGGGTTGATCGAGTACGACGAGATGGACAAGATCCTGGTCCGGGGCGAACCGTTCGATTCTCTTCGGTTCGCCGGCGACACCAGGGGTGTCCATCTCTGGGGAGACACCAGGGCGTTCGACGAGTTGGCCGAGTTGACCGGGGGCAGACTGGTGGACCCGCTGACTCTCCTCGGCCCCGATCCCAGCGCC
>DATKEA010000033.1:0-3984 GCA_035544615.1 Acidimicrobiia bacterium | reverse complement strand
TGCGCAGCCCCAGTGAGCCACCCTTCTGTCTTTACCTTCTGCCTGAATTGTCACTGGCTCCGCAAGCGGCGAGTACCCCGATGAGAGGCGACACTGATACGGGCAACCAGATAATCGACGAGGTCGACGTAGGGGTTGAAGCCGAGCACATTTTGTGCATCGGCTACGTAGTTGGACATCGCATTGATGTCATAGAAGTAGACGCCGCCGTCGTGGTCGTTGACCAGGTATTCGACACCGCCGAGATCCGCACCCGTCGCTGAGATGATTCGCGCCGCCTCCTCGACCACCTCGTCGGGCGGCACGACTCTTTCAACGAGATCACTCGGATCCCCTACTCCCTGAGCGGGATCGCAGTAGTCGGCCGGACAGAGGTTGAAGGAACCGGGCAACAGCTTCAGCGCGATCGCGTACAGGAACTCGCCTCCCAGTATCTCGACACGAACGATCGACTCGCCTCGCGGAGCCATTTGCTCCTGGACCACCCCGGTTCCATCTGGACCTAGGTCGATCGGCCCAGACTCTACGGCGGCGGCCAGCTCCCGTCGGTTGTCGAAGGCGGCGATGCCGGCGCCACTCCCTCCGACGTTGGGCTTCACCATGACCGGGAACTCGAGGGCGTTGGCGGCTTCGGGTATCTCCCCGAGGCTCAGAACCGGTCGACCCTCCGGATGCTGCACCCTCTCCCTGCGAAACAGGTCGAGCTGATTCCTCTTGGACAACTCGTACTCATAGGCAGCCGAACCGTTGATCACTGGGATCCCTGCTGCCTCGACACTGTGAAGGAACACCGGTGTCCCAAGCATTGCCGCCATGTGGCCCCTGGTCCAAGCCGAGGGACTCATTCGGTTAAACACCAGGGCCCAGTCCCCCAGCCGATACGGATCGAAGTCTGGCTGGGAAGCGTCGATAGAAATATGGTCGACACCCCTTCGATCCAGCTCTGCGAAGAGTGGGGCGTTCCAATCTGGATGCTCATGGAAGATCGCTATTTGCAATGCGGGGTTCCCTGGTCAGCCTGGAAACAGTCGAACATGGTCACGCCCACAGAAATTCCCCCGACAACTTGGCCGAGGAACTATTCCGCCACCGTGATGCCCTTGCCAGCGCAGTCGACAGCGATAGGGGCGGAGTCCCCAAGACTGGGCGATGCGGCTGCGAGCGGAGTGATCGGTCTCAGGGCTGCGAGAGCTGGGAGCGACCTTCAGGGGAGATGTCGTCGAAGGGACCGGTGGCCGCCAGATCCTGGTCGAGGACCCGTCAGGGAATCCGGTCGAGCTATTCCAACCCAGCAGTCCCTAACCAGATAGGGGAGCATCGAGCCATGGTGGAGCGTGATCGACGCGCCCACTTGGACGTTCGACTACGGCTTCGGCCTCCTGACCAATAGTGTCGTGCCAGGTTGTCGAGGAGCAAGATTTGGCTGAGGACCGACCGACTGGCTGGGGTGGTGACCCCGTGCAGCCACCCTCGCTCGATGAGGTGAGGGAAGCGGCGCAGCGGATCGCGGGCACCGCGGTGCGAACCCCGCTGATGGGTCTGCATGGTCAGAACTCGGAACCCGACATCTTTCTCAAGCCGGAGGTGCTTCAGCCGGTCGGTTCGTTCAAGATCCGTGGAGTCGGTAACTGGGCACTGAGCCTCGACGAGGAAGAGGCACGAGCCGGAATCGCCACAACCAGCGCCGGGAACACCGCAATGGCTTTGGGCTACATGGGCAAAGTTCTCGGGGTGCCGGCTCGCTCTCACGTCCCCGACAGCCTCCATGAGTCGAAGCGAGCCGCGATTGCCGCCTACGGCGTCGACCTGATACACGTCTCGATGACCGACTTGATGCGCTTCATGTTCGCGGAGGCGTGGCGCCAAGAGCCCTACACCTATCTCAACCCCTGGGGGGAGCCGCTGATGATCGCTGGCCACGGCACAATCGGCCTCGAGATCTTCGAGGATCTGGCGGACCTCGACTCGGTGTTCGTGCCCGTGGGCGGTGGCGCCCTGATCTCGGGAGTCGCATCGGTTCTGAAGGCCCTGAAGCCGACAGTTCGGGTCTATGGAGTTCAGGCTCGGGTCAACTCTGCCCTGGCCGCAGCCTTCGAGGCCGGTGGCCCGACGTGGATCGAGTGGCATGACACCATCGTCGAGGGAGCTTCGACACCGGTCATCACCGAAGAGATGTACCCCATGCTTCGAAGCCTGATCGACGAAGTGGTCCTGGTCTCCGAGGAGCAGGTCATGGCCGCCATGTCTCGACTCGCCATGCAAGACAAGCTGGTCACCGAGGGGGCCGGTGCGGCGTCGGTCGCCGCTGCCCTCGCCACCCCGGTTGACGAGCGTGGTCTCAGTGTGTGCGTGGTCAGCGGGGGAAGCGTCGACCGGGACCTTTTGGCTCGGGTCATCGGCGAAGCGGATCGGTAACCGGCCCTCGGGGGGCTCTCCGATGTCTCCACTACTACTGCCTCTCAAGACAGCAGAAACCCAGGCGATGCCTGGGTCTTCTGATGGTAGTGGGGGGCAGGACTTGAACCCGCGACCTTCGGTTCATGAGCCTCACGAGTACCCCGAACAGGAACGGTTGGTGGACGTCTCTCTTGCTCTCGGTCTACGACCAGGCTGACAAGAAGACCGCCGAGGATGGCCTGACTTCAAACGATTGGCAGGGTCTCAGCTCCTAAGGAAGCCGGTGGGCAGGCTCGAGGAAGACGACCGGGATGACCCGCTCGGTGCGAGACTGATAGAGGGCATAATCGCCGTAAGCATCGACGATCCGCGGCCACCATGTCTCTCGTTCCTCGGCAGTGGCAGTACGGGCGACCAGGGGCTCAGCCCGACTCGCGATCCGAACCTCCACCACCGGATATGCCACCAAGTTGAGGTACCAGTCGGGGTGTCGGTCCCGCCCGCCGTATGAGGCGATGACCACCAGCCTCCCGTTGTCACTCAGAAAGAGAAGAGGGACGGTGTGTGGATGCCCCGAACTTCTCCCCAGCGTGGTCAGCAGCAGCATGTCGTTGCCAGCCAACCGCCTACCGAGGACCCCGCCGGTTGCCCGATAGAGGGCGGCGTGGACCCGCGACCATCTCTTGACAGTGGAATCTCTCACCGGATGCGTCGTAGCCGGCTTCTTCAGAGAGGAGGCCGAAGAACAGTCACCGGTCTGACCTTACGCCGCTGCCCGAATCACCCTTCGGGGCTGAGCCGGCCGCAGCAGCATCACCCGTGGCTCATCGTGGAGTCGCATCACTTCGGCGATCCGCTCGACGAGCTCTCCGGCCCTGCGTCGCGATCCGATCATCGACTCCCCTGAGTCTCATTTGGAGGGAAAGCCGGTGTTGGCCACGGCCTTACTTCTCATTCGTCGTTCGGCCGGCACTCCCGGCAAGGAGTCAGGCCACTTTCCTCGGCGCTCATGGTTTTGGTGAGGACCCCCGGTGGCCTGATCGGAGCGCAGGCCGGCTTATTGGGCTGGTCTGGATGGAGCCGGTGGTAATGCGGATCCGTCCCTGAATAGACGACGACTAGGTCGGCGTCCGGCCTGAGACGGGAGAACCGTCGACTCCTCACACGCCAACGATGGGGTCGAGGGTGATCTCGGGATGGTCCCGTTGGATGCCGGCGAGCGAGCCGTGGCTGGTGAACAGGGCCAGGATGGTCCCGTCGGAGCGGACGGCGATGTTCACCCCTCTCCGCCCGCTGAGGTCAGCTCGAGCTCCCATCGCCCGGGACGGAGCCGCACCGGGCCATCACCCGCGGAGTGCTGCTGGGCCGCCCGCCGGGCTCTCCGTGCCGCTGCTGCGGGACTGATCGAGAACTCAGTCGCCTTCGAGCGCGTAGGCGACCGCCTCCTCGAAGCTGAGCGACCCACCCTCGGACCAGGCCCGATGGAAGGCCTCCCCACCGAGCCCCTCACGCCCCATGGCCACCCCCTCCTCCACCCAGGCCTGGTCGGCCGGAGGCCAGCGAGCCGGGAGCGAGACCAAGGCCTCC
>DATKEA010000032.1:0-2064 GCA_035544615.1 Acidimicrobiia bacterium | reverse complement strand
GAGTTCCGTCAGGTGCCCGCAGAGGAGTTGGCCATGGAAAGGGCGGGCCAGTTCGACCTAGTGGTCTTATGCGACGTCCTCCACCACGTTCCTCGGGGGGAGAGGGGAGCCCTCATGGACACCGCGCGGATGCTGGTCGCTCCCGGTGGGCATGTTGCGGTCAAGGACTGGATCGCCGGCCGCGATCTGCCAACCGTTCTCTCCTACCTCTCCGACCGTTTCATCACCGGCGATCGGCCGCGGTTCTTCGAGAGCCAAGCTGAGTTCGCCGATCTGGTCATCGGCAACTCGGCGGAGGTGGTCGCCGAGGGGTGGGTGCGGCCCAAGCGGAACAACCGCTACCTGGTCGCGAAGAGGCCCGCTTAGGCGGACGGTTCGACCGGAAGGCCTCCGGGCGGCCTTCGCTTCGACTCTCCCCGCTCGCTGCCCAGGGCTCCGAGTTGTCCGACCGGGTAACTCCATCTCACATTGCGGCGGAGGTTGCGCGGGTCGTAGACCGGTCGTGACCTGACGACGGCCTTCCGCTGCCGGATCTGTCCACGACGGCGCCACACCTCCAGGTAGGCCCGCGTCTTCGCCTGGAGGAAACGCCAACCGCGCAGGATGGCCAGACCCCACACCATGATCTCGGTGACGACGAGGGCAGGGAAGACGATCGCCAGCCTCGCTGTAGAGAGATGACTGAAGAGCAACGCGATCCGGTTGCGCTCGAGGAGGAACATCTTCTCGGGATACATGGTGAGGTGGTAGTCGTGGAGCACCCGAGACACGGGGACGCAGAGGATGTCTCTGCCGAGGAGGAGGACATCCCAGGAGAGGGCGACATCCTCGTGGTAGAGGAATCCTGAATCGTCCCAACCTCCCAGAGTGCGGAGGACATCGGTGCGGATCACGAAGGCGGCCCCGTGAAGCCCACCCACGCGATGGGTCGCTGTGCCGGCGTCCTCCGGCGCGGAGTAGAGCAGTCTGTTGAACCCGAGACCGGTGAGATGGATGTGTTGACCCGCCGAGTTGACCATGCCCGACTCCTCGATGAGGACCAGCGGACAGGCCACTGCAGCGGTGGCGTCGGTTTCCAGACTCGCGGCCAGGGGGCGCAGCCAGCCCGTCATCGGGGTGACATCGGGATTGAGCACCGCCACGTAGGGAGTGGAGACATCTGCGAGGACCCGGTTCACCGCGCCGGCGAGACCCAGGTTCTCAGGAGAGAGGACCACCTCGACCCGCTCGTCGTCGTCGGCGTAGCGCTTGGCGATCTCCCAGCTCGAGTCTTCCGAGTCGTTGTCCACGACCACGACCCGGGCGAGGGGACCGTCGTCTTCGAGGAGCCCGGTCAGACAGCTCTCGAGGTCGTCTCCGCTTCGGTAGTTGACGACGACCGCGGTGACCGAGCCGTCAGCCACGACGCGCCGCCAGGCGACCCGAGAATATGGAGAGGAACAGTCCGGCCGACATGACCTGGAGGCCGAAGACGAACAGGGAAGCCGAGATGACCAACGACTCAGTCTCCAGGAAGGCACCGGAACCCCCGGCGAACCAGCCAACGATCAGGGAGAGCAGCCTTACTGCCCCGATCAGGGCGAGGACGACACCAACCAAGGCTGCTCCCAGCCGGATCGGGCGGGCGGCGAGGCGGAGCAGCCAGGGTTTGGGAGCGACGCCGGTCTCCACCCGGTACAGGGTCGCCGCCACCCCCAGCACCACCAGCTGGAAGCCTCCCAGCATGCCGAGGGCGGCGAGCACGAAGCTGTGCACCGACAGCCCTATGGGACCGATGAACACCGGGCCACTCGAGAGCGCGATGGCTCCGATCACTCCGAGCAGCATGATCACCAGGCCCGGCACGACGAAGGTGGCGGTGGGGGAGTAGAGGATCCCCATCCCCGCCACCCGGACCAGGATGTTGAGCCCGTCACGAACCGGTCGGAGCTTCTTGTCGCCCACCCGAGGCTGGTAGTCGATGTCGAAGGTGCCCAGTCTGAGCCCGCGCTGACGGGCCTTGATCCCGATCTCCACCTCGACATCGAAGCCGGAGGACTCGATCTGGAGGGCTTCGAAGGCCGG
>DATKEA010000031.1:0-23068 GCA_035544615.1 Acidimicrobiia bacterium | reverse complement strand
ACCATCGACGAGCTCAACCCGATCTCGTCCGCTCTGTTTGGTGGCATTGAGGAAGTGGGTGTCCACAACCAGTGGTTGTTCACCCAAGGAAGCAACGACTATGTGGCTGTCGTCGCCGAGACCGCATTCGACACGTTCATGGTGTTCGACATCACCGACCCGACCAACCCGACGCTGGCGGCTGCCTGGGGGGCGGAGGAGATCTTCGATCCCGGTGTCGGCGACGAGACGGTTGACGTGGCCCGGGTCTTGGATGCAGCACTGTGGCTGGTCGACGGATTCGGATCGTCGGCGAACCGCTTCCTGCATGACATCACGATCAATGCGGATGGGACCCATGCCTATCTGTCCAACTGGGACGCTGGTCTGGTGCTGTTGGACATCAGTGATCTGGCGTCGTTGTCATCGGTTAGCCTGCCCAACGACAGGTTGGTGTCCGTGGCTCTCGACCCGGACAATGGGTCACGTGACGGGGAAGTGAACAGCCACGCGGCCTGGCCCAGTGAAGATGGGTCGATCGTCGTGGAGACGGAGGAAGACTTCACCGCATGGGTGTCGGTGCAGCCTCCCACCAGCATTACGTTCGGTGAGCAAACCTGGAACACAATTCCAGGTGTAGCCATCAGCACGTCGGCTGGCGACGATTTCGAAGGCAATCAAACCGGGAACACGGTGATACTCGACGCATCCAGCATCGAGGTCACCACGGGTCCGCTTGCCGGGAATGTATATCCCGCGTTCGAGCTCGCCGGCAATCAGCCCAAACTCGCCGACACGGGCCCGATCGAGGCCGAGGCTGTGTGGGTGGGCCAGGGATGTGACACCGACAACTTCTTCGTCGACGGCACCGACATGGCCGGCGTCGTTGATCCACACCTGAACGACCCAGATGGCAAGATCGCGGTGGTTCGTCGTGGCGGTTGCTCCTTCTCGAGCAAGCTCGGCGCGGCCCAGGCCGCAGGGGCGATCGGGATCGTGATAGGCAACAACGTAACCGGCGACACCCCTTGGGGTGGGATCCGGATCTGGGACTACTCGGATCCTGAGAACCCGGTGCTGGCGTCGCTGTTTGACACTACTTGCAGCGCCTCAGCGAGCCCCATCCCTGGGTGCGACCCGCTTGGCATCTATTCGGTGCACAACGTGGTGGTCGAGACCAGAGGGAACAAGGTGAAAGCCTACGTCTCCTGGTATTGGGACGGGATGCTGGTGTTGGATGTGACCGACCCGTACAACCCGGTCGAGATCGCCAGATACTTCGACAACTCAGAGGAGTTCCTCGCCTCCAATGGGGGCAACCCCCATGACTTCTGGGGTGTGTACAAGGAGCCGAAGTCGCCATGGATCTACGGATCTGACCGCAACGGTGGCTTGTACATATTCAAGGAGCAAGGCGGAGGGTCCGGCTGACCGACCAGTGACAGACACGTCACGAGGGGAAGGGTGGCTTCAATTCGAGGCCACCCTTCCCGCGTCGGATGAAAGCCAATCTGGGCAATAGCGAGCATGTGAGGTAGTGCGCGTTATCGGCACGTCCCGCTCGCTTTAGCTCGAGTGATCCATGAGCAAGTAGTGCTCGGCCTTGAAGAAGGCGCGACCAGGGTCGAGGCCGCCGGCCAACTCATCGACCGCCTCCTGCTGGGAGACCAACCGTGGTGACTCCAGCCGGTGCTCTCCTCCATCGACCCGAAGGGTCGCCGTGCCCGCCTCAAGGATGTTGCGGAGCCAATCCGAGCCAGGTCCGTATCGCACCACGAGCACGTAGCCCCGTTTCGCGGGATGGGCGTCGAGCGGGGTCTGATAAAGGGTGCCCGAGGACCTCCCGACGTGGATCACGACCGGTCTCTCACCCCGTCTGATCTCTCTCGGGTTGAAGGCTCGCTTGTTGATCTTCGCCAGCCACTTGGGGTAGGGCATTGCTCGACGCTCCGCTGGTGAACGGCCTACTCGACAACCTACTCCTGGCTCTTGCGGTGGGTCCATCTGCACGGAGCGGCTGCCGGGCCGCTCATGACCTACTCGGGCCACCCGGCGATTCTCTGTGAAGGGTCATAAATCGTCTTAGGATTTCTGCCGTGGCAAGTGCAGTCATCGATAGCCAACACCTGGACGGGCTCCCCCACCTGTGTGCCAAGACGGGTGTGCCGACGGAGACGGCAAAGAGTCAGGAGTTCGGGGACATTCCCGGCTGGACATTGTTGCTGTTCTTCTGGGGTCTGATCCCGTTCTTGATCGCGGCTGGCTTCGCTCGCCGCAAGGTGACAGTCGATCTCCCCGCCTCAGACGACACGCTGCGTCGGACACATCGCGTTGATTTCGGCTCGATCGCGGGTCTTGCACTCGGTATCGGACTGCTGGTTGCAGCCTTGTTGACCGAGGAGAGCGGGTGGGCGTTGGGTGGGATCACCGTTGCACTTGTGACACTGGTTAGCGGGGCTGTTGCTCGCCGCACCGTCTGGGTGACTGGTCGTCTGGACGGCGATGTCCTATGGCTTTACGGCGTACACCCATCGTTCGCTCGAGAAGTCGAACCGCTGGCTCCACGAAACCTTGGGACAATTCGATCCACTAGACGTTGGACGACGGTCCTCTTGGTCGTTGCGGTCGTCGCGATGGGCGTCATTCTCTTCCTCGCATTACAGCCAAGAACCTGAATCGCATGCCTGCCGGGCAACAGCGCAGATCGCGCGGATCGGCGAATCCGAAACGGAACCGCTCTATTCGTTCACCCACGCCCGATCGGCCCATCGGCGCGCGGCTCTTCGCGGCCTTCACGACACCGTTGTGCACCGCGCTGCGGTGATCGACTGACTCGGATCCCCAGGTCCCTGCCCCTGCGATCACCGATCAGCGGCGGAGTCAGGCCGTGCCCCAGAACCGGTCAACCAGACCGACGCTGCGCAGATATTCGCCGGCCGCCACAGGCTCCCGTCTCGCGTATCCACGCTCGAGACGTCCCTGGTACCAGCCGGCGGC
This sequence comes from Acidimicrobiia bacterium, assembly GCA_035544615.1. GTDB lineage: Bacteria > Actinomycetota > Acidimicrobiia > Spongiisociales > ZC4RG35 > JARDZU01. Next base: position 20,092 of record DATKEA010000031.1, on the reverse strand, counting down.
GAGGCGCCATAGGGTCTCCAAGTCCATCACATAGCCCTTTTGGTAGCTGTTCCGCTGCAGCCAGTCGTCGATGCAACGCTCGGAGCAGAACAGACGTTGATTGCTGCAGGTGTGGACCACGTCGTCCCACATTCGGGACACAGGAACCAGGAAGTGGGCAAGCCAGTCACCACCCGGCGGTCCCTCCCGACCGACTGCCCAAGCCTTGGGCCGGTCGCAGCCGGGGCACCTCGTCGCCACGAGGACGTCAGGCTCGTCGGTGAGCAGGTGGGGGATGGCGAATGAATCCCAGCAGCATCCGCCCCACCACAATGTGTTCCTGCCCATGACCGAGAAGCCGAGGGGGATCGAAGCGAAGGGATGCGCCATGACGATGCTCCCGGCCTCGTCGACCACAATATGTCTCTCCTCGGCGAGACGTCTGATTCCGCGGGCGAGGTCGTCGTGGGTCCCTCCAAGACGTGAAGCCAGCTCGTCGTAGCTTGGCGGCGCTCCGGTTGTCGCGAACGAGCGATATACCGCTAGACGAAGGTCTTCGAGGTCCATCGGAGAAAGTTACATCCATACCGGCCATCGCATGCTCTTCACGGGCATGGCGGCTAATCAGGTCGCATCGCTGCGTCGATGCGGACAACATGGCGGGCATCGAATCCAGCCCTCCACATCCGGAAGTCGATTTCGAGTCTGCGTATCAACAGCTCCCGCCGTGGGAGATCGGAGCAGCCCAGCCTGTCATTGCCGAGATGGCGGCCGATGGGTCACTTGTCGGGCCGGTCCTCGATGTCGGCTGCGGAACCGGCGAGAACGCGCTGGAACTAGCTCGACACGGACTTGAGGTAGTGGCTGTCGACTCCTCTACCCGTGCCATCGAGCTGGCGACGGCCAAGGCCACCGATCAGTCGCTTCCAGTCGAGTTCGTCGTGGCGGACGCCCACCAACTCGACGTGCTCGGCCGAGCCTTCCCGACAGTGATGGACTCAGCCCTGCTTCACGTCATCGACGATAAGCCCGGCTATTCCGACCAACTCGCCGCCGCGATCCAACCCAACGGTCGGCTCATCCTGCTCGAGATCAGCGACAAGGCCGACATCCCCTACCCGAAGATATCCGAGGCTGAGATCCGGATGACCTTCGCTTCTCCCCCCTGGCTCATTCAAAGCCTCGACACCGTCACCTACCAGACACAGCTCGGTCCCTTCCCGGCCTGGCTGGGCATCGTCGTCCCAGCTCCCCGATCGACGCAATGATCTGCTCGGTGAAGCCAACCGATCAGAGCCTCACCAGCTTGAAGGCCAGGTCCTGGCTGAAATCGGGCACCGGAACCTCACAGACCCCGCCCGGGCAGTCGATTGTGATCGGGTCGAGCCATAGCCCCTGCCAGGTGTCGAACGGGGTCACCGTCCAGACGCCGGCGGTGACCGGGTCAAGGGTCAGTACCACCTCCGAGCGCACCGTGCTGTCGGCTCTGATGTCGTCCATGGTGGCCGTTTCGAGGGCGTAGTCCTGGATCCAGGCCACCCCGCCGCTCTCGCCGAGAAGGGCCCAGCCTCGCACCTCCTGATCCGACACTCCGACATCGACCGGTTCGGGTGCGTAGACCACCAGAGGCACCTCCTCGACGAAGGTGGCGAAGCGGGCCATGTCGGCAGCCATCTCGTCGTCGAAGGTCCCAAAGCCGCTTCGGTCATTCCACTCGATCGGGGTCATGGCCGCCCCCGCGACCAGAGCGGCCCAGTTGGCCGAGTGCATCAGTTCCGGGTAGTGCTGTTGTCCCTCCAACCCATACTCTCCGACCCAGTTGGGCTTTTCCTCCCGCTCCCACATCAACCGGGTCCAGTCGACCACCTGGGCCGCGAACTCGACCGGGTTGCCCAGCTCGTGATAGAGGTGCACCTGGGGAAGGTCCATCACCGAATGGCCACGGGGCCAGTCGACCCAGCCGGACATGGTGGCGGAGGTGGGGTGCCGGTAAGGATCGTTCTCCTTGAAGTACGAGTCGATTCCCTCATGCCAGGTATCGGTCTCGTCGTACGACTCGGTACCGTTGATTTCGGTGATCGTCTGCCACATGGCGATCGCCGGTGAGTGGGCGTATCGGGCGATGATGTAGCGGTAGCAGTTTTGCTGCCAAGCCAGAGACTCGGGGTCGACGAAGAAGCCTGCGATGTCGGTCAGCTTGCTGAAACCGTTCACTGCCCATCGATCGTCCCCCCAGGGATGAGCTGCGGTCCGGAGGTACTGATGGGTCCAGATGGTGAAGGCCACGGTCACCTCTTTGGCCTCGGCCTCACGGAGCACATAGTCGATGATCTCGAGTTGCGCCGACGAGTAGTCGTCGTAGGTGGCCTGGATGAAGTTGTTCCCCCACGACGGCCACCACATCACGAGGTTCTCCCCGTACCCGGCCATGCTGTTGAACAGCCGCAAGCCATCGCCTGATCGGTCGGCGCCGCCGAGTGCCATGTCCAGATCGGCGTGACCCCGTCCGTACCACGGCGTGCCGTCGCTGAACGCCAGATAGCGCGGGCTATAGGAGGGGTCGACGTCGGATCCGACGCGGAGCCATCCCTTGTTGTCCGAGGGGGCAACGGTGAAGGAGCCATCGACCGCCTGGCTGGCCCCGCGACTGTCCTCCACCGACACCCGATAAGTCCAACCCCCGACCTGGGAAGGGGTGAAACGCAATCGCCATGCGTTCTGGGCATCCCAGAAACCGGGAACGTTCCAGGTGGACCCGTCGGGCCCGGCGAACACGCCTTCCAGCCTCACTTCCCGTGCGTCGAAGGGGTTGTCGTACTGAGCCTCGAGATCGACGGTCAACTCGAGCAGGGCGTAGTTGGCCACCTCGTCGGCGGAGGTCTCGACCGAGATGATCCCGGGTAGATCGGGAGGAGAGGTGGACGACGGTGAGATTGTCGTAGTGGTGGAGGGTGGTGGCGAAGTCGTGGTGATCTCACCGGTGCAGGCGGTGATCAGGAGGATGAGGGTCAGACCGAGCATCGTCGACCTGTGAGCCATCAGAAATCCTGGTATAGCCTTCGGGCGTGGCCGGCCGGGTTTTTGTAGTACTCCTCGGGGGTGACATCGAGGGTGACCTTTCTCGTCGGTGCTTGCACGGTCGGCCCGGTCGCAACGAACTTCTTGATCACGTCTGCGTGAGGCTTGAGCGACCCGTCGGGTCGCACCAGCCCGAAATGACGCTCGTGCTTGGCTCCACCCGCGTCGCATGGGGGACGGTCCCATAGCTCGGGCGAGTAATCGGCGAAGCACCAGAGAAACGACCCGGTCGACCCGACCTCGACCAGTTTGGGCAAGACCTCAGCGATGTAGTCGGCGAGGGCATGCTCGCCGGCCATGAACTGCTTACGGTCGGCGCCGTAGGCGTTCCAGCTCCACACCACCGACTCCGCGGTGTCGGGAGAAGTGCAGCCACCCCACTCCTCGGCCAGACACGGCTTTCCGCTTAGGGCGGTGACCAGGGCACAGAGATAGGGGACGAAGTTGGGGTCGAGGTTGCTCCTCGCCCAGGGGATGTACATTGGGTAGCCGTGCATGACGGCCACATCGGAGGCACCGAACACATCGTTGACCCGGAAACCGTTGTCCTCGAACAGGTTGGCGGTGTGGAGCCCGGTGGTCACCGGATGAACCGGGTCGAGCTCCTTGATCAGCCCTGTCATCTGCGACACCCACGCGGTGCCGTCGGAGGCGATGTTGGGCCAGGCGAACAGGTCGGGCTCATTGCCCAGGTTCCACATCCATATCGCGTCGTGATCTCGGTACTCGGTGACCACCGTGTCGAGGAGGAGCCGCTCGGCGGCTATCGCCTCGGCGTCGTGGAACATGTTCCGGTAGGACTCGCCGACCACCTTGCCCTCGCTCAGGACCTGTCGCACGTGTCTCGAAGGCCAGGGAGCGTCGCGGTCGAGCAGCCAGCGGGGCGCCCAGTTGGGGCCGCTCATGTGCCCGGTGAAGAAGGTCACATCCAGACCGAGCCCTTTGGCCGCGGCCAGATCGCAGACCACTCCCAGATCGCGGAGACGCTCAGGTGAGACGGTGTTGGCGCTCGGCTGCCAGTCGTCCCAGAGTAGGAAGATACGTGCGACGTCCATCCCGATCGACGCGATGAGGTCGAACTCGTCGGACACCTCCGACGCGTCGAAATCCGACCACCAATACATGGCTTTCCGTCGGGGCCAGTAATTGACTCCGGTCAGGAATGGCTCCATCAGGCTCCGACCCCTCTGAACAGATTGAAGAAAGTGTCTGGCCACCTTATCGTCGGGTGTCGGGGCTGAGAGCGCTCTCAGCATGGATCGGCGAAGGCCTGGCCAGCCCGATATACCCTGCCGCCGATGGATGGCGGCAGCGGTAGGGGAGCTCTGGTCGCGTTCTTCGTGGGCGGGGTGCTGGCTGCCGGCAACCCGATCAGTGTCAAGTTCTCCAATCTCGAGCTCGACCCGTTCTGGGGCGCCACGGTTCGATTCGCCCTCGCCGCGGCGCTGATGCTGATCGTGATGGCGGCGCTCAGACTGCCGTTCCCCCGAGGGAGAGCGTTGTTGGGCGCGGTCCTCTACGGAACTGTCAACTTCGGTCTGGCCTTTGCCTGTCTGTTCTATGCACTCGTCGAGCTGGGTGCTGGGTTCCTCCAGGTGCTGCTCGGGGTCGTGCCGTTGACGGCCCTTCTCCTGGCGGTGGCCCAGCGTCAGGAGCGTTTGCGGGCGCCGGCAGTGATCGGCTCTCTCCTGGCTTTCATCGGGGTCCTCCTCATGTCGCAGGTCGCACTTGGAGATGCCACCTCCCTGGTTCCGATCCTCGTGGCAATGGCCGCAGCACTGTGTCTTGCCGAGGGCGCCGTGCTGGTGCGCATCTTCCCGCCGGAGCACCCGGTGACGCTCAATGCGGTGGGGATGAGCGTTGGGGCGGTGATCCTCTTCATCGGATCGCTCATCGCCGGCGACAGCATGAGCATGCCGACCCTGGAGGCCACCTGGCTCGCCATGGCCTACATGGTGGTTATCGGGTCGGGAATCCTTTTCGTCCTTTGGGTCTACGTCCTGAAGCGGTGGGACGCATCGCGGGCGGCATACAACTTCGTTCTCACGCCTCCCATTGCGGTGTTGTTCTCCTACTGGCTGCTCGACGAGAAAGTTGGCATCGACTTGGTCTTCGGCGGCACTCTCATTCTCATCGGGGTCTACATCGGTGCCTTGCGCAGCCAGAGGCCCCTGGTGGACGTTCCGGTTTAGCGCCGGCCGCGAGCGGGCCTGACTTCAGTTCTTGTCAGGATCGACTCATCTAGACCTTTCCACTCGTCAGAATGGTGTGATCCGCACTTGAACGAAAGGAACCCGAGTTGAGTCGCCGCTTCCTAGTCCTCTTGGCTGGTGTCACGTTGGTGGTGGCGGCCTGTGGCGACGGCGCGGAGTCAGATACCACGTCTACCTCCACGACCATTCCCCCGGTCACCACGACCACGACCGCACCGACTACCACTACTACGAGTCCTTCGACCACGAGCACATTGGGGCCAACCACGACAACCGACACGGTGGTCGATACCAATGACCTCGCCGAGGGCTCGGGATGCACGCCAGGAAGAGGCTCATTGCCCGACGGCGAATGGTACGGCCTCGTCGTCTCCCGGAGCGACGATTCACTCGAGTTCGACCTGGCCTGCTGGTTCACCGGTGATGTGGCAGTGCTGGCTTCCGCCGAGGACGGCGAGGAGTCTCCGCCGCCAAACGACTACTACGTCCGGAACGCCAATCCCGAGACAAGGGACGTCCCGGTGGCCCCGGATGTCGAAGTTGTCTTCTACCCGGACGGCGATCCGACAAATGAGGACACGGTGAGTTACGACGAGTGGGACGCCCTCGTGGCGCAACGGGGCTACGAGCTCGGTGTTTGGCTCGAGGTGGAAGAGGGCCTGATCACCGCGATCCGTGAGCAGTGGGTGCCTTGAACGCCCACCTTCCTCGCATCTGGGAGCTGGTTCCATCTGACCCCATCAGCTCCCGACTGATGGGAGATAAGGTTGGCGGAAGTGAGCTCGGCACGTCCGCACGTGATGGCGATGGTCCTCGCCGGTGGGTCGGGGAATCGGCTGCTCCCACTGACCCGGGACCGGGCTAAGCCCGCGGTTCCATTTGCCGGTCACTATCGGCTGATCGACTTCGCCCTCTCCAACTTGGTCAACGCCGGGTACCGGCGGATCGTGGTCCTCACCCAATACAAGAGCCACAGCCTCAACCTCCACCTGTCCCTCACCTGGCGCATGTCGACTTTGCTCGGCAACTATGTGACGTCGGTCCCGGCCCAGATGCGGCTCGGGGAGCGTTGGTTTCTCGGGTCGGCCGACGCCATCTTCCAGAACCTCAACATCCTCCACGACGAGAACCCACAGCACGTCCTCGTCTTCGGCGCCGACCACATTTACCGGATGGACCCGGCCCAAATGCTCGAGCAGCACATGGACACCAAGGCAGGGGTCACGGTGGCAGCCATCCGAACCCCGATCAACGAGGCGTCACAGTTCGGTGTGATCGAGAAGGGTGACAGCACCAGAATCGACGCCTTCCGGGAGAAGCCCACCGACCCCAAGCCTCTGCCGGACGACCCGTCCATGGTGCTCGCCTCGATGGGCAACTACATCTTCGAGACCGACTTCCTCTTCGACCTGGTACGGGCCGACTCCGAGTCAGCCGAGTCGAAGCACGACGTCGGGGGAAATCTGATCCCGGGCGCGGTGGACCTGGGCGAGGCTCATGTCTATGACTTCGCCGACAACGCGGTCCCCGGCTCGCTGGACCGGGACCGGGGCTATTGGCGTGACGTGGGGACCCTCGACTCATACTTCGATGCCCACATGGACCTGGTCGACCCCGAGCCGGTGTTCAACCTCTACAACGACCAGTGGCCGGTATACACGGCGGGACGCACGGTGGCTCCGGCCAAGATCGTCTCGGAGATGGGCAATCCGGGGGCGGTGGTCGACTCCATTCTCTCCAACGGGGTCATCGTTTCCGGGGGGACGGTGCGTCGGTCGATTCTCTCTCCGGGTGTCCACGTCGAAGGGGAGGCCATGGTGGAGAATGCGATTCTGCTCGACGGGGTGCGAATCGGGGCTGGCGCAGTGGTCAGAAACGCCATTGTCGACAAGAACGTGCAGGTCCCACCCCAGGCCCAGATCGGAGTTGAACCCGATCGTGACCTGGCGAGGTTCGATGTCTCGGCGGCCGGGGTGGTGGCCATTGGCAAGGAGGACGAGATCACCGAGCCGAGGTGATCTCCTTGTACAACTCGCGATACTGGGTTGCCGGGCTGTCCCAGGACCAGTCGTGGCTCATCCCTCGCCTCCGAATCTCCCCTCGTCTCTTGGTCCAGCGCCAGGCCCGGACTGCACGTTCGAGGGCGTCGGCCACGGCATCTGAGCTGGGCGTTTCGGCGACGAAGCCATTGCCCAACTCACCGTCAGCGTCGGCATCAGTCACCGTGTCGTGGAGCCCGCCGACGTCAGTCACCACCGGGATCGCCCCATAGCGCATTGCCTGCATCTGGGTGAGCCCGGCCGGCTCGAACCGACTGGGCATCAGGTACAGGTCGGCGGCCCCGAAGATGCGGTGCGACATTCCTTCGTCGTAACCCTCCAGGAAGGCGAAGCGGTCTGCCAGTCGCCCCGCGGTCTGAGTGGCCTCATCGGTGAGGTCCTTGTCTCCCGATCCGAGCAGGACCATGCGGGCGCCCAGGTCGGGTAATGCTTCGGCGGCTTCCAGGGCGAGATCCACCCCTTTCTGATCGGTCAGCCGGGTCACCACCCCGATGATTGGCTCGGTGCTCGGCTCCCAACTCAACTCGGCGGCGAGATGGCGACCGATCTCCCGTTTGCGGCCGGCGTTGGCTACGTCGTATTGGACCGGGAGATAGGGGTCGGCGGCGGGGTTCCACACCTCGGTGTCGATCCCGTTGAGTATCCCCGAGAAGTCGTTGCCCCGCGCGGCGAGCGCGTCGTGCGCCCCGAAACCGGTCGCGGGACGTAGTGCCTCGGCCGCGAATGTGGGGCTGACCGTGACCACCCGGTCGGCCAGGGCGATCGATCCGGTCAACGGGTTGGCGCCCCCATACCACTCGTAGGTCTGGGCTTGGTATGGGATCAAGTCCAACCACGCCCCGTCGGCTGCTCCTTGATAGGCCAGATTGTGAATGGTGAGCACGGTTGGCGGTGGCTCGGAGAGAAAGCCGAGGGCGGCGCCGCTGTGCCAGTCGTTGAGATGAAGCACGTCTGGCGAGTCGACTTCGGCGAGAGCCGCCACCGCTGCGGAGAAGGAGAAGAATCGGGTGTCGTTGCCGGGCCAACCCCGTCCTTCGGCGTCGTTGTAGGGATGGGGACGGGCCATGGTCGGGGTGACGACCAGTGAGACGTTGCCAAAGCCGTTGAGCGAGCCGCGACGGACACGGGCGGGACCAGCCCAGTCAGGAACGTCGAGCGATTGTTCGTCGGTCTGCTCGAGTGGAAGCCAGCCGTAGTCGGGCAAGACCACTTCGACCTCGATGTCCTGGCGCCGGAGGGCTTTGACCAGCCCCGATGCCGCGTCACCAAGACCGCCGACTTTCACAAATGGCGCCAGCTCAGCCGTCGCAAAGAGTCCCCGCATCGGGTGATGTCTAGCAGTTTGACCGCGGAAAGTGTTTCCGGATCGCTTCAAGTGGTCAGGGGCGAGAGGTGACTCCGTTGATGCGGTCGAGGAGCTCCTGATCGACGAGCGTGTCGTACTCGGGGTGACGCCTTATCCAACTGGCGATGAAGGGACAGACCGGAACCACCGTCCCCCCGTTGGTCTTGACGTCGTCGAGGGCGTAGCGGGCCAGAGCCGAGCCCACACCAGCTCGTTTGTGCGCCGGGTCGACTTCGGTATGGACGAAGATGTGACGGTCGTTGCGCAGGTGGTAGACGGCGACGCCGACGATCTCACCGTCGATCTCGGCGACATAGCGGTGGTTGTCGGGTTCGTGTCGGAGTTCCATGTCGTAAGCCAACTTAGGTGGGCAGCAAGCCGCGCGGGTTCCGGTCTCGTAACCTCACAGGGTGACCAATCCAGCTACCGAGGTCCGCGTCGACGCAACGCTGCGTCGCATCATCGTCGGTTTTCGACTGGTGACAGCGGTGTGGATCACTGTGCTCGGGATCATCGCTGTAGTTGCCTGGGACGCGGATCAGGTAGTGGTCTTCGCTGCCGTGGCGGCTGTCTGGGTCTGGTCGGTGGTCACCTTCTGGCTCGCCGCGACCGGTCGCTTCGAGAGCCCCCTCTGGATGGTGATTGACCTCGCCGTCGCTGTCGCAGTCGTGGCAGCAGATGCTTTCGACGGAGCGACAGAAGGCGGTTTCGTGGGTGGCTACCCAATGTCTTCTGTGTTGTTGTGGGGATATGCCTACCGCATACCGGGCGGTCTCGGCTCAGCTGCGGTCATTGCTGCCGGCTTCGTCGTGGTGGGCGTGTTCAACCTCGCCGGCAACGTGGTCACCGCGATTCTCTACCTGGCAGTCGGTGGAGTGGCGGCATGGGCCTTCGAGTCGATCCGGACCAGCGAGCAACGTCGAATGAGAGCCGAGGCCGAATTGGAGGCGGAGCGGGCGGCACGAATCAGGATCGAGGAACGGGCCGACGTCGCCGCCCATCTCCACGACTCGGTGCTGCAGACACTGGCTCTGATCCAGAAGGGCTCGTCGGATCCTGCCGAGGTGCGCAATCTCGCCCGAGTCCAAGAGAGAGAACTGCGCACATGGCTGCTGGGCGCGAATCAACACGGAGCGACTCTGATGGGCGCCCTGGAGGCAACCTGTTCCGACATCGAGAAGCGCCACGGTGTGGCTGTCGAATTGGTCTCGGTGGGGGACCGTCGTCTCGATGAGAGGCTCACCGCCCTTGTCGGAGCGACGGGCGAGTCGGTGATGAATGCCGCAAAACACGCCGGAGTCGAGAAGGTGTCGGTCTTCGCCGACGCCACGTCCAGCCCTGTCAAGGTGTTCGTCAGGGACCGGGGGGTAGGTTTCGATCCCGCCACCGTCGACGAGGACCGTCAGGGTCTGGCCCAGTCAGTGAAAGGGCGCATGGATCGTCACGGGGGCTCGGTGGAAATCGTGAGCAGCGTCGGATCCGGGACCGAAGTTCGCCTTACCATGCCGGCCTCGACCGATCCGGGCGGTGTGGACCATGAGTGACAAACTGCGGGTGTTCCTGGTGGACGATCACGATCTGTTCCGCGCCGGGGTCCGCGCCGAGATCGGCGAGCACGTGGAGCTGGTCGGGGAGGCCGATGCGGTCGAGGCCGCGGTCGAGCTGATCCGCGAGCGGGTTCCCGAAGTCGTCTTGCTCGATGTGCACTTGCCCGGCGGCGGAGGCAGGGCAGTTCTCACCGCAGTGAGAGAGACCCATCCCGAGATCCGGTTTCTTGCGCTCTCGGTGTCCGACGCTCCCGAGGACGTGGTGGATGTGGTTCATGCCGGCGCCAGGGGTTATGTCACCAAGTCGATCACCTCCGACGAGTTGATTGCTGCCATCGAGAAGGTGGCCAACGACGATGTGGTCTTCTCCCCGAAGCTGGCCGGATTCGTCCTCGACGCCTTCACCGCCCTGGATCCTGGTGACGTCGACGACGAGTGGGCTTCGTTGACAGCACGCGAGCGGGAGGTCCTTCAACACATCGCCCGTGGCTACACCTATCGGGAGACCGGCGAGACCCTGTTCATCTCGGTGAAGACGGTCGAATCCCATGTCGGCTCTGTCCTGCGCAAGCTGCAACTGACCAACCGCAACGAGCTGACCCGTTGGGCCGCCAAGCGGGAACTGATCTAGGCCCCGAAACCCGTTTAGGGCCCGAGACCCGTTTTGGCGCGGAGATGTCGGCCTATAGGCCGACATCTCCGCGCCAGAAGCGATGGTCACCGAAGCGATGGTCACCGCCCGGCCAGCGCCGGAAGCGATGGTCACCGCCCGGCCAGCGCCACCTCCAGCTCCGGGCACGAGGAAAGGCACGGCATTGCCTGTTCGGCGTGGTGGAGCAGCCGGGCGTGGGCGTACTCGTGGATCACGGCATGAGCCAACAGGTCGCGAGGGACATCGCGGTTGGTGCGGACGATCGGGCCATACCCCGCCGGCTTCCAGCTTCGGAACAGCTCGTCCCCGGTGAGCTCGGCGAGACAGCTGAGCAGCGACTCGTCGAGCTGGAGTGAGTGCACCGCCCTCCGGTACTCGTGCGAGGTGGTGAGCAGGGCGAAGATGATGTTCATCATGCAAAGCCCGGTTTCCAGGTCGAGCCGGAGCCAGCGCCGTTTGGTGGAGACATCGATCGGGTCGACGTGCAACATCGAGAAGTCGAGCGGTGTGGTCCGCTGCTCAGGCCTACGCAGTGGCCGTCTCCCTAGACCGGCCAGGACCTCGTAGAGGTTGAGGTCGTGCACGATCACCGCGTTGTCGTCCAGCTCGTCGAGCCGGCCCGGTCTCAGTACCGGCTCGTCGAGACCACTGTTCCTGGCGATGAACGCCAGCACGTTGGTCTCCAGCACGAAATGGCGCAGCAGTAGCTCGCCGCCTTCCTCCGACACGCATCGTGAGAGGAAGAAGATCCCGAGTCGGTCGAGCATGCCGTGTGACGAAAACTGGAAGGGGAGGATCCGTTTCACCACGACGATCAGCGCCACCACCACCCTGCTCATCACCCGGGCCGGTGGTCGGATGAACCGGTGCGACCAGCGGGCCTGGTCGGTCTCGAGAAGACGCAACGCCCGCCGGTCGAAGTGGAAGGTTGGATCTCCGTTGAGGGCGTCCCAGATTCCTGGGCCAGGCCCGTCGATCATCTGACTGGGTCTGGCGTCAAGCATTTTCGATCTCCTCGAGTTGCAGGGCGTAGAGCCGGGCCACGACCCGGGCGGTGTGCACGATGGACCGGGCGATCTCGGGTGTGATCAGATCGGAGCGGAGGATTTGGAACATCTTCTCGGTGTGCTCCTCGTCGGCCCCGCCGTGGTACTCGATGAAGCTCACCTGCTCCGAGCTGAGGTCGAGCTGGTCTTTGATCAGCTCCACCCAGTGGCTCGCCTTGTTGGCGCCGAGACCTTCGATGATGTACATCGCCCCGAGCAGGTCAAAGGGGTTCTCCCGGTTGGCCTGGTTGAACATGAAGGCAGATAGCGCTTCGGAGCCGGGATTCTTCTGTCCCGACTGGATGGCTTGCCGACTGCCGCCGACGGCGACGTAGTCGTTCTCCAGCATCCGGAAGTCGCGCTGCTCCTCGGCGGCATGCTCGATGAACTCGGCCCGGAGGTCGGTGTAGTCGACGGTGAGGTTGGACGCGGCCCTGGTGATCCAGCGGGCGCCCTCGAGCACCTGCTGGCGCAAGTTGTAGAGAAGAGCCCGGTAGTCGTCGAGTGATGCCTCCCGCTGCTCTATGCGCCGCACGATCGGCACGGTGGAGAGTTGGGTCTCGAAGCCGGCCCAAACCATAGCCAGCTCTTCGAACAGCCACTCCGGGGACTGCTCGCTCTCGGCAGCCTGGTCGGTGGTCTCGACGCTGATCGCCACCTCGTTCTCTTTGGCTGTCTCGGGTTGGTTGGAGCCGGCGACACAGGTGAGATGGACGAAGGAGACCGAGAACCTGCCCGACTCGGGGACCATCAACAGGATTCGGTCGCCGGGGGAGAAGCGTCCGGCGTTGAACGCCTCCTCCAGCATGATGAAAATGCTGGCGGCGCCGGTGTTGCCCTTGGTGCGGAGGTTGGTGAACCAACGTTCCTCGGGAATCATCAACCCCGCTTCGCTCATCATCCGCACGATGTCGGAGCGGAAGTACTCCGAGCTGTAGTGGACCAACAGGTGATCGATCTCATCCGGGTCGATGCGGCCGTCGCGGGCCAATCCGATGTACTCCTCGACGCCGAGGGCGACGATTCCATTGAGGGTGGCGGTGTCCTGGCGGAGGTTGAGCATCCCGGCGGCGTGGGCCTCGGCCGGGCTGGCCTGGTCCTGCCAGGTGGAGCCGGGCTCGATCTGGTCGGGTGCGGTGGCACCGGCGTACATGCACACCGGGAAGCGGTGGGCATGGGAGACCAGGTGGGACCAGTCGATGCGTAGCGAGACGCCGTCGGCCCGGGGCTGAGGCTCGACGACCACGGCACCGGCGCCGTCGGAGAGCATCCATCTCAGGAACTCGGCGTCGAAGCCGGGTGGCTCCTCCTTGGAGAACCGGTCGGAACGGAGGGTCCGGCTCACCAGCTCGGACCCGACCGCGACCGCCACCTGATGTCGATCGAGCAGGATCGCCGCTTCGGCGGCCCGCAACGCAGCAACGCCCGAGCAGCAGACACCGGCGGCGGAGAGGATCTCCATCGGGCCGCCTCCCAGCCGGCCATGCACCATGGAGGCGAAACCGGGCACCGCCAGGTCCCCTTGGGTGGTGCCGGTGGCCAGCATCCCGATGTCCCGCGAGCTCATGCCTCGTCCCTGGAGGGCAGCCAGGACCGCGCGTTCGGCTAGTTCCTCGTTGAGCATCAGGGTTTGGCCGTTACGGTCGATGGCGTAGTGCCGTTTCTCGATCCCGTTGGCGTCGAGCATTCGTCTCCGGAGCCGGTCCGACCGGCCGGCGATGGTCCCCAGGTAGCTCTCCAACTCGTCGTTGCCGATGGGCTCGCCGGGGAGAAATGCCCCGACACTGGTGATGTATGCGTTCATGACCCTCTCCTTCTGTCCTTTCTGACCTATGGACAGCATTGGCGAGGGGCGGAGACGTCGGTATTGGGGGACACCCCCATTCCCTGCTCAGGGTTCCCTCAGGGCGGGCCGGGATTTGGCCGGTGGGCTATCCCGCTTCGGGTAGCCAAACCGGTGACGAGAGCCCACAGGAGAGGCGGTCGAGAGCAGTGTCGATCGCCTTGCGGCCGTGGGAGCGCCACCACGTCTTGATCAGCATCAGCTCGAAGAAGCCACCACCTTCGACCACCTGGATCGCCCATCCTTCGTCCTCGGGCCGGACATCGGCCACGAAGCCGCGCCTGGCGGCCCACTCCTCGACTTCCCAAGGCCACTTGTCCTCGAAGACATCGTTGGGGAACACCTTCATCGCGTGCCGGTCGATCAGCATCGAGCCTTGCCCGGCGACCAGGACGGTCCAGCCGTGATCGACGCTTTCGATGCGCACCGAACGTCGTCCGTGGGGCCATACCCCGATCCCGTAGACGTCGGCGCCGGCGTTGTCCCGCTGATATATCCGGCTCGAGGCGATGAACTCACTGGCACAGTCGATGCACACATGGCTGGGGTGCATCCCGGCCATGACTACTCCGGCGAGGATCACCCGACCCTGCTCGGCCATCTCCTGGTGCTCGTCGGTCGGATGGCCCCACACGATCGGCAGCCCCCGCCCTTCGCAGACGGGACACCATCTGGTGCTCTCGCTGAGTGCCGGTCCCATTCCCCCGACCCTAAGCAGGGCCAGGGACAGATTCAGGGACCGTTCAGGCGAAGGCCACCGCCACGGCAGCCGCATAGACGAGGAGCACCACCAGCAGCATGGCGTAGCCACGCAAACCGCGATTACCGAAATCTCCTGCGATCTTCGCCCCTGACAACCCGAGTGCACTGAAGAACACGATGGTCCCGATCCATTCAGGCATGAGAACTCCGCATCACATCGACCTCCCACGGTCGAATCTAGCGACAATCATCGGCGGTCGCGCAGTCGGCAGGGTTTCCCGAGTGCTGTCAATCCAGCGCGAACGATCCGGTGACGATCTCGCCTGCCGGCTGGTAGGTGCCCATCACGACTCCCGTGGTGGAGACCTTGCTGTCGACGAGCTCCAGCCCGGACGGGATGGAGCCTTCGCCGAAGAGGCGTTTGCCCGACCCGATGACCAGGGGGAAGACCCAGAGACGGAACTGGTCGACGAGGGCGTGGCGCAACAGGGTCTGGATCAGGTTCGCGCTGCCATGGACTTGCAGCTCTGGCCCGTCTTCTTTTTTCAGAGCGGCAATGCCTTCGCCAGCGTCGCCCACGATCGGAATCGAGTTGCTCCAATCCAGGGTGGGATGACTGCGAGAGGCAACATGCTTGGTGGCTTCGTTGAACGGCTTGGCGCCGTCCTCTTCACCGGCGTGGGGCCAGTGTGCGGCCATGATGTCGTAGGTCTTGCGGCCGAGGACCATGGCGAAGGGCGCGCTCGTCGCCTCGCCCATCACCTCACCCATCTGCTCGTCCCAGTAGTTCACCGACCAGCCGCCATGAGCGAAGCCGCCGCTCTTGTCCTCTTCTGGTCCCCCAGGAGCCTGCATGACCCCGTCGAGGGTCACGAAGGCTTGCACAATCAGTTTTCTCATCTCACGTGTCCTTTCGATCAGATGGCCGGCTCGAGTAAAGCCATCGCGGGTTGAGACTCCCCATGGGAGCAAGACTCATCGCGAGTGGAGAGGGCGATGAGGAGATCGGGCTGCGTAGATCGCACCGGTGCCAGATCGACTGTCCTGCCCTCAGATCGACTCGTACCTCCCAACCACGGGAGGCGAATGGCCAACACAGAGCGGCGAATTGCCCTGCTGTACCATGGAAATGGAGGCCGACTCTAAGGTTCGGGAGACTCAGACTCCCGAGCCCTCACCCCTTCTCGTTGGCCAAGCCGCGACGATCGTGAGCACCGAAGTATGGCCAATCGCCTCGACGTGTCAGCGGTTCCCCTCCAAGGCGGCTACGTCGCCAAGCAGTGCCCGGTCGTGATCCAGAATCAGATTCTGGTTCCCGAGCTGAAGACCGAGGTTTCTCCCGAGATCCAGCACCGGATGACCCAAGGGATCCAATTCGAAGCGGACATGTTCGAGCGGGTCCGGGTAGAGGGGCCGGGCGACTGGGTCGTCATCCCATCCGGCCCGCGGGAGCTGGCTCAGGAGCTGACCGTCGAGGCGATGAGACACGGCGTTTCTGTGATCGAGCAGGCGTTTCTTCCACCGGATGAGCTGGGGAGGAGAACCGGCCGACCCGACCTCTTGGTTGCTCACGCTGGAGGATATGTGCCGGTGGACGTCAAGCACCATCGAACCCTCGACCTTGCCGACGCGGTGATCGAGGTTTCCGACCCGGTGAGACCGAACCCGGCCGACGCCTTCGCCTTGGAGGGTCGGGTGCTCCGCACCAATTCGGGCGATGCCCTCCAGTTGGCGCACTACCGGCGGATGCTGGAGGCGGTGGGGCTGGCATCGACCTCGACCTTGGCCGGTGTCCTGGGCAAGGAAGGGGTCATCGTCTGGTACGACCTGGAGAAGCCGATGTGGCAGACCCCGGCCAAGTCCGACGGGAAGAAGCGCAAGCTGCGCACCTCGCTGGAGAGGTACGACTTCGAGTTCGGCTTCCGGTTGGACATCGCGGCTACCGCCATTCGTCATCGGGACAACACCGACATCGACCTCCTCGTCGAGCCGATGTCTTGTGGGGAGTGCGCCGGATGTGGCTTTCACGACCACTGCTTTTCCTCACTCACCGCAGGCAGCGGAGATGCCAGCCTGCTTCCCGGGGTGAGTTACCAGCAGTGGCAGCTCCTCCGGGATCGAGGCATCGTCGGCCGAGACGATGTTGCCGCGTTGCACTACCCGACGGCGCTGCTCGCCAACGATGACGTCGACTTGCCGTTCCTCCTAGATGCAGCGGCTGGAGTCCCGGCATCGGCCCCCGTGGGGACTCTCCGACCCAGAGCGGGAAAGCAGCTCGAAGCACTGGCCCGGGCCGGCGTCAGTACGGTCGGCGATCTCATCGATTTCGTCGATCCGCTCACCGCCTCGGTCGGCGGGTTTGTCGCCCCTCGAATCCTCGACGCACGCGCCGCCGTCGGACCTCATCCCGTCTACCGACGTCCCGGTGCGCGCGGCACCGACGTTCCGGGCGCCGACGTGGAGATCGACCTCGACATGGAGAACGTCAACGATGGGGTCTATCTGTGGGGGACGTTGCTCACCGATCACGCCGATACCGAAGAGTTCGTCGAGGGTTATCTCCCGTTCGTGTCGTGGGGCCGGCTCGATGATCGGGAGGAGCTGGCGGTGTTCATGACCCTGTGGCGATGGCTGACCGACCAGCTGGCCCGGGCCGACCGGCTTGGCCTGACCTTGCGGGTCTACATGTGGCATGAGCCGGCCGAGAACACCCAATTCAGGAGAATCGCCAAGACTGCCGAGCAGCTCGCCGCCGATGTCGAAGACCTGATCGCCTCCGAGGCCTGGGTCGACCTCAAGACCGTCTTCGAGCGGAGCTGGATAACGGGAACCTCGATAGGCCTGAAAGCGATCGCGCCGTTGGCCGGCCATCATTGGTCGGTCGATGATCCTGGGGGCGGGCTTTCGATGGTTCGGTACGCAGAGGCGATCGGGCCCGACCCCCACGCGGCGGAGACAGCCCGCCAGTGGTTGCTGGACTACAACACCGGCGACGTGGTGGCCACCCAGCGGATCCGGGAGTGGTTGACCGGGTCTGGTGCGACCTGGCCCGAGGTACCCACCACGTGATTGATCGCCGACTCTTGTCGTGAGGGCCGCTTCGAGCAACGCCCGATTAGCGACGATCGGACCTTTGCTAACTTCCCGCCGGTGACTGGACCCCCCGTCAGACGACTCTGGCTGCCTCCGGCCCGTTTCGAGGAGCGGTCCACCGATCGCAGCATCAGCTTTCTCGAGCTGTTTTTCGACCTGGTGTTCGTGGTCATCGTCGCCCAGCTCGCCCACCGGCTTGCCGAGCATCCCAGTTGGGAGGGAGTGGGATGGTTTGTCTTCCTCTTCTACGCAGTGTGGTCGTCGTGGACCAACGGGACCTTGTATTACGACCTGCACTGGACCGACGACGTGAGTGTCCGGGTGTTCACCTTCGCCCAGATGATGGCGGTGGCGGTGATGGGTGTCTACATCGGCGACGTGCCCGGCGAAGGCTCGGTGGGTTTCGCTCTCGCCTATGCGGCCAACATCGCGGTGCTGGTGGTGATGTGGTTCCGGACCGGTGTTCACGATCCCTCCCATCGGCCGGCGTCCATCCCCTATTCCACCGGCTACCTGCTCTCCGCCATGGCCTTCGGCGCCAGTGTCTTTGTGGATCCAGCGGGTCGTTACTGGCTGTGGGCGGTCGGTCTCCTGATGGAGGTGTTGGGCCAGGTCGTCGCATTCAAGTTGTGGACCCCACCGGAGAGCCAGTCGGGGGTGGCGGTGGTCGCGGTGACACGATCACTGGTGGAACGTCTCGGTCTTTTCGTGATCATCGTGTTGGGTGAGGTGATCGTGGGAGCTGTCAACGGGATGGCCGACATCGAGCTCGGCGGCGACGGCATCAGGATCGGGCTGCTCGGAGTGGTGGTGGCCATCGGCCTTTGGTGGATCTATTTCGACCTCGTCTCCCACCATCTGCCGATCTCTTCCCGATCACAGGTATGGCTCAATCTCCACCTGGCTCTGGTCATGGCCATTGCGGCCGGCGGGGCGGGAGTTCTGAACACGGTCGAGCATGCGGCCACGGCACTGCCCGATGCGGTGCGGTGGCTCCTGGTCGGATCGTTGGCCGCCGCCATTGTCACGGTGGTGGCGCTGACCCACACCCTCGAGGTGCGCCGGATCGCGGCCCGGCCCTATCGGATCGCCGAGATCGCCCTGTTGATGTCGGCAGTCCTGGTGCTGGGGGTCGGTCTCACCGACTGGGACGCCAGTGCCACCCTGGGCGCTCTGGTGATCCTGCTCCTGGCCCCGGTCGGGGTAGGACTTTCGGTTTGGGCGAAGCGCGCCACCGTCGAACAGCACTAACTGTTCGCTCGCGGTTTCCGATCGTGACGTCTGGGGGAAAGAGCCCGGAGCACTGCCCTCCAAGCAGCTGCGCAGCGTCGACGGGGAAGTGTTCTGGCCGGCGCAAGGCGAGCCATCCTTCGACCTGACCGGGGTGTTCCCCTTCCCCAGCTCGGATCATCGCCTGGTCTGGGTCGACGTGAAGATCCCCGGCCGCCATTGATCTCCGATCTCGACTCTTCGGGAACCGTTGAGGGCATCAGCCGCGTCTCAACCGGGATAGACCAACCAGGAGAGAAAATGAGCCGCAGGATCCCCCGAACCACTTTGGCGGCGCTTGTCGTGGGATTGATGCTGACCGGATGCAGTGCGGGCGTCGTCTCGGCACCGTCCGATACTCCATCGACGGGGCAGGCGGACCGTAGGAACCAGACCGACCGGTCACGGGTCCGTCCCGCCTCTGGTGCCCTGGTCCGGTTCGACGCTTGTGACACCTTTCTCGACTATGTGATCTCGCATGGGTTGGACCTGGTTGGTCCCTATGGGCTCGCTGATCCCTTCTTTGACGGAAGATTCGGGTGGGCGCTAGACGAAGCCACCACCGACGGGGGACCGCTGCGGGCTGCGACTCCTGACGCGGGTGCAGTCGACTATTCGGGGACCAACGTTCAGGTGCTCGGTGTCGACGAGCCGGACATGGTGAAGACCGACGGCGAGCGGATCGTGGTCCTGGCCGAGGGCACCCTGATCGTCGCCGATGTCACCGGGCCCAGCCCGGTGGTAGCCGGCCGTCTCTCGGTGGGAGTCGTCTCGGTGCAGAGTCTCTTCCTCTCCGGCGACCGGGTGCTTCTGTTCGGCACCGACTGGATGCCGATCCATACTCTCGCCGAGAGCGACCTCATCGCTCCTTTCCCTCAGACTTCCAACGTTCAGCTGATCGAAGTCGACATCAGTGGCGAACCTGAGATCGTGCGCACCATGAGCATCGACGGTCGCTTCATCTCGGCACGCATGGTTGGCGAGACCGTCCGCCTCGTCCTCGGCTCGGGACCGGTGGGATTCGAATGGAGTTACCCCTCGGGTTCGGGTCTCAAGGCCGAGCGTGAGGCACTTGCCGAAAACCGGAGGATCATCGAGAGGTCCAACTCCGAGAACTGGATTCCCTATTACCTGGTCAGCGACGCCGACGGAAGGGTTACCAGCGAGGGCTCCCTCTTCGACTGTGACCGGGCCACCCATCCCGAGGAGTTCTCGGGGCTCGACATGCTGTCCGTGGTCACCATCGACATCGGGAATGGACTGGA
>DATKEA010000030.1:0-29412 GCA_035544615.1 Acidimicrobiia bacterium | reverse complement strand
GTGGCCCGTCCCCTTTTGGTGGGTAGACGCCGGGGCGGCGATGATGGCGATACTGCTCGCCGCCGTGAACGAGGGTCTCGGTGCCGGGTTCCTCGGTGCCCACTCCATTCCTGAGCTCGGGGAGTTGCTCTCGATTCCCCGGCGTCATACCCCGATCGGTGTGGTCACCGTGGGATATCCCCGCCCGGACCGTCGCTCGTCCAGCCTCGACCGGGGCCGCCGGCCGCGGGACTCGATGGTGCACCGCGAGACATGGCAGGAATGATCAATCGGGGGCCGGCAGCATCCTCTCCAATGCCTCAAGGGCTCCTGCCAGGTCCTCGCGCCGCACGAATACCCGGACGCCCTCGACAGCTTCGAAGACAGGAACCGCTCCGGAGGCGGTGTCGGCCTGGACCACGGCATCGATCCCGTCCACTTCGAGGCGGGCTCTGACCAGGAGAGCTTCGGTCATCGACCGATAGGTGCCGACGCGGGCCAGTGGTCTGTCGTTGGCCACTAAGTCCATAGGCGAAGCCTAGGGGGTGCCCGGCCCCGTGGCTGCGATACTCGTAGGCGATGACGGCGGACATCACGTCGAGTGCAAACCCCAAGATCAAGCGCCTGGTGGGGCTGCGCGATCGAAGTGCGCGCGACCGCGAGTCGGTCTTCGTCGTCGAAGGAAGAGCGAGCATCGAACGGGCAGTGGCCCACCAGCGGGCGAAGGAGCTCTATTACGACCCGTCCCTCTTTGCCGAGCCGCCGTTCCACGCGGACCTGGAGCTCACCGTTGACCCGGTGGCCCTGAACCGGGCTTCCTACCGGGGCCGATCTTCAGGCGTGATCGCCGTGTTCGACCAATTCGATCTGACCCTGGCCAGACTCGAGATCGGCCCCGACCCGCTCATCCTGGTGATCGAAGGCATCGAGAAGCCCGGCAACCTGGGCGCGGTGCTGCGCACTGCCGACGCGGTCGGGGCCGATGGCGTCATCGCAGTCGACCCGGCAACGGATCCCTTCAATCCCAATGTGATCCGAGCCTCGATCGGGGCCTTGTTCTCGGTCCCGTTGGCTGTCGAGGATCTGGACACGGCCCTCCGATGGCTTCAGGATCGGTCGATCCGCATCGTGGCTGCGGACACCGAGGGGAAGACCGCGTTCTGGGAGGCGAACCTCACCGGGCCTTGCGCACTGCTCGTAGGGTCGGAGCACGACGGGCTCACCGACCGGGCAAAGGCCGCGGCCGACCTGGACGTGTCGATCCCGATGCTTGGCGCCGCCGACTCGCTGAACTCGTCCGTGGCCACCGCGATCCTCGCCTACGAGGCGCTCCGGCAGCGGCAGGCCTGAGCCGGTTGGACCGAAACCTTGGGGGGTCGTATACCTGACTCAGTTGACGAGTAGGGTCGGGGCAAGGCCGAGACAGGAGAACGTATGGCCATCCCATCCGCCGACTATTACTCGATCGAACCAACCGATCCCGACGTCTACCACAACTATTCGGACTGTCCGAACGGCCAGCAGATAAAGGAAGAGAACAAGCGCTGGGGAACGAACAACTGGGACCGGTGCGGATCATGTGAAGACCTCGACGGTTGATCTGAACGTCACATGCCACGTCGGGCCAACAGGCTCGCCATCCCTAACAAACCAGATTCGCTCCAGCGAACGAACCGGGAACCGCAGATCCTTGCAAACCGATAGGGCGCGCCAACCCTCAGCGGACCCACCAATCAACACCACGGTGGGCCTCGTGTAAGCGTGTCCATCGCCACCCTCGCATGACTCCGCGGTTTGTATTCCTGCATCGTTGAACGACTTCACGACCTGAACGATGCCGTGATCAAGCGGTGCCCCGGGACAGATTGCCAATCCAAGTTCGACCGCCGTCACTCTTCCTCGTCCTCCCCTCCGAACGTGTCCCGCACCCACTCGACCACGGCATCAGGGAACAGTCGGTCGAACAACGATTCGTCGTCTAATTCGGACGCCGCTTTTTCTTGTTTATCCCCGTTGTCATTACCCATTTCTGTCACACCCTCACCGTAGATTGATGATTATGGACATCGCGCGATTGATCGAGGAATACGGGACTGAGGATAAGTGCATTGAAGCGTTGGCCGAGTTGCGTTGGCCCAATGGTGTCACTTGCCCGAAGTGTGAATCGACCGAGATCGGCACCATCGCCACTCGCAAACTGTTCCAGTGCAACGGGTGCGACTACCAATTCTCGGTTCGGGTCGGCACCGTATTGCAGAACTCCAAGCTTCCTCTCTGGAAATGGTTTCTCGCAACCTTCCTCATCATCCAATCCAAGAAAGGGATCAGCTCGGCTCAACTGTCCCGAATGGTCGGTGTCACCACTAAGACCGGCTGGTATCTCACCCACCGGATCAGGGCGGCAATGGTCGATGACGACACCCTGTTGGGCAACACCGTCGAAATGGACGAGACGTACGTCGGCGGCAAGGTGAGAGGCAAGGGACGGAACTACACCGGGAACAAGGCCCTCATCCTCGGTGCGGTGGAGCGGGGCGGATCGGTCAAGCTCGGGATCGGCGTCAGCCGCGACGGCGCCGCCTTCTCCAAGTTCATCCGCGAGAACGTCGAAGACACTGTGAAGTTCGTTTACACCGACGACCTTCGTGCCTACACGGCCGTTCCCGAACTCAGGGACGAGGACACCACCCACCATACGGTCAACCACAGCGCCGACGAATGGGTGCGCGGAGACGTTCACACCAACACCATCGAGGGCGTCTGGTCACTGCTGAAACGGTCGATCATCGGTTCGTACCATCATCTCTCGATCAAGCATCTGCCCGCATACCTGGACGAGTTGGAGTGGCGGTACAACAACCGGAAAAACCCGTATCTGTTCAGAGACACTCTCATTCGTCTGTGCGAGTCGGAGGTTCTTGGATATCGGGAGTTGACTGCTGCGTAGGGTCGGCTGAAAGAACCACGCCGAGGGCAGTAGCCCAAGTTCTGCGCCAATGGTCAAGGGCTTGTTCGGGTACCACAAACCCAACGCGGTAGAAGTAGCACTGCCGAAACGTCAGATTCAGAATTCCAATTACGCCCGAGATCGGTTTCTCGGCGACCACCGACACAAGCGAATCCAGGGTGGTGGCGGTTCGTTGCTGACCTCTCAAATGAGGACCCGGGGGAGCGACCGGGCTGAGAATCGCGGGGCCTTCCAATAGGCACTCGCGGAACTCGCGGTTTGAGATAAAAGGCACGCCCTCTTCGTCAACGAGATCGGTGAGCCGAACCCGACGCCCCTCAATAACCCTTTGGGCCATCTCTTCCGGCGTTGCCCTGGGCAGAACGGAGAGCGCTGATGGTGGTGCTGAAAACTCAGACGGTTCGGTAGGTGTAGCCGTAATGTCAGGCTTAAACCAGGTTGCAACAACAGCCAGCACTAATGCGAAAACTACTGCGCCCAAGAGCACGATTTGCCAGGGTTCCAGCGCGGTGAGTATTGAAATCACGAGCACCGTGACTCCAGAACCGATAAAGCTCCAGACGAAAACGACGGTCTGGTAGTCCCCCAGCCAATTCCATATCCGACGCCACCAAGACATCGCCTCATGGTAGGAGCCGCACCCTTCCCGACTGAGTCATGTATACGACCCCGAAACCTTGACATCGAACATGTGTTCGGTTTAGTCTCGAATGGGCCGTGTCAGCCCTGGTTCAACCGAGCTTCGACGATCTGTCCACCCCGCTGTTCGACGTCACCTTCTGCGTGCTCGATCTGGAAACCACAGGGGGCTCGCCCCTCACCTGCGCGATAACCGAGATCGGTGCAGTCAAGTACCGGAGCGGCGAGCTGATCGGAACCTTCCAGACACTGGTCGATCCAGGTGCGCCGATCCCCCCTTCGATCACGATCCTCACCGGGATCACCCAGTTCATGGTCATCGACGCACCCCGAATCGAGGAGGCGTTGCCGGCGTTTCTCGAGTTCATCGGCGACTCCGTGATCGTCGGGCACAACGTGCGCTTCGATCTCTCCTTTCTCCATGCGGCCGCATCGCGGCTGGGCTACCAACCCCTCACCAACGACTCCGTCGACACCGTCGGCATCGCTCGCCGCCTGGTGAGGGAAGAGGTGAGGAACCTACGGCTCAAGACTCTGTCGGCCCACTTCCGCAGCCCGGTCGCACCCATCCACCGTGCCCTCGACGATGCACGTGCCACCGCCCATGTATTCCACGGCTTGCTGGAGCGAGCGGGCAGTCTTGGCGTGACCAATCTCGACGACCTTCTCCAGTTGCCGAAGGCAAAGGGGTCGGCGCACTACTCCAAGATCCACCTCACCGAATCCCTACCCAGAGAGCCCGGGGTCTACTTGTTCCGCGATCGCCATCGCAACGTGATCTACGTGGGCAAGGCAACCAACCTGCGGGCGAGGGTCCGCCAGTACTTCTACGGCGACCAGCGACGCAGCATCGGGAACCTGATGCGAGAGCTCGACGTGGTCGACCACATCGCCTGTCGCACTCCTCTGGAGGCCGAAATCACCGAGCTGCGACTGATACACGCCCACCACCCCCGCTACAACCGGCGATCACGACCCCCCAAAAGCTCGCATTGGGTCAAGCTGACCGACGAGGTGTTCCCGCGCCTCTCGGTGGTGAGGACACTCAAAGAGAACGGTCTCGCCTATCTCGGGCCTTTCCGATCCAAACGCGCCGCCGACCAGGTGGTAGCCGCCCTGTGGGACGCAACCCTGATCCGCCGCTGCACCTCCCGACCCGGGACCAGATCCGCTCGCTGCGCCCCCGCCCAGATGGGTGTCGCTTACTGCCCTTGTGACGGCACCCTGACCGCGGCCGACTACCGAAGCGCAGTCGAACAGATCGTCGACGGAATCACCTGGTGTCCCGAGTTGCTTCTCGACCCCCTGGCCGCACGGATGGAACAGCTCGCCATCGAGCAGCGATACGAGGAGGCAGGTTGGGTCCGAGACCGTCACGAAGCCCTGGCGTCCAGCATCGAAAAGAGAAACTCCTGGATCGCTCTCAACGGGTTGGGATACTGCGAGTTGGAGAGCGATCAGGGGAGCCACATGTTGGTCGATCACGGCCGGTTGGTCTCGACATGGACCACCGGCTCCCCACCCCAGCTGCGCCCGGCACCGGAGATAACCGAGGAGGGGGGCTTCGACGTCCCGCACAGCGTCGAGGCAGCTGAAGAGGCAAACCTGATCTGGAAATGGATGGAGCGGGCCCGGCTCCGGCTGGTTGACGCCACCGGGACGCTCTCCCTGCCCTCCCGACCGGTGGTTCGCCTAGTGGTCGGTCGCCCCGGGCGGTAGCTCACCGATCTCTATCCAGATGGCAGCCGCTTTGGCGAACACCTCTCCTTCGGCCGTGGCCAGCGCCGATCCGGCAAACGACTTCCGCCCATCGACCTCGATGGGCCAGCCGATCACAACCAAAGGCTCACCGATCTCCGGCGACCGGTCGATCTGAGCGGTGAGACGGCCCAACAGAGCCATGGGGAGTACGGGCAACCCGAAGTACGACGGGCAGTCGAGTGCGGCCCACACATGGCGACGGTCTACCAAGCCATCGCCACCTCGCAAAGACTCATCCGGAATCCAGGGGGCGGCCACGGTCGTGGTCTCACCGACCCGACCGGGGAAGAGACGAAGACCATCGCCCGGATCGCGGAGCGGGCCGCAGACGTAGCACTCCTCGAACGGATGACTCTCGAAGCCGGCATAGCGACGGGACGACTCGACAGCCACGTCGAGCTCCGGCACCTCTGGCACTTCGAGCTCGAGTGTCACTCTGGAGGCCTCTCCCACCACCCGATCGCCAATAGTCAGGCGGCTCCGCTCCCCGTCGCCGGTCAGGGTCAGAGGGCGGTCCAGCGGCGGCGGCAGCCGGAGCGTAACCATGGCCACACCGGTGATCCCTTCGGCCACGACACCACACGAGTAGCCGCCGTTACCACTCTCCGGGGGTCCGCGGAACCTGCGCTCGATGACGACTTCGGTGCTCACTGCGGGCACAAAGGTATCCAAGCTCACGATTTAGAGCACACGGTGAGAGAATCGTGATTGTGCGGCGTCTCCTGATTGCAACTCTCATCCTCCTCGTCGTGGGCTCGTGCAGCCGAGCGGTGACCGACACATCCGGTGTCCTCGACCTGCCAACCGTCACCGTCGCCGACTTCGAAGCCAGGCTGGTGGCTGTCGATCGCCCGGCGGTTGTCAACGTCTGGGCCTCGTGGTGCATCCCCTGCCGCTCGGAAGCGCCGCTGCTCAACACCGCCCATACCGCCTTCGGCGACCAGATCGAGTTCATAGGCGTCGATGTGCAAGACAACCAGGAGGATGCCAAGGCCTTCCTGGTCGAGTTCGGTCTCGACTTCGAGCACGTGTTCGATCGAAACCGCGCCATCCCCAACCACTATGCCGGCTTGGGCACCCCCATCACCTTCTTCTTCGCTCGGGGCGGGGAGCTGGTACGGACCCACAACGGCATCATCGACGAGCGTGGGCTGGCCTTGGGCATCGACGAGTTGCTCCGGCTCGACTCCTGATATGGAGTTCACGCTTCTCTGGGCGTCCCTGACGGCTGTGGCCTCGATCTGGGTTGGCACCAGGCTGTGGCCTCGGGGGCTCCCAGACCACTCGAGTGACCGCATGGTGGGCGCGGCCGCGGTAGGTCTTCTCGGAGGACGACTGGCCGCGATGCTCATCCAAGGAACAAGTCCGCTCGCCAACCCGGGAGACATCCTCATCGTCCGCGGCGGAGTGCACACGGCCACCGCCACCCTGGGTGCCATCATCGCCTACCTGTGGTCGGTGAGGGGGGAGATCGGATACCTGGATGCCGTCGCGCCTGCCGCGGCGCTGGGGCTGGCCGGCTGGCATGGCGGTTGTCTCTGGAGGAGCGCGTGTCTTGGCACTGCCTCGGACCTGCCTTGGGCCTGGGCCGATCCGGGGAGCCTGGTCACCAGGCACCCTGTGGAGCTCTATGCCGCCTTGGGGCTGGCCGTCGCGGCGTGGGGGATCTCCCGGCTCCCGTTCCGGCCGCTTTTCCGGTCCGGGATAGCCCTCGCCTCCGTCGCCATGATCCGATTGATCACCGAGCCGCTCCGTCTGTCGTTGGGAGGCGGGCCTTGGGGCTGGTATCTGGCCGGGGTCGTCATCGGGCTCATGGCCGCGACGCTCGGCTCCCGTGCTCTCGCCAACCGGATCCCGGCGGGGACTTGAGTCTGTGTTGTCGTCGGATGACACTTCGCTCGTGGGGTCAAACACCATTCTCGAGCGGGCCGGTGCCTCCCTGGGCGGTCGGTCCATCCTGCGTGGCTTGGACGTCGAGATCTCGCCGGGGCAAGTGCTCGGGGTTGCCGGGCCCAACGGGGCGGGCAAGACAACCCTTCTCCGCCTACTGGCGACACTGATCTCACCCGACCAAGGCAGCGGTTTCGTCTTGGGGGCGAGGCTGGGCTCGCCCGATGTCTACGACGTGCGGCGATTCATCGGCCTCATGAGTCACACACCTGCCGTGATCGCGGAGTTGACGATCCGGGAGAACCTCGAGCACGCGGCACGGCTGATAGGGGCAGACCTCGAGCGGATCGACACGGCACTTCGGGTCGTGGGTCTGGCCGGGGCTGCCGCGACCAGAGGCGACGCATGCTCATTTGGCATGCTCCGCCGTACCGAGGCCGCCCGTCTGTTGATCACGAGACCGCGATTGCTCCTACTCGATGAGGCGTTCTCCGGGCTCGATGTCGATGCCCAGGAGCTGATCGACGCTTTGATCGGGCGCACCATCGAACAGGACGGCGCTGTCGTCATGGTCTCCCACGACCAGGCCCACCTGGTCGACCGGGCGGCCCGAGTAATGACGCTCTCCGCCGGGAGATTGGAGACGGTGACGTGAGCTTCTGGGCCCAGGCAGTGGAGATCGCCCGGGTCGACCTACGGGTCGAGCGCCGGTTGGGCGATGTCCTCAGAGTCGTGCTTCCCTTCGCCGTCGTCGGCCTGCTGGTCTTCCCCCTCGCCTTGGGAGTGGACCTGTCCGCGATCTCACTCATCGGCCCTGCGGTGTTCTGGGCGGTTGGAATCCTGTTCGGGATGCAAGTGGCCTTGCGCCAGGCGGCACACGACAACCGGGAGCGCAGGGACCTCTACGCACTGCTCGGGGTTGATCCGGCGGCCCGTTTCGTGGGCCGCACCATCTCCGGCTCGGTGCTGATGGTGGGATTTCTCGTCGTCCTGCTGGCCGCCATGATCGTCCTCTACAGCCCCCGTCTCCCCGAAGGCTGGCCGATACCCGTGATCGTCGGGCTAGGTCTGACCGCCGTCGGGCTCACCGAGCTGGGAACCCTCGCCGGAGAGGTAACCGCCGGGCTGAGGAACCGAACGGCATTGGCCTCGCTGATCATCGTCCCGCTCGCTCTTCCCCTCGTGATCGGCGGATCGCAGACGCTGGAATCACTAGCTCGTGACACCGGTATCCTGCCCTGGCTGTTACTACTGGTCGCGACCGACCTGGCGCTCGCCGTTGCCGGCGTAGCCATGGCCCGGCCGCTGGAGGAGGCGTCGAGATGAACCGAGTGCGGATTCTGCTGGCCACCGCCGGGATTGCGGTGCTCACCGGGCTCTGGTTCGCATTCACCTCCCCCGTCGACCGCCTCCAGGGCGAGTTCAGCCGGATCCTCAATCTGCATGCCCCTTTCATGTGGGTGGCGTTCCTCGCTTTCGGGGTCACCGCTTTCGCCTCGATCATGTGGCTCATCCGGAGGACACCGCGTTGGGACCGGCTGGCAATGGCCTCAGTAGAGCTGGGAGTGGTCTTCACCGCCACCGGGCTGTTCACCGGGATGGTCTGGGGGCAGGCGGTATGGGGCCGGGCCTGGGATTGGGCCGACCCGCGGATGGCTTCGACTGCGGTCATGTTCTTCGTGTACATCGGCTATCTGGCCCTGCGCCGGGCGATCCCCGATCCCGAGATGAGGGCGAAACGATCGGCACTGTTGGGCGCGATCGCGGTAATCCAGGTGCCATTGGTCTACTTCTCGGTGAACCTGTTCCGCAGTTTGCACCAGACCCAATCGATCCGCCCCGACGGGGCCACCATGCCCCGCGAGATGCTGATGGCGCTGCTGGTCAACTTCGTCGCCATCACCTATCTCTACTTTGCCCTACTGGTGGCCAGACTTCACCTGGCCCGGCTCGAGGAGGCGTCTGCTGCCGAGACTGCTCGTGAACCCGACGCCGTCACGCCGCCCCGGCTCTCGGAGGTGAAGGATGTCTGACCTGGCGATCGTGATCGGCACCTTCGCCATCTCGTATGCCGTTGTCGTCGGCTACGCCGGCTATCTCCACCTGCGTCGCCGTCGGGCCAAAGGCTGAACGTGGCCCACCGCAGATTCGTCTACCTCGGCATCGGAGGTGTGATCGCCATCGTCGTAGCCCTCACCCTCAACGGACTCGGAGACAATCTGACCTACTACCTCTACCCGACCGAGGCTGTCGAGCAGAGGGCCGACTTTCCCGACGGTGAGCGATTCCGCCTGGCCGGGACCGTGGTTCCCGGGACGATCGACGAGGGCTCCGCCTCGACCTCCTTCCTGATGACCGATGGTGGAGCAGTCGTCGCAGTCACCCTGATGGGTCCCGAGCCGTCACTCTTTGGTGAAGAGGTCCCCCTGCTCTTGGAGGGGTCATGGTCGGGGGACATCTTCGAAGCCGACGTCGCCCTGATCCGCCACGACGAGAACTATGAAGTCCCCGAGGAGGGCGGGGCTTACCCGGAGGATTGATGCTGGCCTTTCTGGGCTCGGCGGGTGTCGTCTCGGCGCTGGCCGGCGCCGTTGTCCTCGTGGTGCGAGGGATTCGCGTCGCCCGAGGAGGTTCCTCCGATCTGGTCGCGCCGAGCAGGCTGGTGCTCTCGGGTGCGGTGATCGCGATGGCAGCGATGGAGCTCGCTCTGCTCAGCGACGACTTCAGCCTGGCATATGTTGCCAATCACCATGCCACAACTACCCCTTTTCCCTTCGACGTGGCGACCGCATGGGCCGCTCTCGAAGGCTCAATCATCCTCTGGGGCTTGGTCTTGGCGGTCTTCATCTGGGCGATGACACTCAAATACCGCAGCTCCCCGGACCGACTGGGGGCGGCGGCCCTCGCCGTCATGGGTGGGGTCGCCATCTTCTTCTTCGGGCTGATGGTCACCGTCTCCAATCCGTTCGAAGTCTGTGTGGAGGCACTTTCCACCGGCTGTGCCGCCTCCAGCCCGTGGCCGCTGGCGGCAGCTGATGTGCCGGCCGATGGGCCGGGGCCCAATGCGCTCCTCCAGAACCACTTCCTGATGGCCATCCACCCACCGGTGCTCTATGTGGGCTACGTCGGGCTCACTGTCCCCTTCGCCTATGCGATCGGGGCCTTGTCACTGGGCGTGCCCGGCCCGGAGTGGTTGAAGAGAAGTCATCGATCGACCCTGGTGGCATGGTCGTTCCTCACCCTGGGCATAGTCCTGGGCGGGTGGTGGGCCTATGAGGTCCTGTCCTGGGGCGGGTACTGGGCGTGGGACCCGGTAGAGAACGCCTCCCTGCTGCCTTGGCTGGTGGCCACGGCGTTTATTCACTCGGGTCTGGTGCAACAAAGGCGCGGGATGCTCCAGGCGTGGAACTTCGTGCTCGTGATCAGCGCCTTTGCCCTCACCATTCTCGGCACCTTCC
The DNA here is from genome assembly GCA_035544615.1 of Acidimicrobiia bacterium. Classification (GTDB taxonomy): domain Bacteria; phylum Actinomycetota; class Acidimicrobiia; order Spongiisociales; family ZC4RG35; genus JARDZU01. Next base: position 18,717 of record DATKEA010000030.1, on the reverse strand, counting down.
TCACCCGGTCCGGCACGATCAACTCAGTCCATTCCTTCACCCAGTCGGCCATCGGGCCCGCCTTGCTCGGGTTCATGGTCCTCGTCCTGGTGGGATCGTTCACTCTCTTCTCGATGCGGTCGCACCTGGTGGCCACTTCGCCGCGTATCCAGAGCTTTGTGTCCCGGGAGGGCAGCTTCCTCGTCAACAACCTCCTCCTCGCCGTCTACGCCTTCGTGGTCCTGATCGGTACCACCTATCCCCTCCTGCTCGAGGCGTTCACCGGCACCCAGGTCGGAGTCGGCGAGCCGTTCTTCAATCGTCTCGCCGTGCCCCTCTCCTTCTTGCTCCTGTTGACGATGGGGTTCGGCCCGGTGACACCGTGGAGGGGCGCCGCGCCAGGCTTGTTGTGGCGACGGCTGCGTGGCCCAACCATCGTCGCCCTGGCCGCCGGCATCGTGACCGCATTGATCGTGACCCGGGTGGGATGGGTGGTTCTCGCGGTCACCTTGGGTCTCTTCGTATCCAGCGCCATCGTCGGGCTGTTGTTAGAACTAGCCCGGAGCCGGACGGAGAAGTCCGGTCGCCCGCTGCCCAGCGAGATCCGGACCGTGCTGGGCAACGACCAGGCGTTCTGGGCGGGGCAACTGAGCCACGTCGGTGTGGTCCTCATCGCGGTCGGCATCGCCTTCGCCGCCAACCTGCCCGCGCATCACCAGGTCGAGATGGCACCCGGCGACTCCGTCGACTTCGCCGGATACACCCTGGTCTACGACTCTCCTTTCAGACGCAACGAGCCAAACCGCGTCGTTCAGGGGGCTCGGATAGACGTGCTGAAAGAAGATCGCCGGTTGACCACCCTCGAGCCACGGCTCAACTTCTACCAGGCCACGGCCACGGCCGTCATCACCCCCGCGGTCATGACCCGGGCCGACGGAGACCTCTATCTGACGCTGCGGAGGATCGACGCCGACACGATCGTCCTGGACCTCGACACCTCACCCATGATCTGGCTGATTTGGCTGGGCGGTCTGACAACCGCGGCCGGTGGCTTCTGGTCGCTGGCCGTCCGCCGCACGGAGCGGGCCGCCGAGAGAGATCGGGTGGTGGCCCATGTCTGACCGCGCCCGCAGTCTCACCACGGCCACTTTGATCGTCGTCATGGCCGTGGCTCTGCTGTTCCTGATCTCGACCCAGCCCGCCACCGTGAATCGCGTCGAGGAGATCGGTGCACGCATCAAATGCCCGGTCTGCCAGGGCGAGTCGATAGCCAACTCACCGTCGCCAATGGCCGAGGACATGATGGACCTGGTCTCGGAACGGGTGGCCGCTGGTTTCTCCGATCAACAGATCATCGACGAGCTGCTGTCCTCGTACTCCGGTGCCCTACTGCTCGATCCGCCGCCAAGCGGAAACACGCTGGTGCTGTGGGTCGCACCGGTCGCCGCCCTGGTTGTAGGTCTGGCAGTGATTGCCTGGTGGAAGAGACACCCCGGGCCTGCGGAGCAGGTTTCCGTCTCTCCCTCGGGGCAAAGAAGCCGCACCCGCCTCCTCACCGGTGGGTTGATCCTCGTCGCGGCATTCGCCGCCATTGTGGTTCTGGCCAGCAACTCGCTTCAGGACCGTGCAGCCTCGGCGTCCGGGGCAGCCGATCTCGGCGACCAGGACCTGGCCGACGTGAGCAACGAGACAATGGAGGCGGTGATCGCAGCCAACCTCGACAACCCTGAGGTGAACGGGATGCGGCTCGCCCTGGCCGAGCGTTACTTCGAGCTCGGTGACTATCGCTCGGCGTTCCCCCACTACCTCGTCGTGGCCGAGGACGTCGAGGCGGACCCGGCCCAGGCAATCACCGCCCTGGTCCGACTCGGCTGGATGGCCTATGACGGCAACGGTGAGGTGGAGACCGCCACCCGGCTTGTCGACGAGGCCCTCGCCATCGATCCCGAGTCAAGCGTCGCTCTCTACGCCTTGGCCTTGATCCGATGGTGTGGCAGCGGCGAAGCCGAGGCCGCCGCCCAGATCTTCGAGGGCCTGCTTGGCGACCCAGAGCTGGCAACTGAGACCAGGACCAGAGTCGAGTCCGACCTTCGACTGGCCCAAGATGGAGAGGACTGCCAATGAGCGGACGCGTCATGCGGTGGGTGGCGCTCGCCGTTGTGGGCGGGGCAATCGTCTTTGCCGTGGTGCTGGCATCCCGGTTTGGCTCCAACCCGGGTCTCGTCGAGTCACCGCTGATCGGCCAGCCCGCTCCCGAGTTCGAGCTCGACCATCTCGACGGCTCGGGCAGGTTGTCGCTCTCCGATCTGTCCGGCGAGATCGTTGTGCTCAACTTCTTTGCTTCATGGTGCTTCGAGTGTCGGGAGGAGCACGACGATCTCGTTGCCACTTCCGACTCGTTCGCCGATCAGGGTGTCACCTTCGTCCAGGTCGCCTATCAGGAGGATCCCGACCGTTCGCTCGCCTATCTCGCCGAGGCGGGGACGTCGCAGGCCACCCGATACCTGGCCGACCCGGGAAGCAGGGCGGCCATCGCCTATGGAGTGTTCGGGATACCCGAGACCTTCTTCATCAACCCCGACGGTGTGGTGGTGGGAAAGATCATCGGCGAGGCTGATGCCTTCGTGCTCGGGGCCACCATCGATGCCATAAGGCGTGGCGAGAGCCCGGGTCAAAAGATCACCGGCGACACCCAACAACGACCCGACGCGTGAGCTGCGGCGGGCGACCGCTAGGGGTCTGTCGCTGAAATAGGGCGAGGGTGTCTCCGAGTCAACGGCGTGTCTGGCAAGGAGAAAAGCGCAGTCGCAGCCAGAGCTGCGGCGAGCATTTTGGACGCAGCCAGGCGCGTCGAGGGCCGGAGAGACACCGCCAGTATTTTTGCGACGGGCCGCTAGGGGCGGATCACCTCTACCGACACTTCGTCAAAACTGGCGGTGTCCAGGGCGGCCGAGCCGGTGTCCAGCAGGTGGACGTCGAAGAAGCCAACCAGGTAGCGGTCGATGATGGGAATGATCCGGCCGGCAGGGATCGGCCCGGTCAGCCCGAACCGATCGGAGAACGGAGAGAGGATCGGTGCCAGGACAAAGTCATTGTGGGACGCTCCCTCAACGCCGACCCAGTAGGTGGTCTCGGTCGACCGCTCGGCGATCCCTCTCAGGATGGCATCGTTCTCGTCACCCCTCCAATCATCCGAGCGCATGAAGAGGGCGGGCTTCACCGCGGACACGGCAACGACCCGATCGGGAATGGGTGCCACCCAGGGGTCGAGGCCCAGCACCGCGTCGCACCTCTCGTCTTCGAGACAGAACTTGACGACGGCGCCGCCGCCGACCGAGTGACCAAAGAGACCCAAGCGGGAGAGGTCTGCACTTCCTGCGATAGCCCCGAAGGGGCCATCGGCTCCCTCTTCGAGGGCGTTGACCACCGTCACCAGGTCGTCGGAGAAGACCCCGATCAGGTTCTGGCTGGCCTCCTCATAAGGGTCCTCCCCCACCTCTTCGATATCGGGGAGAGCGGCTGGGTCGTACACCACGACATCACCGTCGCCGAACCTGGTTGCCACCGCCCCGTAGGTGTGATCGACGGCCACCACCATGAATCCGTTGCTGACCAGATTCTCGATTTGGTTCGCTGCGATGGCCCGGAACCCGGTCCATCCATGGCTGTAGAGGACCACCGGGAACGTGCCGGGGGCTACCGGGGCCGCGGGATAGGAATTGGACTCGACGAATCGGGTGTGTCTGAGGAACCAACCGGGAAGCCCGAGCAGTTTCGCCACCCCCGGGGCCACGATGTCCCAGTCTTCGCTCAACAGGACCGGCTGGGCATCACCCTCGGGAAGCGCTGGATACCAGACCTGGGCCACGAGCCGTCGCGGCCCACCGGGACGAAGCCCATAGATCTCCTCGCGCTCACTGTCGATCAACTCGACGGTCACTGTCCCGATTCGCTCTGGCCCCGATGGAACCGGGAGCTCGGGGACCGGGAGCGCCAGTGGCAGCACTGCCGCCAGACCAACGCCGGCCAGACCAAAGATCCCCCGCGAGATGCGATGAGTCCAGTCGAGCTTTCGCTCGACCGCCAGGATGTCACCCACCGAAAGCCCGACGGCAGCGGCGTACGCCGGGATCATCTGCCAACGGAGACCCTCCGACTGCCATTGCAACACGAACAGGGCCAGCATCAGCCCGGCAACGATGCCACGACGGGTCCTCACTCCGAACAGCGCCGGCCAAGCGACGGCGAATAGCTCCCCATAGACCAACAAGAGCTCGAAACGCCTCAAGAGTGCCCGACCCTAGGAGTGTGTCGGATTGCGGGCCGGGATCAGCCGAGGCTGAGCCGACTCGGGATCCTCGTACCCTGATGGAAGATGACTTGCCAGCGAGACAGCTGGCGGACCCAGATCGAGCTGCGGCGGGCTTCCTTGCCCTCCATGCCGACCGTCCGATAAGTGACGAGGGCGACTCCCTCGGCAAGCTCTCTCACCGAGAAGTCGCGGATCATCACCGACGCCGGCTCTTCCCGAACCATGATGCTCACCATCATCTCCTTGTTGTAAACCCGCCCGCCACTTCCAAACTCGATGAATTCTGGGTGGAGGAGCCGGTCAACAGATACCAGTGAGTGCCGAACCTCGGGATCGAGAAGTCGGCGCTCCAACTCGAGGAGCTCGTCGCGCCACCCAGTCGGCCGGCCGTCTGGCTGGGTCCTGTACGTCATGAATCCCTCGTCGGCGGTGATAACAGTTGCACCTGGAGATACTAAGGCGTTACTGATCTGCGTCGATCAGACGCTCCAACGCCTCTCTGATCTCTTGTTCGTCGCGTAATCCGGGCCATGTCTCGTACACGGTCCGATCGGCGCCTATCAGGATCGTCACCGGTTGATAAGGCACGCCGTAAAGGGCGAAGATCTCCTCGTCCTGGTCGAGACCCCACAGCACCTCCCCTGATTGGAACAACTCCTCGGCTCGCGCCGTGGTGGCGTCCAGGTCCGCCTTCCATGCCGGGGCGACGAAGTCGATGCGATCTGAGAACTCGGCGGCCAGGTTGTCCACGACGGGCAACTCCCGTCGACAGGTCGGTCACCATTCCGCCCAGAAAACCAGATAGACCGGTTTGGCTCCCTCGGAGAGGGTGTAGCTGCCCCCGTCCCCCAGTTGGAGGGTGAAATCGGGAGCCGCCTGACGGTCAGAGGAGGGCTGCTTGCTCGGAGTCACGGTGGCCGTGGTTTCCACGACGGTCGTCGGGGTTTGGTCCGAGATGGTGGGCTCTGGCTCCCCACCGGAGCCCTCGCTGCACGCTGCGACCAGCACCACAAAGGCGAGCCCCAATCGAACCATGCTTCGCGACACCGCGACAACGATAGGGCCGCCCGATAAGCCTGGGGTAAAACCACCCCCGAACCGGAGAACCAAGAGGGGCCGGTAGACTGCCCTCCTTGACCAAGCCGACGCTCTACTTCGCCTATGCATCCTTTCTCGACCCCGATCGGATCGGTGTCGTCGTTCCCAACGCACGGTTTCGGTTCACTGCCCACTTTCCAGAGACCCGACTGGTGTTCGTCGACTCGGACGAAGTCAGCGGTCTACCAAGTCTCGTAGCCGAGACCGGTCACACGGTGTGGGGGGCGGTCTTCGATATCCCTCACGACGAGGTGCCCGGCCTGACCGATGCCGAAGAGGCGGAGGGAAGGGTTGCCGACTGGGAGATCAAGGCCGTCGATCGGGAAGGCAACAAGTACGACTGTCTCACCTTTGTGGCCAAGGCGTCACCGAGCAACGACGCTCGGCCGACCCGCTTTGAGCTCGATTCGATGATCAAGGGGGCACGTCATTGGTCGTTGCCCGCCGGTTGGGTGATGGGTCTGGAAGATTTCGGCGACGAACCACTGTTCAGATAGGCGTCTCGCCGACGGCCATTCGAACGCAGATTCAGGTCAGGATTCGCTTGGGAACAGTTTGTGCAGCGCCCAGGCGACCGCTCCACCGACCAACGGGAACACGATGTAAACCCATAGCTGCTCGAGCTCTCCCGAGACCACCGCTGGCCCGAAGGAACGGGCAGGGTTCACCGAGGTACCGCTGAATGGGATGCCCGCTATGTGGACTCCGACCAGGGTGAGTGCAATGGCCGCCGGGGCGTGGTTGGCGCCACGTAGCGTCACCGAGAGGATCACCCAGACAAACACTGCGGTGAGCACGATCTCCATGAGAATGCCGGTCGAGAGGGTTTGATAACCGGTCACGGTCCCAGCCACCGTGTCCTGGCTGGAGGCGGCCATCACCACCAATGAGGCCACGCCGGCTCCGGCGAATTGGGCGATCCAATAGCCAATGGCGTCCCCGAATGAGGTGCGGCCGTCCAGCAACATCGCCAGGGTCACTGCTGGGTTGAAGTGCCCGCCCGAGACGTGCCCGACAGCCCAGATCCCGGCAAGCAGGGCGAGACCAAAGCCGAAGGCGATGGCGACGATCTCCGCGGCCCCGGTCGCTCCACCCACACCGAGAATCGTCATGGAACCAAGAAACACAAGGACGAAGGTCCCCAGCAACTCGGCTAAGTACTTGTTGATGACCATTCCGGCGCCTCCTCGTCGAGTCCTCACCCTTCGACTCATTCGGCTCGTCGAGGGTTTCCTGAGCCCAGGCTATCCCTTGGGGTAGGCGTCGGGTGGTTTTGGCGGAGGCCCGGCGATCCGGCTATCCCGAACGTTCACAGAACGGTGATGCCGGCCTTGAGCAGGGCCAGGCCGCCGGCATCGATGCAATAGCGCGTGCGCGGTCCTTCGATCTCGCCCCGGATCAAACCGGCCTCACGCAGGATCCTGAGGTGCTCCGAGACGGTCGACTGGGCGAGAGGAAGCTCGGCAACAACGTCACCGGTGATACACGTCTCCCGATCGGCGAGAAGACGCAGGATCAACAGCCGGGCCGGGTGACCGATCGCCTTGGCCAGGGCGGCCAAGGTCTCGTCGTCGGGTGGTGCGACCACAATTCCGGCCTCTGGGGGGACGTGACACTCTTCGATCGAGGTGGTTGGGGTGGGGTGGGGCACCGACGTCATGTCTCGGCTCCCTCGGTCGCCCCGGCGGGATGGCCCGGGTAATAACGCCGACGCGCCCACAAGGCGACGTAGACGAGGCCGACCAATACCGGGACCTCGACGAGCGGGCCTACTACTCCGGCCAGCGCTTGACCTGACGCCACCCCGAACACACCGATCGCCACCGCGATAGCCAACTCGAAATTGTTGCCCGCGGCCGTGAACGCGATAGAGGTGTTGCGGTCATAGGGCAGTCCCAGCTTCATCCCGGCGACGAACGAGCCAGTCCACATAATGGCGAAGTACACCACCAACGGCACCGCGATCCGGGCAACGTCCCAAGGAGCGTTGGTGATCTGTTCGCCCTGCAGGGCGAACAAGACGATGATGGTGAAAAGAAGGCCCCACAGAGCGAGCGGGGCGATACGCGGCAAGAAGCGCTCCTCGTACCACCGCGTCCCTTTGGCTCGCTCGCCGAAGATCCTGGTGAGGAACCCAGCCAGCAGCGGGATTCCCAGGAAGATCAACACCGACTTGGCGATCCCCCACACGGTCACGTCTATGCCGTCTGAATCGAGACCAAGCCAACCGGGCAAGAGCTCCAGGTAGAAGTAGCCGAGCAGCGAATAGGCCGCGATCTGGAACACCGAGTTGATCGCCACCAGCACCGCTGCCAGCTCGCGGTTGCCACAGGCGAGATCGTTCCAGATCAGGACCATGGCAATACACCGGGCCAGGCCAACGATGATCAGGCCGGTGCGGTACTCGGGCAGGTCGGGCAGGAGCACCCAGGCAAGGGTGAACATCAACGCCGGCCCGATCACCCAGTTCAGCACCAGAGACATGACGAGGGAACGCCGGTCGATGACAGAGCCCATCTTCCGGTACTTCACCTTGGCGAGGACCGGGTACATCATCGCCAACAGGCCAAGGGCGATGGGGAGGGAGACGGTGTCGATCTTGACCCGGTCGAGGACTTCGTCGAGCCCGGTGACAACACGACCGAGCACCAACCCCAACACCATGGCGGTCACGATCCAAACCGGCAGGAAGCGATCCAATAACGACAGTCGAGCCACCACCGCGTCGGTTCGTTGGATGTCGGTCTCGAGGTGGCTCGTCATGCTTCAATCATCGTTGTTCGACGATATACGATAGCCCAGGCCAACCGCGTGCCCGGTAACGGAGGTCCTGACGCGCAGAAGGCCCCTATCGGGGCCCCCTGCGACGGTTGCGAGCCCGCCTGTAAGCCGGATTCTGTCATGGACGACCATCCATCTCGACGTATCGTTGCCGACACGCTCATGCGGCCTACCCGGGACTCGATCGACGGGCCGTCGTCGTCCCTGCTTGGCCTTGCTCCGGGTGGGGTTTGCCAAGCCGCCACAGTCACCTGCGACGCTGGTGAGCTCTTACCTCACCGTTTCACCCTTGCCTGTGCCCAAAGGGCCATCGGCGGTTTGCTCTCTGTTGCACTTTCCGTCGGGTCACCCCGCCTGGGAGTTACCCAGCACCCTGCCCTGTGGAGTCCGGACTTTCCTCGATCTCTCGACCGCGGTCGCCCGGCGAGCTCGCACTCCTGATTCTACGAGATCGAGCGCTTACGTCGACCGGCCAGCCAACCAGTCGAACCGGCGGTGACCATCGCCACCACCGCCAGCCAGATCACGGCCGGGGTCGCGGCCGGGCTTCCCCCCAGCCTGGCGACGAGGATCATCACTCCGGCCAACAACAGCCCGGTGACGGCGCCGTGGAATCGCTCGGAGTGCTTGGCCATGTGGCCCGATACCCATCCCGCCAGAGCCAAGCCGCCAACCACACCCACCACCAACCCGATGTCCGCGCCATTCTCGACTCCGAGCACGGTCAGCAGCCCGCCCAGGGCCAGTGAAATGATGGTTGCCGACAAACCCCCGGCGGCGACACCGAGACCGACGGCGACGATGTTCAGCGCGGCGAGCATGACGTTCGATGATGGCAGAGGTGTTGCCTATGTGGGGAACGCCGCTTTTGCCGATGAGAAGCCCGGGTATGGTCAAACGAGATGGACGACAACCCGGTAGGTGGCAAGCTGGTAGTGGCAGCCCATCGGCTGCCTGTCGCCTGGGATGAGGAGTCCGAGGCGTGGAGCGCCAGCCCCGGTGGGCTGGTCTCCGCCCTGGCGCCCGTGCTACGCGAGCGTGGTGGGGTCTGGGTTGGTTGGAATGGCGGGCCAGGCGGAAGATCACGGGCATTCCGGGCGGCCGGAATCCAGAACCGACCCGTTGTGCTCAGCGAAGAAGAGATCGTGGATCACTACGACGGGTTCTGCAACGGCACCATTTGGCCGCTCTATCACGACGCCATCCGCCCACTCCAGTTTCATCGCCACTGGTGGCGGCCCCACATCGAAGTCAACGACAGATTCGCCAAGGTTGTGGCCCGCGCCGCCGGTCCCCACGACACGATCTGGGTACACGACTATCAGCTGCAACTGGTTCCGGCAATGGTGCGCCGGAGAGTGCCAGAGGCGAGTATCGGCTTCTTCCTCCACATCCCCTTTCCCCCCCTCGACATCTTCGAACGACTCCCCTGGCGTGCCCAGGTGCTCGAAGGGTTGCTCGGGGCGGACTACTTGGGGTTCCAGACCCGGAGGGCGACGCTGAACTTCGCGGCGGCCGCCAGAGAGATAGCCGGGGCCACTGGCCCGGCATCCTCACTCGAGTATCAGGGACGTCGCATCCGAGCCGAAGCTGTTCCCATCTCGGTCGATGTCGCCGAGAACAGGGCCGTGGCCAACAGTCCCGAGGCACTTGCCATGTCCTCACGCCTCCGACACGACCTGGGTGACCCGGAGCATGTGATCCTCGGTGTGGACCGTCTCGACTACACCAAGGGGATCGACCTCAGGCTTCGGGCGTTCGAAGTGATGCTGCAGCGACACCCTGAGTTGATCGGCAAGGTCTCATTGGTCCAGATCGCGGTGCCGAGCCGCGAGGACGTCGGCGAATACCAGCTGATCAGACGTTTGGTCGAAGAGTTGGTGGGCAGAATCAATGGCCGTTTCGCCCGCGCCGCCTGGACCCCGATCCACTATCTATACCGGACTTTCCCCTTCACCGACCTGGTCGGAGCCTACCTGACAGCCGACGTCATGCTGGTGACACCGCTGCGAGACGGGATGAACCTCGTCGCCCTCGAATACGTAGCAACCCGGCGGGACAACACCGGGGCGCTCATCCTCAGCGAGTTCGCCGGAGCGGCCGAGCGTCTGGGCGATGCGCTCATAGTCAACCCCTACGACATCGATGGTCTGGCGGTTGCGCTTCATTCCGCGGTGGTGATGGAGCCGGAGGAGCAGAACCGACGGATGGCCAGACTGAGGCGGTCAGTCGGTCGCTGGGATGTTCACTCTTGGGCCAAGCACAATCTCGAGGCCATCGACAGGTGATCGAGGAGATCGCCAACGCTCCTCGGCTCCTCATCGCCAGCGACTTCGACGGGACTCTGGCCGAGATCGTCGATGATCCCGATCTCGCCACCCCATTGGCCCGATCCAAGACCGCTCTGGAGGAATTGGCGAATCTCGATCACACCACAGTGGCCGTGATCAGCGGGAGAAGACGGGCCGACCTCATGAGACGGTTCGATCACCCCGGGTTCGTGCTTATCGGTGAGCACGGAGCCGACCACGGGAACACCACCGGACCGGAGACACCGGCGCTGGCCCAGGCCCGGGCATTGGTGGACGCCGCAGTCAATGCCACACCGGGGGCACGAGTCGAGCACAAGACCCGAGCTGTGGGATTCCATTACCGGTCGGTGACCGATCCCGACGACACGGTCGAGGGTCTGCGGGTTGAGGCACGGAAGATCAAGGGCTTGAAACTCTTGGAGGCAAAGAAGATCCTCGAGCTCACCGATTCGTCAGTGGACAAGGGTGTCGCATTCCTGGAACTGAGACGATCACTCGGAGTGGACCGGGCGTTGTTCATGGGAGACGATGTGACCGACGAGAGCGTCTTCGCCACGCTCCAACAAGGTGACCTGGGGGTACACGTGGGCAGAGGGCCAACCCTCGCCAACCTGACCGTGCCCGATCCTTCAGGTGTCGCCGACCTGTTCGAGACCCTTCTTAGGGTGCGTTCCACGGGTTGAGCACCTGCCGTCGCCTCTAACCTGACATCCTGTGTGCGGTCGCTTCTCGATAACCGGTGATCTCGATTTCTACGCCGAGTACTTTGGCATCGATGATGTTCTGACCGAGGCGCTGGAGCCGAACTGGAATGTCGCTCCGACCGATCCCATTTACGTGATCTCAGAAAGGGACGGTGCGCGGACTCTCGGGTCGATGCCCTGGGGTCTGGTCCCGCACTGGGCCAAGGACACCAAGTCGATCCATATCAACGCCCGCGCCGAGACTGTCGCCACCACCGCCGCCTTCCGCGAGTCGTTCTCCCGCCGGCGGTGTCTCATTCCTGGTGACGGCTTCTACGAATGGGAGCCCAAGGATCTGGGACGAACCCCGCACTGGGTGTACCGAGCCGATGGCCATCCCATGGTCTTCGCCGGGATATGGGCCTCGAGACTGGATTCCGAGGCCGACACCTGGCATCGGACCTGCTCGATCATCACCACCGGCGCCGAAGGCGTGATCTCAGCGATCCACGACCGAATGCCGATCTCGCTCGTGCCCGAGGTGTGGGACGCATGGCTCGATCGAACCCTGCGTGATCCCCAGGCGGCGGCATCCATGCTCCGACCCATAGACCCGGAGAACGTCATGGAGCATGTCGTGTCAAGCAGGGTCAACTCGGTGAAGAACAACGGTCCTGAGCTTCGGGAGAAGGCCGAGCCGGAAACTCTCTTCTGATGCACCAGAGCCTCGAGCGCGAAATGGGCATCGGCGGGGCAATCGTCACCGGTCTGGGCTCGATTCTCGGCACCGGGGCTTTCGTCGCGATTGGGGTCGCCTCGGGAATGTGGGGCGATGCCGTGCTCCTGGCAATCCCTATCGCCGGCCTGGTCGCCGTCTTCAACGGTCTCTCATCTGCCTATCTGGCCGGACGGTTCCCGGTGGCGGGTGGCACCTACGAGTACGGCTATCAGGCTCTTGGTCCCTGGTGGGGGTTCAGTGCCGGCTGGCTGTTCCTGTTGGCGAAGACGGCTTCTGCCGCCACCGCAGCCCTCGGGGTTGCGCTCTATCTCGGCATCCCTGGTGACCGGCGCATCGTCGCCATCGTCGCGGTGACCGCGGTCACTCTGTTGGTGCTGGCGGGTCTGAAACGGACAACCGTGGTGAACACCGTCCTGGTGATCCTGACCGTGGGGGCACTGATCACTTTCGCCTTGGCCGGGATCGCCCAACTCGGCTCACTGCCCAGCCGAGTGCTGTTTTGGCGGGGCGGCGGCCTGACGACGAGCGGCCTGCTTCCGGCGATCGCCTTCATCTTCCTCGCCTACACCGGATACGGGCGCATTGCCACCATGGGCGAAGAGGTTCATCGGCCCGCTCGCACCATTCCACGGGCGGTGATCGTGACCCTGGTCGTTGCCACCACCCTCTATGCGCTGGTGGAGATCGGTGGCCGCGCCATCGCCGGATCGAGTTGGGGCCTCCGCGTCGGGCGGGGCACGACGCCGGCCGACCTCGTTGCCCAGCCGTTCTCGACAGTGGTGACGATCGGAGCGGTGACCGCCATGCTCGGGGTCTTGGTGAACCTGGTCCTGGGGCTCTCCCGGGTGTGGCTGGCGATGGGCCGCCGACTCGACATGCCCGAGCCTCTTGCCCGCCTCGATCGACGATCGGTGCCTGTCGTCGCCATCATCACCGCCGCGGTGCCGATCGCCGTCATCGCTCTGATCGGAGACATTTCACTCGCCTGGACGTTCTCGGCGTTCACCGTGCTGCTCTATTACGGCATCACGAATCTGGCAGCACTTCGGCTCGATCGCGGGCGCTGGACCGCCTGGGTCGGCCTTCTCTCCTGTCTGTTCCTTTCCTTCTTCGTGCCGGTCGGAGTCTGGATGACCGGGACCGGATTGATTGCGGTCGGTTTGATCTGGAAGACACAACGCCGGTTCTAGCCATCTTTGGCCATTACGCTGCCGACGGCTCCGGAGTCGCATGAACCACGTCGTTCGCATCGCCTTCTCCGCGCTGATGGTGAGCGCCTGCAGCTCGTTTGTGGCGGAGACACCAACACCCACCGCGGGGACCAGCGCCGGCACGAGCGTCGCGGCTCCGAGCACCACCAGCACGACGGGCCCCATCGCGCGGGGCTGCGTCCACGTCACCAGCGGGGCGGCGCCGGTGGCGACCGGCTCGGTCGCCGGTGACGCCCTCACTCTGTCGGGCGAGCTCTTTTTGTGTGCTGGGGACGTGGTCGTGGTGGGCGAGTCTGATCTGAACGAGGTCGCTGCTGCTGCTCAGCTTGCGGCGGCCCTCGAAGGCCCGCTGCTCCATCCCCACCCGCAGCTGGCCGCGGAACTGGGACGTCTCAAGCCAAGTCGGGTCTACCTGCTGGGCGACGTCGATGTGATCACGCCTCCCGACGCAGATGTGATCCGTCCCACGATCGAGGAGGCAGTCGACACGGCGCGGGACGCCCTCGGCGTCACGGAGGAGCTTCGTCTCCCTGCCATGCCGGACGCCTCAACCGTGCTCGAGACGATGGCGGCGATGGCGGGCCGCGACAAGGTGGTGCTGCCTCAAACCGATGCGAGCCCGGCCACCGGCTCGCCACCGGTGGCGATCGATTCGGCCGCTGTGGTCACCGGGCTCGCCCAACCGACCAACTCGGTCGCGGTCTGGCTGATGGATGCGGCCCAACCTGTGGCCATACTCTCTGCTGCGGCCAGCGGCAGGGTGGCCGGGGCGACGGTTGTCGCCTATGACCCGGGCGACATCTTGGGGTTTCCCGAGATTGGAGCGGTCCTCGCCGGCGCACCGCCGGGGGCGATCCGATACATCGGCGTCGTGCCCGATGCGCACGAGTGGGAGTTGGCGGTGCTGGCGAGCGGTCTCCAGGTGCCAGGCGGCGGCTTTCACGTCTTTCCCGAGGACCAACCTCGACGTTACGTGGCCTTCTACGGCCATCCGGAGACGATCGGGTTGGGAGTGCTCGGCGAACAGGGCCCGCGGGCAACACTCGAGCGCATGGCACCGTTGCTCACCGAGTATGCCGCCGATGGCCGATTGGTGATCCCGACCTTCGAGATCATTGCCAGTGTTGCCTCGGCCCAGCCGACCGAGGATGGTGACTACAGCTTCGAATGGCCGATCTCCTCCTTTGACGAGTGGATAGAAGTGGCTCGAGAGCACGATGCTTACGTAGTCCTCGATCTCCAACCGGGTCGGGAGGATTTCCTGACCCAGGCCAAGCAATACGAGGAGCTTCTGCTGCTCCCATTCGTCAGTCTTGCCCTCGACCCGGAGTGGCGGCTCACATCGGACCAGGTTCATCTGAACCAGGTCGGTCGGGTCAATGCCTCGGAAGTCAACATGGTGGTCGACTGGCTGGCGGATCTGGTCCGGGACAATGGTCTCCCCCAAAAGATGCTGATCGTCCATCAGTTCAAGACGACCATGATCACCGATCGAGAGACGTTGAAGCAGCGACCAGAGCTGCAGATGGTGATCCAAATGGACGGACAGGGCCCAATCCCTACCAAGGATGAGACATTCTTGGTATTGACCAGAGGCACCGAAGACGCCCATTGGCTGTGGGGCTGGAAGAACTTCTTCGACGAGGACTCCCCGGCTACCGCCACCCCGGCCTACACCATCGACAAGGACCCGGTCCCCGTCTTCGTCTCCTACCAGTAGACCTGGCAAGATCGGGTCCGAGATGAAAGGAACGACTTGACGAAGTTCGCCTATTTCTGTGGTCACGAGCAATGGCACCCCGAAGAGCTGGTCGAGCATGCCGTCCTCGCCGAGGAGGCCGGGTTCGATGCTGTCGTGGTCTCAGAGCACTTTCATCCTTGGGTCGACGACGCCTCAGCTTCGGGATTTGCCTTCTCGACCATCGGCGCCATGGCCGCGGCCACCAACCACATCGAGTTCATCACGGGAGTGACGACCCCACTTTTTCGCTTCCACCCGGGAGTGGTGGCACAGGCTGCGGCCACGCTCGACCGGCTCTCCAACGGTCGCTTCACCCTCGGTGTCGGCACCGGCGAGAACATCAATGAAGGCCCCCTTGGCTACGAGTTTCCTGCCTACGCCGAGCGCAACGCACGAATGTCGGAGGCTCTGGAGATAATGAGGCGGCTGTTGGACGGTGAGAAGCTGACCTACGACGGCAGCTACTACCGGACCGACAGGGCCAAGCTCTACTCGCCCCCGGTGGGACCGGTGCCGATCCTGATGGCCGCCGGAGGGCCAAAGTCGGCCACGCTCGCCGGGGAGATGGCTCAGGGCGTGATCACATCGGTAAAGGATCCCTCGGAGACGATCGAAAAGGTGGTCACTCCACTCAACCAAGCAGCGAAGGCGGCCAACCGACCTGCTCCCACCATCCTCGCCACCCGATGGACCATTTTCGCTGGAGACGACGAGGAAGCCTGGGAAGCGATCTTCTCCTGGCGTGGTCTGCGCGCGCCGGGACGGCTCGAGGCTGTCGATCCCGCCGAGCTGAGGGAGAAGGCCGACACCCTCCCCCGTGAGGAGATCTTGGGCCGGTACCAGAGGACCAACTCGGCCGATGAGATCGTCCAGACCTATCGCCCACTGGCCGAGGACCTCGATGCGGACATCGTCACATTCCAGATGGCTTCCCTCGATCAGCCGGCGCTGATCCGGCTGCTGGGATCGGAAGTGCTGCCGGCGCTACGGACCGCCACACGCTGACACCCCCCCCCAAACGTTTCCTCCCCCAGGATCGAAGCGACGTTGGGGGAGGTGGCCCGAAGGGCCGGAGGGGGTTCTTGGGGCGCCGGAGAGGGTACGTTTCCTCCCCCAGGAGCGAAGCGACGTTGGGGGAGGTGGCCCGAAGGGCCGGAGGGGGTTCCTGGTTCAGCCCACCCGGGTGATCAGCTCGACAAGCTGCAGCACACCCTGAACCGCCTCGGGCGAGAGGGAGGGATCGGTGGCCGAGACCAGCAGAGACGGGACCACGTCCTGAAGAGCGTTGAGGATCACGGCCGAGTCGGCGCTCGACGTGCCAAGGAGGATCTCGACCGGAGAGAGCATGCGCTGCGCCAGCCCCGCCCCGAATGAGGCGAACAGGTCGATTCGCTGGCCGTTGACGTCCCGGGTCATGATCAGACGTTCGGTCCCCTGCGCGGGCGTCACCCCGACCAGGAAGAACTCGACACCGCCCTCGGTGGTGGAGCCTCGATCCTCTATCGCCAACTCACTGTTGAGCACCTCGCCTACACCTTGTCCAAAGCCGCTCCAGAAATTCGCCGCGATCTCGGCGTCGCCATCGGTTATGGCATCGGCGACCTGGCCGAAGCTGGCGCCCTCCCCCAACGAAGCAAGCGCCGCTTGATTGGGTACGGCCAACGCGCCGGCAGACGCGAAGTCACCCGCGATCAGCATCGAGCGCAGCTCTTCTACCGCGGCGACCGGGCTGGTGGCCCCGTTCCCGTTGGTCCCCGAGCTCGGCTCGTTGCCGTTGCCTGTGCAGGCAGACACGGTCAGCACCAGTCCAAGGATCCAAGCGCTACGCATTCTCACTCTTGTGCTCCGGGAGCCGTCCGGTTCGCACCACCGCTCGACGAGCCGTCTTTTCGTTCAATCCGACCGCGAACCACAGCCAGCTCAAGTAACCGAGGCCCACCAACCCAAGCGCCCATCTCCACGGATCGGACCAGGCGCGGTCCCAGGCCAGTGGCCAGAACGGAGCGTCGCCCGAGGGCACATCCCAACCGAAAAAAGGCCAGAAGAAGACCTGGGGATCGGTCCACATGCCGTCCAACAGGAGATGAAACAACCACCCGATACCGACAGCCATCAAGGCGCGCCGCTTTCGACCCCGTCTCGTGACGAGGAGCACGAGTGCCATGTAGACAGAAGGAACCACCAGTGTGTGGGACCACAGCTCCCCGCTCGAGTACCGGTCGGCCAGAAACACAGTGCCAAGGGGCAGGTCGATGAGGTCGGGCAGGATTGCACCGAGGAGCAGGAACCTGACATCCACCTTCGGATCGCGGTAGATCCATCGGAACAGCCACAGGGTGGCCCCCAGGTGCCAGAACAGCATGTCTCAGGCGACGAGGATTCGACGGCAATGGACGCATCGGGGGATCTCGGCGTTCAGTGCTTCGACTTGCTCCGTAGGTGAGAGAGCCATGTGGCAGCCGCCGCACACCCCATGCTCGAAACGGCCAATGGCAACCCCTTCCTTGATCTGGCGAAGCTTCTCGTACATCTCCACCAGCTCCCCGGGCACCGGTGCCAATGCTTCCTGCTTTCGTTCCTCTTTGCGCGCCAGCTCGGCGTCGATCTGCTTCCACTCGGCTTTGATGGCTGCCTCGAGAGAGGCCTTTTCGCCGGCGAGTGCCTCGAGGCGGGATCGCAGTTGGGCCACCCCCTCCCGGGCCGGGTCCAACTCTTCCAGCATCCCCAGGACGCGTTCTTCGAGAGCTTCGCGCTGGCCTTTGAGACTCTGGACCTCAAGACGCATGTGCTCGGTCTCCCGACTGCTCATACCACCGGCATACAGTCTCGTCTCGTGCTCCTGGAGCTTCAGCTCGAGGATTTGGAGCTCGCCTTCCGACTTGTCGAAGTTGAGTTCCAGGGTTTTGAGCTCGGAACCTGCCCTCTCCATCTCCGAGTTCAACTCCAACTCCTTCTCGTGGGCTGCTTTGTAGGCGGCCAGCTCGGGCAGGGATTGTCGCCTCTCGAGCAGACGATCGATTTGAAGATCGAGATCCTGGACGTCGAGAAGATCGGCGAGGCTCGTTATCTCCATGCGAGATGGCAGGGTAGCGATCGTCAGGTCCAAGTCTCAGGGTCGAGATCGGTGAGATCGACGATGCGGCCCCCGGCTGCATCGGCCACGAGAGCCACCAACGCGACCATCCCGGGGCGTTCGGTTGCGATGTGACCCGGATCGACGATCGACAGGCCAAGGTCGAGCGCTCGAACTACCTGGTGGTGCGACACGTCACCGGTGACAAGAGCGGCTGCGATGGTGGCGGCCTCGCCGATCAGCCCGGACCCGGACCCGGGAACGACCGCCACCCGCTCCAGTGGCGCCTCTCGATCACCGGACACCCGGAGGCCGTTCGATCCGAGGGTGTCAGCGATGCGGGCCTCGAGGTCGCCGAGAGTCGCCTCGAACAGCCCGACCCGGCCGATGGCGGGCAGGCCCTCTGCCTCGTTGGCACCGAAGGGGACCGTGTCGCGCAGCCTGATCAACGAAGCCAAGGCGTCGGCAGTGCCCCCCGGAGCGGCATCGAAGTCGGTATGGCTCACCACCAGGTTGACTCCCGCCGCGAGCAGCCGGAACGCCCGGGCCGACGGGGAGCGACCGGCCAGTATCCGGTTGACGGGTTCGAAGAGCAATGGGTGATAGGTGACCAGCAGGTCGACTGGCTCCTTCTCCAGAGCCGATACGACCTCTTCGGTCACCTCATGGCACACCGCGACCGAGTCGGCCTGAGCAGCCGGGTCCCCTAGTTGCAGCCCCACCGGATCCCAGGAGGCGGCGTACTCGGGACGGGTCCTCTCAGCCAGAGTCGAGACGATGCTGGCGAC
>DATKEA010000029.1:0-19836 GCA_035544615.1 Acidimicrobiia bacterium | reverse complement strand
GTGGTGGGGAGTCTCCTGATCACCCTCCTCCGCAACAGCGATCGAGTGGCTGTGGCTTGTCTCGCCCAACTCGTCAATGCCATTGCTCCCATCCACACCGAGCCGGGCGGGCCCGCCTGGAGACAGACCACCTACCATCCGTTCGCCCAGACCGCAGGTCTCGCCCGAGGTGATGTTCTCCGGGTGGCGGTGGAGGCCCCTCTCTATCAAAACGAACGGTTCGGCGAGTCGCCGATAGTGGATGCCGTCGCTACCCACGACCCCGATACGGGGGAGGTGGTCCTGTTCGCGGTGAATCGCAGCATGGAAGACAGTGTCTCGCTCTCGGTATCGACGGGAGCATTCCCCGACCATCGGGTCTCCGAGCACTTGGTGCTCACCGACGACGACCTCGACGCCACCAACTCGGCGGAGAGTCCCGATCGGGTCACCCCCCGGTCCATCGGCGAGACTCGTCACGAACCGGGGACCGTGGAGTTGAACCTGCCCAGGGTTTCGTGGAATGTGATCCGTCTCCGAAGTTGAAGCCCCAAAGACCCTCTCCACAGAACCCCCATCCTCGGACGTATTCATCTCTCCCACCGCCCGAGAGGGTGGGGGGAGTACGGCGACGAAGGAGCCGGGAGGGGGGCTGGTACCCACCAACGCTGCTTGAGACGCGTCCGGCCTTTTCGTGATGCTTTCGAGCCCCCTTACCTGCCCGCCCTCGGAGGGCGGGCAGGAACCTTTCCCCCATTCGACTTCGTCTCTGGGGGAACAGCTGGCGCGCCCGAAGGGGTAGCCTCGGCGCCGATGGACATTCCCCAGACGGTTCGGGATCTGCTGGCTACGGGCCCGCTGGGCCACCTGGTCACGCTCGACCCGGACGGCACCCCTCACGTCACCCTGGTGTGGGCCGGCTTCGACGGCGACGAGTTGGTGTTCGCCACCTTCCCCGACCAGCACAAGTTGGAGAGCATCCGCCGCGACCCCAGGGTTGTGGTGTCGTTTCAGGCCCACGAGAGCCCGGGCCCAGGCCTCCATCCCTACGCGGTGATCTCGGGCCGGGGCCGCGTGACGGACGGTGGGGCGTTGGAGTGGATGGACCATCTCGCCGAGTCGTATATCGGGCCCGGCGAGCAGTTTCCGATGCGAGATGCTCCTCCCGGGTTCGTGGTTCGGGTCACTATCGACCGGATCTACGGCGTTGGACCTTGGGGCCACGCCTTCTAGACAGGGCGCGGCACATCGGGTCAACGTGATGTGTCCGGCGCCGATCGAGAGTCAGGTCATCTCGTGAGATTCACGCCAGTGGGGCGAGGGCTGCTGTGAAGTGCCGCAACCATGGTGCCTGTTCGATGATCCGCAAACCGGTGAGCTGATCGGCTCGTGCCGCCACCGCCGCGATGACTTCACCGACGTAGTCGATGTGGCTTTGGGTGTAGGTGCGGCGGGGTATGGCCAGCCGGACGAGCTCCATCTCCGCGGGGATCTCGGTTCCATCTGGCTGAGGTTTGCCGAACATGACCGATCCGATCTCCACTCCCCGCACCCCTCCGTGGAGGTAGAGGGCGCAGGCCAGAACCTGGGCGGGATACTGGCCTGGAGGAATATGTGGCAGCGCCCGGGCAGCGTCGAGATAGACGGCATGCCCTCCCGGAGGCCGCACGGTGGGCATTCCGGCCGCCTCGGCCAGCTGGGCAAGGTAGGCGGTGGAGCGAATCCGATAACGGAGATAGTCCTCGTCGAGGGCCTCCCATAGTCCCTGGGCGACGGCCTCCAGGTCGTACCCGGCCATACCCCCGTAGGTGGGGAATCCTTCGGTGAGGATCAAGAGGTTCCTCGCAGCGGTGGCCACCTCGGGATCGCGAAGTCCGAGGAATCCTCCGATGTTGGACATGCCGTCCTTCTTGGCGGACATGGTCGCCCCGTCTGCCAAGGCGAACATCTCTCGGGCGATATCCAAGGGGGCGGCTTCCGCGTACCCCGGCTCCCGCTGCTTGATGAACCAGGCGTTCTCTGCGAACCGGCAGGCGTCGAGCATCAGCGGTATGCCGTGCCTGTCGCAGATCGAGCGGATCTCCCGGAGATTCTCTATGGAAACAGGTTGGCCTCCCCCGGAGTTGTTGGTGACTGTCATCATCACCAACGGGACCCTCGGGGCACCAACCTCAGCGATGGTCTCCTCTAAAGCACCTACGTCCATGTTTCCCTTGAAGGGATGCTCGGATTGGGTATCGCGCCCTTCAGGGATGAGGAGATCTCGAGCGTCTGCACCCTGATACTCGACGTTGGCGCGCGTGGTGTCGAAGTGGGTGTTGGAGGGAACCACGTCGTCCGGGCGAACCTTCACGGAAAAGAGGATGCTCTCCGCGGCCCGCCCCTGATGAGCCGGTATCACCTCGGGAAAGCCAGTGATGGCGGTGACGGACTCTCGGAATCGCTCATAGGAACGGCTACCGGCATAGGACTCGTCACCCTGCATCATCCCCGCCCATTGGCGTGTGGAGAGAGCACCGGTTCCCGAATCCGTCAGCAGGTCGATGATCACCTCCTGGGCCTTGAGCCCGAACAGGTTGTACCGGGCTCGTTCCAGAGCATGCTGTCGTTCCTCGGGAGTTGAGAAGTCGATCGACTCGACCGAATGCATCCGAAACGGCTCGATGATGGTTCGAAATCCGCTACCAGGGTTTGATCGCTCAGACACGATCATCCCACCGGAGTTGGGGCTTTCGACGTGCCGGGCACCCGTGACGGGCGGGTGGGTACTCTATGCGATTCGCCGGTCCTGATGAATGGGATCGGTCCGGTCGGATTCGGATCGGTGGTGAGGACCGTGCTGGCCAGGAGGAGCACTCCGATGAGAACGAGCCCCGTTTGGTAAGTGCTGATTGTTCCGATGCCACCAGCCGCGAGAAGAACCAGGCCAATCGCCGTTGATCTCTGTCCCGAGGAGAAAGCCGACCACAGGGTGGCGACCAGACTCCCGAGGGCAAGGGAGTAGGCGAGCCCCGGAAGCCAACCGGGAACACCAAGATTCCACAGGACGAGGATCGCCAGCGTCGAAGACCCCGAAACGAATGCACCCGCGCTGACCACCGTGGCTCCGAGCCCGACGAGAATCGCAAGTTTGGATGGTGGGCCCTTCAACAGAAGCGGGAAGGTGATCGCACTGAGGATCAGTGAGACCTCGGCGGCCAGCATGAAACCGTCGATCTGTCTTCCACTCAGACCACCCCCGGCCCCCTGACCGAGAACCGTCCATCCCGCGGCGACCCATCCGACGACGAAGAAGACGATAGGAATCGTGCGCCGCCCTCCCCACGACGCTGCGCACACCATCACGAGAATGGCAACGGACGACCACCCCACGATCGGCGCCGAGATCACACCAAGACGCCCTGCCCCGGCTGCAGCCAGAAAGCCGAGCACCCCGATGCCGATGACAACGAGACGTGGGGTCCGGATGCGCAAGCCCTGGTAGGCCAGCAGGGTCAGCGTTGTCACCAGGCAGACCACCGCCAGGTAGTACGCGAAACGACCCAGCTCGGCCAGGATGCTGATCGGAGCCTCGTAACGACCCAGGCCTGGAATGTGGACGAGGGTTCGGGTGGCGATTCGTAACAGGACGAGCTCACCGAGGGCGGATATACCGAGAAGACCGGATATGCCTGCCAGTTTCCGCAACTCACCGCTGGTCGACATCTGGCTCCTTCACACTACGTCTCAGGTACGCCCAGATACCGAAGACCATGACCAAGAGCACCCCGAGGAACCCGACGGTCGCACCCAACATGGGACGGGGAGGGGTGTAGGCCGGCCAGTCGTCGGTCGCCGCAACGCTGCGACGTGGCGGGTCCTCAGGAGTGACGACCAGCTGGGTGAAAGCGGAAACCGACTTGATCCCGTCACGCTCGCCTTTGCTGCCGTCCCAGACCGCGAATGCAACGTCGACCGACTGCTCGCCCCCGAAGGCCGGCTGTAGCTCACCCGACGGATTGAAGGGACGTGAGTAGACGACCATCCAGCGGCCATCTGAATAGAGACCATGGCCCTGGAGCTCTCCCTGGTCGGTTGCAGTGAGGGTGCCGAAACCTCCTGCGACCAGGTTCCTCACCGGGGAGCGGTCGAGCTGGGAGAGCGGATTGCCCGCGGCGCGTGCCGGGAAGTAGAGATCGTCGGTCGATGGGTAGAGGTCCGTGTAGCCGTCGGCCGCGAGCTCTGGGAGGTCTTCCTGCTGGTCACTCCGCCAATGCCACAGGTTCACGGCCTGGTCGGCCTGTCCCATGCAGATCGAGGGGACCTCGCTCCCCGCCTCAGCCGGGAACTGGATAGCCGCGGCGTCGGTGAAGGTCTCATGTCGGTCGGAGAGGTAGTCCGGTGTGAAGTCGGACCATTCCAACATCACATACAGCCGCTCCTCCCAGTGGACTGCACGAACCGCGACCCGCTCGACGGTGCCTCCGCCCATAGGTGGCGTAACCTGCTGGGCGGTGGTGGGTAGGAACACCGGGAGGATGGACTGCCATTCAGGGGCCGAGCCATCCATGCTTGGCTGCGCGGAGACACGCCAGGCCCCGATCGTCTGGGTTTGTGCCAACGCCGGATTGGCACCTGTGACCCGGAGTCCGACAGCGATCAGGACCAGGCTGAGGATGGCGGCTGGCTTGGAGAGCCTCGACTTCATCAGACCAATCCCTGCTGTGGTACCGGGCAGGGGCCACAGGTCCCGTCGTCGGGCGGTTCCTGCGGGAGAGGCTCTTCGACCGTCACCACCGGAGTGACTCCGGCCGCGGTCATGTCCTGTTCGATCCATTCGGCTGTCAAGTTGCCGAGACTTCGGTACCAAGGGCTGGCGGTCACCGCGGCGGCGCGTCTTCCGAAGGCGGGGGCCCAGCACCCGAGGTGATCCTGGAGAAACAGAGCCGCCATGTCCCGGCAAATGTGGGCACCATCGAGATTCCCGCCGCGCAAGGAGACGACCTCCTTGCGTGCGACCACTGCCATGAACTCGAGTTCGACCGTTATGTGGTCGGGGCGCTCTCGTTCGCTGCCACCGGCGCGGAGGCCATGGGCCCGGTAGAAGCCGGCGATGTCGGCCAGGTGGGCCGCTTGTTGGAAGATATCGTCACCGCGGTAGGCGGTCTCGTAACCGGGCGCATCCTGGGAGGCGATCGGGGGGAAGAGCGTCATGTGGTGATTGCGGGCGGTATCCAGGTCTGTTGGAAGGTCAAATGCCAGTGACTGCAAGGCATCGTCCAAGGGAGGCGGCAGGTCAAGGCTCCTGACACCCGGCAATAGTCTCGTGCCGAGAAGGGAGAGCCTTTCAGATGTGGGCAGAGCCAGACCGGTGGCCAGCAAGGAGTAGATGATGGAGCGGCCCGCCGCCTCGACGACCTCATGTTCGAGTTGGACGGTGGTGCTCATATCGAGTTCACCTTGAGGGGGCGCTCATGCAGTGGCTCTTCCACTCTGATGCGCACTATTTCGTGACGGTCGGCGTCGAATCCGATCGCGGTGTCGTTGAATATCTCGTACGGCTCCCCACCGACATCGACCTCGCCGACCTTCTCTCCTTCCTCCACGTCGAAGGAGAAGATGATTTGTTGGGACGCTCGGAACAGCTGCAGCACGGCGAGAAGACGGCGCGTGGGTCGCGTGTAGCGCTCCAGGGCATGGTCCACGCCGGGGCCGAACATCTGGCGTAGATAGTCGCGGGGCACCCACCGGGGCGGGATGTAGTAGACGTTGGGCTGGGTACCGAACTGTGGGTAGAGAGGGAGAGCCACCTGCTCCTCATGGACCAGGTAGTAGAGGGGATGGTCGGGGTCCGCGGTCCAGGTGCCGTCGGCCTCGACATTGACCAGTCCCTGCATTCGGATCTTTCCGACACATGCCGCCATGCATCTGGGCTCCATCGGCTGGCCGTTGGTGAGAGGGTCCGAGCCCTCAACTCTCGGATAGCACCCGATGCATTTCTCTGAGGTCCCGGTGCTCGGGCGGTACATCGCCTTCTTGTAAGGGCACGCTTCGACGCACTTGCGGTAGCCGCGGCATCTCTCCTGGTCGATGAGGACGATCCCGTCCTCGGGTCGTTTGTAGATGGCGTTGCGGGGGCAAGCGGCCAGACAGGCGGGATAGGTGCAGTGGTTGCAGATACGGGCGAGGTAGAAGAACCACCCCTCATGCTCGGGAAGGCTGGTCCCTTTCGCCGTCCAACCCGTCCCGTGGTCTTCGAAACGGTTCGGTGCCTTCCATTCCTCGTCGCTGGGTAGATACCCCACTGACCGTTCTTCGGGCTTGGCGGCTTCGAAGATGGTCTTGCCCTCGAACCGGCCATAGGGCGCTTCGGCCGATTCGTCACCTGTGTCCCACACCTGGCCACCGGGGTTGGCCTGCTCGAGAAGCTCCAGGGTGTTGACATCCCAATGCCGGGGGTATCCGCCGTAGGGCTTGGTCTCGACGTTGTTCCACCACATGAGCTCCTGGCCGGGCGAAAAGGTCCAGGTCGACTTGCAGGCCATGGTGCAGGTTTGACAGGCAATGCAACGGTTGATGTTGAAGACGGCGGCGAATTGACGCTTGGCGCCACCGCCCTCGAATCGGTAGTCCATCTCACGACCGAGCTGCCAGTTGTATGCCGTGGTCAATCGGGCCCTCCAAAGACTTCGCCGACGAGCCGTCTCACGAACTCGGTCCCACGCCGTCGGAGAATGGCATTGGGAAAGCCGTACTGGGGAGACTCGAACAACACCAGGATCTCGGTGGCGGCGAAGCCGCTGAGCGCGTACTCCTCGATGATGCAGCGAGCCGTCTCTCTGTCGGTCTCCTCGGCGTTGGTCACCGGGTATCCAGTTCCGATCAGCTCGAAGGGGTCATCCCTCTCCAGGCCCTTCACGTGGTCGTCCCCTTGATGGTCACGAGCTGCCCCCCGAGATACCGCTGCATGAACCGGTCCTCGCCCCCTGGGCTCTTACCGGTGGTGGCGCCCGACCACACGCCCGCCCCATCCGGACCACCCGACTCGGCCTTGGTGATCCTGACGACGGTCTCCTTGGGAACGGTGTTGATTGCGTGGTTGTCCACATCGAAGCCAAAGACAAACCCCATCGCGCCGGCTCTCTTGTGGAAGAGGGTGTCCGTCTGGTGCATGGGTGGCGCCCAGCCACGGGTCAGCGACTGCTGGCTTCCATGCCGGAAACTCGATTGGTAGCCGGTGTCGGCCAAGGCTCGGCCGTCGGCACGGGTCTTCTGGGCTCTCACCGTCCGGGGCGTCGCCATGTAGAAGGCGTGTTTGATCATGGTCACCCCAGGCGGATAGGAGGGGTTGTAACTGACCCGGGCCATGAGCCGGGCCGCCTCGTAGAAGGGATCGTCGGGAGTAGCGCCCACATAAGGGCGATCCGCCGGGTTGGCGTCGATCCACACCCAATCGCCGTTCTCCAAGCCGAGGCTTCGGGCATCGACGGGACTCATATGGAGTTGGGCGTCTCCCACGCCGGGCATGCGCTTGTCGCTACGTTGTGGATCCCCGAAGTTGGAGTTCCAGATCCAGTGCCAGTCGGTGATGGCCCACGAAGAGTGAACCGAGTGACGTGACTTGGGGGTCAGGCATAGGAAGCGGAAACCCTCTTCGAATAGCGGGTTGACTGTCTGGCGCACCTCCCTCCACGGCATGCTGATGTTGCGAACCTGCCGGCGGTCAGGATCGAGGTCGTCAGCAGCGATTCCGTAATCCTTGGGACGGATCCATGGGCTGGAGGAGACGATCACGTTGGGGAGGTAGGGAGTCGCTTCGACAGCCTCTCGGTGCACGATCAGGTTCTCTCCGTAGTCGATCGCCTCGGGGAGATCGCAGTAGGCATTCATGCGACCGGTGTCGGTGTAGAAGGGGAGGCTGTCCTTGATCTGCTCCCAGAAGGGAATCCGGGGATAGGTGCGGTATTGCATCAACGCGCCGCCCGGCTCTCCGTACCGGCCCGCCATGATGTCCTCGACTGTGTAGCCCTCCGTGGTGAACGACGCCTTCATCACCCGATCGAGATACACCTCAGGCCGGCCTTCGCTGGCGAACTTGAAGTAGTCGGCAAATCGCCGATCGCCAGTGAGCCGGGTCAACGCCCTCGCCACCCCGGCGAAGATCGCCACGTCATCGCGGCTGTCGTAGAGCGGCTTGATCCCCCCCTTCCACAACTGGAGGAACGGGTTGGAGCAGGACCCGCCCATTTCGAGAGTCTCGAACTCGAGCCAGCTGTTGGCCGGGAGGATCGCGTCGGCGAACTCGGCAGAGCCGGTCCACTCGATCTGTTGGTCGACGATCATGTCGACCTTGGGGTTGACGTTCTGGATCAGGTGGTAGGCCCATTTGGCCTGGTTGATCAGGTTGGCGTTGTTGTACCAGAGCACTTTGGTGGGCGTAGGCATGTGGGTTTTGCCGGTGAAGACTTTCCGCCCCTCTGCCGGCGTGTCGACCACGAGGGGGCGGTCGCCATAACCCCAGTACGACGTTTCCTCGCCATGGATGTAGTGATGGATGTTGTCGAAGGTGTAGCTCTCGTTCTCGCCGAGCATCGGCCGGAACGGATCCTCGTTCACGTAGCCGCCGACTCCGGGGCCGAACCAGGGTGCTCCGTGGAAGATTCCACCCTTGTAGTTGCCGGCCCACGTGCTGACCCCGGCACCGGGAATGCCGACCTGTCCCGTCAGCATCGAAACCAGAAATGTCGCCCGGTTGTGGAGGGTGGCGTGGAAGTAGTGGTTGACCCCCTCACCGACGTGAATGGCCATCGGGCGGATGGTGGCTACGTCCTCCAAGAGCCGTTCGAGCAGATCCCGGGGAGCACTCGTGATGTCAACGACGGTGTCCAGGTCGTAGTCGGCAAGATGCTCGCGATAGAGGTGGAGGGCGGTGGCCACCTCGATCTCGCTCCCGTCGCTCAGCTGGATAGGCCCACGCCAGTCGACCTCCGGATCGACTCCCAGCTCCGCCATCCTCGCGCCAACATCCTCCCGGCTGATCGCTCGGAAGATGCCCGACGTGTCCCGGACCACCCGATCTCCGATTGAGCGGTACTGATCCTCGGTCATCCCATGGAGTGTGTAACTCGGACCGCCTTGATCGAGCAACGGCTGGTGGTCGGGGAAGACTTCGTCGGCCCGGAGCCTGGTCAAGGTGTCGAGGCGAATCAGGAGCGGAAGATCCGTGAACCGCTTCACGAAGTCGACGTCGTACAACTCGCGATCGATCAACTCTTTGGCGAGATAGAGGAAGATGGCGGTGTCGGATAGACCCGCTCGAACCGGGATCCAATAGTCGGACTTGGATGACTGAGGGCCATATTCGGGAACGATCGAGACGATCTTTCCCCCCCGCTCCATGATCTCGTGAAACCAGTGGCTCTCCGGCATCTTGTTCTCCACGAGGTTCTTCCCGACCTGGATGAGGAGACGACTGTGACGGAGATCGTTGAAATCGACTTCGGTTGTTTGCAACCCGTGGACAAATGGGAAACCCGGCGCCTGGTCGCCGCGCCAGGTGTACTCGGACCAGTCACGGGCACCCTTGGCCTCCGCCGGACCGACACCACGCCCGATGGCATCGACAAGAGCCAGCATGTTTGCGAAGCGGAACAACCCGAACTTCCCGGCCACGCCGTGCACCGGCAATGAGGATCCGAATTTCATGGTCCGGACCCCCGAGCTCTCCCAGTACTCGAGCATCTCGGGCTCATAGCCGTCTTCGACCATGAGACGGCGTCGCCCCTCCTCGCCGGAGTAGGTGTCCGCTATCGCCTCGAGACCGCGGGCGATGTAGTCGTCGACCTCATCCCAAGAAAGACGGACGAAGGTGTCATTTCCTCGGTCGTCGAACCGGTACTTGGAGCGGAGCTGTGGATCGTCGGAAAGAGACGGGAAACCGTCGTCGGCCCACTCTTTCCAGCCCCTTCTCAACATCGGCGCCCGGAGCCGGTATGGGCCATAGACCCGACGATGGAGGGTATAACCCTTTAGACACCCTCTCGGATTCCAGTGCGCGGTCGAGGTGTTCCCTTGCGGGTCGCCGTATCGGTCACCGTCGTAGTTCTGCTCGAGGCGCATGACCACCCCGTTGCGGGTAAACGCCCGGAGACGGCACATGTGGGTGTCGTTTGGCGCACAGATCACGGTGAAGCTGTCGTCGTAGCCGTATTGATCCCGATAGATCTTCTCCCAATCCCGGTTGGGGTAGGTCAGCAGCGGGTTGTCAATCCCCGGAAAGGCCTCCAGTGCGATCAGGTCGAGATCGAGAACGCCAGTGAGAACGGCCAGACCAGCCCCTCCGGCAATCTGGATGAAGTGGCGACGTGTGATGCCAGCCATGTTCAAACGCCCCGCCTATGGCCGACCGATACCGTCAACGGGGTCGGTGGCACGAAACACCAAAGGTCCTCTCTGGCCATTCAGTACCAACAAAGCGTGATCGGGCTCGTGGCAATAGGGTCAAAAGGCTCTATTGAAACCCCCGACCTAGTTTGTACGTCTTAGAGCAGATAAATTGGAGCTGCAGTGAGCACTCATCCGACAAGCGGGCGAAGCGGACTGACCTATCGCGCGCTTGCAGACCCCAACCGACGCCACCTCCTCCGCCTGCTCGATGACGCCGAAAGGCCGCTCGAGGTGAACACGCTGTCCGGGCAGGTTGGGTTGCATCCCAATACGGTCCGGGAGCACCTCGAGCAGCTCCGCCAGGCAGGGTTGGTGACCCGGACTCCCGAGAAGAGGACCCGTCCAGGTCGGCCCAAGATGCTCTACGAGGCTGCCCCTCGGGAGACAAGGTCTCCGGGATCCGAAGGGTATCGCTTTCTCGCCGAGGTACTCGCCAGCTACATGGAGGCGACGGTGGACGATCCATCGGCGGCTGCCGAAGAGGCAGGGCGAGCTTGGGGGGCCTATATGGTCGAACGGCCAGCTCCCTTCTTGAATCCTGACACATCGCGTGTTGTGGAACAGATCGTCACGACCCTCTCCGAGCTGGGTTTTGCCCCTGAGGATCAGCACGAGGACAATCGCATCCTGATCCGGCTTCATGATTGCCCTTTCCGGGACGTGGCCCGTAGCCGCGGTGATGTGGTCTGCTCGGTTCACCTGGGAATCATGCGCGGAATGACGGAGGAACTCGGCGGGTCGCTGTCGGTAGACGACCTCCAGCCCTTTGTCGAGCCTTCCCTCTGCATCGCCCACCTGTCCACTAAGGATGATGTGGAGCAGTCAAACGTCACCGACGAGGTCCGGGCGTCCTGACACCTCGTTCCAGCCTGAGCCGTCCACTACACAGCACGCTTGGCGTTTTAGACGCCGAATCCGTCCTCAGCTGGTGGAAGTCGGGTCGAGCTCGAAGGCGGCAAGGTGACAGGCAAATGAACCCAGTAATGTTTCCCGACGAGTTCGATTGCCATTCCCTTGGGGGCGGGATTGGGAGGGAACGGCAATCGAGACCCGGGCGGTGAGACCTAGTTCTGCTTCCTGGTGGTGCTCCGGCTGACACGGACGACCCCGATCCCGATTGCGAGGACGCCAATGGCGACCAGAAGGATTTCGGCGCTGCTCAGACCGGTCAATGGGAGGTCGGTTACCGCAGGAGTGGTGGTACCGGATGCCGCGGTCGTGGTCGTGGCGCCCCCCTCCGCTGTCGTGGTGGTGGCGGCAACCGTGGTCGTCGTCGTCACCTGGGTCAGGTCACAACCGACCTGGGTGAAGGTGTCGTTGATGAGTGTGACCTCACCGTTTTGGGCCAGGGCGCGACCTTGCACCGTGACGCTGTCGGCCACGGAGATCGTGGTCAACGCCAGGATGTTGCCCACGAACGTCGACCCGGTGTCCAGCGTGGCGGAGCTCCCAACCTGCCAGAAGACGTTGCATGCCTGGGCTCCGTTGATCAGTGACACCGTGCTCCCCGGGCCGGTGATCAGAGTCGAGTCGGTCTGGAAGATGAAGACCGAGTTGGGGTTGCCCTCCCCGTCGAGGGTCAGGGTTCCGGATAGGGACAGCGGTGACTGGCTCGGCCCGGCATATACCCCTCCTACCAACGTGAGACCTGTGAGATCGGAGGTGGTGGTCTCGTTGAGAGGCCGGCCCAAGGCGTCGATGTAGGCAGCCGTCGAGTCGGCTTGAGCCTGTGCCGCTACCGGCGTCGCGGCTTCGATCGTGCCCGGAGGCTGTACCACGCCGGGAGGAAAGCCGGTTATGGCACTTCCGGGCGAGACACCCACGCTGTTGGCGAGGACACTGGGGCCGGTGTTGGTTACGGTCTGACCCCCAAGTACGGAGAAGTCTTCGGCGGTGCCGAGATCGACGGTGGGCACTATGGCCGCATTTGCGGTACCCACGGCGAGGAAGAGGGAAGCACCGGTGACCAAGGCGAGGAGCGCGATGCCCATGCCTCGGCCCGGCACGTGCAGGAAACCAGAATGTGAGGCTGACACGGGGCGGGGAACTTGGCGCTGGAGCAGTCGAGCTACGACCAGTGTGAAGAGAATGACTGTGACGATTCCCGCGATCAGCATCGAGGACTCCTTTCCAATTGGATCAGGTGCCGCCGACGGGGTCCGGGTCGGTTGGTACTTCAGAATCTATCCGCCAAATCTGATTCTGGCAAATTGTTTCTAGCATTGCCCTGCTACGATCTCCCGGTGGCAGACTGGAGTTTCCTCACCAACCACGCCCGGGCACTGCTGTCCATCGCCCACGACCCCGACTTGCGACTGCGCGACATCGCCGATGCCCTCGATGTCACCGAGCGGACCGCCTACAGCATCGTGGCGGATCTGACCAAGGGCGGGTACGTGGCCAAGCAGAAGGATGGTCGGCGCAACGTCTATCACATCCAGTCACACATGCCGGTTCGTGACTCGGTCGGCCGGCAAAGAGCCATCGGCGAGCTTCTTGTGCTCTTCGTCGACGGCGCCGGCCCCACCGAGTAGCGGTCCGCTCCGGCGCTCTGCGGAATGAACCCGAGGAACACGCTGCCTCCATCCACCACCGCCAGTGTGGCCACACCACCCTGGACCGCGCGCCACGCCGCCCGCTCATGGTCAATACCCGGACCCACCACTGGGGTTGTCCGTGGCGAGGTGTGGAGGTTCGGGAGTCGTCCCGACGGCAGGTGAGCGGAGAATTCCGGTCTCCGCCCACCCGTTCGTCAGGGCTACTGGGCGGAGAAGTCCCGGGCCGCGTCCAGCAGCGAGCGTCCCGAATCCCCATCGAAGATGAGCTCACCCTCCTGGAACAAACCGTCAACCGTGGCGGCGTAGGCGACGAAGGCGTCGTGGACCGCCGGGTCATCAGCGAAGCGAATCTCCATCTGGAGGCTCTGTGTCAACCCGCCCCGATACTCGATAACTGCCTCACTGGTCGAGGCCTCGCTGTCGAGAGCCTGGTGGATCCCGCTCTCGATGGTCAACGGGCAGGTGATGACCCCGGGCTCCGTCGTCACTGCGTCACACTCGAGTCTCAATTCGGCGTCGATGGCTTTGAGGAAGTTCATCAACGGAGTGCATTCGACGGGTCCGTCCTGAGTGGCGCACTGGCGGAGAGCGGAGGAGGCGTAACTGTCGAGACTGAGTTGGATTTGTTGCACGATCCGCTCGGGACTGTTGAACCTGCGGGCTGCCTCCATGGCTGCGACACCCGCCGATTCGTCGTAGGGATCTGGTCCGAATGTTCGATGGATAGTCATCTCGGGGTACTCCGACTGCATCCAGCCCCAGAGATCCCCACCCTCCGAAGGCCAATATGGGCTTGAGGTGTCGATGGTCCCGAAGAAGTCGGCCACGAGCAGACCAGCCTGATCGACCCCGATCTCCGTAGTCGCCGGAAGTGAGTGGTCCGGATAACCCAACGCGGCATGGAACTCGCTGGTCAAGCCATAAGAGCACTGATAAGGAGGCTCTTCCCGACAACTCCTCGTCTCGATGTGGGTCCCAATGGCGATCAGATATCCAAGGTGCTGCTGGCAGGTTACAAGGCTTCCGGCCGGCAGATCACAACTCGCCTCAGGCGAGAGGATCGCCAGAGCCCCCTCGAGATCGCCCTGGTTCATCGCTTCGACCCATTGTGCTGACAGCGGCCTGGGATCAACCTCGCTGACCACGGTCGAGGGAACGGGATCGGTAGGAGCGACGAGCTCCGGTTCGTCGTTGCCTCCGAACACGATGGCAGCACCGATGAGAATGATCACAACGGCAAATGCTGTGGCAGTCAGAAGAGGCCTCCGGCGCCTCAACTCCGTCGGGGGTGGTGGGATGGGTGGTGCTTGTTGAGCAGACATCGACCTTGACCTTTCGTCGATCACGGCAAGGAGAATCGCGTCGCCGGGGGATGCTTCCCTGAGACTCGCTGGGTCGGGGACGGGGTTCGCCTCCTGGAGTCGCTTGAGGATCACATGCTCAGACATCAGCTTTCCGCCTTCTTCTCAGCAGCACGTAGAGAAGGTTGAGTTCTTGGCGATGACTCGACGATGTTGGTTAGACGTTGGAGGGCGCGTTGAATTCGCTTCTCCGCGGCGGAGACCGTGATATTGAGCACGGCAGCGATCTCCGATGCAGTCAATTCCTCCCAGGCGGTGAGGCGAAGCACTTCTTGGTCAGACTCCTTCAGCCTGCTCAGCGCCTGGAGCATCTCTCGGTCTTCCTCACGGCGAACAATGATGACCTCGGGTGAGTCGGCGTAGGTCCTGGCGAGTGCCGACATCTTCCTATGGAGACGGTCCCATCGCCGCAGGGATCGCCAACGGTTGGCAAGGACCCAACGGGCGGTCCCGAACAACCATGGCCTGATGGTGTCCCAGTCGATCTCATCGATCCTTCTCCAGGCGATGGCGAAGACTTCGGCAACCACATCGTCGGCATCGCTCCGTCCGATCCGGCGGGAGCAATAGGCGAGCACATCGTTGTAGTGGTGCTCGAAGAGTTGGTTGAGCCTCTCATCGGCTCCGGCCGTATCCATTTCTCCTCCGGTTATGAAGGTTGATTGTCCGCCCGATCGGTGTTCCGGACAACTATGTGATGAACCGGTCAACCGGTTCGCAGCACGGGAGAAACGATCGGGGAGCCTGGCCAGCTCTCCGGTCGGGAACGGTGAGCTGGATTCTGAATTCCGTTCTCCCCGGCTGCGGACGATCGGCGGACCTCGGTTCCACCCGATGCCCTGGCGACGGATGAGTTTCGGGGGTCACCGAAGTCTTACAGTGAAGGACGTCAGCGAATCGACGCCCCCGCACCGGCTGAAGGGAGCCACCTTGGGACAACCAGTCGTGCACTTCGAGATCATCGGAAAGGACCCAGTGAAGCTCCAGAGCTACTACGGCGAGCTGTTCGGATGGGAGTTTGACACCGGCGACGCGACCACCGAGACGGTCTCCCAGTCCGGTCACTACGGGTTCGTTGAAGGAAGCACGACCGGCGGCGGGATCAACGGTGGTGTTGGCGGCGGCGAGGGCTATGAGCCGCGTGTCTTGTTCTACGTGGGCGTTCCCAACGTCGAGGCCGCGCTCAACAAGGCTGTGAACCTCGGCGGGATGCGCCAGATGGGCCCCGAGGGCACTCCCGGAACCCTCGTGGTCGGGCAGTTCACCGACCCCGAGGGGAATCTCGTCGGCGTCGCCGGAACGGAGTAGCCCCACGGCCAATGGCTTGGCCACATCAGGTGGTTATCGCCGAAAACCTCTGCGATACTTGACGATTCTCGCGCCCGTAGCTCAATGGGTAAAGCGTCCTGACTACGGAGTTTCCA
Organism: Acidimicrobiia bacterium; assembly: GCA_035544615.1. Lineage (GTDB taxonomy): Bacteria > Actinomycetota > Acidimicrobiia > Spongiisociales > ZC4RG35 > JARDZU01. Next base: position 4,089 of record DATKEA010000029.1, on the reverse strand, counting down.
CCGTTTGAACGCTGTGCGGATCAGGGTAAAGGCAGGTCAGCGACGAGCGTAAACCCCGGAGTCGGACGCTGTCAGCCCCTACTTTCGAGGCCGGCGTCGAACGGAGCCCTGATGTCGCTAGTCGTCTAGGCTTCCCATACTCAGGTTGACGACCGTTCCAGTCATCCCGCTCGCCTGATCGGATGCCATAAAGACCGCCACATTGCTCATCTCCGCAAGCGTCGAAAGCCGCCGCGTGTGGGTCCTGCTTGCGAGCAACTCGTGGAACTGTTTCCAGGTCATTCCTGATGCTTTGGCATAAAGCTCGAAGCTTTCCTTGATCCTGCCTGTCTCCGGTATGCCCTGTGGTCGTAGACCGACCACGCGAATGCCCTGAGGTGCGAGCTCGGCGGATAGCACTCGTGTGAGCGCCTCCACCGAGGCCATCGCCGGACCGCCGCCCCCCACCAATGGGATCCCCGTCCGCGAGATGATCGCGGTGACGGTCATGATCACCCCCGACTTGTTCGCGGCCATCCGCCGGGCGGCCAGGCGTGACGTCAGGAAGTACGACCTCGTGTAGGTAGTTATCGGCAGGGAGAACTGCTCGACATCCAGGTCGACCAGGGGCACGCGAATCTTTGGATTCGGGATGCCGATCGCGTTGAATGAGATATCGACGCGGCCGGCCTTGTCGATCACCGATTGCAGGTGCTCGTCGACGGCCTCTTCGTCGAGAGCGTCGACCTCCGCCGCCTCGGCGGATCCGCCGGCCGAATCCACTTCCTCGGCGACAGCTTCGACGGGTGCCAAGTGGCGCCCGGTTAGAAAGACGTTGGCCCCTTCGAGCGCGAAGGCGCGCGCAACTGCACTGCCGATCGCGCCTCCGGCACCGTAGATCACCGCAACCTTGTCCTTCAGTATCATCTCCGGTTCCTTTCTGTGCCCCGGGTGGTCACCGCGCATCTCATGAGCTGGACCGACGGGTTGAAACCCATCTGCGCGTTGCCTGTCTTGTTCGGCATCATCGAGGATTTAGACACCACGCCGCCGTGAAACTGGGCGCATCATCGCCCAGTTCGCAGCTCCGTCGGTGTCGGTATTGGAGTGGACAAGTTGAGCGACGACGTGATACGAGGGAGAAGTGGTGACGGCCGATTTGATCACGAGGGCGCAGGCAGGTGACGCCGAGGCCTTCCGAGAGCTGACCGAGCCGTACCGCAGGGAGCTACAGGTGCACTGCTACCGGATGCTTGGATCCTTCCAGGATGCCGAGGACGCCTTACAGGACACGCTGCTGGCCGCCTGGCGAGGCCTCGGAGGTTTCGAGGGCCGAGCTTCGATCCGCACATGGCTCTATCGGATCGCCACCAACCAGTGCCTCAACACGCTTCGGTCTGCCAAGCGGCGTCTCGCCAAGGAGTGGGATGTGCCCGGGGTTGAACCGCCCGAGCCGACCCGGCTCGGCGAAGTCATGTGGCTCGAGCCATATCCCGACACCCTCCTCCAGGGTGCGATCGACGTGCCGCTCGGCCCGGAGGCACGATACGAGCGGACCGAAACCATCTCCCTGGCCTTCGTGGCCGCACTGCAGGTCTTGCCGCCTCGCCAGCTCGCCGTACTCATCTTGCGCGACGTACTCGGCTTCCACGCCAACGAGGTGGCCGACATGCTCGACTCGACCGTCGAATCGGTCAACGGTGCCCTGAAACGGGCACGTGCCGGCCTGCAGCGCCAGAAATCGCCGACGGCCGAGCGCGAACCGGCTCCCGCTTCCGACTCACCGGCCGAACAGGCGCTCGTGGCGGAGTTCGTCCGCGCGTATGAGTTCGGCGATCTCGATGCGCTGGTGGCCATGTTCACCGACGACATCTCCATATCCATGCCACCGATTCCCCTCGAATACCAAGGCCGCGACGTCGTCGCCCGCCTCCTCGCCAACATCTTCGGCTCGGGGCGGAGATTTGACCTCGTGCCGACGCGGGCCAATGGTCAGCCGGCGTTTGGGGCCTACCTGCGCGCCCCTACCGGCGGCATCCGCCACGGGACCGGCGTCCTCGTGCTCACCCTCACCGGCGACCTGGTCCGTGCCTTCACCCGCTTCGACAACAGCGTGCTCCCATCATTTGGTCTGCCGCGATCGCTCTCTAGCCGATAGGCAGCTTCCGAGCGCGCCGGCATCGCCGGACCGCATCGTATGAGGAAACCATGAGCCCAGGGCATAGGTACACGGCTATCGCCGGCGAGAGAGTGAGGGTGTCTCGGCCTTGGCCGCCGGACCGGCCGTTCCTTTGCGCTACGAGCGATGGGCGGCGGGACCGGTCTCGTAGCTCCAGGTGCGTCGGGATCAGGATTAAGCCGAAGGTCAGTCGGACGGGCAGGTGACGTCGAACGTGGTGTAAAGAGCTCTCGAGACTGGGCCGACTCGAACACGGTCACCCAGACTGACCGAAGCAGGGAGCATGGCCGTGTCGCAGGCGACAACAACACATCTCGTGCCTTCGACGAGTTCCGGTCTTCCGCCGATTGGGTATCCCATCGCGACGTACGACACCCCACCGTCCCTACCTCAGGCTGTTTGGGCTGCATGTGGCATCGAGAGATCCCGAAGCTTGTTCCCCGGCCTCATTCTCGAAGGTCCCGTTGGCCGTCACCCGGTCTTCCTCGATCTCGATCTCCTCTTCACCTTGGATGTCCTCCTGCGCCTGGAAGACGGCGAGCCCCCAACCGAAAATGAAGGACCCTGAGTCGCCCTGAACGAAATATGCGACCTCCTGGAGGCCATCTCGGATGCTGTCCTGATCGCGGCTGTCCCAAAGATGGACCAGCACCTGGACTGGGACTCCGGCGCTGTCCGTGCCTTCCCCGACCGCCAGGAAGATGATGTCGTCGTCTTCGGTGGCTCCGTAGCCGAACGCACAGAAGAAGTAGTCGAAATCAGTCCGCTCGCCGTCCAGGGTGAAGGTGGCGCTCCCGCCTTCCAGGACGACCTCTTGTCCGGAGTCGTCGGGGTCTGTGCCACCTGCCGGCTGCGTTGTGACGGGGTCAGGCTCGGTGACAGCGGTGCTAGCGGGAGCTGCATCCGTGGTAGCGCTGCTGTCATTGTCATTGTCATTGGCCCCGGTTTCCGCTCCGCACGCCACCAGGCCAATGGAGAGCACGACAACGACAGAAATCAAGTGCCTAAATGAGGGCGCTGACATGGGACGACCGTAGATCCGAAGTCTCCGGTCTCGGCTACTCAACTGGCAGCGCGGCCCTACTCATTTCACGAGTGGCGGTGGAGGCTTAGGACGTCCTCGGCGTCGAGCCAACCGATGGCCGGCCTTGGAGTCAGCGGATCTTCTAGACCGTTCCGGTGGGCTCTTGACAACGAATCAGGAGCTGGATCGGCGCTATGCGGATCTCCAAGTCATCGTGTCAGATCTCGAGAAGCAGGTGGTGGTTGAGAAATCAGCTGATCCAGCTGCCGACGAGATCGAGCGTCTGATATGGCCTAGCATGCTCTGTATCGGCTGGTCATCGCCGGAAACCCCTGCGATAATCGGCAATTCCCGCGCCCGTAGCTCAATTGGATAGAGCGTCTGACTACGGAGTATCCACCGCTGAGCGCTGTGCGGATCAGGGAAAACGCAGGTCAGCGACGAGCGTAAGACCCAGAATCAGACGCTGTAACGATCCATCAGGGAACAGCGCCCGGCAGATCCTCGGCTCGTGAGCGGTTTCCGGTTGATGACCATCCGCGACATTCAGCTTCCTCGTAGCTCGAGGTGGTGGCTCTGGACACCCGTTCGGGTGCCGTCGAACTTGTGGTTCACCGACGCCGCCGGCCGTAACGATCCCGTACCGTCACTGGGCCATGATGGAGCCATGGACACGACTCAGTTGCCGGCGCCTGTGAAGGCGACGATGGCAGGGTTTCTCACTGCTGAGCTGACCACTGTCTCGCCCCGTGGCGTGCCGCTCACGTGGCCGGTGCTCCCCTCGGTGGAGTGGGAGACGGGGCGCATCGCCGTCGTCACCTCGATCGGCCTCCCCCAGAAGGCCCACAACATCCGCCGCAGGCCCGAGGTGTGCCTCCTCTTCTCCGACCAGACGGGTAGTGGGCTG
>DATKEA010000028.1:0-2213 GCA_035544615.1 Acidimicrobiia bacterium | reverse complement strand
CGGGCCGAGCCACTCCAACTTGAGATAGGTGGCCGCTCTGGTCGGCTGGAGCACCCGGTTGAGGCGGACCAGTGGTGTCGGGTCGTCGAGGTCGGGGAGCATCTCGAGCATGTCGTCATAACGCCGGACGGCTCGGTCGCTTTGCAGTCGCATGGTTGTCGGTGTTGTCATGTCTTCCTCTTGGGCATAGAAAAACCCGCATCGCAATTGCGATACGGGTGGGGTTTGTCAGTTGATTTGATCTACTCGAGCTACAGACTCACCACCCGCACCGCGGGCGCAGACAGATGCAGGTGCATCCGAGACCCGAGCAGGCGCTGTGGTGTGCCATTGCCCGCGATGGTACGCCCTTTCGCACTTTCGTCAACCATGCAAGTGTCCTGCGAACGACGCCGGCTGCTCCCGTCGCCTTCAGCCCCGGGACGAGGGTAAGGCCTCGCCCGTCTCCACCAGGCTCTTCAGCCCGGAGATGATGTAGGCGATGCCCTCTCCGAACACCTGCAGGGTTCGTTCGCCGATCTCGTAGAGCTCGACTGTGAGCTCGACCATTCCGTTGCTCTCGCCCACGGCCCACACTTCCCGGACGGGTCCTTCCGCCTCGAGTTCGTCGTCCCAGAGGGCGTGAAAGGTGAACTCGATGCGCTTCGGCGGGTCGATCGAGATGATCTCCCCGGTCGATGCCACCCTCCCGTCGGGGTAGGAGTAGGTCATCGGCGACCCCACCTCCCAATCCGACTCGACCCGGGTCCCGAAGTAGTACTGCTCGGTCTTCTCCGGGTTGACGATGGCGTCCCAGACCTCCTCGGCAGTTCCCCGAATGAAGGCGGTGTACACATGCGCCGGCTTGTCCATTGTCTGTTCTCCTGTCTCCACACGAGCCTTGACGCCGGCGATCGCCCCGACCCGCGGCTCTGCGTACCTGCTGATCCAGCGATCATGGACCAGCCTGATCGGAACGGGGTTCAGGTAATGGAACTTGGACCGACCCTGTTTGCGGGTGGCCAACAGTCCCGCCTCCTCGAGAACCCGGAGATGGCTCATCACGCCGAACCTGGTCATCTCGGGGAGGACGGCGCACAACTCGCCCAGGGTTTGGCCGTCCCGCTCGTACAGCGTGTCGAGAAGGAGCCGCCGGCCGGGGTCGTTGATCGCCTTGAACACCTCGTCCATGTGGTCAGCATATGTGAGTAAACACTCACATGGCAAGAAGGTGTAGGTTCTTGAGCTGCTCGGAAAGGAGCATCGAAATGGGTGAGCATCCCAATGTGGCCGCGTATCGCGAAGTTCACGAGAAATTCAAGCAGGGCAACGTCCAAGCGATCTTCGACGTGCTGGCCGACGATGTCGTCTGGCATCAGATTGGGGGTACGACCCTCCACGGCAAGGAGGCGGTACAGGAGAGTATGTCCGGGATGGAGGGCGCTGGCGTCGACTTCGACATCGACCTCCACGACGTCGTGGGAAACGACGAGCACGTGATCGCGCTGGTCGAGGCCAGAGTCGGAATGGGCGGGGAGAGCCTCACCTATCGAACCGCCGAGATCGCCCACATGAAAGAGGGCAAGGTCACCGAGCGCTGGGCGTTCTCCGACGACACCCAGCGGATCACCGACTTCTTCAACTCCTTGGGCGGCTAGACCGAAAGCGGTCGACGAGGAACGAACTCGTAGATCGGCCCTCCGATGTGGATGGGCTGGTACAGAGGTCCTCAGCGGGCGAAGACGTGCGCGGTCCAGATGGTCCCGCTGGCGTCGACCCAAACGCCGACGCCGACGTGGGTGAAGTTGCCCAGCATGTTGGAGAGGTGGGCGCTCGACCCGGCAAGGGCCCCGAATATGCCTCCGACCGAGCCGCCCTGGCCCACGTTCTCACCGACCGACGACCAGGGGGGCACCAGCGAGCCGATGTTGGAGTGCCCAAGACTTCCCCGGTCGCCCATGTACTTGGCCCAACTGCGTGCGTAGGAAGCCAGGGAGCCGTTGGCGCTCAGACCGGGCAGCCCGTTCGATGCCCGCAGCGAGTTGATTCGGCTGTAGAAGTCCGACTCCATCCCACTGTTGAACGAACCCGAGGGTGGCGGGGGAGGCTGGGTCGTCGGTGTCGGCTGTGGTGGGGCCGTGGTGGCCGGGGCGGACCCCGATCCTGATGACCCCGATGGAGAGGCGGCGGCCGCCTGGGCGACCGTGGTTGAAGGTGCCAGGGTGGTGGTAGTG
>DATKEA010000027.1:0-47597 GCA_035544615.1 Acidimicrobiia bacterium | reverse complement strand
GGGCGCACCCTCAATGGTCTGGCGGCCGCAAATGTGATCGTTGGCCTCGTTGATCTCCTTCGCGCTGAACCCGAGCGCCTTGAGCAGGTTGAACTCCCACCCGGTGTACTCGTCCACGTCGTACCCGAGCCGCTGCAGGGTTTCCTCACCGAAGGTGAATACGTTGAACGCGTGCCGCAGCTCGAAGATCGAGGGCAACGCCTTCTCCACCTTGTCCAGGTCCTCGTTGGTGAACCCCTTGGCGGCCAGAGTTTCCCGGTTGATGTGGGGCGCACCATCGAGTGAGCTGGTGCCCACGATGTACTCGATGACGTCTTTGATCTGATCCGGGTAGTAGCGAAGGTGGCTCAGGGCCGGGGTCACCGACTGGTTGGCGATCTTGAAGTAGCCGCCGCCGGCCAGCTTCTTGAACTTCACCAGAGCGAAGTCGGGCTCCACCCCGGTGGTGTCACAATCCATTAGGAGGCCGATGGTGTTGTGCGACACGAACCCATTGGCCACATAGGTGACGTTGTCCGGAACTGACAAGTCGTAGGTCAGTTCCTCCTCGCCGAGCTCGGCGGACGCAACCCGGTCGTAGAAGAACCCGAGCAGATGACCCAACTCGACGTCACCGGTGCGGTCGAACAGCTCCCTCGCCGAACGCCGCGACACCAGACCGAGCCGACTCATCGAGAGCAGCATCGTCTTGCGGAGATGGTCGTTCTCCGGGGCCAGCCGATCGATCATCTGTCGTGTCACCGGCACGTAGTCCATGCGGGCCGCCTGACGGACCTCGGACGTCCTCATCGCGCTCTGCTTGCGATCGCTCATGAATCCGACTCGCTCGTTCCACAACCGGCCGTAGGACAGGTTGAGCACCCGGAGCACTGCCAGCGGTGAGTTGCCCCACCCGGTCGTGTCGAATTTGCGGGTGGTGGGGATGCCGAGGGCGAGCAGAAGCGTCTGCACCTCGTGGGAGAACTCGATAGAGGTCGTCGACCAGCTCGGGTATCCACGCATCACGGTCCCGTCGGCCTCGAAGAGGCCCCTGAGGAACGCCGAGTAAACCCGGGGATCGTTGCTGTGGAGCACGGCATCTGGAATGTGCGGATGCCACCCTTTCCCGGAGTGCCCTTCCTTTGGCGAGTGCTTGGCGAACCCAGACGCCTCCCACCACAGGGTCAGCGGGACCGAGTGGAAGGCGACCTCGGTGTACCCAGTCTGCTCGGAGAGATGAGCCTCTAGCCCGAATAGCTCCTTGCCGAGCTGGGAGAGTCGCTCGACGACGTCGAAGTCTTCCGCTGCCACGGCGAGACGGATTCCTTTGGCGTGGAGCGATCCGTCACCCATGAAGTAGCCGACGAACTCGGCCAGCTGGGGCGTGAGAGTGCGCGGGACACGCGTCGAGAAGTCGCCGTTCCAGTGCATCTCGCCCAGCGGCGGGAGCTGCACGACCTGCGGCTCGCCGATCAGCTGCTCGAGCTGGAGCGGCACGAGGTCGTCAGCCGCGATCTCGCCAAATCGCTTCCAGGCCCAGTGGCCGTCGGACGCGACGACCTTCACGCGGTGGGTCGGGGTTCCCTGGATGCGGTAGCCACGGGCCGTCTCAACTGTCACCACCGGCTCCACTCCGTTGATGTAGAACTTGGTCGCTTCCCGGGTGCCTTCGTCGGTGGCGACAGCCATCCCGAGGTCCTGCCATTCGGCCCCGTTCGGGTCACCGAGGGAGCGGAGCCGGACCAGGCCACGCTCGGTCGGGATCAGCGAGCCTCCAACGAGGCAGCCTGTCGGGGCGATGACACTGGATTGTGCGTTGCGGTACCCGTTCTCCTCACCCTGGGCCAACGCCAGATCCCACGAGTTTCTCGCCGCGGCGAGCATGTTCAGCGGGCAGACGTCGGGATCGATCGCCATCACCTTGTGGCTGACGCCTTCGTAGTCGGTCTCGCCGTAGGCGGCACGCCGATGGTTGCGGATCACCCGCAGCATCGACTCCCGGTTCTCGGCGAACCTCGGGAATGGTCCCACGACCCCGGCCATCTCCGCCGAGGTGGCGTAGGAGTACCCGGTGAGGATCGCGGTGAGTGCCCCGCTAATGGCCCGACCCTGGTCGGAGTCGTAGGCGATTCCCTGACGCATCAACAGTGAGCCGAGGTTGGCGTATCCCAGGCCCAGGGTGCGGTAGTCGTACGACCCTTGTGCGATCTCCGGTGAGGGGAAGTGGGCCATCGCCACCGAGATCTCGAGGACGATGGTCCAGAGCCGGATCGCGTGCTGGTAGGCCTCGACGTCGAAGACCCCGGCCCCGTCGTCGTGGAACTTGACCAAGTTGATCGAAGCCAGGTTGCAAGCGGTGTCGTCGAGGAACATGTATTCCGAGCAAGGGTTAGACGCCCTTATCCGACCTCCAGCCGGGCTGGTGTGCCACTCGTTGACGGTGGTGTCGAACTGGAGACCGGGATCGGCGCAAGCCCAGGCTGCCTCGGCGATCTGGTTCCAGAGGTCGCGGGCCTTGACCGTCTTGCGCACGGAGCCGTCGGTTCGGTTGTGCAGATCCCAATCGCCGTCGTCGAGCACGCTCTGGACGAAGTCGTTGGTGATGCGGACCGAGTTGTTCGAGTTCTGTCCCGAGACTGTGGCGTAGGCATCGCCGTTGAAGTCGGCGGGGAGCCCACCATGGTTGATCAGAACCCGAGCCTTGTCCTCTTCGACCTTCTTCCAGTCGATGAACCTTTCGATGTCGGGGTGGTCCACGTCGAGGATGACCATCTTGGCGGCCCGTCTCGTGGTGCCACCGGACTTGATAGCGCCGGCGGCCCGGTCGCCGATCTTGAGGAAGGACATCACGCCCGAGGACTTGCCTCCGCCGGAGAGACGCTCGTTCTCGCCGCGAATGTGTGAGAAGTTGGACCCGGCGCCGGAGCCGAACTTGAAGATGCGAGCTTCCCGAACCCAGAGGTCCATGATCCCACCCGGGTTGACCAAGTCGTCCTTCACCGAGAGGATATAGCAGGCATGGGGTGCCGGCCGGCTGTAGGAGTCGGGGGAGGCTTTCAACTCTTCGTCCTTGCCGTCGACGTACCAGAGACCCTGGGCGGGACCGGTAAGCCCGTAGGCCCAGTTGAGACCGGTGTTGAACCATTGCGGGGAGTTGGGGGCGGCCATCTGGTTGGCCAGCATGTACTTGAGCTCGTCTTCGAAAGCGTGGGCGTCGTCGGTCGTTGCGAAGTAGCCCTCCTTCTCACCCCAGTGACGCCAGGTGCCGGCGAGACGGTTGAACACCTGCTTGGCCGAGCGCTCCGGGCCGAGAACCGGCTGGCCCGACTCGTCGAAGATCTGGTTCCCCTCATCGTCGAACTGCGGGACACCTGCCTTGCGGAAATACTTGGACACCATGATGTCTGCGGCAACCTGGCTCCACCCCGCCGGGATCTCGGCGTCGGTCATCTCGAAGACGGTTGAGCCGTCCGGGTTGGTGATCCGGGAGTCGCGACGAGACCACTCGATCTTGTCGTAGGCGTCCGTGCCTGCCTCGGTGAAGCGACGGGTGATCCGCAGGCCTTTGCTCATGAAATGTGCCTCCTCGCACTCGGCTCGCTCCGGTTGGCCACCAGGGGAGCGATGTCCGTACTACCAAGCCCTACCACTAGATATGGTGGTTGCGGCGATAGCAGCCACGACATCTGGTAGAGACATCACCACTGTAATTACATACGTGTCATTGGTCAAGCTTTATGGTATTCGACGGGCGAAGACCTGCCGAGAGCGCGAAAAACACCACTGTCGGCGGGGAAGTGAACGCTTCGATCAGCGCTCGGGGAAGTGAGAAGCACTCTAGGTCGGAGACCTCGGCATGGGTGTAGGGAAGGGAGAAGAGATTTCGCGATCACCCGGGCCGGTTGCGATGAACCGGCCCGGATGTCAGGGGCTACTAGACGACCTTGCGACCGCGGTACCCGGTGAAGGCGCTGATGAGCAGAAGCACTACGGCGACTATCAGAACCCAACGGAGCGCCTCGACGAACAGTCCGACTCCACCCAGTAGCAGGGCCAGTATCAGAATCAATAGAGCGGCGTTCACACTTGCCTCCTTTCTTCAATTGCAGGTCCCTTACCCGTCATGCTGTGGGGCAAACCAGGAAGTGTTTCCGGGCTGGGGTCCCGTGATTGGCTCACAACGCCGACCAGATCAGCCGGATCGAGGCGAGGGCGAGGATCACGAGCACCACCTTGCGAAACGTCCCCTGCGACAGGCGGTCCCCGACCCGCATCGCCGGTCCTAGGGCGACCAGAGCCGGGATGGTGGCGATCGCTCCCGCGATCAACCGCTCCCGGTTGTACCCCCCGAAGGCGGCGAGGGATGCGAATTGCACCAGGCCCAACACCTGGAACGGCACTGTCACCGCGAGGACGAACGCCGTCCGCTGCAGGTTGAGCGAATGGACGTAGGTGGCGATGACCGGTCCCGAAGCGCCGGTGCCTCCTTGGAGAATCCCGCCTAGCAACCCGACCGGGGCCGAGAGTCGGCGCGCCCACCTGTCGCTCAGTTGGAAGTCCTCCTTGGTCAACGACCACACGATGTAGCTGATCACGATGAACGCGAGCACGATGGACATCACCCGCTCGTCGAGATTGATCAGGATCCAGGCACCGATCACTGTCCCCACCGCCCCCGCAACCAGCAGGGGCCAGAGGAACCAGGCAACCTCTCGAACCGAACCACGGGTCTGCCACAGAAGCCAGGTGTTGGCCACCAGTGTCGGGATTGCGATCACCGTAACCGCCAGCTCGAGCCCGGTGAAGCCGGCCATCACAGGGATGATGAGCAACGGGGCGCCGATCCCAGTGACGCCCTTGGCGAAAAAGCCGAGCAGGACAGCGACGACGATGATCACGATCTCGACGACGCCCAGGCTCACGCCTCTCTACAGCCCCGTCTGGTCCCACCAGTAGCGGATCATCAGGGCGGCCTCGGGCCCGGCGTCGTCCTGCCAGTAGTGACCGGCATGACGAAGCTCGTAGGTGGTGCGGTTGGAGAGGATCGACTCCCACCGCCTCTTCTCCGTGCCTCGGAAGGCCGGGTCCTGGTCGGCCCAGAACAAGAGCGTTGGCTTGTCCGCGATCTGCCCGAGCCGCTCTTCGATCGATTTCAGGAACTCGGCCGAACCGGTCAGCTCACGGGGGAACACCCGGACCGGGAGACGCGACTCCTGGTCGGGGAAGGGACCCCGCCACATGGCCATCTCCCGCCCTGTGGGGCTCCGCCTGCGCATGGCGCGACGCACGAACACATTCACGAAAACGTTGGCCCGGTCGACGAGGAACTCACCGGTCCTTCCCTCGCCAAGGGCTGCCGAGAAGCGCTGGGTGGCGTTGTCGGTGCGGGGCCATGCCCAGGTGTTGCCGATGATCATCGCCTTGACCCGATCTTGACGCTCGAGGGCGGCAGCGAGACCGATTGGACCTCCCCAATCCTGCATCACCGGAGTGAAGTCTCTCAGGTCCAAGGCGTCGATGAACCCGCCGAGGATGGCGGCGTGCTCGGCGGGGGTGTACCCGTAGCCGTCGGCCGCCCGGGACAACCCGAAGCCCGGGTAGTCGATTGCGATGCAGCGAAACCGGTCGGAGAGATAAGGGACCATCCTTCGATAGAGGAAGGACCAGGTCGGATTGCCGTGAAGCATCAGAAGCGTCGGTCCTTCGCCCTCGTCGAGGTAGTGGACCACGGTGGAGTCGATCTCCTGCCAATGGCTCTCAAAGGGGTATTGGTCGGCGAGGAACCAGTCGGGTCTTTCCACAAGTGACACGCTAGCCCTGACCACGGGCTCCAATAAAGACGAGCAGCAGAAGACCTCGGCCCGCAGGACGAGGTCTTCTGACTATCCGCTCAGGTCTGGCGATCCGCCCGTCCCAGCGAGCCGATCACGACTGCGAATCCGACTACCACCAGCGCCAGCGGAGCCACGAACCGGAGACCCCCGATCCGAAGCGTCCACACTTCCATCGCCTATCCGACGTCGAGCCGCTGAGCGTCATCGTGCCGGGTGTTGCCAGGGGTCGATGTGGACTTCTGGCGAGACGATCAGTCGAGGAAGGAAGAACTGGACCAGCGGGCCGATGGCCAATGCGAAGACGATGGTCCCGATCCCGAACGTGCCGCCCAAGAGCCAACCGATGGTTAGCACGGAGATCTCGATGAGGGCCCGGGTGAGTCTGATCGACGGCCCTCTCCTGGCGATGCCCGTCATCAACCCGTCGCGCGGCCCCGGCCCCAGGTTGGCCCCGATGTAGAGGCCGGAGGCGGCGCCAATCAGAATGGTGCCGCCTAACAGCATCACCCAGGCAGTCGCGTTGGTGGTCGCCTCGGGCACGACAATCGCGGTCAGGTCGAGCACCAGGCCGATGATCACCGCGTTGAGCAGCGTGCCCAACCCGTAGCGCTCGCGCAACGGCAGCCAAAGCACCAGGACCAGGACCGACACGATGATCGACCAGACACCAACGGTCAGGCCGAACCGTCGCGCGAGGCCCTGGTGGAGGACATCCCAGGGAGGCACCCCGAGTCTCGATTGCAGCATCAGCCCGATCCCGACGCCAAACAGGACGAGGCCCACGATCAGGTTGACCAATCGCCGCGAAAGGCGCTCGCCCCGCACCGGGATCAGGTACTTGCTCACGTGCCAGCTTTCATCTCGGTTCGGGGTCGCTGCGCAAGGTAAACACCGACGGACACGGCCACCATTCCCAGGATGTCCTGGGGGACCCCGGCCTGGTCCATCGCGGCTCTCCTACCCCCGGTCACTTGGCTCGTTCTCGTCCTGGCCGGGCCACAATCACCGTGCCTCTCCGAGTGGATGGTCGTTTTGTAACATACGTCCTCACGGCGCGGCCGGTGGATATCCAGACTTCCTGGGCATCGAAATGGAGAGGGGACGTCGACGAAAGAGCACACCCATATCTCGTTGTTCGGGTCGACCGAGTGCACTTGCACACCCCAGGAGGCGGAAGCATTGGCCTTGGTGACCTCATACCGGGAGGCCAAGGTGTCCGAGCGCGGGCCTTTCCTCGCACCGGGCTTCGTGCGGCACCGTGCGGGCTTCACCCATATCGGTGAGCTTTGGGGCCATGATGGCCCGGGAGGCATGGATGACGATTCGATTAAGGATCGTCGGAACACCCTCCTCGATCTGACCGCCAAAGACGACAAGGTGTGGGGCATCTTCAGGGTGGTCGGAACCCACACCGGTTCGATCTACGGTATCCCGCCGACGGGCCGTCACGTCGACGTGGTGGAGGTGGCCTTGTGGCGGGTTGAGGACGGGCTGATCGCCGAGGCCTGGTATTTCGGTGACGAGTTGGGTCTTCTCGGCCAGCTTGGTGCCAACCCACCAGACCTATCGGTGACGTGACGCTCCGGCCCAGGGTGCGAGCCTGGCGATACTCATTTTCTCACTGTGTAGAGGATGCAAGAGGTGAGGTGGCCAAGCCCGAGATCCTCTAGAGCCACCTCGTCGACAGAGGTGAATCGGATTACGACCTTGCGGTCCTCGACGGAGACTGTCTCCAAGGCCGCGGCCATCGCGGTGGGCACCGCAGGGCCGGACAGGGTCGCGGCCACCGACCTGGCCGAGGCTTCGTCCGCGAAGACCAACGTTGCGTCGAAGTCGGAGCGCCGCTCGACGTCGGTAAGGGTGTCGGGAAACGTGGCTGACTCACTCAGCCACGAGACCGCGTCATCGACCTCCCATCCACACAACGCAACGGCCACAGGACAACGGGTGTGGAACCGGCATCCCTGGGGCGGGTTGGCCGGGTCGGGAACAGTGCCCTCCAGACCTTTCATCTCGACATCCGGATCGGCGCTCAGGTCGGGGTTCGCCGCCAGGAGCGCCTGGGTGTAAGGATGGCGGGGCGTCTCGAACAACTCCTCGGCCGTCCCATGTTCGACCAACCGCCCGAGGTACATGACGGCGATGCGGTCACTCATCAGACGCACCACCCCGAGGTCGTGGCTGATGAACAGATAGGTCAGCCCTCGTTGCTGCTGCAGGTCGTGGAGAAGGTTCAGGATCTGAGCCTGTACCGACACGTCGAGGGCGCTCGTTGGCTCGTCGAGGACGATGAAGTCAGGGTCGAGGGCGAGAGCCCTTGCGATGGAGATGCGCTGTCGCTGACCGCCGGAGAACTGATGGGGGTAGCGATACAGATGCTGTCGCCCCATTCCCACGCTCTCCAGCAAGGAGACAACCCTCTCGGTGAGATCGCTCCCGGATGCCTCTTTGTAGACGCGCAGGGGGCGGCCGACGATGTCCTTGACTAGATGGCGGGGGTTCAGTGAGCTGAAGGCGTCCTGAAACACCACCTGGCAGTTGCGTCGGTAGATGCGACGGGCACTCGCATCCAACAGGTCGAGGCGGTGTCCATGGTCGATGCGGGTCAGGAGTTGCTTCTGCTCCGGGGATCGGTCCTCCTCCGCCACAGCCAGCACGCCGTCGAGAGTGGTCCTGTCCTCGTCTGACAGGCGGAAATAGATCCCTCCTGCCGTCGGTTCGGTGAGACCGCTGACACACCGACCGAGAGTGGTCTTGCCACAGCCGCTCTCGCCGACCAGGCCCAAGGTCTCCCCACGTCGGATGTCAAAAGAAACACTGTCTACCGCTCTGACCTGACCCACCACCCGTTGCAGGGCACCCTCCTTGATGGGAAAGTGCTTCTCCACACCACGCAGGGTCATGACCGGGCTCCCTGCGACGGAGCCGGCGTTGCCTGCTGTCTCCGGGGAGAGGGTGGTCATCGTGTAGACCCATCGACAAGGGGTAGTGCGGCGTTGGGCACCCCCAGCTTTCCGGCCGAGGCGTATGCCAGACAGGCCACACCGTGACCGTGACGGATCTCGAGGAGCTCGGGGTCGGCCTGCTCGCAGAGGGCGACGGCGAAACCGCAGCGGGTGTGGAAACGGCACGACGCGGGTGGGTCGATCAACTCGGGGACGTTGCCTTCGATCGCAAGGAGCTCGCCCCGTTTCTGCGATGCCGACGGGACCGCTGCCATAAGTCCTCGGGTATAGGGGTGGAGGGGGTCGCTGAAGACCGTCCGGGTGTTGCCGGTCTCGACGATCCGCCCGGCATACATGACTGCCACCCGATCGCACATCTGACGCACCAGTGAAAGATCATGGCTGATATAGAGCACGGAGGTCCCGTGGCGGCGTTGAAGATCGGCGATCAGCTCGAGGATGCGAGCCTGCACAGTGACATCGAGGGCGGTGGTCGGCTCGTCCGCGATCAAGAGGTCGGGGTTGCAGGCGAGGGCCTGAGCGATCATCACCCGCTGTTTCATCCCCCCGGACAGCTCGTGCGGGTAGCGGTCCATGATCTTGCGCGGGTTGGCTATCTGGGTCTCCGCCAGGGCCGCGGCGACGAGCTCGTCACCGCGGCGACGCAAGCGCGACGCCCGTTTTCGCCACGGGGGAAGCCGAAGCGCGAGTCGCTCCGGGCCAGTCGTGAGCTGTCGGGAAGCCCGGCGCAGCATCCGCGGCACGTGTTCGGGCTGGTCGTCGACGAGGTCGTCGGAGCGATGCTGATATAACACCTCAGCTACCTGATCGCCGATCGACATCGAAGGGTTCAGGGCCTTGGCCGGGTCCTGGAAGATCATTGCGATGCGGTCGCCCCGGATGGCGAGCATCTCACGGTCGGGAACACGGAGCAGGTCGACCGGGCCTGCACCGGATCGACGTGCGTCCCCCGACCAGAAGTCGATCCTGCCTCCGGCGTAGATCCCGGGGGGAGTCTTCACAAGACGCAGGAAGGAGCGTGCGGTCACTGTCTTTCCGCAGCCGGTTTCCCCTACCAGACCAAGCGTCTCCCCGTCCCGAACGTCGAAAGAGACTCCGTCGACGGCGTGGACCACCCCAGTCTTCACCTTGAAGTGGACCTGGAGGTCTTTCACCGAGATGACGAGGGGGGCGGTGGACCTTGTAGGAGGGGAGGCGGCAGGTGCCGTCATCGCCTTTCTGTCCTCGGGTCGAGCACATCTCTGAGCCCGTCCCCAACCAGATTGAAGGCGAGTGCCCACAGGAATACCATCATCCCCGGAAAGGTCGAGGCCCACCACTTGCCGGCGGAAATGCCGGCTTGCCCGTCACTGACCAGTACTCCCCACTCGGCGAGTCCGGCCTCAGCCAAACCGATGAAGCTCAATGTGGCGGCGGTGAGGACGATTCCGCCCATGTCCATCGTGGCCTGGACCATCACCGGTGTGATCGAGTTGGGGAGCACATCCTTGCGATATATGGAGAACTTCGAGTCACCCGTCACCCTGGCGGCGTCGACATAGTCGTTCTGCTTGATGTGGATGATCTGGCCTCTGATGATCCTGGCGTACTTGACCCAGAACACGACCGACAGGGCGAAGATGATGTTGTTGAAGGACGGTCCCAGGACCGCTGCGATGGCCAGGGCGAAGATCAGCTCGGGGATCGCGAGGAAGACGTCGACGACGCGCATCAGGATCTCGTCGAGCCGGCCGCCGATGAACCCCGCCAGGCTGCCGACGATGACGCCGACCGTCACAGTGATGCTCACCACGATGACCGAGAGCTGCAACGAGGTGCGAGCACCCCACAGCACGCCGTAGAAGACATCGCCGCCGGTCGACGTGGTTCCGAGGGGATGACCCGGTGTGCCGGGGGGAGCATCCCGCATCGTCCAGTCTCGCGGCATCTGATACGGATCGGGCACGTTCGGGGTTGTGAGGACGGGGGCGAGGATCGCGATCGCCAGCAGCATCACGATGATGACCAGTCCGGCGACGGTGGTCGGGTTGCGAAGGACCTCTCGGGCGACGTCGGCCAAACGTCTGACCCGCACCGCCACCGGGCCCTCCGTGGTGAGGGGAACCGTTCGCGGCGCGGAGAGCTCGACCACGCTCAGGCCCCGAGCACGACGCGGCGGTCGAGATAGGCGTACATGACATCGACGATCAGGTTGACTGTGAGGAAGAGGACGCTGGTGAAGAGGACATACCCCATGATCGTGGCCTGGTCGCCCCTGAGCACCGCGTCTGCCATCCATCTCCCCAGTCCGGGCCAACGGAAGATGATCTCCACCACCACCGTCCCCTGAAGGAGGAACCCGAATCCGAGGCCGATAACGGTGACCGTGGGTATTAGGGCGTTGCGACGGGCATGCCGGCGCAACACCAGCCGCTCGGGTAGGCCCTTGGCGCGGGCGGCGTCGACATAGTCCTCGTTCAGCTCCTCTACCAGCGACGAGCGCATCATCCGGGCGATGATGGCTGTGGCCCCGAAACCCAGCGTGGTGGCGGGTAGGGCCATGTATCGCAGCGCGTCGATCAATGCCGTCAGGCTCCCTGCCAGGATGGCGTCGACCGTGTAGAGCCCGGTGGGGTGGGCGATGCTGGCGAAGACAATGGGGTCAGACCTCCCGATGGAGACCCATCCCAGGTTGACCCAGAAAAGGATCAGCAACAGGATGGCGAACCAGAAAATGGGCATGCTGGCCCCGCTGATCGAGAAGATGCGGGTCAGGTGATCCGGCCACCGATCACGGCGTGCCCCGCCGAAGGTCCCGAGGCCGATCCCAAGGGTGATGGCGACTACGGCGGCGAAGATCGCCAGCTCGAGAGTGGCGCCGACCCGATCGATGAGGGCTTCGGTCACCGGCTGGGCAGATACCGCCGACCATCCCATGTCACCGGTGATGACCCCGCCTGCCCAGGCCAAATACTGCACGGGGAGTGGATCGTTGAGCCCGTAGCGCTCCTCGATCTCGGCGACCTCGGCCGGGGTCATCTCGTGCTCGAGGTAGATGGCGATGGGGTTCCCCCCTACCCGGGAAAGGCCGAAGACGATGATCGAGGTCCCCACCACGATGAGGGGGAGGATCATGAGCCGTCGGAGGATGTATTCCCGTATCTGCATTGGGCTCCGGTGACGACGATACAGGAGCGGGCGAACGAGTCCGCCCGCTCCTGATCATCTCGGTTTCCTACTTGTCCAGGTAGGCGAACTTGAGGCTGGGCCGGGGCCACAGCGGGTTCATCTCGAAATTCTGGACCCAGGACCGATGGGCCATCAATGCCCGCTCGTTGCCCGGGATCAGCCACACCGGGTCGTTGTAGAGCAGAGTTGCCAGCTCCTGATAGATCTCGACCCGCCGGTCGGTGTCGAGCTCAACTGCCGCCTCGTCGATCAGAGAGGCGATGAGGTCGGGATCGGCATAAGCCTCGCGGAACCCGTGCACCGTGCCCCAATCACCGTCGGGGTGGATGTAGGCCGAGAAGCTGGCTGCCGGATCGGCGAATGGATCCGAGTTCTTGACCCATGCCGCATATGGGAACGGATCCGCGGCGTGGGCACTGTCGAACTGAGCCTCTACTACAGCCAGCACCTGGATGTTGAACGCCGGGTTGAGCTCGGCCATCGAGTCTGCCAGGACCAATCCTGCAACCTCGAACACGCCCCCTTCCTCGACCAGCACCGTCATGGTGAAGCCCTCATCCCAGTAGCCGGCTTCGGTGAAGGCCTCCTCGGCAGCGGCGAGATCCCGCTCGAAGACGGGCAAGGACTCGTCGTAGCCGAGCATCCCCTGCGGGAGATAGTGGGGAACCACCCCACCCAGCCCGGCCAGGCCTCCGTTGATGAAGGCGTCGTAGTCGAAGGCGAAGTTGAATCCACGCCTCACGTTGACGTCGTGGAAGAAGTCGGCCGGGATGGTGTCCTCCGGAGGCAGCAGGTCCTCCTGGATGTTCATGTTCATGCCCATGTGGACCGGCTCCAACAAGAACTCGCCCGAGAAGATGGTGACACCGTCGGCGCCCTCGAGATCGCTGACGAACGTGGGATCGGTCTCGATCGAGTCATAGTCACCGGCCTGAAGGCCCAATGCCCTGACGTCGGCGTCCGCCACCTGGTCGATGCGGGCGTCGAGCGAGGCCGGTTCACCCCAGTAGTCGGCGAACATCTCCAGCTGGATGTTCTCACCACGGTTCCATGCCGCGAGCGTGTAGGGGCCGGTTCCGACCATGTTGCTGGTCATGAACTCGTTGACGGCCCCTGCCTCGACGCCGCCGTTGGCCTCGACGGCCCCCTGGCTGACGATGGAAGCCACGGCAGCGGTGACCACCGAGTTGAGAAAGGCGGCATTGCGATCGAAGAGGGTGACCACGAAATTGCTCCCGTCGACCTCGGTTGAGGCGACGAGATCCGAGAGCACGCTGCTGTTGCCCTCGGGAAGAGCCATCGTGAGGGCGCGATCCCAGGAGAACTTGACGACGTCGGGCGTCAGCTCGCTGCCGTCGTGGAAGACCACGCCTTCCCTGATCGGGAAGGTGTAGGTGAGCCCATCCTCGGAGATGAGCCCGTTCTCGATGGTGGGAACTTCGCTGGCCAGGCCGGGGATCAAATCGGGGCCGCCCGGGCCGATTTCTACCAGACGTTCGTAGACCTGGGCGATCACCGTCTCGCCCGCCTCACCGGCGGCGGCCTGAGCCGGGTCCAGGCTCAGCGGCTCGTCATCTGCTGCGTGGACGTACAGCCCCGGGTTGACGACGTCGCCCGTGGGCTCCTCGGGCTCGGTGTCCTCCGGAGCTGTGGTGTCACCGGGGGCGGCGCTGGGGGCTGTGGTGTCGCCCGTGGCTGTGGTATCCGTTGTGGTGTCGCCTGTGCAGGCGGCGATCAACACGCTCAACACGGCAACTAGCACCCAGATCCTTTGCACACGGCTCCGTACTTTGGATCGCATCGTCTCCTCCATGGATAGCGGCGCCCCGGACAGCAATCGTTTGCTGTGGTTTCATACATAATATATGGTCGAAGGCTGTCGACGCAACAGAATCGCCAACGTTCACCGCTCGGTCGAGGCACTCTCGATCACCCGGTCGATACGCCTCCGTGACCAGGCTGTTGTGACCTCGTCCGGTAATAACCACGTCGTTTGTCGTCGTCATGAGCGCGGCGAATGCCACCGGCCACCATCGGTTGTCGGGCTCTTCCGAGCTCCAATCGGTTGCGGGCCCTGGATTCATTATTCGGCTTCAGAATGGATGCACCGGGCGAAGGATCGGTACCTTGTCCCCATGCGACGAAGTGGCAACCACAAGTGAGCGCGAATCAGACCGATCAGGGCCTCTATGACTACGCCCTGAGAGAGCCGCGTTTGCCGGCCCCTGAGAACCGCGACAACGATCGCCTGGACATCCCGATCGAGCAACGCCTCGAGATCTACGAGACCCAGCAACTACTCCGTCAGTTCGAGAAGCGGGCATACGACCTTTTCATGCAGAACCTGGTCAAAGGGACTTCGCACCTGTCACTGGGCATGGAGGCTGTGGCCACCGGTTTCGCCCAGGCGATGCGCGTCGGCGATTACAGCTTCGCCACTTATCGAGGCCACGCCCACACCCTGGCCCGCGGCGCCGAGCCCGGACCGGTTCTCGCCGAGTTGCTGGGGAGGGAGAACGGGATCCTGAAGGGCAAAGGCGGGTCGATGCACCTGACTTCGGTGGAGCACGGGATGATGGGCTCCTACGCCATCATCGGCGCCCATCTGACCATCGCCAACGGCGCTGCCTGGTCGGCTCAGATGCGGGGCAGCGGTCAAGTGGCCGTCTGCTTCTTCGGCGATGGGACCACCAACATCGGCGCCTTCCACGAGGCGCTCAACTTTGCCGTCATCTGGGCCCTTCCGGTGGTGTTCGTTTGCGAGAACAACCTGTACATGGAGTACACGCCGATCGACCTCATCACCGCGGTGCCAAACCCTGCGGCCGATCGCGCCGGTGCCTACGGTCTCGAGAGCATCATCGTCGACGGCAACGATGCCGATGCGGTCTACCAGGTGGCCAAAACCGTCGTGGAGCGTGCCAGACGGGGCGAGGGGCCGGCCCTGGTCGAAGCCCAGACCTATCGAGAGCAGGGACACAGTCGGGCCGATCCCGGCAAGTACCGGCCGCCGGCAGAGGTCGAGGCGTGGAAGGCACGCGATCCGATACCCATGTACCACGAGCGGTTGCTCCGATTGGGTGTGCCAGAGGGTGACCTGAGCTCGATCCAACAAGCTGTCGCCCGACGAGTCGACGAAGCAACCGAGTTTGCCAAGGGCGGTCGTGAGCCGGGCGCCGAGCACCTGATGACGGACGTATGGGCTGATGGAGGGTCGGCATGGCGGAACTGACATATCGGTCCGCGGTGGCCCATGGCATCGCTCAAGAGATGCGACGCGATCCCAACCTGGTGATGCTCGGTGAGGACATCGCAACCGCTGGTGGTGTCTTCAAGACGACCGTGGGCTTGCTCGACGAATTCGGCCCCAGCCGGATCCGGGACACGCCGATATCGGAACAGGCCATCCTGGGAGCGGCGATGGGTGCGGCGATGACCGGGGTGCCGGTGATCGCCGAGATCATGTTTTCCGACTTCATCGCCGTCTGCTTCGACCTCCTCGCCAACGAGATGGCGAAGTCGCGCTATATGACCGGCGGCCAGGTGAGCGTGCCGGTGGTGGTCCGCACCGCCAACGGTGGTGGTTCCCGGTTCGGGGCCCAACACTCCCAGAGCGTCGAGAACTGGGTGATGATGATCCCCGGTCTCAAGGTGGTTGCCCCTTCCACCCCGATCGATGTGGTCGGGTTGATGGCTGCGGCGATCCGGGACCCCGACCCTGTTGTGTTCTTCGAGCACAAGTCGCTTCTCGCGGTCAAGGGAGAAGTACCCGACGGCGAAGTGGTCGATGAGCTCGGGGTGGCCAGGGTGATCCGTGAAGGAACGGATTGCACCATTGTCGCCCTCGCCCTGATGGTCCCGCGCGCCCTCGAAGCGGCGAAGAAGCTGGCAGACCAGGGAATCTCCGCGGAGGTGATCGACGCTCGGTCCCTGGTTCCCCTCGACACCAAGACCATCCTCGATTCGGTCACCAAGACCGGCAGGCTGTACACGGTCGAGGAGAACCCCCGGCTCTGTGGCTGGGGTGCCGAGATCGCCTCCATCGTGGTCGATGAGGTCTTCTGGGACCTCGACGGCCCGGTCGTCCGAATCACCACTCCGCACATCCCGCTCCCGGCGGCCGAAGCCCTGGAGGACATGGCGATACCTTCGGTGGAGCTGATAGTCGATACCGTTAGCAAGCGATCGGGCTGAGGCCGGTCTCCGGATCGAACTTCAGCTAAACCTCGGTGCCCACAGGCCGAGACATCTCCAGGTGGTGATTTGAATGTCAGGGCTGAGACCTCCCCCCCGGGAAGAGGCACCGAGCCGGGTTGCGGTTCGCATGTTGGTGCTGATCGTTCTCGTGCTCGGAGCTGGAGTGACGGTGTGGACTGCGGTCACCCAGCAGCGGATGGAGCTGATCGAAGACACCGCTCTCGAGGAGCTGGAGCTGGAGCTGATGGTTTCGCCCAACGGCACGTCGATCAACGTGGTGCGTGAGGGAGACGGAACGGTGCCACTGGTCCTGCTCCACGACGTCGATATCACCGGAAACGTCATCTGGGACGGTGTGGTCTCGACACTCGACGAGAAGTTCACCGTGATGCGGGTCGACCTCCCTGGTTTCGGGCTCAGCGAGCGGATCCCGATCGAGGGCACGCGTCACACCGTGGCCTCGATGGCGGTCGAGGTCGGCGACATCATCGACCAGGCCTTCGCCGAGCCAGCGGTCATCGCCGGCATTGGTCTCGGAGGGGAAGTGGCAGCCGAGATAGCAGTGATCAGCCCTGACCTGGTGGCAGCAGTCGTGTTGGTCGACGTCGACTTCTACAAACCCGACGGCTGGGTGGAGTTCGCCGAAAAGCTTCCGTGGTTCGGACCGGCGGCGACCTTCGCCTTTGAGACTGCCGGGTCGTTCTCATTCGACCGATGGGCACCCCACTGTGCTGATGAGGGATGGTGCCCGACCCGGAGCCAAGTGGGGGCACGGGAGCTGGCGGAGACCATCGTCGGCACCGCCGACTCGGTCAGGGCATTCCGTCGGACGCCGGCCGCCTCATTGGTGCCGTCGAGGTTGGGGGACATCACAGTTCCAGTCCACTACCTGTGGAGCCAACAGGGTGGGGTGCCTCGAGAGTCTGTTGATCGGGTGTTGGAGGCTCTCCCCGCGACCGAGGTCGACGTCATGGCCGAGGCCTGGAAAGGTCATCTCGACTCTCCGCGCGATGTTGCCACCGCCATTGGCGCGGCGGTGCCCTGACGCTGTCGGGCTATCACCGGGTCCCAGAGCATGTGGTCTTTGGCCCCTGTTCACCGGGGCAGCCGGCACCGATCCTGAACCTAGAGGTAGACAAGCAGCGTCTGCCCGGTGACGAGGAGAGTTTTCATGAAGCGTTTGCTGGTATTGGGCGCGGGCACCGCCGGGACCATGGTGGCCAACAAACTGCGACGTGCTCTGGCGAGCGACGAGTGGACGATCACGGTGGTCGATCAGGATCACACTCACCACTATCAGCCCGGGTACATACTTGTGCCTTTCGGCACCTCCACCCCGGGTGAGATCGTCAAGCCGAGAAAGAAATACCTGTCCGACGGGGTGGAAATGGTGCTCGGCGAGATCGACCTCGTGTTGCCCGATCAGAACACCGTTCGGCTCGTCGACGCGAGAGAGCTGTCGTACGACTATCTGGTGATTGCCACCGGGACCAGCCCTCGGCCCGATCAGACACCGGGGATGGATGGGGAGGAGTGGCGTAAGAGCGTCTTCGACTTCTACACCCTCGATGGGGCAACGGCACTGGGAGAGAAACTGCGATCCTGGGACGGGGGCCGTCTGGTGGTTCACATCACCGAGATGCCCATCAAGTGCCCGGTCGCACCTCTGGAGTTCACGTTCCTCGCCGATGCGTTCTTCGCGGACAAGGACATCCGGGACCGGGTCGAGATCACCTACGTCACCCCGCTCGACGGAGCGTTCACCAAGCCGGTCGCGTCGCAGCTGCTTGGGGACCTGCTCGAATCGCGGCGGATCGCAGTGGAACCCGACTTCTACGTCGAACGCGTTGACAACGAGACAAAGACAATCGTCTCATACGACGAGCGTGAGATCCCCTTCGACCTCCTGGTGACGGTGCCGCTCAACATGGGCGCCGACTTCGTCGCTCGGAGTGGGATGGGCAACGAGCTGAACTACGTCCCGGTGGACAATCGCACGTTCCTCTCCCCGAAATGGGACAACGTGTTCGCACTTGGCGACGCCGCCGACCTGCCAACCTCCAAGGCAGGCTCGGTCGCCCATTTCGCCGTCGAGGTGTTCACCGACAACTTCCTCCGACACATACGCGGGGAGGAAATGACATCCGAGTTCGATGGCCACGCCAATTGCTTCATCGAGTCGGGTGACGGCAAGGCGCTGCTCATCGACTTCAACTACGACGTCCAGCCGCTCCCCGGCAAGTACCCGGTGCCCCGGTTCGGGCCTCTGCGTCTCCTCGAGGAGACCCGGATGAACCACTGGGGCAAGCTCATGTTCCGCTGGGTCTACTGGAACATGTTGCTGCCCGGCCGGCGGCTGCCGGTGCCGACGGCGATGTCGATGGCAGGAAAGAGAGAGGTTGGAACAACGTTGCCCATGGAAAAGGAGAGTGTGAAATGAGTCTCGCCGTCATAGCCGACCGTGAGGTCCACGTCGACGAGGAAGGGTTCTTGACCGAATACGACGAGTGGAGCGAGGAACTGGCACAGATCCTCGCCACCAACATCGGGGTAGAGCTCACCGATCCCCACTGGAAGGCGATCCGCTTCCTCAGGGAGGACTTCAAGATGCAAGGGGAGACGCCGACCCTGCGTCGGGTGACCACTATCGGACAGATCCCCACCAAAGACCTGTTCCAGCTGTTCCCCAAGAAACCCGCCAAGAAGATGGCATATATCGCAGGGCTGCCCAAGCCGGCAGGCTGCGTCTGAGGAGGTATTCAGAATGACAACCACGATGGTCGCACCGATACCGGTGTTCGAAGAGGAGTCGACCGGCCGCAAGCTGGCCATCATCTGCTCCAAGGGATCGCTCGACATGGCGTATCCGGGCCTGGTGCTGGCCAACGCAGCCTTGGGTGAAGGGATCGAGACTCACCTGTTCTTCACCTTCTGGGGATTCGACATGATCAACAAGGAGACGATGGGTCATCTCAAGTTCACACCGGTGGGCAACCCGGCGACGCACATGCCACAGATGCTCATGGGTCTCCCCGGGATGACTGCATTCGCCACCCACATGATGAAGAAGCAGATGGAGGGACTCGATGTGCCCGACGTGCCCGAGTTCCTCGAGATGATCTCCGATTCCGGTGGTCACCTGTGGGCATGTCGAATGTCGGCCGACATGATGCACCTCGAAGAGTCGGACCTCTACGAACGGGTAGAGGGAATCATCAGTGCCGGCGACTTCATCGAGCTCTCCGAGGGGGCGCAGACCATTTTCATCTGAGCTTCACCCCACCTCGAAGCTCACCCGGTGCACCATGTTGTTGGCGTATCCGAGCCGGTTCCAGCGTGGATCGAGCGGTTGAATTGCGCCCGTGGCGTCACTGGCCCTGGCCAGGACGGTGTGCCGGCCCCGGTCCAGTGTGAGATTGTGGCACCAACCGGTGACTGCGAGGTCGCTCTCGCCCCGAACCAGGTCGGCCTTGGCCCATGTCTCTCCGTCGTCGACTGAGACCTCGACGAGGGTGATCGCTCCCTGTCCCGACCAGGCCGATCCGACGATCGTGATCGGGGGGACCCTCGCCACTCGCGATCCATCCTCAGGCCAGGAAACCACCGACCTGACCTGGATCGGCCCTACCGGTTCCCCGTCTTCGAACTCGCTGTCTCCCAGGTAGCGGTAGCGATTGACGAAATGACCCTCGAAGGGCTCGGTGACCCCCTCGATTCGGGTGAGCCACTTCACCGACTTCATCGCATAGTGACCGGGCACGACCAGTCTCACCGGCCCGCCGTGCTCATGCCCGAGCGGCTCAGCAGCGATCCCGGTGACCAGCATCGGGGTGGCGGAGCCCGCCAGCTCCTTGCCGATGGAGAACTGATAGTTGACTACCCCTTCGGGTCTGACTTTTCCCTGGTCGGCGCCGGTGAAGACCAAGTCGACCACTTCGCCGGGTATGTCTTCGAGCACGTCGCGGAGTCTCACCCCCGTGACCCGGATCGGGGAAACCCCGCCGAGATGCCAGGCGAGCCCCGGCGGGACCGGTCTTGCAAGCGACCGCCCGTTGCCGGCACATTCGAGGACCATGTCCAGTGTGACCTGGTCGAGGTCCGACAATTCCCCGGCTGTCAGTTTGGTCGGCTCCCTGCCGGGGAGCACCACTTCTACCTCCCCTGAGATCCGACTTGGCTCGGGCATGTCAAAGCTGTTGCGCATGTAGAGCCGGTCCTGGGGCAGGTGGTTTCCGTCGAGCGAGGAGAGCCGGACTTCGGCGTTGAGCGGCTGCTCGGTGATGATCTCGAGGTCCTTCACGTTTGATCCCTGTGTTGTCGGGCCCTGTCTTGCTGTCGCCGGAGGCTCATTACCCGCGCAAGGTCGGTCAAACCACCGAAGCGACCCAATCCTGCCAGCGGTTCATCAGATCGTTCACGGCTTCACGTCCCGAGCCTCGCTGGTGGAGAGTGGGCCCGACGATCACCCTGACCCGCCCCCGGCGGAGCCGGTTGTCGAGGCCCAGCACCCGATCGGTACCGGTCACGGCGACGGCTACCAGCGGCACACCGGCCCGCACTGCCAGCCAGGCAGCTCCCGGCCGGAGCTCGCCGTCCCCGAAGCGCCCAACCCGGGTCCCTTCGGGAAAAACTGCCATGACTCCGCCACCACTGAGATGCGACAACGACTTTCGCATCGCCCCGAGCGGCACCGTTCCGCGGCTCACCGGGATGGCCTCGAACCAATCCAAAGCCCAGTCGAGAAGGCGATGATGCCCGGCGAGGTCGACGAGGGCGATGAACCGGGCACGCTTGCCGAAGACTGCACCGACCAGTGGGGGGTCGAGGAACGAATGGTGATTGGCGGCTATCACGAAAGGGGGCTCGGGAAACCCTTCTCTCCCTTCGACGGTCAATCGCCACACGGCCCGCGCAATGACCCTGGTCGCTGCCGGCCCGAAAGCCCACGCGAGGCGGCTTCGGATACGCAGCCGGTCGGTCAAGGCCGAATCAGGACCTTGCCGGCCGTTTGCCGACCCTCGAGGGCGCGATGGGCAGCGGCTGCTTCAGCCAGAGGGAACTCGGCGTCGATCCGGACATCGAGGTCTCCCTCCCGAATCCAGGTGAACAGGTCGACGCAACGTGAGAGCAGTTCCTCCCTGGTTTGCAGATAGTGGGCCATGGTGGGTCGGGTCAGGAACAGTGAGCCCTTCTGGGCCAGGACCAGCGGTGAGATGTCGGGCGCCGGGCCCGAGGCGTTGCCGAAGGTGACCATCAGGCCCCTGGGACGCAATAGATCGAGGCTGTCCATGAAGGTGGCGGCACCGACGCCGTCGTAGACCACGTCGAGGGCGTGGGGACCGGCGATCGACTCGATCGCCTCCCTGAAATTCGTCTCTGTGTAGACGACTACGTGATCGGAGCCTGCCTGCCGGCTCAGCTCGGCTTTCTCGGTGGTGCCGACCGTGGTGTATATCTCGGCTCCGCGCAGCCTGGCGACTTGAGTGAGGAGGAGCCCCACGCCGCCGGCCCCGGCGTGGATCAGGCACTTGTCACCCGGTGCGAGCCGGAAGGTGTCGGTTGCCAGGTAGTGCGCAGTCAAACCCTGAAGCAGGACCGCGGCCACGATCGCAGCATTCACCCCGGTGGGGATCGGGATGGCGCGGTCGGCCGGCACCACGTGCTTCTCGGCGTACGAACCGATGACGTTGGTCCACCCGACTTTGTCCCCCACGTCGAACTCCGACACATTCGCCCCGGCTCCTACCACCGTGCCGGCGCCCTCCACACCCGGGGTGAAAGGTGGGGTGAGGTCGTAGAGCCCGGAGCGGTGGTAGATGTCGATGAAGTTGAGCCCGGCAGCCTCAACGTCGACGAGCAGGTCGTCAGGTCCGGGCACCGGATCGGGCAGGTCACTGAGAACCAACTGCTCGGGGCCGCCCAGTTCGGGAATGACGATTGCCCTCATTGCCGGTCCACCCTCCATCCTCGGGCTCGCAACTCGTCTGCGAGCAGCTCGTCGGTGAGATACGACAGGTCGGGAAGGGCCGATTCCATTCCGAGGCAACGCTCCACCGGATCGCGCAAGGTCCTTGCCCATGCCTTTCCCTTGGCTTCAGCCTCGAGGCTGATCGTCGAGTCGCCGTTGACCTGGTAGACCCGGGCAGTGATCTGAGGGTTGGCGCGCGAGCCGCGCTCGCCGTACACCAGGAGCACCGCGCCGATGGGCACGTCCTGGATGCCCCCGGTGGCCACGAATGGCCCCTCGAACGCCCATCCGGAAGCCTTGTCGCTATCTACCGACTCCACGACCTTGGCCCAGTTCTTGTGGCGCTCGTCACCGAGCAGCGGGACATCGACGGCAACCAGCACCCTGTCGCTCATGATCCCGAGCGTAGGCGACATGGCAGAGAGCCGCGAAGCTGCTTCGGTACGCTTTACCCTCTCTCTATGGCCAAGCTCCGCCTATTTGCAAACCTGCGTGAGATTGCCGGCACCTCGAGGGTCGAGGTGGCCTCGGACACCGTTGGCGGGGTGATCGAAGCGGCTGCTGAGAAGTTCGGCCCGGAGTTCCGACGGGGCCTGGAGACCTCGCGGGTGTGGATCAATGGTGAGGCGGCATCGATGGATGACAGTGTCACCGACAGCGACGAGGTGGTCCTGATCCCCCCGGTGTCAGGTGGCAGCCAGCCGGCCACGACGATCTCAGCCGTGGATTTGATCCGGTTTCTCCCCATCGCCATTGCGGTGGTGGCGACAGTGGCCAACACCCAGGGTCAGGAGATCTGGGCCGCGGCGCTGGTTGCGATCGCGGGTGTTTGGGCGGTTGACCTGGGAACCATCTTCCGTCTGCGGGCGAGACCGTTTGCCTCCCTCGCAGTGGTGGTGACTGCGGCAGGGTCCGCGATGGCAGCCCATGTGATGGGCGGTGCCGGGTACGCCCTCTCCTTGGTATTGGCGGTGGCGGTTGGGTTGGGATGGGCGGTTGCCTTCCCCCAGTACCGGCAACCCGATGTGTTCGGCCCCACGGTCATGGTCTCCCTCTTCGCCGGGATGGGAGCGGCTTCGCTCGTCCTCGCCCGATCAGCCCACTCCCCGGAGGGAAGTGCTGCCGACGTGTTCCTGGTGGCGATGCTCGCCGGCGTGCTGCTGGGATCTCTTGTCGAGCGTCTACCCGCGCTGCCGCTGCTCGACGCCTTTTCGGTGACCGCGATCGCTGCCATTCTGGCCGCAGTGGGCGCGGCGGCACTCTGGGACCTCGACATGGTCTCGTACCTTCTGGTGGGGCTGGGGGTGGCCGTGGCCCTGGTCTCCGGTCGTGGCTTCTCCTCGATGTTGAGGAGAGGCCGGGTAGCACTGACGGAGCGTCCACCGGGAGCTCTGATCTCACTCGACGGGGTGGTGCTCGGGGCCGCCATCTATTACCCCCTGCTTCTCCTGATCTTCTGAGACTCTCGTCCTATCCGCCGTTGGCCCGGTAGACCCGTACGTCGACTTTCTCCACAGTGACCAGCCCGTCTCCGATCATCTCGTCGAGACGAGGGAGCACACCTTCGATCCGCTCTACCGTGTCGACGCACTCGATGACGATGGGCAGGTCCTCGGAGAGACGGAGGATGTGGGAGGTGTGGAGACGGCTCGACTTGCCGAAGCCTTCGATGCCCCGGAGGACCGTCGCCCCCGCCAGCCCTTCCCGACGCAAGGTCTCGACGATTGCCTGATACAACGGCCGACCGTCAATGCTGTCCGACTCGCCGATGAAGACTCGGAGAAGACGGTTGTGGGAGTTGTTTTCCATGATTGCCCTCCTTCAGCTGGTCAAGCTATAGCCCGCCACGGTTAAACCGATGCCGAGGATCAGGGTGGCCATCAGGTTGACGACGGCTCTCAATCTCAGTTGTGGCATGCCGAGTCGGATCGTTTCGATCATCCAGGTCGAGTAGGTGGTGAAGCCACCGAGGAAACCGATCGCGGCCAGCGACAGCGTCGATTCGAGACCGGACGCCCCGGCGACGAGCCCAACCAACAAGGCTCCGCTGAGGTTGGCGGTCAGCGTGCCGTAGGGGAAGCCGGACCGCGATCGGGCTTGGATCGCGCCGGAGACCATATAACGGCAATAGGCACCGATCGCTCCGGTTGCCATCGTTACCAGCAGGGTCATCGGATCACCAGTGCGATACGTTGACCCAACAAGGCCGCGATCAGCCCACCGACCGTCGAGGCTCCGATGTAACCGGTCGCAGCCATGGCTTTTCCGTCGGCGAGTAGCTGGGTCACCTCCATGGTGAAGGCGGAGAACGTGGTGAACGATCCGAGCAACCCGAACGCCCAGAACGGCATCGACCATCGGGCGGTGACAGCCGACTCGCGGCGCACCAGATACAAACCCAACAGGAACGACCCGCTCAGGTTCACCACGAGGATCCCGATCGGGAATTCTCCTTGCGCTGCCGGCCACAAGGCTCCGATGCCGGAGCGAAGGGCGGAACCCACGAGCCCACCTGCGATCACTGCCAAAAGGTTGGTCGGGTTGGGGAGCCGGTGGCGGCGTGATCCCCGGCTGGCTGCGCCCGATGCTTGGCCTCGACGGCATCACAGGTCCTCTAGTCGTGTACAGGAGCCATCAGCCGGTCAGGCGCTTATGGCGAGCCCCATCGCCGTGGCCGGCGACTGTAACCACTGTCGGGTCCGATCGGCCGAGTGGACTACGGCAAGCCACCGTCATTGGTTACGCTTTTGGCAATGGCTGCCAAGAGGACGCGGTTTCGCGTCGTGATGCTCCTCGTCTTGATCGGCCTGCTGGCTCCGATGTTCGCTCTGCCCAGCGATGCTGTCACCAAGGCACAAGTCGACGAAGCCTGTGCCGACTCGCGCGCCGCGCTCGAAGAGTATCGGGCCGCTCAAGGTGCCTTCCAGCAGGCCGCCGAGGAATACGAGGGCGCGGTGGTGGAGGTCGACAGGGTCGTCCGCAAGCAAGAGTCTGTCGCCGGCTCGGTCACCAGCCACTCCGAGGAATTGGACTTGATTCAGGTCCAGATCGAAGAGCAAGCGGTCGAGTTGTACATGAGGGGAGGGCTCTCCAGTCCCGGCATCATCCTCTCCGCGTCCTCGGTGGACGAGTACATGACCACGTCGGAGTTCCTCAGCTCCGCCACCACCGGTGGACAGCAGTCGATCTCCGAACTGATCGCGGCCCGCAACGAACTGAATCGGTTCCAGGGCGAGCTCGACGACACCCGGGTCGAGCTGGAGGTGGTCGAAGCCGAGAAACTCGACGCCAAGGACTCCCAGGAGGCAGCGATGGAAGCCGAGCAGGCTGCCTACGCCAAGCTCTCCGGCAGATGCAAGGATCTGGCTGCCAAGTACGACGCCGAACAAGCCGAGCTGGCTGCTCGAGCCAGGCAACGGGCGAGTGGCTCGGTGCAGGTTGGCTCGTTCATCTGTCCCTTCTCCCCGGGTCGAACCTCATTCATCGACTCCTGGGGCTATCCCAGATCGGGTGGTCGGACGCACAAGGGGACGGACATGTTTGCCGCCTGGAACGAGCCGATGTACGCCGTCACTGCGGGCAAGGTCCTGCTCGGGAGCAGCGGTCTGGGTGGCAAGACCATCTGGCTCATTGGCAACAACGGGATCGCCTTCTATTACGCCCACCTCTCAGGATTCAACGTTTCCTCGGGCGCAAGCGTGAGTCAGGGCCAGACCATCGGTTTCAATGGCGACTCGGGGAACGCCAGTGGTGGCTCGCCACATCTTCATTTCGAGATCCACCCCGGGGGGCGCGGCTCGAGCGCGGTGAACCCGTACCCGACCGTGGCCTCCGCCTGCAGGTAACCTTGATCTGGTGACCGAGCAACGACGCCGCATAGACATGGTCCTCGAGCCCGAGTATCTCGAGGATCTCACCGGGATCGCCATCGACGAGTTGCGTAGGCGACGTGAGACCGCCGAAGACGTGGAGACACAGATCTCGTACTATCGCCGGCTTCTCCACGGCCGCATGGATCTGCTCAACTTCGAGCTTCGCCGGCGCAGCGGCGAAGAGAAGCGCACCTTGATCGAAGCCCTGCCCGAGATCCTGGCCTCGGGGATGGTCATCGGCGACGAGCCGACCCTCCGTCACATCGAGACCATGCCGCCGCTGCCGACCACCACCGGCCGTCGACTCATCGACAAGATCATGGACGACGGTGTCCTCACCCAACTGCCTGACCTCGCCGAGGAAGAGTTGGGCGAAGCGATCGAGCGTTTGCAGGAGGTCGAGAGCGAGCTTTCGGTGCAACGCCGGCAGCTCCATTCGGTGATCGACGCCCTTCAGAACGAGATCATCACCCGTTACCGGAGCCAGCAGGGCGAGCCCCAGGTCGCCGGCTGACCTTGCTGGCAGCAAGGACCCGCTCGGGTCTTGTCGAGACATATCACCAAGGAGCCGTGGCCGTCGTCTCCGGCGACGGTGACCTGATCGCAAGTTCGGGCGAGATAGACCGACCCTTCTTTCTCCGGTCTGCGGCCAAGCCGTTCCAGGCAGTCGTCTCCCAACTGGAGGGGGCCGCCCTTCAGCCGGTGGAGCTCGCTTTGGCGGCCGCTTCTCACGACGGCGAACCGGTCCATGTGGCCGTTGTCGAGTCGATGCTTGCTGCCTCTGGACTGGACTCCTCCGATCTTCGCTGCCCGGCCATCTGGCCGCTGTCGGAGAGCGCGACCCGACGTCACCAAGCTATGGGTCGAAGCCAGCCGCAGAGGATCTGGCACAACTGCTCGGGAAAGCACGTCGCCTGGCTGAGAGCATGCTCGGCGGGGGCCGGGCCCATCGAGAGCTATCTCGCCCCCGATCATCCACTACAGACCCGGGTTGCCCGGTTCGTCACCGACCTGGGGGAATACCCGGTCACACCGGTCGGGGTCGACGGCTGTGGTGCGCCGGTCCTGCTTACCACCACCAGGGTCATGGCCCTTCTCTATGCCCGGCTGGCGACCCTCCCCGTTCTCGAGGAGGTGTTCAGCGCCATGCACCGCTACCCGGCGCTGGTGTCCGGCACCGGGCACGGGGATGCCGAGGTGGCTACCGCATTGAACGCCGTCGCCAAACGAGGCGCGGGGGGCTGTATCGGGGTGGCAATCGACAATCGTCTCGGCCTGGCGGTCAAGTCTTGGGACGGCACCCAGGAGGTCGCCGACTCGGCGATGGTCAGCACCCTGCTTGCTCTCGGCGAGATTCCACCTCACGCCGCCGCCCATCTGCTGACTATCGCCCGGCCTCCGGTCCTCGGTGGGGGCCGGCCGGTTGGTGAGCTCGAGCCGTTGGTCGAGCTCACCTGGTCGTGAGAGAGATCCTGGAGAGGCGGATCGAGGCGTGGCTCGAAGATCCCGACTCGAGCGTCGAGTATGCCGAGGAGGTAGAAGGCCGGTGGGCGGTCAGGATGGGTCAGGAGACCAAGGAAGCGACCACCGTCTGGTTCACCGTTGGGGAACGGAGTCTGAGCTATGAGGCATATCTGATGCCGGCATCAGAGGGCACCATCGCTCTCTACGGGCAGGCCCTGAAGAGGAACATCCGCGCCTGGCGTGTCTTCTTCGCTCTCGATCAGGAGGGTGGTCTGGTGCTCCGGGGGAGGCTCGACCAGGCTTCGGTGACCGATCTGGAGTTGGACCTGGCTCTTGGTGAGATCTATGACACGGTCGAGGTGAGTTTCCGACCGATGCTTCGCGCACTACTGGAGGGTCGCGAAAATTCCGGTTAGAAACTTGTGAACACATCCATGTGGACAATTCCTGTGGATAACCCCGTTTCCTGTTGGTAACCGCCACCGACGGGCCAATCGTGCTTCCGACGATGATGGTTGGTGTTGTTTGGCGATAGACAGAGTCGCACTTGGAGACATTGAATCGCGGTCGGTTAGTCCGTAGATTCGCCTGAGCGAACGCCCGAGAGGCAAATCAGAGAACCGTCCGTTCGGGGAAGTGCGGAGGAGACTCTGGAGGGTCACTCGGGCGTTTGTTGTCGCCGATGGGCCTCGGGTCAGTCGTGACAGAGCTGGAAGTAGCGATTGGCTGCGACGCAGGACTGGCCGGCAGTGACCGGCTTGTCCGGGGGCACGATCAGCGATGTGGTCGTGGTGGGGGCGACCGTCGTTGACGTCGTCGGCGATGTCGTGGTGGGCGCCGCTGCCGGTGATGTCTTGCCCGAGCTCTCTACCGGCGCTGGGACGTCGGCGGGGGTATCGGCTGGGGCGGTGGTCGTGGTGGCTGGAGCGGTGGTCGTCGTGGCTGGAGCAGTGGTCGTGGTCGGGCTGGAGACCGTGCCCTTCTTCATGAAAACGACTGTTACATAGAGATAGCCGTCACTGCTTCCGGTTCCGATGCCGACGTAGTTGTAATCGCCGAGGATGTTGTCCTTGTGCCCGGAGGACTTCATGAAGGCCTCGTGCAGTGAAGTCGTGCTCTGGCCGCGTCCGACGTTTTCACCGATCTTGTCCCAGCCCTTGCCGCCGGCCGAGCTCAGCTCGCCTGAGCTGGAGTGAAAGATCTCCCCGGCATCGATCATGTCCTGGGTGTGGGTTCGAGCGTGAGACTGGAGGCTGCCGTCGACCTTTAGCGATCCGAGGCCGTTGGCGGCTCGGGTGGCGTTGATCTTGGAGAGGAACTCACCTTCGGTTCCGGAATCGGCACCAGCGGTGGTCCCGACCACGAAGAGGGCCAGGGACGCGACCAGTGAAAGTGTGAGCCAGCGCCTTTTCCCCTGCATACGGTGGGTATCGGCAGTGACGGCCTGTCTCTTGAATCGGCCGGCGGGGGTCGCACGGCCTAAATCCCGAACATCACCTCGCGCAGACTGATCACGGTGGAGTTCATCGTGTCCGGGTCGAGACGCATCGAGCCGAGTCGCAGACCCTTCATCCCCTCGCCGGTGTTGGTCATCACTCTCAGCCCGTCGTCCTCATTGGTGAGGATCCCAAGACCCAGACACCCCCCACCCTCGTCCTGGACACCCACCAGCACGTGGTCGAGACGCCCGAGGTTGAGCCCCATCGGCAGGGTTGGGGCGAATACGGTTGGCCGCACTTTCCACCGCTCCAGGGGTGGGGCGAGGGCGCGGGTGAAAGACTCCTTGCGCTTCTGGGCGCGGGCGTCGGGGGACAGGGGTATGAGGTTGGGATCGGTCGGGGCAACAGTCACCTCGAGACCAAGGAATCGCCGGAGCATGCCAACCACAGGTTCCATCTCCCCGCCACGCTGCAAAGCCACCACCTTGTCCGGTCGGCACAGTTCGGCCTTGTGATACTTGAGGGTCTCGCCAGCCACGCCGGACACCACCGCCGTGGTGTCGAGGATCACCAGATCGGCGAGACGACGCGCCTGGTCGACCATTGCCGCGGTGGCCACCACTTGTTGCAGGACGAGACGCGCCGGTGTGATGGTCCCGACGAAGTGAAGCCGGTCCGGGTGGGAGACTTCGTCGATGTCGTCGACCGTTCGCAGCACCTTCAACCCGACACAGGCCGGCGGTCCCACCGTGGAGTTGCCGACGTCGGCATCGACCAAGGCCACTGTGCGGCCGGACCCGATGGCGAGCCGGGCCGCCAGAAGGGCGAGAGTCGTCTTGCCGGTGTCGACGCTTCCCATCAGCATCGCGACCTTGGCTCTCGAGACCTCTCGAGCGATGGCGTCGTGGCTGGTCTCGGTCATCGAGGCAATATAGGTGGTGGCGACGCCCTGATCGTAAGCGTCGCTAGCGTCCCACTCCTCAGCATGTAGGACACCGAGCCCATGACCCTTCCCATCAGCTTTCTCTCCGACTTCGGTCTTGCCGACGAGTTTGTCGGCGTGGTCCATGGTGTCCTGGCCCGTCTGGCACCAGACTCACGGGTGATCGACGTGGGGCACGGGACCCCACGGGGCGATGTCCGAGCCGCGGCGCTGTCGCTGACCCGGGCTATCCAATACCTTCCAGAGGGAGTCGCACTGGTCGTGGTCGACCCTGGCGTCGGGTCCGATCGTCAGGCGCTTGCCGTCAAGACCGAGTGGGGTTACTTCGTCGGACCTGACAACGGTGTGCTCTCGCCTGCGGTTGCGATGATGGGTGGGGCGTCGGTCATGGTCTCCATCGAGAACCCAGAAGCCATGATCCCTTCCCCCGGCCAGACCTTTGGAGGACGGGACGTGTTCGCTCCTGCCGCCGCCCTGCTGGCGTCGGGGGAGGCATCGATCGAAGAGCTGGGCCCGGTGCTGGGCTCACATTCGGTGCAGCCCTTGCTGCTTCCGCTCCCTGAGACCCAGGGAGCTCGGGTCACCGGCGAAGCCTGGTGGGTGGACGGCTACGGGAACGTACAGACCAACATTGGCCCCGACGACCTTGCCGGGGTGGGTCTGGATCCCGGGTCGGTGGTGACGGTCGAGGTAGGGGGCGCCCAGCATGCCATTCCCTGGGTCAGCTCGTACTCCGATGTCGCGGTGGGTGCCTTACTGCTGCATATCGACTCTGCCGGCCTCATCGCGGTCGCGGTTCGGGAGGGGTCGGCCGTCGAGGATCTCAACCTGTCCTCGGGGACGGCGATCACCCTGACGAGGTGATGATCGTCACCAGCTGGAAGATGCCGGCCGCGGCGATGAGCACGAGGAGGACGACGAGGACGATGGCGGTGGCGGGACGCAATACCCCGGGCATGGTATCCGCAAACGACGAGGCCCCCGCAAGAAGCGGGGGCCTCATATATACATGAAGGAAAGTTCCGTTACCGTGGGGCGGGCTGGGAGGCTATCCGTTCACACCTGGACGAACGTGACCATGGTATGAGGGGAACGGTTGACTCTCCTTCCTGCATGCATTGTCACTATCGGTCACTCTGAGTGGTTGCTTGAGGGATTTGTGTTCGAGTTTCTGACCCGGTCCGGATGTCATCTCTGTGACGATGCACGGGCTCTGGTGAACACGGAAGTAACGAGGCGGGGTGGCGAAGTGCTCGAGATCGACATCGACACCGATGATGTCCTGGTTGAGGAATTCGGTATGAGAGTTCCGGTGCTACGCGCCCCCAACGGCGTGGTGGTGGCAGAAGGGGTCATGGACCGGCGATCGGTTCGTAGCGGTTTGCGACGGGTCGCGGCCAGGCTCGACCGGGGCTGAGGGTCAGCCGGAGTCGGCATCACCGGCCTCGCCGCCACTCTCAGTGGTGGAGGGGGTCTCTTCCCCTTCGGCCGGCTCCTCATCGGGTGCCCCGTCTTCGCCTTCGGCCCCATCTTCGCCTTCGGCCCCATCTTCGCCTTCGGCCCCATCTTCGCCTTCGGCCCCGTCTTCGCCCTCTGCCGGGGCCAAGCCGCAGTCGGTCAGGGCCTGCTCAGGGTCGGCTCCACCGAACCGCACCCTCTCGAACGCGGCCACCGAGGCGAGTTGCTCGGCACTGAGGCTTCCGAACGCCGGCATCCCACCGTTTATCGGCTTGCTCGAGTCTCCATATGTTGCTTGTCCGGCGGCCTGGAAGCCCGACGATCCCAGGGTCACCCACTCGATGTGGTCCTCACAGGCGCCGAAAGTGGTCAGAACCCCGGTGAGACCGGGGATGGCTCCGCTGCCCTGGCCGTTGGGCGCATGACAACCCTGGCAGTTACCGGGGGCAGCGTCGTACAAGGCTTGTCCCTGGGCGATGAAGTCGGCGCCGCCGCCGCCAGCCCCGGATCCTGTGAACTCGGTGCCGTCGCAGTTGACGATCTCACCGGTGATCACGTTGGTGCCCAGCTCGGTCGCTTCGCCACACTCGCCCGTCGCCGACCCGCCCAAGGCGAGCAGGGCAAAGGCCGGGATGATCAACATCACTGCGGCTAGCCAGCCGGGAATCGACAAGCTCATCCGTTCCCTGATGCCCGCGGTGGGCACGGTGATCACTTCGGGAAGGTTGGCCGCTTCTGCGGGAGTGACCTCGGCGGGGACCGGGGACCTGGTGACGGCGGCGGCTCGTTGGGTCGGCTGCTCGGCGGCGGGGATCGGCGACGGGGCTTCGTCGGTCTCTCGCTCGGCTGGCGGAGCTTCGTCGGCCGCGGATGTTTCGTCCGCTTGCTCTGCCGGGGGTGCCGGGGCAGCGGTCTCCTCGGCGGGGGCGGGGGTTCCTCCCGGTGCGGCCTCACCACCGGCCCAGGCGGCGAGCACTTCGTCGACGGTCATGCCGGTGTCAGCCGCCCGGGCCGCGGCCGATCGTTGGACGATGGCCTCGGGCACACCGAGGGCGGAGGCGGCGGCGCTGAGGTCACTCATGATCCAGCATCCCCTTCGCCTGTCCCGACCGAGGTCTTCGATTCGGTGAGATAGGCGACGAGATCGTCGAGGTCGGCGCGGGAGAGGCGGAGACCTGGATGACCTGCGAACCCGGTGACGGTCGCCTCGATCTGACTGCCGCTCAGCCTCGTCCCGACGTCGGAGAGATCGGGACCGAATCGTCGCGTCCCCAGAACCTGATTGGAGTCATTGAGCGTCACTGCTCCCAGACCCACGTCGGCGACCACGGGCCGAACCAACTGGGTGTGACATGCGGCACAACCGGTCGACAGAAACAACTGGTGGCCGCTCTCCGCGCTCTCGGTGAACGGCAACTCGCCGGACCGGGCACCGGGGCTCTCCGTAGGCAACGCCGGGCCGACCAGACCGACCAGCAAGACGGCAGTGAATAGCGCCACCGCCCCGATCAATACCGCGAGGGGGTTGTCCGTCTTTCCCACCAGGACCGGCGGTCTTCCCGAAACGGTGGTGGCCGGCATCGCCGCGGGGAGGGGCGTCACTGTCTCTGTTTCGGGCGGAGCGGTAGGGGTTGGAGCTTCTGCCTCTTCCTCCGCCGGAGCGTCGGGGGGAGTATCGCCGGAGTCGGGGAGGGGGGCTTCAGTCGCTGGGGGCGCGGCGCCGGCCGACGCAGCCTCACCACCGGCCCAGGCCTGGAGCACGTCGTCGACGGTCATTCCGGTCTCGGTGGCCCGCGCCGCCGCCGAACGCACGACGATCGCCTCGGGGATCCCGAGTGCCTCGGCAGCGGCCGCGCTCAGCTCACTCATCGGGGCTCGCCTCCACATCGTCGCCGTAGACCAGAACCTCCTGAGGCACCGGGCGACCGTTGAAGATCGTCCCGAACACCGTGGCCGCGTATGCCAACTGACCGAGGAAGGCGACGATGCCAAAGCCGAAGGCGAACAGCAGCAGCACGTCGGCCGCTCCCGCACCCGCGGCCCATCCCTCGCCGGCATCGACATAGGCGGCGCTGTTCGATCCCGCGATCCACGAATAGCCGCTGACCAAACCGGCGGCGAGAAGACTGACCATCACACCCCCGACACCGATCACGGTCAAACGGTTGAACGAGCGGGGGCGGTCCAGGGTACGGATTTCGAGACCCGAGACCCGGGGGAGGGCCTCGAAGGTGACACCGGCGGTGAGGAGGACACCCACACCGAAAAGAGCGGCGTACTCGATTGCCTCCCAATAGGCGGTTAGGGCGGCCACCGACCCGATGGAGGGGAATGAGGCGAAGCTGGCCAGGGTCGCCACGGCCACACCCAGGAACAAGCCGATCACCCCCGACGACAGGCCCGGCTTCTTGGTCAGCTTTTCCCAATTGCCCTGCAACGTCATTGAGACGTTGGAGGCATTGGCCAGGGCCCCGATCGGGAAGGCGAGCCCGAGCGATGCTGCCACTCCACTCACCCAACCCGGGCCGGGGCCAAAGACCATCTGGGCGACTCCCCACCACGCTGCGGCGAAGCCCAGCGACCAGAATCCCACGGAGGCGAGCTGACGGGAGGCGAGGGGGATGTCGAGCTCCTTGACCACCGTGTAATAGAAGAGACCAGACCCCACGGTGTACACCCAGAGGGTCACAAAGCCCGCCGAGAAGAAGAGGTCGGAGTAGTTCACTCCGAGAGCGGTGATAAAGGGGAGATCGCCGGCGAGGTAGATGAGGTAGAGGAGCGGCAGCCAGGTCACACCGCCGATGACGAACCAGAGAGTGACGAAGCTCCGTTTCTCCTCCCGGTGCCTGATGGTCATCATCGTGACTGCGAAAGGTATGGCGAGGACGGCGATCATCGGGGGGTGCAGCCACCATGGGAGCCCGAGAGGCTGCCGTCCACCGCCGAAACCGAGCACCACTGACAACAGGCCCAACACCACCAGCCCCGTGGTCAGCAGCAGCCCGGTCAGAGCCAATTCCTTTCGCCAAAGACGAGCCCCGGTTAGGCGGGGGAGGACGTAGTAGATGCCGCCGGTCAACGACACAACCAGAAAACCGAACATGACGGTGAGGTTGGCCATCGACTCGAGCCGCCCGAAGCTGAGCGGGGAGAGGCCGGCGAACCGTAGAGAGAACAAGGCCAGGAGCTGAAGACCTCCTGCCAGCACCAAGAACAAGGCGCCTACGAGGAAGTGAGCGGCGGCGACCCTATCTTCGTCGGCGCCGGCGCCGAGGAAGGCTCGGATGTCTGCTGTCTGGGTTGCGGCCAAAGGATTCCTCGGTGCAAAGAGGGACGGCGGGAGCATAACTACTTCCAGGAATCGTTCCGTCCTCACGGGAGACACTCACCGGGCGGTTCCCAGGTTTCTGTACCCGGACCCGGGTTGTGGTAGAAACGACGTCAACAGCTAGCCGACCGCGCCTGGGACGAGATGTACCGCCTGGCAGAACTGAGCGACACAAGACGCAAGAACACTGGATGGGGTTTGCTTGGCCTGGGCGTGCTCACCCTGGTGGTTGCCGTTCTCGTGATCCACTATGGGAGCTTTTCCGAAACCACCGTCGTCGACGGTGTGGAGGTCCCGGTCGTTCTCGACCAATTCAACTGGATGCCCCGTGGGTCGTTCTGGAAGGGATTGGGTTACCTGATCGCATTCGCCGCCTCTCAGATGCTCGTGATCGGTGTCTTGTTCGTCTTCGTCTTGAATCAGAGGATGACCTGGGCCCGGGCGGTATTCGCCGCAACCGTGACCTGGGTCGAGCTGGTGTTGATCTTCGGCATGGTTCCCTCCGAGTGGCTCAACTTTGCCCAGACCGACCTCAACTGGTCCTCGCAACGTGTCGCTCTCGTCATCCCGTCGTGGCTGGTTCTCGGGAACCAGGTCGAGATCAGCTGGGAGGTCGTGAAAGACTCGATCTCGATGGGTTATCACGTGGTGATGCTCGTCGCCGCCGCGGTCTTCGCCCTCCAGCTCCAGAAGATGAAGCAGGGGGCCCCGGCCTCGGCGGCGAAACCTGAGGCTGTGTCACCGTACGGCCGGCCTCTGATCAAGGGAGATGGATGATGCCCAAGGGTGTCATCGACGAGACACCTCCCTATCGCGACGACTACCAGCTCGCGATGGTCGAGAACGACTACTTCGTCGACAAGCTGCGACCGAAGCAGTTTCTCCACATCGACCAGTCCGAATGCATCATCTGCGAGGGCTGTGTCGACATCTGCCCCTGGAAATGCATCCATTTCCTGTCCCTGGATGCGATCACCGAAGGGGTCAACGTCGACCACCCCGGTGACGACCCGCAGAATCTGGGATTCTTCGTGGTCGACGAGGACGAGTGCACCCGATGTGCGCTTTGCATCGACCGCTGCCCGACCAATGTCATCACCCTCGGTAAGTTCGAGGGGTCCCTCGCCGCCC
The DNA here is from genome assembly GCA_035544615.1 of Acidimicrobiia bacterium. GTDB lineage: Bacteria > Actinomycetota > Acidimicrobiia > Spongiisociales > ZC4RG35 > JARDZU01. Next base: position 11,850 of record DATKEA010000027.1, on the reverse strand, counting down.
AGGCGGCCGAGCTGGGCCTCGATCGCCGACCCTGGGATCTCGACACCGGGCAGCGTGACTTCAAGAATGGTTACGCCTACGGGATGCGCTGGTAGGAGGCGGATTGGCTAACGGCAACGGTAGAACCGGTCTAAAGGACAAGATCAAAGAGGTCAACGACAAGGTCTGGGGCTCCCAGTTCGCCGAGTCGATCCTGCGCCCCGGTTCGCCCTTCAAGAAGGGCTACTCGGACAGCCCGAGAAACCGGTCATACGTGGTGATGAACAACGTCCTCTATCACCTTCACCCGGTGAAGGTGAAGCGGCACGGGGTGAAGCTCTCCTACACCCTGTGTCTGGGTGGTCTCACCTTCTTCCTGTTCATCCTGCTCACCATCACAGGCATTTTCCTCATGTTCTATTACACCCCGGCGGCGGAGACGGCCTACCCCGACATCGAAGCGTTGTCGACCAATGTGGCGTTCGGGTCACTGGTGCGGAACATGCACCGATGGGGTGCCCATCTCATGGTGCTATCGGTCTTTCTGCACATGAGCCGGGTCTTCTACCACGGCGCCTACAAGCCGCCGCGCGAGTTCAACTGGGTGGTCGGCGTGATCCTGTTGTTCCTGACTCTGCTTCTTTCCTTCTCCGGTTACCTCCTCCCCTGGGACCAGCTTGCGCTGTGGGCGGTGACGGTGGGGACCAACATGGCCGGCTTCGTCCCGGTGGTTGGGGCCCAGGTCAAGTTCGCCCTGCTCGCCGGCGTTGAGGTGTCCGCAGCCACCCTGCTTCGCTTCTACGTGCTCCATGTGCTCGCCTTCCCCTTCATCCTCGTCCTCTTCCTTGCCGTCCACTTTTGGAGAGTGCGCAAGGACGGCGGAATCTCCGGACCGCTCTAAGGAGTACCTGTGACCGAAATCCCCGAAAGTCTCCTGAGAAGATCGGCAGAGGCCAAGGCCAAGGCTTTGGGGCTGCCGGTCGAGCAGGTGCTGGCCGAGATGAAGGGAGAGACGCCACCGCCACCTCCACCCGATGCCGAGCCCGAGTCGCCCCCGGAAGGCGAGGCCGAATCCGCGGTCGACGCCGCCGCGGAGCGATCGCAGGAGATAGAGGAAGCCGTCGAGTCGGTCGACGAAGAACCGGAGCCGGTCGAGGAGGCTCCGCCCCAGCCGGAGACGGCCGCCGAGACGGAAGTCGAGGTGAACGAAGACGCCGAAGTCGCCCCGGCGCCACCCACCGAGGCTCCTGAGGACGCAGAAGTGGAAGAGCCCGTCGCAGAGCCTCCGGTGGAGCAAGAGCCCGTGCCGGCCGCGGTTGCGACGGCGGTCGAAGAGAAGCCGGCGCCGTCCGGAAACGGAGCGGGCAACGGAAAGGCGGCCTCGGTGGTGACTGCGCGCCCGGTGGTCCCCCCCAAGGGGGTGCCCGAAGGTGTCCGCACCCAGCGTCTGCTCACCGTGGTCAAGGCGAGAGCGATCCAGACCGTCAAGGCCGAGCCCACGGACAAGGTCAACACCTGGCCCCATCTGATGCTGATGGAGTTCGGGGCGTTGCTCGCCATCACCGCGTTTCTCGTGATCCTGTCGGTGATCATCCACTCCCCTCTGCTCGACCCGGCCAACTTCAACGCAACCCCCAACCCGTCCAAGGCACCCTGGTACTTCCTCGGTCTCCAGGAGCTGTTGTCCTACTTCGACCCGCAGATCGCCGGGGTCATGGTCCCGACGGTCACCGGGATCATCGGCTTCATCTTGATTCCCTATGTCGACAAGAACCCGTCGAACCGTCCCAGTGACCGCAAGTTCGCCATCGCCCTCTACTCGGTGTTCCTGGCCGGGGCCGCCACGCTGACCATCATTGGTGTCCTGTTCCGCGGACGCGGCTTCAACTTCTCCTACCCGTGGAAGGACGGTGTGTTCTTCGACGATCTCAAGGACTGGGTGCATTTCGAATGACCCTGACCACCATCGCTCTGATCAGCGTCGCCGTCGTAGCCATCCTCGGGGCTGCGGGCGCCTTTGCCGTCGCCTACCGCCGCTCCCAGACCGTGGAGAAGCCGGACCCGCTGGCCGGGGTATCACCCGAGACCAGGGCGGCCGACCGTTCCGCTACCTCGGTCCTGCCACCCGTCCCCGCGGATGAGGCCGAAGAGGTAGAAGAGCCGAGCCCAGACGATTCCCAGGATGAAGATACGACCGGTGGCCCCGCCGATCAGGAAGAGTTGGTCGGCGTGCAGATCGTCGAGGCTCAACGCATAGTGGAAGTGTCCCCCGAAGAAGGAGGCGTCTCCCGACGTCAGTTCTTCAACCGGGCTATCACTGCCAGCTTCGGATCCTTTCTCGCCCTGCAGGGGGTCTTCTATCTCGGGTTCTTTTGGCCCAAGCTGAGTGGTGGCTTCGGCGCGGACATCGACGCCGGCCTGGTGACCGATCTGAGGACTCAGGTCTTCACCTCGGACGGGTCGGTGCTCCCGGTGTTCATTCCCGAGGCCCGGGCCTATCTGGTGCCTGCCCCCGCCAATCTCTCCGAGCAATTCGAGGGTTTGAACGTGGCCGCCGAGGGCCTGATGGCCCTCTTTCAGCGATGTGTCCATCTCGGTTGTCGGGTCCCCTGGTGTGCGCCCTCCCAGGGTTTCGAATGCCCCTGTCACGGTTCGAAGTACAACGTGATCGGTGAGTACTTCGGTGGGCCTGCTCCGAGAAATCTCGACCGCTTCGAGGTCGAGATTCGAGACAACAACTTCGTGATCAGGACCGGATCGATCATCCAGTCTCCCCGGGCCCCCGAACTGACCGTTGAATACCCACAGGGACCTAGCTGCATCGGCGCGGTCGCCGCGGCTGAGGAATGACCGCCAACATCATCACTGTCCTGGCCGTCGTTGCCGGCATGGCCTGGCTCGGCATCCTGTTCGTCTCGGCAATCCGTAACCGGGGCGGGGAGGAGATCGCTCCCAACGTCAAGCCGGGAATCACCGACGAGGTGATCGAGACCCGCAGGCTGGAGAACGGCCAGAAGGCGGCCATCGTCTTCTCGGCGTTCCTCGCCATCTCTCTCCCGCTCTACTTCCTCGGTGAGCCTGCCCGTCAGGAAGGCTTCGTAGAGGAGTTCTCCGAAGCCTCGATCACCCGCGGAGAGCACATCGTCGAGGAGTTCGCCTGCTTCAGCTGCCATGGGCCTGACGGCTCTGGTGGAATCGCCAACTATGTCGAGAAAAGGTCCGGGGTGACGGTGAGTTGGGCGGCGCCGTCACTCAACGACATCTTCTTCAGGTACGACGATGACGAGGTGAATTTCTGGGTCACCTATGGGCGTGGCAACACTCCGATGCCGCCTTGGGGTCTGCCTGGTGGCGGGCCGCTCAATGACGAGCAGGTGGTCGACGTGGTCAACTATCTGTTCACCATCCAGGTCAGCCAGCCCGAGAACCTGGCCGACATCGAGCCCGGCATCGAAAACGCGCTGGCAACCCTGGCCGATGCCGACGCCAGGGTCGAGGCCGAGATCCTGAACCAGCGTCAGGTGGTGGCCCAGATCATGGCGGCGCGCGACGATGCAGAAATCGTGGTCCCCCTTGCCGAACGGGCCCGCCAGGTGCTGGACGTCGCCGGGAGCGGGCTCGACACCGACGCCGACGGGATCTCCGACGCCGCCGAGAGCGAGCTCTCGGCTATCTCACAGCAAGCCGTCAACGCGTTTTCGATCCTGGAGTCGGTCGCTCTCGACCCTGCCACCCCTGACGCCGACCTGGTCGAGCAGGTGATCGCCGCACTCGAGGCTGCTGTCGACACCGATCCGATCGTGAGCATCTACCTCGCCGCCATCGAGACCGCCTTGGAGCAGGGTCAGGTCGACCCGGATGTGGGGCTGAGCCCCGGGGCGCTAGCCGATCTCGAGGAGATTCGCGCCGCAGCTGACGACGCGGGTGTCGATGTTCCCGGGTCCGTGGGCGATCTGGCCGATGCCGAAGCCCTGGTTGCTGCTTTGGAGGAGGCAGGTGGGGCCGAGGAGCCAATCGAGGCCGCGGCGGGTCTTGCCGGCGAGGCGGCCGCCGCCATCGAAGAGGGCTCCGACCCCGATGGTGACGGTGTCTCCACCGGAGCGGAAGCGGCGATATCGAATCAGGTGGCAGCCGTGATCGAGGCGACGACGCCGCCCCAAGTGACTCTCATCGCACTGGACCCGACCAACCCGGCGTCGGTGGGTGGTGAGCCGGATGCGACGACCGCCAGCCGGTTTGTCGGAAACCTCGAGTCCCTGGTGACCACGATCACCGTCACCGCCGGCAACCAGGAGGCGCTTCTGGCGAACGAGAGGGAAGGTCTCGACTTCCTGACAGCCGCTCTCGAAGCCAAGGCATACGCCATCGACATCGAGGGTGTGGCCGAGGCGATGGGATCGTCGGTCGAGGAGGCCGAACGCGCCGTCGGCTTGTACAACTCAACCTGTGCCCGCTGTCACACCGCCGGGTACAGCGCCGGCGTTCCGTTCACCCAGGAGGCCGGTTCCGGCGGGTTCGGTCCCGCGTTGTGGGACGGGCGCCCTCTGGTCCAGTTCGGCGAAGCCACCGAGAATCCCGCCGACGACTTGTTGATCCAGTTCATCATCAGAGGCTCGGAGGCACAGCTCCCTTACGGTCTCAACGGGTTCGGATCGGGTCGGATGCCGGCTTTCGGTCCCAGCCTGAGCGCCGAGGACATTGCATTGCTCGCTCGTTATCTCAGATCCGGCAACCTCGACGGAGGGGGTGTTACCGATGTTCTTCCGTGAGTTCTTCAGGTCGCTGCTGTCGGCCAACCTGTTCGTGACAGGGATCATCCTCACCCTGGCCTCGGTCTTGTTGTTCTATGGGTCGATCTACCTATTCAACCTCACCAACCTCGGCAAGCGTCTCGGATTCCTCGTGACCGGCGCCGCGGTGTTCGGATGGATGACCATCACCTCGATGCTGTTCGTCATCTACGCCCCCCGTGGCCCCAAGCCGGATGACATCGAGGGTCTCAACGCGTTCGAGATCCGGGTCATCCCGATCACCTATCTGCTGGTCTCGGTGGTTCTGTTCCTGGCGTTCCTGGTGGCACTCAACCAGTACGAAGAGCTACAGGAGAAAGCCTCGGCCTAGCCCCCCTCGACGCACTCCCTTTGGTCGTTGGCGTCGGTCCCCCCGCTTCGCAGGGGGACAACGACTACAGCCGGCTCCCGTAGTAGCTCAACACCTGTAGCTCCATCGAGAGGTCGACCTGGCGCACCGAGACAGACTCGGGCACTCTGACCCTGACCGGGGCGAAGTTGAGAATCGAATGGATCCCGTGCTCGACGAGGCTCTCGGCGACCTGTTGGGCGGCAACGCCCGGCACGGCCAGGATGGCCATCTCGAAGGTCTCTGCGTGGCAGTCGGTGGCGAGCTCGTCGAGATGTTGGACGATCACATTGCCCACCTTCGAGCCGACTTTCTTCGAGTCGGTGTCATAGAGGGCCACGACGTCGAAGCCCCTCCGACTCAATCCGCCGTAATTGGCCAGGGCCCGGCCCAGGTTGCCGGCGCCGATGATGGCCACCCGCCGCCGGTTGGCTATGCCCAACTCCTGACGGATACGGGCCGTGAGCTCGTCGACCGAGTAGCCGATTCCTCTGACCCCGTGGAAGTCGAGGTGCGACAGGTCACGACGGACATTGGCGGCATTGGCGCCCGCCGCCACCGCGAGCTCCTCGGAGCTGACCACATCGCGGGAAGAATCGAGATCCTCCAGCAGCCGCAGATAGCGTGGGAGCCGAACGACAGTTGCCTTGGGGACTTCGGACACGTCTTCACGTTAAACCGGCCCGCGACCGACGGATTCCCCGCTTTGACGGCGGAGTCCGTGCGGGCGCCGGGGTACCGGTTGTCGGTATCTAACCTCCCGGTGAATGTCGTCTCCTTCCGTTTTGGTTGTGGGTGGGGGCCCGGCCGGCTCGGCCGCCGCCTTCTGGTTGGCGCGGGCCGGGCATGAGGTAACGCTCGTCGAGAAGAAGGAGTACCCGAGGGACAAGACGTGCGGCGACGGTGTGACACCACGGGCCGTCCTTCAGATGGAGGACATGGGTTTTGACTTCGAGGTCCAGGAGTTCCACAAGATCACCGGTCTGCGCTCCTATGCCGGTGACGATCTGATGCTCGAGATGCCCTGGCCGGAGCATTCTCGCTTCCCCAACTGGGGCGGAGTCATCAGACGCCGGGACCTCGATGCGCAGGTGGCCACGCTCGCCGAGAAACAGGGGGTCCGCGTGCTGGAGAAGACCTCGGCCACCCCCGTGATCGATGAGGGTCTTCTCACCAGTGTCACCCTCCAGCACGACGGGCACAGCGAGGTGGTGGTCCCGGACGTGACCGTCATTGCCGACGGGTCGATGAACCGGTTCGGGCGTGACCTCGGCACAACCCGGCGCAAGGACTACCCGATGGGTCTTGCCGCCCGTGGTTACTACGCATCACCCAGATCGAAGGATCCGTTCCTGGAGAGCCAGCTCGACCTGAGAGACCCATCGGGAGCCACCATGCCTGGGTACGGGTGGGTGTTCCCGTTGGGCGACGGGACGGTGAACGTGGGTGTTGGCTTGCTCTCCACCTTCACCCGCTGGAAACACGTGAATACCACCAGGATGATGGCCGACTATGCGGCCACCGCACCCGGGTACTGGGAACTGTCGGAGGAAACGAAACTAACTCAACCGGTCGGCGGAAAGCTGACGATGTCTTTCTCGAAAGGCCCGTTGGTCGGGGCCAACTGGGTGACGATCGGTGACGCTGCCGGAGCGATCAACCCCTGGAACGGGGAGGGGATCTCCTACGCCTACGAGACCGGGCGAATCGCGGCCGAACATGTGGGGCAGGCACTTGGCGCTGGAGATTTGAGCCTTTTACGCCGATACCCACAATATCTCGAGGATGAGTATGGGCTGTACTACAAGGTGGCCCGCATCTTCGTAAAACTGATCGGACATCCAACGGTTATGCGAACCCTGGCCCACACCGGGATGCACAACCGCTCATTGATGGAGTGGACCTTGAAGGTGATGGCGAATTTGCTCGACGAGGACGACAAGCACATGGGTGAGCGGACCTATGACGCATTGGCCGCGATCGTGCGGACGCTGCCCACCAAGTGAGACCTGAGCTCCTCGTCTTCGACGTCAACGAGACTCTTCTCGACCTGTCACCGCTGAAAATCGACTTCGAGGATGTCTTTGGCACCTCGACCCCGATGGGCGAGTGGTTCGCCCGAATGCTGCACGGCTCGGTGGTGGCCAACCAGCTCGACGAGTACCGAGCCTTTGGCGTCATCGGCGTTGAAGCGTTGCTGACGGTTGCCGAGAGACATGGTGTCGACCTCGATGAGGCGACCGCCACCGAGGTGGTCACCCGGCTCGCCATCCTTCCCGCCCACTTGGACGTGATCCCGGCACTGGAGCATCTGCTCGATTCGGGGTTTCGCACTGCGGCCCTCACCAACGGCAGCACCAAGGCGGCCAACGTGCAGATCGAGAACGCCGGTCTCCACACCTTCATCCAGCGAGTGATCTCGGTCGAAGAGGTCGGGCGATTCAAGCCAGACCCCGCCACCTATCGCCACGCAGCCAAGGTGATGGGTGTCGACATCTCCAACTCGATGATGATCGCTTCGCATGACTGGGATGTTGCCGGGGCGATGAAGGCCGGTGCTCGAGGTGCGTTCCTTGGTCGCCCCGGTTCGTTGTGGAGCCTGCCCACCCCGCAACCCGAGGTGCAGGGCTCGGACCTGCGGCAGATTGCCGACCAATTGATCGCCGGGTAGCGTCCGCCGCGTGTCGAGGCGCCTGAGCTCAGCCCGAATCAACCGTCCTGACGCGCGTAGGTGGCGATCCGGCCGCGACCAGGCGGGAAGTCGAGCATGTCGCCACCTTCGACCTGAAGCGTCACCAACCGTCCGTCGGGCTGTGGGCAGAGCAACACGCCTTCCCACAACTCGGCACGCAGACAGCGCTCGGTGATCTGGTCCCCCTCGAGCGGGATCGCCAGCTCATATTCGAACGAATCCAGCTCCTCCCCGGTGAAGACGTCGACGAGTTGGGTCTCGAGGAACTGTCGAAACGCAGGGTCGCTGTCGATGTAAAGGTCCCCAAAGCGATCGAGGCGGACTGCCCCGGGATCGGAGGGCACAATCATCGTCTCGGCGTCGATCGTCGCCTCCCACAGCAGGTCATGTTGCAGTGATCTCGCCTCGAGCCCTGTTTCCGACCGTCTCAGCAGGGCGACTCCGTCTTGGAGTCGGGCCTCGATGGACGCCGGACCGATGTCCCTTCGTTCGCCGCTCTCGAGGTCGACTGCTGATGTAGCGCTCGACCGGTTGGTCACCAGCGCCACCAGTCCGTCATCGTCGTGGCCCACATCGAGGAGGACTTCTCCGGGCTGGAGCGCTATTTCCGAGACCTGTCCATCGCGTCGCAGGACGATCGAGTCGTCCTGCACGCCCCAGGTCACAATAAGACCGTCGATATAAAAGGCGATTGCTGTCGCTTCGTCCGTGAGCAAAGTCGAGGTGCCATCAGCATCGTGAAGAATGACGCCATCGGCCCCGGCAGTGACGAACCATGGAGCACTTGCCGGTCGGACCAAGAGGTCGAAGCAGAACGGATCGGGCTTCCAATACGGCGAGCACAGCCGGTAATCCCCGTTCTGAATCGTGTCCGGAATGAGGATCCGATCCGGCCTCGGCCCGGTGACCTGCACATCGGGCACCTCGAACTCGCCGTTCCACTCTTCCCATCCGGCGGTCGAGTCGACGCCGGAGGCCTCGGCGGTGAGGACGTAGTGCACGGACTGCCCGAGCTCGCCTTCCTGCCCGCCGATGGTGTAGACCACGCCACGGGCTCGTCCGTCGGGGAACTCGAGCAGGACACTTTCCCCCGCGGCGGTCAGCGGGAGCTCACCCAACGCCACTGCGGTCTCAGGCGTGACGAATCGAAGCTCGACTCCTGGACCACTGAGGACGAGTTCGGAGGCTTGCTCGCTGATCATCTCTACTCTTCTGATCCCATTTGTGAATTGCCCCGCCTCGGCTGTGTATTCGGGACACCCCACCTCTGTGGTGACGATCTCACCGACACCGAAGGCAGTTTCGTAGATGTCGACGATCCCTCCACCTGTGTTGCAGTCGACCGGAAACGAGACCGAGCCCGAGTCGAGGGTGAGGAAGATCGCCCGGCCGATGTCAGGGTTGCCGAACTCCTCACCGTCGACCTCTCCTGAAGTGAACCTGTATATACCGTCGAACACGGAGGGGGAGAAGGTGATCTCGTGGAATCCGTCGACTCCCAGAACCATGTCATCGCCCTCCGACGATTCCGGCCACTGCACCGAGAAATAGGTGGTGTGCCCGTCATCCGGCGAGAACGCCACCTCCACCCGAGTTGCGCCGTCAGCGATGCTTCTCCGGATCCGGCTGAAGATCGGGATCACGTCCCACGGGTCTCCGTCGCCCGGGACCTGGAACATCCGCACCCAGCGGGCCCCGGCGTCGGGGCAATCGCAAACCACGGAGACCTGATACGCGTATCGGAAGTCCTCGCCGGGCTGCCAACGTGCAGACGCCTGATCGAGAGCAGCGAGCACGTCGACGAACCCGTCTTCGGCTGTCCCGACAACTACATCAGCGGGAGCAATTGGAAGACTGTTGGTGGAAGATGTGGTGGGCACTGTGGTGGTCGTGGAGGCCACAGGGGGCTGATCGGGGGTGAAAAGGGCCCAGGTGCCCAACCCGACGACGAGTACGACCAGGGCGGCGGCGGTGGCTGCCAGTGGTCCTTTCCACGGAGGGCGCTCCTCACGACTGATCTGCCTGGAGACGGAAGGCGAGCCCATCAGCTCTGCATCGACGGTGGCCCAGATCTCTGCCGCCAAACCCGACGGCATCGAGACCGGTCGGTCCAATGATGCGAGGAGACGGATCGGGTCGTGTTCAGACATCTGCCACCTCGTCGTAGGCGGCACTCAGGGCAGCCCGGGCTCTGGCCAGGATCGACTCCGTCGCCCGCAGCGAGCGTCCCAGATGATCGGCGACGTCAGCCACCGTCAGATCGTCGACGTAGCGAAGGACGAGGGCCAAACGATGATCAGCTGAGAGCATCCCGAGGGCTGCGGTGAGTCGCGCTTCGGCGGCGGAGGTCGAGAGGTCCTCCCGTGGGGCTTCTCTGACAACCGACCGGCCGGTTCCTGAACCCGATCTTATGTGATCGACCAGGCGCCGACGTGCGATCGTCACGATCCAGGGCATCGGTGAATCGACGCGGGCACCACGTTGCAGAGTCCGCACCGCGGAGATGAAGGTCTCCTGAGTCAGATCGGCGGCGAGGGCGTCTGACCCTCCCACGCGTTTGAAGAAGTACCCGTAGATCACAGGCAAGGCGCGGTCGTAGAAGTCCTTGAACCGGATCGGGTCGAGCAACGATCCATCAGTCACGGGACCAGATTCGCTCATCACACTTCAAATAGTCGGCGTAGAACAGGCAAACCCGTCGCGGCGGGTGGCGTTAGAGGTGCGGGGCCACCCCTTCGGCCAGTTGCTCCATCAACTCGACCTGATCGCCATATTCCAGCGTGGGGAAGTGGCTGCGGGCCACAAACTCCACCGGCATAGCCGCCTGGGCCCGCACGTGGAGCAGTGTCGAGACGATCTCCTCGCTGGACCCTGCAACCGTGAACCTTCTCTGCAGACTGCCCATCCGATCCTCGGTGAGCTCGGGGGCAGGAGGGGGCGGTCCGGGACGACTGGCTGACATCTCCATGTCGGAGTACTTCCAGGTCATATGCCAGACGTGGTCGGCATATCGGGCCCAGGCGTCCTCGGCGGAAGCGCCGGGGAGGAGGACCGAGTAGTGGACGATCCGCAGCTCCGACGGGTCGCGTCCGATCTGCTCGCACTCCTCGCGGAGCCAGCGCAGTTGGACCAGCAGTTTGTCCGGCGAGACGTTGGAGAAGATCCCGTCTGCGAGTCGGGCCGCACGTCGAATTGCGGGCTCAGCACCGCCTCCGATCAGGATCGGGATCGAGGAGGAAGGTGTTGGTCGCACGGCAAGCTGAGGCAACTGATAAACCTCGCCCCGGTGCTCAAATGGCTCGCCGGCCCAAGACTTGCGGAGTATGGAGAGACTCTCCTCCATAGCCACACCCCGCTTGGTGATCTCTGCGCCGAGACCGTCGAACTCGACCTCTATCCATCCCAGACCGAGACCAAGTGTGAACCGCCCACCGCTGAGCAGGCTGACCGTCGCAGCGTCCTCGGCCAGTCGGAGAGGATGGTGGAGCGGGGCGAGGATGACTCCGGTGGCGATCTCGATGCGTGAGGTGGCGGCGGCGATGGCCCCGCTCACCACCGCCAGAGATGGCATGTACCCATCGTCGACGAAGTGGTGCTCCGTGGTCCATATCGAGGACATCCCGAGTCGCTCGGCTTCCACCGCCAGCCGGATCGTCTCGTCGTAGGCCCGCGACCAATCGGTTTCGCCGGGTCGCAATTGGGCGCTGAGCAATCCGAAACCGAGACTCATTGTGATCGCTGTCGTGACATGGCTTCCAGATTACGGCCGTCACCGGTGGGGCGGAGCGCGACCCTGATCGTCGAGCAGGTGAGTGAGGGTGTGGTGGAAGCGACACAGAAGTCTCAGGTTGGCCGGTTCTGTGGCGCCACCGTCGGCCCAGTGTCGCTTGTGGTGCACGTGGAGCTTCCCCCGTTTAGGTGGACACAGTGGTTTGTTCGTAGGTGGTGGGGTTGGTGTAGTCCAGTGCTGAGTGGAGTCTCCTTTGGTTGTGGAAGGTGATGTGTTCGAAGAGAACCCGCCGGGCTTGGTCTCGGGTCTT
>DATKEA010000026.1:0-12814 GCA_035544615.1 Acidimicrobiia bacterium | reverse complement strand
CAGACCCGCCCGCACCGCTCTTTCCGGGTCGTCCTCGTGGACGTGGGGCACTCCGAAGATGGCGAGGATGGCGTCACCCATGTAGTTGTCGACCACCCCTCCATAACGCTCGATCACAGGAACCAGACGATCGAAGACCCGACCCACCAGCTCCTGAACCACCTCGGGATCCTCCCGCTCACTCAGATCAGTCGAGCCCACCAGATCCGCGAACAACGCGGTAGCGAATTTGCGCTCTCGTCCCGATACCGGAGCTAGCGACGCGCCGCATGACGGGCAGAAGCGGGCCTCAGTCGGCGCCTCGGCGCCACACGACGGACAAGTGACCGGCATGCGGGGAGTCTACGGAGCGGGGTGAACCTCAATTGCACCGGTCCTGCCGCGAGAGCAAGGAGTCACACCGAACCCGCCGCTGACCTGTCGAAATTCGGCGGCGGTTCCACGACATCGAGGCGATCGAAGATCTCATCACGTGCCCTTTCGTGAGAGCTCGGATCCTCCCCGCGCGCTCGAGCCACTGCCGCCAGACCATCGGCAGCCAGACCCTGCTCGTAAGGGAGATTCGCCTCTTGGGCAATCTCTATGACCCGACGCAGCTCATTCTCGGCCTCGGCGACCATCCCGCGTTCGAGGAACACGGCTCCCAGGACTCTGTGGAATCCCGCCAGAGACGCCTCCATACCCTCCCGGTCTTCGGTGGCGCCCACTCCCCGCTCCGCTTGTGCCTGAGCGGATGCGAAGTCGCCGGCGATCATCGCAGCCTCGGCGCGGCGTAGGAAGACATCGTTGATGAAGAAATCCGCGCCCGTAGTCTCCAGCTTCTCGAGCGCGTCCTCGAAGGCCCTCATAGCGAACTCGATGTCCCCTTCTCGCGCTGCAATCGCCGCCAGATAACAGGTCGCCGCACCCTCCAGGAGGGGCGAGCCCGTAGCCTTACCCACCCGACGCACCTCCTCGAGCACGGCCTTCGCCTCGGCAAGACGACCCTGGTCGAATAGGACCAGAGCTCGATTGAAGCCGCTCACCGCCGCCCCTCTGGTGTCACCACCCCGCCGACGACGCTCCTCGCTGGATTGATGGTGATCGACGGCGCTGGGCCAATCGCCCCGGTAGTACGCCTCCAGACCGAGATTGTTGTACACGTTCGCCTGGCCGAGGATGTCGTCGACCTCCTCGTAGATGGCCAGCGCCTCCAGATGATCGTCCGTCGAGGCGTTCCGATCGAGGAATGAATTGGCGTGACCTCGCAGGTAGTAGGCATGGGCCAACTCAGCTTTGAGATTCGCCGCCTTCGCTCGCCGTATCGCCTCATCGCACCAATCCAGGGCCTCCCGGTATCGGTCCTGCCGGAATCGGATGCCGGCATAGGCGATATCGAGCTCGAGGGCGACGGGATGATCGGTGTCCTCCAGCTCCTTTCGGGCGCGGGTTAGCCATCGCAGAGCGAGCGGGTACTGGCCAGTTCGCTCCTCCAACATCCCCAACTTCATCATCAGCCGGGCTTGGTCCGCTCCGGTTTGAGTCCTGGGACGGGCTCGCTGGTAGGCAGATGTCGCCTCTTCCTGACGACCGGCGAGATCGCACAGATCGCCCAGTGCTTCGGCAATCTCGGCAACCTCGGACGCCTCAATCGACCGGGCGTGCCTCGATACACGAAGGGCCCGGCGATGCTGGTCGATGGCTTCACGGATGGCGTGGAGTCGTTTCGCCTCACCTCCGGCCAGGACCGAATGCTTCCAGGCGGCATCCCATCGGCCGGCTCGCTCACAGTGCACTGAGAGGAGGCCTCTCCGCTGCTCGACGTCGTCCGAAGCCTCGAGCGCGTCGGCCGCCCTTGCATGGAGCCGGCGGCGAACCCGATAGGGGAGCCCTTCGTAGGCGGTCTCCTGCAGCAATGCATGGCGAAAGTGGAACCCGCCATCGGTGACGTCGACATAATCGGAGAGTCGCTGACGCGCTACCTCCACAGGGTCGATCTGATCGTCGCCCATGGCCGCCGCCATGTCCTCCGAGAAGCTCTGCCCCAGTACGGAGAGGCTTCGCAATGCGTGACGAGCCGAAGGCTCTAGCTGATCGATGCTTGCCGCCACCATCGCCTCCACCGTCTCGGGCAAGTCGTCGCCACGGCGCTGACTCAGACCGAGCAGGAAGAATGGATTCCCTTCCGCGCGCTCCAACATCTCCTCGGCAATGTCGGGAAGCATTGGGTTATCGGCGGCAGCCTCGACCAGAAGACGCCGTGACGCCTCGCTGTCCAGCGGCTCCAGCTCGATTCGCCTCCCCGGCTCGTTTTCACCGATCCAGAGCCCCTGCTCGGCAGGGCGGCGAGTCAGCAGCATGAGCCACGGGCGCTCGGGGACCAGCTTCATCAGGTGGATCAGGACCTCGACCGAGGCGGCATCCATCCAGTGGCTGTCCTCGATCCAAAGCAATGTCGGTTGATGGATCAGCTTGGCAAGCACGTCGGCCGCGACCGAGCCGCGACGGTCCGCCCGGAACTGCGGTGCTATCGCCGACGTCTCCGGCGTGTGCTCGATCTCTACCCCGAGGACAGGTCCCAGCAAGGGAATCCAAGGAACCAGCTCGGGAGCCGTCTCGGAGAGCCGATTACTCAAGATTCTGGCTGCGGAGGTTGAGTCAGTTGGGTCCGCCCCCAACATGTGGCACATGAGCCTTCGGGCGGTCCCGAACGCGTCGGCGCGCCCGTACTCCTCGCAAGCCACCGTCAGCGCGGTGAGGTTCTCGGCGCGCCGGGCCAGCTCGGCCACCAGTCGTGACTTCCCCACGCCGGCGGGGGCTACCACCTCAGCGACGTTCCCCTGGCCGGAGTAGGCCTCTTGGGCGGCTTGAAGCAATAGAGCCAATTCGTCGTCCCGCCCGATCAGCGGCAACTCGCTCCCGCCGGTCGCCTGTCGCATCGATCTGATGGCCAGGGGCGTCACCGCCTTCTGCTTGCCCTTGGGCGTCACCGAGGGCCGTTGCTCCACCTCGAACTCGGCTCGGGAGCGTTCGAGAACCCGCTCTGTGGCCAAAATCTCTCCCGGCGCGGCGACTTCGACCAGGCGAGCGGCGAGGTTCACCGTGTCGCCCATCACGGTGTAGACGCGACGCGACCCCGTGCCGATCTCGCCGGCGAAGACCCTCCCCGTCGCCACTCCGAATTGCACGGGTAGCGGAAGATCGAGTTCGGTAATTGCGCGCGCCAGCCGCAGCATCCGCTCTTCATTGTCCCCGTGAGCGACGGGGGCGCCACTGGTGACCAGCAACTTGACTCCGCCGATGGAGACGTCGGTGCCGAGGAGACAGACGCCATGGGCCTCAGCTAGCTCCTCGAGGGTGCTGACGACGGCATGAAGGCCAGCCGCCAGCTGTGACGGTCGCTCGGAGAGGGAAGCGACGTTGATCTTTCCGAAGCCGATTGTCGCCGCCCGGTGCTCGGCCTGACCTGCCCCAAGCAGCGGCCGGAGCTGAGGCGGGATATACCGGCCTGGATCGAGTCCGGACCCCGGCCCCAGTTGGGTGTCGGAGCCGTTCCCGTCATACGAATCAGTACGGGTCTCCCCCGGTTCTGACTCCTTCTCCAGAGCCAGCGCGCGATCAACTGTCGCGCCGCTGAGGATGAGCTCGCGGCTGGGATCCCCGACCAGGAACAGATCGACCGGTCCCGAGGCGAGACCGCCCGACATGCGCATTCTGATCCCGCCGACCCGCTGCGCCGCCAGGTCCTCCTGCATGTGATCGGAGGCCTGGATGCCTCGCTGGCGGTGAAAGTCGCCGGTAAAGAGGAGCAGGAGGGCGTCGCCACCAAACTTGAGCAGGTCGCCGCCTTGTTCGAAGGCACGGATCAGCAGTCGATCGAAGAGATTCGAGATGATTTCGGTGATCTCCTCCGCCCCCACTTTTCCGCGTCGAGCGAGACGCTCGGAGAGAGCCGTGAAACCGGTGACATCGACAAAGAGAACAGTTCCCGTGACCCGCTGATGCCCGGGAACCGACAGGTGGTCGACCAGAGACGCCGTCGCCGGAACATAAGCGGCCAGATCGATCGTTGGCGCGTCGCTTCCCATCTCCTCGGTGACGATCGTATCGCGCCCACTATTTTGTGGCATCGTTTGTAACGATCGTGTACTGTTCCCGCCCTTAGCGGACGGGGCAGGAGGAACCCTTTGCGATCGGGGAGGAAGTCGGGCAATAGGCGGCTGCTGACGCTCGCCCTCCTCGTCAGTCTGGTCGCCGCACTCATTCCCTTCAGCCCCGCGCCTCCGGCTTTAGGCAGTCACGGGCCCTTTGTGGTGACATCCAACGGAGACGGGCCGGATCTCGAGCGTGGAGACGGGTTGTGCGCCACTGCTGATGGCGTCTGCACCCTCCGAGCTGCCATCGAAGAGGCCAATGCTCACCCCAATGACACGGACCCAATCGTGCCCGACGTCATCCATTTCGACATTCGGGATGAGCCATCGGTGGGTGGTGAGCACGTCATCCAGCCGAGCGAGCCGCTGCCGGCGATCACGGAAACCGTCGACATCGACGCCACGACCCAGACCCAGTTGCATGGGAGCGTGATCGTCCTGGACGGGACCAACGCGGGGGCGGGGACGGGGCTGGCGCTGAGCAGTGGAGACACCACAACGTCGTCAGGCTCGTTGATCCGTGGGTTCGTGATCCGCAACTTCCAGGGCGCCGGCATCGTCATCTTCGGAACCAGCAACGGCAACCTCATTATCGGAAGCGTCATCCATGGCAATGGCAACGACGGCATCCAGGTCCAGACCGACGGCAACACCATCGGTGGCGAGGATGGAGAATTGAACGTCATCTACGGCAACACGAATGCCGGCGTTCAGCTAGCGGGCGATGCCAACACCGTCTTCAACAACCAGATCGGCACTCTCGATGGTCTCGAGCCTGCACCCAACGGCACAGGTGTCTACGTGACCGGGGCGGGCAACTTGATCGACCGCAATCTGGTCTCCGGCAACACCCATGTCGGTGTTCAGATCTCCGGCGAGACGGCGACGGGCAACAAGATCACGAGGAACCACATCGGCACCAATGTGGACGACCTCCAGGGCGGCGTCGGTGCTGCTCTCCCAAATGGGACCGGCGACGGCGGGCTCGGGGGCGTCATCATCCAGTCCGGTGCCACGGGCAACTTCATCGGTCTCCCCGAGCAAGGCAATGTGATCTCCGGCAACGCAGCAGCTGGGATCACCATCAGCGGTGCCGATGGCAATGAAGTGATTGACAACGGCATTGGGACCGATTGGTCGCGCTCGTTAGCCATAGGCAACAGCGGGCCAGGGATCCGCCTCCTTTCTGCCAACTCCAATGCGATCGCCGACAACAAGGTCAGCGGCAACAGTGGTAACGGAGTGCTCATCAGCGGTGGCGGCTCCAACATTCTGAGGCTCAACTACATCGGCATCAAAGCGAGCGGAGATGTCGCTCTGGGCAACTCGGGCAACGGCGTCCAGATCATCGATTCGCCATCCAACACAATCGGGGGTGCCGACGCGGCGCGCAACCTGATATCCGGAAACGTTGGCGAAGGGATCCGGATCGACGGTGCCAAGGCGACGAACAACCGGATAGAAGACAACTACGTCGGAACCAGCGCCGACGGCTTAACCGACGTCGGCAACGGCGCGAGCGGCATCTACATCCGCCGGGCACCTGGAAACCTGGTTCTCCGAAACCTGGTCTCCGGCAACGACGGCTTCGCCGGGATCACCATCTGCGGAGACCCGGAGTTCTGCGGCGGAGGTTCGCTGGGCAGCCAGACGAACAATGCATCTGCCAACATCGTCCAGGGAAACTGGGTAGGCATCGATGGCAGCGGGACCGGTGCCCTTGGGAACCGCAATCGCGGAGTGAGCATCGACGGCGCTCCGTCCACCGAGATATCCGGCAACACCATCGCGCACAACGGTTTTGCAGGCGTGGTGATCTTCAACGCCGGAGCGGTGGCCAATCAGGTCGTGCAGAACAGCATTCACTCCAACGGGGGGCTAGGCATCAATCTAGTAGGCAACGACACTTCGACAGGTGTCACTCCCAACGACTCGCTAGATGCCGATACCGGTCCCAACAACCTCCAGAACTTCCCGGTAATCGCATCAGCCCTGAGCAACGGCACCACGACAGAGATCGAAGGAACTCTCGATAGTGCCCAAGGCTCCAACTACACGATCGAGTTCTTTGCCAGCGACGTATGCGACGACTCGCTCCATGGGGAGGGCCAGCAGTTCCTTGCGTCGACTCTGGTAACCACCAATGCCGACGGTCACGCGGTCGTTGCTACAAGCTATTCCGCAGCCTTGACTGCAGGAACCCAAATAACTGCCACAGCGACGGATGCCGCTGGCAACACCTCGGAGTTCTCAGAGTGTGTCACGGTCGAAGAGGCCGCGCCCGATCTCATCGGCTCAATCACAGGCCCGCTCCAGGCCTGTCTCGGAGAGGAAATCGGAGACGAGATCACCCTGCAGGTCACGAACCAGGGTGCGACGGCCGTGAGCGGAACGAACTTCTCGGTCGGGGTCTACCTCTCCACAGATGCCGCCGTCACTACCTCCGACAGTCTCCTCGTGGGTGGCCGCGAGACCGTCCTCGGCACCACCGTCATCGGTCCCGGCGAAACGATTGGGGTCCCGCTATTCGATGGCGCCTCCGTCCCCAGCTCGATGAGCACGGGCCCCGCCTATCTGGGTCTCGTGGTGGACGAGTTCAACGTGATTGCGGAAGGGGATGAGACCAACAACAGCGCCGCCATCCCAATCACCATCAACACGTGCGCCACGGTTGGATTCGACTTAAACACTTCCTCTGGATTCGAGGGTACGACCCACTCAGTGGACGTCGTCCTGTCGCTGCTAGAGGGGATAGAGGCACTCCAAACATCGATCACCGTGACGATCGTTGACGCCAATACCGGAACCGCTACCGCGCTTAGTGACTACACGCTCGACCTCGAGACGCCCTCGGTGACCTTCGACGTGGGCTCAAGCGACGGTGCCGTTCAATCGGTAGATCTAAGTCTCCTCAGCGACAGTGAAGTCGAGACAACAGAGACAGTCGACCTCAAGCTCACCGGGGTAGTTGGACCGGGCACCCTCGATTCCGACCGAGTCAATCATCGCGTCTCCATCTTCAACACGAGCGTCGGAGAAGGGATCGCTTTCACCGCAGTCAATCCGGCGAGTGGAGACCTCGAAATTCCCATCGACGGTCCGCCGGAGTTCGGAGCCCTCGGATTCATCCCGTTCTTCGAGCTCGATCCCTTGGCCGCGGCACGTACCGGTTCCCCCGGCGCAGAGGAGGAGATGGAGTCAGTCGGCTCGGGAATCGGGGCCATCGGATCCGGGATCGGAGCCATCGGTTCAGGGATCGGGGCCATCGGATCCGGGATCGGGGCCATCGGTTCAGGGATCGGGGCCATCGGATCCGGAATCGGCGCTATCGGATCGGGGATCAGCGCCATAGACATCGGGTTCATCGGTTCGGGGATCGGCGCCATCGGCTCCGGGATCGGTGCCATCGGATCCGGGATCGGGGCCATCGACCCACCGCTGAGCACCATTCCCATAACCAATGCCGGGGACTCATGGGAGCAGCGCCTCCTAGGAACAGTGTTCGAAGGCTCCCCCCTTCAGTCGATCACCCTATCGCAGATCGCCGCCGACGCACCCACGGTCCTCGACGGTCTGACTCTCGGTGACGTCGACTTCTCGAGCTCGGCCTTCGGATCCCTGACTCTTGCGTCCGTGACCGTCGGGAACCTCCCGCTCAGTACCTTCTTGACCGAAGCGGAATGCGACGCATTACTTGGGTCCTTGGCCCCCACGGACTGCGGGGCGACCACGGTGTTGGCGGCCGATATCGCCGGTGCCGACTTGAGCTCGATCGGTTCGGGCATTGCCGCGATCAGGGTGTCCGATGTCGACCTCGATGTTCAACCGATCGGCACGATCACTCTCGGAGCGATCGGTTCGGGCATTGGTGCGATATGCGAGGATACGGCCACATTCGACTGCAGTGATGGGGATCAGACTCTCGCCCAGGCTCAGAACGCCGGTGCGCTCGATCCCGACCTTCTCTTGGGCCACCTGTACTTGCTGCTACTTCCACCCCAGTCGTACAACTGGACCGAGCTGCCCGTTGACCTGCTCCAGGTCGATGTCGGCCCCCTTGCCCGCTACGACCTCACCTTCACCCGTCAAGGGACAGGTGCGGCGGCGACGACAGTCCAGATAACTCTGCCCGCTGGTGTGCATTACGAGCCCGAGACGGTATCCCTGGCCGCCTTGGACGCCCTGGGGAATGCTCTTCCCGCGCCCGATCCAGGCGAGCCGACCTTCACGGATGGTGTTCTCGAGTGGGTGTTCGACACGACTCCGGGTGTTCGCTACGACCTCTCCTTCCAGGGGCGTATCAACATCATGCCGCTCGGAGTACATCGAGCCTCGGCATCCGTGACCGCCGCCGGAGCGACACTGTCGGCGACCAATGCCGCCCCGATCACCATCACCGAGAACTTCGAGTCCAACGACACGCCGGGCGATGCCAAGATCATCGATGACAACGGCCTCTACGTCTCTTACCTGCCCGACGGAACCGACGAGGACTACTTCACCTTTGCGATTCCGAATGGGAGAAACGCCAAGGTCCTCCTCCACCACCTCGACGACGACTTCGACCTCATCTATTACGAGCCCTCCGTCCTGACCGAGGCCAGCAGCCGCAAGGTGAGTGAGTTCGGGCCCACCACCCCGCCTCTGGACGACGAGGGGCGTCACTCGGGAGATGTGCCCCTTGACCCCGAGGCGGCCAACGACCTCGACCTCGCCTCAGTCGGTTCGGGTATCGGAGCTATCGGATCGGGGATCGGTGCAATTGCCTCAAACCGGGGAACGGCCGAGGAAATTGTCGAAGGGCAGACCGACAGCACGGCGGCGGGTCAATCGGGCATCCGGGTGGCGGGCTACAACCAGGCCTCGAGCAGCCAGGCCTACCTGCTCCAGCTCAAGTTCGTACAATCTTTCGATGTGGTGTGTGCACCACTCGAGCTCACCCTGGGATCGGCGTCCTCGCTACCCACTTCGGCTCCTCTCGGCACCGACACCCTCATTCTTTGGAACGCACAGCGCACCGAGGCCGTCTACGACACCCAGGCACGAACCGATCTCGAAGGGAAGATCTCCGAGCTGGTCGGTGCGCTGGACCTACAGGGTCACACACCATTCGTTATCCCCATCGACGGCTCCCAGGCGGTGCGGGACGCCTACGCAGCCTGGGACACCGACCCCTGCTCGGCAGGTGCCGCCAACGGCGTGGTGGCGGCGATCAACGATCTGGTCGACTCCTACAAGCTGGCTCCTCCTCAGCTCCAATCGATCACCATCATCGGCAGCGATGCCCTCGTCCCATACGAAAGACGACCTGACCTCACCGACATCGCCAACGAGCGGGAATATGGGCCGGCACTCAGGAACACGGCATCGAACGCTCAGACTGGCGAGTTCGGCGCTCTGAGCGGCGGGTATGTGCTCTCCAACGACGCCTACGCCTCCTTCACCTCTATCTACGACTGGCTCGGCCATCCTCTCTACCTGCCCGACGTGGCGATAGGTCGCGTCGTGGAACTGCCTGGCGAGATCATCAATCAGATCGACCAGTTCATGATCGCTGACGGCATTCTCAACCCGGCAACCGCGGTGACCGATCTCGATGCCCTGGTCACGGGTTACGACTTCCTCATCGACGGCGCCGAGGCCCAGGCAGACGCACTTGACGCCAGCTACGGCTCAGGCGCCACAGATCGATCCCTAAACGACGACCTCTGGAATGCCCTCGGGCTGGAAGAAGCACTAATGCCGACGACACCTGAGTTACCTGACGAACCGTCGAATGTCATTGGTATTGGGGCTCACTTCGACCATCAGCGTCTCTTCCCCGCCGACATCGGGGCCGTGGGATCGACGCCGTCGGCCGGCATCGCTTACTCGACGGGAGACCTGCTCGCCAACTCCCTCAGTGCCGCCCTCGTCAACCGGGTCATCTTCTCCGTTGGCTGCCACTCGGGACTCACGGTTCCGGATGGGATCACCCTTCCCGGCGGTGGCTCCACATCCGATTGGGCCCAGGCCTTCTCCTCGGTTGGGGCGGTGTTCATCGGCAACACCGGATTCGGCTACGGACTACACGATGCGGTCGGTCTATCTGAGAAACTGATGGAGCGCTTCAGCCAGCGTCTCGACGGGACTTACTTCATCGGCGACGCCCTCACCTCCGCCAAGCAGGAGCACTTCGCCCACCAGCTCGTCTACGGGCCCTATGACGAGAAGGTCCTGGCCGAATCGACATTGTTCGGCTTCCCCTTCTGGCGCCTCACAAACACGGTGACGCCGGTCGGCGAGCAGCCGCCTGGCGCACCACCCTCGGGAACTCAGTCGCTCACGTTCACCCACACCTTGGAGACGACCCCCAGCGGCGACTACTACACGACCGGCGGGCAATCAACTGAGCTGTTCCATCGGCCGATCCAACCCCAGGAAATCCTCGAGTACCTGACCGATGGGGCGAAGGCGACGGGTGTCATGATCCGGGGTCTCACATCGACGGACAAGACGCCGTTCGATCCGGTGTTTGCGCGGCCCATCTTCGACCTGGCCGACAACGAGCCCGAGCTGGAGACTCCAGGGACCATCTTCCCCAATGTCTTCGCCTCGACCAGCAGCCGGGAGACCACAGACGGCACCGTCTCCACCGTGGCACTCGCCACCGGGCAGTTCATCGGTGAGGGCCAGGGTGCACAGCGCCTGTTCACCGAGATGGACATCGAAGTCCTGTTCGGCGCGACCGGCGGGTCGGCGCCTGAGATCATCTCGGCCGAGGCCGAGCTGTCGAATCCCTCGGTGGCATTCAGAGTGGAGCTGGCAGGGAACGCAGAAGAGGTCTTGGTGCTTTACAAGGCATCCGGGCTGGATCCTGGTGAAGTCACCTGGTCGGCCCTCGATCTCAACGATGCCGGATTCGGATCCAATGTGTGGACCGGCAGCGTTGACCTTCCGAGCCTCCACCAGGTCGAGTGGTTCGCGCAGGTGAGAAAAGGAACCTTCGTCTCCACCAGCTTCAACAAGGGCGTGCTCTACGCCGCCCGCCTCGTCGACGCCGGCGCCGATGCCGAATTGGTCGAGGGTGACACCTTCACACTGGATGGGTCGTTCATCGACCCGGCGGGTGGATCAAGCCATAGTGCAACGGTCGACTGGGGTGACGGCACTCCGGTGGAGCCTGCTTCGATCAACGTCTCCACTATCAGCGGCGCCCACGTCTACACCGACGATGGCGTGCACGCCGTGGAGGTCTGCGTCACGCCACTCGACGGTGGCACCGAGTGCGACACGCTCACAGCAGTCGTTGTCAACGCCGAGCCGCTGTTCGGATCTTCTGAGTTCTCCGCTACGGGCTCAGTGGTCACGGTCACGGCTCAATTCGGAGATCCCGGTTCAGACGACACCCACACGGCAACCGTCGACTGGGGTGATGAGACCACTACAGAAGCTCTGATCGATCCAGCCACCAGGACCCTTATCGCCTCCCACGACTATTCCACCACGCCGGGCACGATCAATGTCGTACTAGTCGACGATGACGGGGGAGAGACAACTCTGACACGAGACGTCGATGTGCCCATTGTCGGCCCGGTCGCCGTTTCGCCCGACCCGGTCGCCGTCGCCACGCTGGTGGAAGTCACTGCGCCGTTCACCGATCCGGACGCCACCGGTGGCTATTCGGCCGTGATCGACTGGGGTGACGGCACCGAGCCGACCGTTGGAACGGTTACGCCCGGCACAAGCGGCACCGGCACTGTTACCGGTAGCCACGTCTACGACGAGCCTGGTGTGTACAAGGTCGCGGTCACGGTAACCGACCAAGATTCCCTGTCGGGCACGGCATTCATCTCCATAGAAGTGGTTCCCACCCTCGACTGGCTGTTGGGCGTCCTTCAATCCCTGATCGATGCGAACCCAGGTTCCGATTTGGCGGACAAACTCGAGGATGTCCTCCAAAAGCTGCAAACGGCCGTCAATGAATTGGGTAAGAGTCCCCCGGATCGTCAGGCCGCCGCCGGCAACATCGAGGGTGCGGTGGGAGACCTCGAGGCGGCGATCAAGGACGAGCTAATCGATCCTAAGAAGGGCATCGATCTCGCAGGTTGGATCCTGGACGTGGCACGGCGGCTCGCCGCAGAGGCGATTGCAGATGCAGAGGCGGCGAATGGCGACCCGGCCAAGCTCGCCGAAGCGCAAGAGTATCTTTCGAGAGGGGACACCCTGCGCGACAAGGGCAAGTTCAAGGATGCTGCCGCCGCATACAAGAACGCCGTTGCCACCGCCGAGGGAGCATGAGGTCAGCGGCGGATCGATCGTGATCCAATCCGGCAAGTAGGGCTCTCCCAGCGCGAGAGCGGCTACTACTCCCCGGACTCGCCGGCGATGGCGATCAGAACTCCGTCGGCCGTCGTGACAAAGATCACGTTGGGGATGACTGCAATGCCCTCGACTCTGGCGTCTGCGTCGAAACTCCAGAGTTCCTCACCATTGGCGGCATCGACTGCGTGGACGATGCCACCCTGTGTTCCGACGTAGAGCACTCCGTCCGCGAGCAGCGGTGCCGTGGTGATCCGACTGTCGGCGGCAAACGAACCCCCCCTCTCCTGCCAGACCAGGCAACGATTCTGGGGTTCCACGTTCGCATCCGCCCCACACTCATCCCAGATTGCCTCCATGGCGACGAGGCGGAAGCCATC
>DATKEA010000025.1:0-93229 GCA_035544615.1 Acidimicrobiia bacterium | reverse complement strand
GGCCGCGGCCAGATTGCCCAGGGAGAGGGCGGCGGCGGCGGACGTGAGATCGCTGGCCAGACTCGGGTTGCCAGCAGCCTGCGACGAGGCAAGGTCGTTGAGCCGATCCTCGAGAGCCCTCAGCTCGGGCTCGGAGAGCTCTTCGATCCCTTCGGCGAGCTCTTCGAACTGGGAGGCGGCATCGAGAGCACCTGAAGTGAGCGGGCGAAGTGTCAGGTCCCGGGCTAGACCCTGGGTGGCTGCCTTTTGACTCAGGAACTTCGGATCGACGTTGGCTTCCAATCGTTGATCGCTTTCGTCAAGAGCCGCCAAAGCTTGCTCCAGGGTCTTGACCTCGCGTAATTCCTGAGCGAGGCGACGCAACTCGTCGGCGATCTCAGCGCCTTTCTCGACTTCGGCCGCTTCGACTGCGTCGGCGATGCGCTCAATCTCGTCGGCTTCGGCAGCCAATGCCTCCTGAACGCCTGCGGAGATGGCTGGGTCGGACCCGAGTGGCGGTAGCAGCCCGATCACCAGCGCGGCGAAGGCCAGGAACGCGGTGTTACGGAGCCGGTCTCGATAGGTGAGCATCCTGATCGCGTCGCGCGGCCGGCTGGCGTCGACGATGCGGTCAGCCCTCCTTTGTATCTGAGAGTGGAGCGGCTCCGACTCGTCGGAGAACTCGAGCGCGGTGGTCAACGAGTCGCGCGCCCCCAGTCCTCGTTCGGCGGAACGGGCGGCGTCCCAATCGGAGATACGAAAGACGGCAGCCCAGACGAGCACCAAGCCCAGCATGAGCGCGATGGCGGCGAGTGTCGGCAGGATCAGGGCCTCGAGAGGGGTGAGCCAGTCGACGAGGGCAACCACCGCCACCAGCCCGGCGACGAACGGGGCGACGAATTGAAGAGTCGCCATCAGCCACGCCAAACGCATCCGGAGTCTGACCGCGCGGAGGAATCTTGTTCTTGGGTCCCTCAAGTACCTGCCTCTTGTCGAAGTAGACGTCTCGATCAGACGTATGGTTCCCAATCGAAGTCCATGTCAGCGAACGGACAGAGCACACTCTGGCACGATCCACGGGCAACGATGTAGGGGTTCTCACCTATGACGGTTCCAACCCCCGGCTCGGGTGACACGACTGCGCCCAGAATTCGCCGGACGACAGGTGAGCCTTGGCCCCGGTGGCGATAACCAGGTTCTTAGTCTGCTCAGCGAGTGAACACGAGCACGTCTTCTCGTTGCTCGACACTGATCTTCCCGACGAGCTTCAGGTGCTCGAGGTGGGAGATGGTCTCGAGGAATGCGAGTCTTGCCTCGAGCGGGGTCAGGTTGGGTCGGAATGACCTGAGCATCACCTCCCAGGCCGTCGAGTCACGATCGAGGATGATCTCGGTCATGTCAAGAAGGCGTCGGTCGTGGTGGAGGAGGATCTGCTTGGCCCGTTCATCGCCATTCTCCATCAGGCTCCCATGGGCTGGGTAGGTCACCTCGATATCCATCGCCAGCAGCCTCTGCAATGAGGCGAGATAGTCGCCCAATGGGTCACCGAGGCTCTCGTCCCACATGATCACCGGTGAGATGCGGGGCAGGATGTGATCGCCCGAGAACAGCACGCCGGTCCGCGAGTCGCGGAGGCACATGTGCGCCGAGTCGTGACCGGGGGTGTGGATCACCTCGAGCCATCGGCCGTCTCCGATGTCGATCTGCCCTCCATCGCGCACCGTGTGGTCAGGTGGGTCGATCAAAGGCATGTAGGAGGGGCGCTCGCCGAGGTCTGCAGAGACACTGTCGAGAATGGTGTGAGGGACACCGTAGGTGCGACCGATGCGCAGGAGACGCTCGACATATCCCGGTGTGTCGTTGTATCGCTCCACCAATCTCTCGGCGCTCTCGTGCATCACGAATCGACACCCGAGCTCGCGGACCATGCGTGCCGACATCCCGACATGGTCGGGATGGAGGTGAGAGACGACCAGGGTGTGGACGGCGGTCGATTCCAGACCAAGTTGTTCGAAACCGCTTCGGATGGCGTCTCGCCCCGGTTCCCAGTCGGTCCCGCAGTCGAGCAGCAGGAAGCCTCCATTGGCTTCGATCACATAGGTGTTGACCCAGGCGGGGCTCTTGAAAGGAAGTGGCGCCGGGATGAGATGGAACCCGTTCCCCAGCGACTGGGGTTGGGGAGTGGTCATCCGTGGTCGACTGTTTCCTTGATCCCGAAGGTGATGTCAACGGTCACGGTGAATGAGGTGGGAGCACCCGAATCGTCGACTTTGCCCCCGACCTCGACGACCCTGAAGCTTTGAATGTCCGAGATGGTGGCCGCGGCCCTGGCCAGGACAGTTCGCACTGCGTCTTCGATCGAGTCACCGGCCTGACCGGAGAGCCGGATCGTCTTGGTGATTGATGACATTGGGTTCCTCCGCAGCGGAGGGTAGCCCTCTACAAAAGCCGCACGATCGCCGAGGCGACGTGGGTAGCCCCATCTCCCAACATGACCGTGTAGTGGTTGAGATTGCGCAGCTTCTCGACCGTGACATTGGGGTTTCTCGACACCGCTTCGTCCGTGGCCGCATCGGACATGAACCCGCCCGGCTCGTCCATCGTCCCGTGATCGACCACCAGGAGTTGGGTGGGCACGATCAGTTCGTACACCGCTTTGATGGACTGCTCGTCGAAGAGGAAGTCGTTGGCACCTTCGATGATCGCCTTATCGTTGACACGGGTTCGATAAGTCTCTCCCTTCACCTGGTGCACGTCGTAGGCAAAGACGGTGTCGAGGTGTGAGCCCCAACGACCGACCAGGGCGGGGTGACTTCTCCAGAAGTCGAGGTAGGACTCTTCGGACTCGAAGTTCATTCCCAGCCGTTCCAGCGAAGCTCCGATCACCTCGTCGAGGACGGCGTTGGGCTCCAGGTCGGGGTTGAAGTCGACCCGCAAGCCGCCATCGGCCAGGACGATCCCCTTGACCCGCCGGTGACGGGTGCTGCCGTAGACGGTCGCCAGCCACGCCCCCATCGAGTAGCCGGCCATGGTCGCCGCTGGAACCTCGAAATGATTGAGGCAAGCCGAGAGGTCGGGTGCCATCGACGAAAGGTCATAGGGCCCGGGATGCTCCCAGCTCTGCCCGCGACCACGGAGGTCGGGCGCGATGACACCCACCTCCTCGGGCAGTCGTGCGATGACCGGCGACCACCACCTGGAGGTGCCGGTCAGACCATGAATGAGTAGGACCGTTGGTTTGCCCGGCAACGCCGGTCGGAACCAAACCGAGATCCTCCCATGGTCCACGGGCACCGAGATGTCGTGCACCGGCTAAACCTATCGGATTCCCCAACCAATGGGGCTCGAGCCGAAGCTTGGTTAGGGTCCAAGTGATGCGACGGGTGATCCTGGGCGTTGCGATGGTGCTGTCGGTCGGTTGCTCGCCAGGTGACGTGGTGGTATTGCCCACCGTGGTCACCACGACGGAGCCGCCAACCACGGTGCCCGCCTCGTCGACGACGACTCTGGCAACGACCACCACGACCGCACCGGCCACCACCACCACCACCACCAATCCGTATGCCAGACCCGACTGGCTGGGCACCAGGCTGTTGCCGTTGCGGCCCGACGAGTTCGGTGAAGTACAACCCACCCCGCCCGAGCTCCAGGACCGGCAACTGGAGACACTCGACCTGCTTCCTCCGCCCACCGACGACGAGTTCCACTGGACCATCGACGAGATACCACCCGATGTTCTGGCTCGCTCCAGCTGGGTGCCGGAGTGTCCGGTCACCCTCGATGAGTTGTCCTATCTGACCATGAGCCATTACGGGTTCGACCGTCGGTTCCACACCGGGGAGATGATCGTCAACGCGTCTGTCGCCGAGGATGTGGTCGAAGTGTTCCGCCGGCTTCACGAGGCGCGTTTTCCCGTCGAGCAGATGAGGGTCATCACCAAAGAGGAGATCGATGCTCATCCCACCGGAGACTGGAACGACACCACGTCCTTCGTATGCCGGCCCGCGGTGGGGTCGTCGTCATGGTCACAGCATGCCTTTGGCACCGGGATCGACATCAATCCGTTCCACAACCCCTATCTCAAAGGCGACCTGGTGTTACCCGAGTTGGCTTCCGCTTACACCGATCGCGACGACGTCCGGATCGGCATGATCGTGCCGGGCGACGTGGCCACCGAGGCGTTCGCCGAGATCGGGTGGGGATGGGGTGGCAATTGGAGCTCCCTGAAAGACTGGATGCACTTCTCGCTCAGCGGACGCTGATGGTGTCCCCCTGCGTGGGCGCAGCGGATCAGGCCAAATGTTGGGCGTAGCTCTCGGGATGTGCTCTGAGGAAGTCTTCCAGGCTTTGTGCCGGGTGACCTGTCAGGACTCCGACCGCGTCACTGATCACGTCCATCTCTCCGTTGGCGATCGCCTGATATGAGGTGACCCATCCTTCGACCTCCCATTCCGGGGCGCCGTAGGAGTCCCGGGAGGCGTATGCCTCCTCCACTGTTTCCGGGTGATAGGTAATCGTCTTCCCGATGAATCGACCGAATCGATCGGCAGTCTCGTGGAGGTCGACGGTCTCAGGCCCGGTGACGTCGAAGGTCGTGCCGTCGTGCTCCGACGTGGTCAGGGCGGTGGCCGCAGATTCGGCAATATCGTCCCGTGTGACAAATCCCACTCTGCCGTCACCGGCTGGGCCGCGGATCACGCCGTCGGATCCGGCGAAGTAGGGCACGAAGTCGGTGTAGAGGTTGTCCCGCAGAAACACGAATGGGATACCGCTATCCCGGATGAAGCCCTCGGTCGCGTGATGCTGTCGAGCAAGGGTGAAGGTTGCCACTGGTGAGGCGTTGATGAAGGAGGTGTAGACGATCTTGCCCACGCCTCCGGCGATAGCCGCCTCGACGGCGGACCGATGGTGGTCGAGACGGTCAATGTGCTCCCGGCCAGAGACGAGGAACAGCGTGGACGCCCCATCGAGAGCCGCGGTCATGGCCGGGGTTTCGTCGTAGGAGGCCTGGGAGATCTCGGCTTCGATTGGTGGGCAACGTGCTGGATCACGAGTGATGAAGCGAAGAGGGAGTCCGCGCTCGCCGAGCAGATCGGCCACCCGGCCGCCGATGGCGCCGGTGACCCCGGTGAGTGCGATCAGGTCGGCGGTCATCGGCGCCATGGTATAGGACGGCGATCCCCGTGCTATATCGAACATACGTTCGATATAGTGAGGTGGGTGAGCGGGTACGCCGAACTGCACTGCCATACCAATTTCTCCTTTCTCGACGGGGCGTCCCATCCCGAGGACCTGGTGGAGCGAGCCATCGATCTTGGCTACGAAGCCCTGGCGGTCACCGATCACGACGGGTTCTACGGGGTATCCCGGTTCTGGCAAGCGGCGAAGGAGACCGGGTTGCCTGCCATCTACGGAGTGGAGATCGGGCTCGAGGTCGAGCCTGCCGGCCCGGCCGACCCCCTGGCGCGAGCCCAGGAGTGGGACCAGCAGCGTCATGCCCGCAGCAAAGGCGGCCAGGGTCGGCTTCGTCGGGGGCGCAGCGTCCGCTCCCACGGGGTCAAACCGACAAAACTGCCCGAGACCGATCATCTGGTGTTACTCGCCGGTTCGCCGGATGGGTATCGGAGTCTCTCCCATTTGGTGACAAAGGCTCAGATGCGGGGGGAGAAGGATCATCCGATCTACACCTGGGACGATCTGAGCGGGGCGGCGCAAAATAGAGAGATACACGTCCTGACCGGTTGCCACGCCGGTGCCGTGCCCAAAGCGGCGGCTCGTCATGATCTGGGCGCGACCATCCGGGAGACATCCCGTCTCCGCGATCTGTTCGGGACCAGGCTTCATCTCGAGATGTGGCATCACGGCATGCCCGAGGACGATCCCCGTAACGACCTGATGTGGGAGGTGGCCCAGAAACTGTCCTTGCCCACGGTGGCCACCAACCAATCTCACTATCACGACCGCAAGAACGCTTATCTCTCCGAGGTGCTGGCAGCCATAGGCGGACGCCGCACCCTCGCGGTAGCCGACGGGTTCCGTCCGGCAAGCGATGAGCGGTATCTGAAGCACCCGATGGAGATGACCCGTCGCTTCGCTCGCTACCCGGGCGCGGTGGCCAGGGCGGCGGAGCTGGGAAGACGTCTTGCCTTCGACCTTGGCCTGGTGGCGCCTCGTTTGCCCGACTTCCCGATGCCCGGCCACTTCCGGGGCGAGATGGAGTATCTCCGTCATCTCACCTGGGAGGGGGCGCGTGATGTCTACCCGGGGAGCGACGACGGGATCGATCTTCGCGCCCGGCGTCGGCTCGAACACGAGCTGGACATCATCGAGCGACTCGGTTTCCCCGGGTATTTCCTGGTGGTCAAGGACATCGTCGATTTCGCCCGGTCCCAGGACATCTATTGCCAGATCAGGGGATCAGGTGCCGACTCGGCGGTGTGTCGCTGTCTCGGTCTTACCCGAGTAGACCCGATCCGGCTCCATCTTCCCTTCGAGCGGTTTCTCTCCGAGGAGCGGGGGAGACCCCCAGACATCGACATCGACTTCGAGGCGGACCGGCGCGAGGAGGTGATCCAGTACTGCTATCGCAAGTACGGGCGGGAACGGGCGGCGATGGTGGCCAACGTGATCACCTACCGGGCCAAGTCGGTGTTGCGAGACGTTGCCAAGACCTTCGGCTTCACCCAAGCCCAGGTCGACGGGCTCTCCAAGTATGTCGACACCAGGGACCCGGGCCAGATCCGTCTCGACAGTCCGCTCCCCGAGGGGATGACCGCCGAGATGATCTACGACATCTGCTGGCGTCTGGATGGGTACCCGCGTCATCTCGGGATCCACTCCGGGGGGATGGTGATCGCCGACCGCCCCCTGTGGCAGGTGGTGCCTTTGGAATGGGGGCGGCTCGAAGGCCGGACCGTGCTGCAATGGGACAAGGACGACTCGGCGGCGGTAGGGATCGTCAAGTTCGACCTGCTCGGTCTTGGCATGCTCAACGCCCTCCACCTGGCCCACGATTTGATCGAGGATCAGCACGGGATCGACGTCGACCTCGCCGCCATTCCCCAGGAGCAAGCCATCTACCGCTCCATCACCCGCTCCGACACTGTGGGTCTGTTCCAGATCGAGTCACGAGCCCAGATGGCGACCCTGCCCAAGATGAAGCCGAAGACCTTCTACGACCTGGCTGTCGAAGTTGCGCTGATCCGGCCCGGTCCGATCCAGGGCCAATCGGTGCATCCTTACCTGAGACGACGGAATGGGGAGGAGCCGGTGCGTTACCCCCATCCTTCCGCCGAGCCGATCCTGAAGAAGACACTGGGCGTCCCCATCTTCCAGGAGCAGCTCATGGAACTGGCCCGAATATGCGCTGGGTTCGACGGGGGACAGGCCGACCGGCTCCGTCAGGCGATGACCCACAAGCGCTCGGAGAAGGCGATGGGAAGACTCCGGGAGGAGGTCTATGTCGGGATGGCCGGCAACGGGATAATCGGCAAGGCGGCCGACGAGATCTGGGAGAAGCTCCAGGGATTCTCCAGCTTCGGTTTCCCCGAGAGCCATTCGGTGAGCTTTGCCTACATCGTCTACATGTCGGCCTGGCTCCGGTTCCACTACCCGGCCGAGTACCTGGCTGGGTTGCTCAATGCCCAACCCATGGGTTTCTACAGCCCCAACTCGCTGGTTCAGGACTCGCAACGTCACGGGGTGGTGGTGATGGGGCCGGACGTGAACCTGTCCTGGCACGACTGCACCATCGAGTCGATCGAGGCCGACCCCGACGACGTGGTCTCCTATCTGGGAGAGAGCTGGCGACGGGGGAGGGGCACCCTCGACGACCCGATCCGGCCCCCGGTTGGGGTGCGGATGGGTCTTCGCTATGTGAGGAACCTCGGAGAGAGAGAGGTGACCCGAATCGAGGCGGCGAGGATCCTGGGAGGGGAATTCACCTCACCCGAGGATCTGGCGTCGAGGACGGGGCTCGGAGTGGAGGCCCTGGAAGGTCTGGCCGCCTCCGGCGCCCTGGAGGCGATCGGGCTCGGGCGCCGGGAGGGGATGTGGGCCGCCGGGGCGCTGGCCGAGATCGATCCCGAGCGTCTGGCCTTGTCACCGGGGGTGAAGGCCCCTGCTCTTCCCGGGATGGAATCCGAGGAGGAGCATCGGGCCGACCTGTGGTCGACCGGAGTCTCCAACCGACATCCGATGAGCTTTGTCCGGGATCAACTCGACGGCTGCCTCACCGCGGCCGAAGCTCTTGACATGCAACGCAACGGGTCACGGATAAAGGTTGCGGGTGTTGTAACTCACCGTCAGCGACCCGGTACCGCCAAGGGTGTCTACTTCCTCAACCTGGAGGACGAGACCGGGTTGTTGAACATCGTGGTGCTGCCCGACGTCTGGGCGGCCCACCGTCAAGTGGTGCGCAGGAGCCCGGCCTTGGTGATCCATGGACGTCTCGAGTACCACGACGGGGTGACCAACATCGTGGCCCGGTCCTTCGAGCCGATCGGGGTGCAAACCGTGCAGTCGAGGGACTTCCGATAGGCATGGCAGTCAACCATCAGGGCGCGCCGTCCGATGACATTCGAGTGACTCCCTGTTGGCCTCCTTCGATGGAGGACCCTTGGTCCTCTATCTGGTGATACTTCTGGTCGTCGTCATCGGTGCCGGAGGGCTGTCGATGTGGCTGGCGATCGTGCGAGGTCGTGCATACCTGGTTCCTGTGGTTCTTGTGTCGATGTTCCTTGCTGTGGTGTGGGGGTTGGTGATGTCGGCCTTATTGACCCTCCTGGCGGCGATCGGCCTATCTCTCCTGCCGGCGAAGCCAGGCTCGCGATGGGAGCAACACAAGGCTCGGGTCGCCTCCGGAGACAGCGACGCGACCTTCTTCTCCCCGCCGATGATTATCCTCGGTATTGCCTCGTTTCCCCTCGTTATCGGCGTCGTCGTCGTCCTGATCAACTAGGTCTGGACCAAACCTGGCGTCGGCTGAATTGAGCCCTGGGCCGACTACTCCCCGGGTGCGATGCCACTGTGTCCGTATCGTTCCGCTGATGAGCGAGGATGATCGCCAGCACTGGGATGCGCGCTATGCCGAGGGCGGGATGGCGCCACCGGGCGATCATGGCCCTCCTCCGGGTCTGACCGCGGTTGCGCATCTGATCCCCACGACCGGTTTCGCGCTCGATATCGCTTGTGGACGTGGCAGAACCGCCGTCTGGCTGGCGCTACGCGGTATGGATGTGTTCGCCGTCGATGTCTCACCGGTCGCCATCGACCTGGCCCGTGAGTTGGCCAGCCTTAGTGAGGTTGCCGAGCGGTGTGGCTTCGAGGTGTTCGATCTCGACCAGGGTCTACCCGAGAGCCCTCAGGCGGATCTGGTCCTCTGCCACCTGTTCCGAGATCCACGGCTCGACCAGTTGATGATGGACCGGCTCGCCCCCGGCGGTCTGCTGGCGATCGCCGTTCTGAGCGAGGTCGGCGTCGGTCCCGGGCCGTTCCGGGCTCGTCAGGGTGAACTCGTTGAAGCTTTCGATGCCATCGAGGTTCTCGCGGCAGACGAGGTTGATGGGCTGGCTTGGCTGGTGGGCCGGCGCCCGGGCTGAGTCCTCCCCGGAGTTCATCCTTTGGCGAAACGAGATGACGTTCGACGGGACTGACTGGCAGCTCATCGAGGACACCAGATGTTCCCCATCGACTAAGGGACACATTTGACTGCCTCGATACCTGGTCTGAGTCTTTCTTGTCACACCCTGGTTGTACGTTGAAAACATGGATTGGGGGAGTCTGACTGAGGATCAGATAGACCGGATCATCGCTCAAAGCGAGCGGGAGATTGCCACCTGGCGATCCCTCCAGGTGGCTGCGATCCGGGAGAAGAAGACCCGGCAGTCACACAGCGCCGACGGGTATCGCTCGATCGTGGATTGGGTGGCGGCGCGCGCCGACATCTCCCACCGAACGGCGCGGAGCTTGTGTTGGACGGCATCCCGGCTGGAGGATGCTCCTGAATTGGAAGAGCAACTGGCTTCGGGTGAAGTCACTTTCGACCGAGCCGAACAGCTGGCCCGGCTCCCCAAAGAGCACCGTCAGAACCATGAGTGTTTCGACATTGCACAATTGCGGCGGCTGGTCGCCCACCACCGACGCCTGACACCAAGACGGGAGAGGGAGATCGCCAACAGTGGTTTCCTCCACTTCCAGCCTTCGTGGGACGAGACCACCACCCACCTCTGGGGTGAGCTGCCCGGCCTCGACGCCCGGTCGGTCGAGAAGGCGGTGGACCAGCGCGCCGACGAGGTTCTCGGGTCTGTCGGACACCTTGGCATAGCCGAGCGCCGGGCACTGGCTCTGGTGGCCATATGTCAGGACTCGTTGTATGCCACCGATAACCCTGATGATTCGCCGCCCGCCGAGGTTGTGGTCACCGTCGACGCCCGGACCGCGACTCGCGACGGTGGCGAGACCGGGGTGGCGGTGCTGGCAGGGCCACGGATTGGTCGGCGTGCCCTCGAAGAGATCTTCTGCAATGGGATCGTCGAAGTTGTCGGGATCGCCGAGGACGGGACTCCCCTCAATCTGGGGCGCAAGACCCGCACGGTCAGTCGCCGACTACGACGGTTCGTGCTCACGCGCGACATGGGGTGCAGCGTCGAGGGCTGCTCTTCCCGTTACCGGCTCGAAGCCCATCATTCGAGACCCTGGTCACGAGGTGGGAAGACCGATGCCGACGATCTGGTGACCCTCTGCTGGTACCACCATCACGTTGCAATGCATCGAGAGGGTCTGGAGATCGTCAGGATCGGCCGGTCGCGCGTCAGGTTGAAACGACCCAGATTGGGGTGGCGTCTTCCCCACCACCCCAACTATCTCACTGATCTTCAGCCGGCAGCTGTCACCTCAGGGGGGGACCGTGACATCGCCCCGGCATGAGTAACCTCGGGAGCGGATGACGGTTCCGCTATCGAACGAGGACAGGACATGAGCGAGAACGAACAGACCGTGGGCACCCTGAGCGACGATGACATTCGCACGATCGGCTCCGGCGTCCCCAGCGCTACGACCCGAGAGGGTGATAGCGACAGCACCGACCCCGATACCGATGGTGTCGATACAACTGATACCGATGGTGTCGATACGACTGATACCGATGGTGTCGATACCACCGATACCGACTCCCAGGACCACTGACCCAGCTATCTGAGCCCACCTCGACCGATCAGGTCGGTTTGGACGATCTTTCCCGTTGTGTCGGAAACCCGGATGTGTTCGCCAGTGAGATCTGGGGTGTCCGCCCCCTCCATCGGACGGCTGAGGATGACCAGGGGTTCGAGGATCTTCTCTCGCTCGACGACGTAGATCACATCATCTCATCGATGGGTTTGCGGCTTCCGGCTTTCAGGTTGGTACGTAACGGCAAGACTCTTTCTTCAGACAGTTACACCAAGACCACCCGCACCGGGTCACGATCAGCAACGGGCGTGATGGACGCCAACGCGGTGTTCAGGGAATTCGCCAAGGGAGCGACGATCGTCTTCCAGGGCATGCATCGGTACTGGTTCCCCCTGGCTCGGTTTTCTCGGCATCTGGAGCAGGCGCTAGGGCACCCGGTCCAGGCCAACGCTTATGTGACTCCGCCGGGGTCGCAGGGATTGAGCGCCCACGAGGACGAGCACGATGTCTTCGTGCTGCAGGCGAACGGGACCAAGGAATGGCGGGTGTACCAGCAACACGATCTACCGCCGAGCCGCCCGCCTCTGGTCGACGCGGCCGTCGGGCCCGGCGACTCTCTCTATATCCCCAGGGGCTTCCCCCATGCCGCCAGCACCCAAGCGCAAGCCTCGGTTCACATCACCGTCGGGATCCTCAGCATCACCTGGGCGTCCGCCCTCCGTGAGGCGGTGAAACTGGCCGAACGAGAGCCGTTGCTGGGAGAGCCCCTTCCTCTCCAGTATGCACAACGACCGGGGGTGTTTCGCGAGATCGTCCAGGAGCGTCTGGCCGAGGTCGGCGGTCTCGTGGCCAAGGCCGACGCCGCCACCATCGCCGAGCGGCTACGGCGGAGACTGCTCACCACGAGACAGCCCCTCCTCAAAGGCCAGATCCATCAGATCCTGGCGCTTGGTGACCTGTCCGACCAGTCGAGGGTTCGTTTGCGGGACGGTGCCATGTGCACCTTCGGGCCGGTGGGCGGTGAGCTGTCGGTGTTGCTGGCTGACCGGGAGCTGAGGATGCCCCACTGGTTGGAGCCCGCGATCACGCACATCGTCAGCCGGGAGCGGCTCGGAGTGGATGAGCTCTCCCCTTACCTCGACGAACCCGGCCGCATGGTCCTGGTTCGGCGACTCATCATGGAAGGCTTGCTCGAGGTTGACGAGTGACCCGGGCCGGCCCCGCTGCTCCGTAGAGGCCCTGGCCCGGGAGGAGCCCCAATTCGCCACCGCCTCGTTGGTCACGGCTTGGCTCCTGATCGAACAGCCCGGAGCGTGGGGACCCGATGCTTTGCTCGACAGCAGGTTCCCCAGCGAGACGGCGCGGCCGCTTCTTCGTTTGGCGGCCAGGGTCGGAGCTCGGATCCTCCTCATCCGGCGTAGGGAGAGGGATCAGAATGACAGTGTTGTTTTCTTGGCCCATTCGGGAGGCAACGGACTGTCCCCGACCATGGTTTCGGGAAGGATCTCCGATCCTGCCGACCTGATGGATCTCGATCTCGATGGGCTCGCCGAGGGGCACTTCCCCGACTTCGGCCGACCGGAGGCCGGCCCGGTTTACCTGGTCTGCACCCATGGCCGGCACGACCTGTGTTGTGCCGACAAGGGAAGGCCGCTCTACCGCGCCATGTCACAGCTCCGTCCCGAACAGACCTGGGAGACGTCACACATCGGGGGCGATAGGTTCGCCGGGAACCTCGTGGTGTTTCCCCGGGGGGACTACTTCGGGCGTCTGGAACCTGAGGACACCGCCAACCTGGTCGCCGCTTACGAGGAACAAAGACTCGACTTGACCCATTACCGGGGGAGGAGTGGTCAGCCACGACTGGTGCAAGCGGCCGAGCACTATCTGCGGGCTCACAGAGCGCTATCGGGTTTCGACGACTTGGAGGTCGTCGACTACCGGCGCCCGGAACCGAATCATGGCGAAGTTGTGTTTCGCGAACTATCCCGGCGAACCCATAGTGTGCGGGTGATGGCGCGCACGCTTCCCGATCCGGCTTTCCTCACCTGCCGCGCCGGTGAGCCAGGGCAGCCGGTGGCTTACGACCTGCTCTCTTTAGAGGAGGGATGACCGGGGGGCGATCGAGTTGTCGACGTCAGCCGCGACAGGCAAACACGTCCCAACCACCTTCGTGGTAGACGGCCCACGCCGCCGCTGCGGTCGAGGCCACGGGATCGGTCGGATCGGCGTTCGGGAACCCGGCGTTCTCGGCGCGTTCCTCCCAGTAGCGGGGCAGATGCTGGAACAGACCGACGCCGCCGGTGCGCATGTTGGTCGAGGCTGGGTCGAACCTGGACTCGCACCATGCAACCCGCACGGCCTGATTGATGTCTTCGGCCTCGAAGTACTCGGCGACCAGTGCACGCACCTGGACCTGGGACAACCATCCTGAGGTGGCGATGGTTCCCGTTGATGCCGGGTCTTCAACACTTGGCTCCTCGACCTCGACTGCTGGAGTGGTGTCATCGGTAGCGGCGAGTGCCTGCACCTCGGCCGAAGCAGGGCTGCCGGCGAGCAGGGCGAAGGTGAGCCCGGCATGGGCACCGGTGTCGTGACCCGTCCTGGCGGCGGGCGCGTCGAAACCAGTGTCGGCCTGTGTACTCCCCGAAGTACCAAACGCCGCGAAACCGGCTACCGCCAGAAGTGCGACTGCCGCCCATCCAGCGATAAACGAAAGGCGTCTCAAACGCATATAAGGTGACTCCACTGTGGGCCCACGGCCCACTGCCCGAATCTGAGATCCTACTGAGTTGTGGATAAGTGGGGCAACTCCGATCTCGTCATGAGTGCACCGAGTGCAGGGCCTCGATGACCGGCGGCCAGTGCTCACGGGTGGGGTCCAACATCTCGAAGTGGCCGAGCCCGGCAACCAGTGCCACGTCGCCATTGCCGCCGAGACGAGCCGAGTGGGTCACCGCAACCAGATCGTCGTCCTGTCCGTGAACCAGGACGGTCCTGGATGCTGGGGCGTCGACTTGTGTCGGGGCACCGCGATCGAGAAGCTGGTGCGCCGGTGCGCTGCCCGCACCATCCGTATCGGCTAACAGCTCGAGGTCGGTCACCGCGGCAAGACCGACCGTCAACTCGACCGATCGGCTGCGCGGTCGACTGGCGGCCCATAGAGCCAGGTACCCGCCGGCCGAATGGCCGACCAACGCCGTCGACATCGATGACAGTTGGGGGTGATGGCTCACCAGGTTGAGAGCCGTGGACACGTCGTGCCCCGACCCGGGCCAACCGCCGCCGGCACCGAGGCGCCGGTATTCGACGTTGAGGGTTGTGAAACCCCGTCCGGTCAGGTCAACGGCCAATGACTCCATGGTGTCCCGCTCCCACTCCCGCAGCCAGAACCCACCGTGGATCAGAATCACCAACCCTCCGGCGCCGTTCTGCGTCTGGCGGAGATCGGCGACGTTGTCCGGATGTGGTCCATACCTGATGGTCTCAACGGGAGTGGCAGCTCGATTGGCCAGGTGACGGAGGGCATCTCGGTAGCCGGAGAAGCCGCGTCCGTAGATGGTGCGAACCGCCGACTCTGACACCAACGACACGGCTCGCCACGGTTCGCGCGCCTTCACGTTGGAGATGTGTACCTCGATCGCCGGGATCCCCACTGAGCGTATGGCATCACCGATCGACCGGGAAGTATGGGTCAAGGCACCGGGGTTGATCACTATGCCGTCGAGACCGGATGCTTCCTGGATGGCGGTGACAATGTCTCCTTCTTGGTTGAACTGCTGGAAGGTGACCACCACGCCGAGTTGCTCGGCCCAGCGTGAGATCTTCGCTTCGAGATCGGGCAGGGTCGTGGTCCCGTACACCTCGGGCTCTCTGGTGCCGAGCAGGTTGAGGTTGGGTCCGTTCAGGACCAACACCCGCATCAGGCGACCCGGGGCAGGTGGTCGGGGAGGAGTGATCTCGCCTCGTCGATGACGGGGGTGGGGAGCTGCCCGCTTTCGACGTCGTAGCGCTGTTTGAAGGCGGTGACGATCGCCGTGGCGACCTTTGTGTTGTCCAGACCGGGCGACCGGTCGGCGAGCGAACCCGTCGTCCGCGGGTCCCAATCGATGCCCAGGGCTCGATAGACCGGGATCAACACATCGCGGATCCGGTCCCCGTCATCGACGACGAGGACACCTCCCACATGAGCCGCCCCCCTTATCAGACGCTGGCCCACGCCCATCACTTTGACTCTTCCCCCCACGTTCACCGACCAATCTCCAGGGCAATACTCGCCTCGCAGCGCACCGATGCGGCCATCGATGCCCAGAGTGTCGAGGGCCGAGACCACGATCTCCGCAATAGCTCTGAACCTCTGGATTATCCCTTCCCTGGGGTCTGCGTCGGGGATCGCCCAAGCGAAAGCAAGAGTGGATTCATGGAACACGGCCGCCCGACCCCCGGACAGCCTCTCCACCGGAGCGAAACCGTGGGCGGAAGCGGCGTGCACGGCATCGGGGTATCCGGGCTGAACCCGATCCGCCCTCCCGAACGCGACGACCGGCCCCGGCACGTGGAGGCGAAACACACCGGGGATGTCGCCGCGAGCAACCGCCAACGCCGTGGAGTGGCTCACCGCGACGTCCAGCGCCGGATGCTCGGGGAAGGATTCGGTGACGAGGGTGAAGGGTTGCACAACCAGGAGGATAAGGAACTCGGTGTTACCGTCAGAGGACCCCTTCTGACACGGGAACGGTCAGGGCGGGTTCGTTCGTTTGACTAGAGCGAATGAGGGGGCAATCAGACCTTGGAGGGAACGTGCGCCATCGGGTCGGCACGGCAGCACTCGTAGCGACCATCCTGCTGGCCGCTTGTGGGGACGCGCCTCTCGGATCACTGGGCCAACGGAGCTCGGGCTGGATTGGAGAGCCGACCGTGATCACCACGACCACCGTTCCCACCACAGTGCCGATCGTTATCAGCACCGACCTGCTCAAGTGGTTCAACGACGAGATCACTGAGGAGGTCCCCGAGGACCCGGAGACGACCAAGGATGCGATCTTTGCGCGTAGGGGCGGCGACCTCTTTGTTCAAGCGAGCCGAGCAGAGATCGCGATATTGGTGCCCGACATCAAGTTTCCCTCATCCACTCCTTATCTCTCCGAGTATGTGACCTCGCAGATCGTCTTCGACAACGACGGGAACCTCTCTGCTGATCCGGTGGCTGCGTTCGGGATCTGGTCCTCGGAGCCATATACACGGTCGCGATCCGTGGCGCAGTTGATAATCCTGCGGATCTCAGAGGATCCCACTGCAGCTGCCGAGGTGGCCGAGCCCGGCGC
This sequence comes from Acidimicrobiia bacterium, assembly GCA_035544615.1. Classification (GTDB taxonomy): domain Bacteria; phylum Actinomycetota; class Acidimicrobiia; order Spongiisociales; family ZC4RG35; genus JARDZU01. The sequence continues at coordinate 76,760 of DATKEA010000025.1, read as the reverse complement.
CGAGATCTCCTGTGGTCGATTCTCGGAGCGGACCACTGAGGTGTGCGCAGTCAGCACGGTTGAAGGGACGCCGGTCTGGTCCTTGGTCGCGTCCAATGGGACGACGCTGATCTGGTTCGACGGCGATTATCGATACGAGCTGTTTGGACGGACTTTTGTCTCCGAGGCCGCCTTGCAAAGGATGGTCGTCGGTCTGGTCCCGCTCGCCGAGCTAGGCGACATCTCCGAATAACCTCTGAGCGCCGACCTGGAGACCGCCCATGTTTCACACCGGTGGCTGGTGGAGCTACCTGCAATACGACGAAGAGCAAGATCGGCCTGACATAGACCGGGCGTTGCTGCGTCGTGTCTGGTCGTACGGCCGGCCCTACCTCGGCGGTCTGATCGGGGTCCTGGTCACCATCGTCATCATCTCCGGCCTGAGTGTGGTGCCACCGATCCTGATCCGGTTACTGGTCGACGATGCCCTGCCCAACAAGGACATCCAGCTGCTGACACTGCTCGGGGTGGGGATGATCCTCGTCCCCCTGATAAATGCCCTCATCGGCGTGGCTCAACGCTGGTGGTCGTCCCGGGTCGGGGAGGGGATCATCTTCGATCTCCGCCGCGAGCTGTTCAATCACCTCCAGCGGATGTCGCTTCGCTTCTTCACGGCAACCAAGACCGGTGAGCTGATGAACCGCCTCAACAGTGATGTGGTCGGCTCGCAACAGGCGATAACCGGGACACTGGTGACCATCGTCTCCAACGTGGTCTCGGTGACCTTTGTTCTGGTGGTGATGCTCCAGGCCGAGTGGCGATTGACCCTCCTCGCTGTCGCCGCTCTCCCGCTGTTCGTGCTGCCGGCCCGTCGTGTCGCCAAGGTCTTGCGCCGGGTGACACAACAGCAGATGGAGCACGAGTCGAAGATGTCGGGAATTCTGCAGGAGGCGTTCAATGTGAGCGGTGCCCTCTTGGTCCGGCTCTTCGGGCGATGGGATCAGGAGGCGGAGCGGTTTGGGGACCAGGCCGTCCTGGTGCGTGACCTTGGGGTGCGACGGGCCATGGTGGGACGGGGTTTTTTCGCCGCACTCGGCCTGGTCTCCGCCGTCGGAACCGCTGCTGTCTTTTGGGTCGGTGGGCTGATGGTGATCCGTGACGACATCAAGGTGGGCGTCCTAGTCATGTTCGCCGCGCTCCTGACCCAGCTCTACGGCCCACTTTCGGCCATCTCCAACTCACGGGTCGAGTTTGCGTCCTCCCTCGTCTCATTCGAACGGGTATTCGAGGTGCTCGACCTGGAGACCGACATCCCCGACCCCGAGACACCTGAGCCCTTGCTGCCCGTCACCGGTCGCGTCGAGTTCAGCAACGTGTGGTTTCGCTATCAGAGCGACGGGCCCGAGGGGCTGGAAGCAGTGAGACGTTATGGCCGCCGACATGGATCTCCGGAGGAGCTGATCACGGCTCCCCAAGCCTCGACGAGGGAGTGGGCCCTCCGTGATGTCGACTTCATCGCCGAGCCCGGCACCTTGACCGCATTGGTTGGTCCCTCGGGGGCGGGCAAGACCACCATCTCCTACCTGGTTCCTCGGCTCTACGACGTGACCCAGGGCGCGGTGCTCATCGACGGGCACGATGTTCGAAAGGTGGCCCTGCGCGAGCTGTCTGGATCGGTGGGTGTGGTGACACAGGAGACCTATCTATTCCACGACACGATCGCCGCCAACCTCCGATACGCCAAGCCGGAGGCGCAACTCGAAGAGCTGGAAGTGGCGGCGCGCTCAGCCAACATCCACGACATGATCTCGAAGCTGCCCGACGGGTACGACACCATCGTGGGTGAGAGGGGGTACCGGCTCTCCGGTGGCGAAAAGCAACGCATCGCCATCGCTCGGGTCTTGCTCGAGGATCCGAAGGTTCTCATCCTGGACGAGGCCACTTCTCATCTCGACTCCCGTTCTGAAGCCCTGATCCAGGAGGCACTGGAGAAGCTGATGAAGGGAAGGACCTCGGTCGTCATCGCCCATCGTCTCTCCACGGTTCGCGCCGCCGACCAGATCCTCGTCATCGACGATGGCGAGATAGTGGAACGGGGCACACATCGCTCTCTGGTGGTGGCCAACGGGCTGTATGCAGCTCTGTACAAGACCCAATTCACGGAGGCGGCTTCCGCCTGATCGGCTTGTGGTCCGATCAAGCCTCGCGTGTCAGGTTCTCGATCAGTAGCTGATGATCGGTGGCGAGCAGCAATATCTCGCCGTCATGGGAGAGCCACAACCGGGGACCGACCTCGAGCCAGACACCCTTGGGCAGGGCGGCGAGATGCTTCCGCTTCTTCGCAGAGGGGGCGACATAGGCGAGAACCGTCGAAGTTGGCCCGCCCAGGGAGTCGAGATGGCCGATCAGGTCATAGTTGCCGAAGAGATAGGCCATGGCCTCGGCATGGTCGACCGGGCCGGAATCGGAGAACCAGTCCACCCGGCCGCAGTCGGCGCATGCCGATACCGCCACTCGCCCTACCCAGGTCGGTTTGTGGTCGCACCATTGAGATGTCTTCATGACCATGAAGCTACGGAGAGGGTGTGACAAGAAATCTCTCCTAGTGGACCGTCGCAGAAATACTGGCGGTGTCTCTCCGGTCTCTAGAGATCCAGAGTGGGCATCTCCTGGGTGTCCTCCAGTCGGGTCCCAGGCACCAGGAGCACCGGGAGATGCGACTTGTCCATCACGCGGGCCGAAACGCTCCCCCAGGCTTCCTCGGTGAAGAGACGCCGGGTCGCGCCCATCATCACCAATTCGGCGCCCACTTCGTCCGCGGTGTTGATGATCGCCTCCGCCGGGTCGTCGCCTTCGACGAAGCGCGCCTCTGCTTCGATGCCCAATGTCTGCAAGACGGCGATGATCGGCTCAACCGCGTTACGCCCCCTCTCCTCGAGGTAGCGGGCTGCCTTGGCCTCGGCGTCAGACGACTCCATCGGAGAGTCGTCGAGGAAAGAGCGGCGGACGTCGTCGTCGAGGGCGTCGAGGAACGAGCGGGGAACCCGAACCACGGTCATCACGGCCACGCTCCCATTGTCACCTCGGAGCCGGCGACACAGCTCGGCGACTGGAGCGGCTGGAAGGACCCCGGTCGTGGCGATCAGGATTCGCACCGCGCGAGATTAGGGTGTCCCTTCGGCTTTTGTCGGTGGGAGAGACGTGGACCCCGAGCTACTGAACAAGGTCACCTGGAAGATCCCCAACGCCCTTGCTTTGATCGGCTCGGCTTCGGGCGATGAGTGGAATGGCATGACCGCGTCCTGGATCACCCAGCTCTCGATGGAACCGGTGTTGATCGGCGTTGCCGTCGACAACAAGGCGGTGACCCATCGTCTCATCTCTGAAGGAGGCGCCTTCAGCGTCAACCTGTGGTCGGCGGAGGACACCCGGGTCTTCGTCAAGTTCTCCAAGCCGGCAGAGCGCACGGAGAACTCCCTCAACGACCGGGCGGTCCGGCCCGGAAAGACCGGGGTTCCGGTCTTCGAGGAGGCCGTTGCCTGGATGGAGTGTGAAGTGCGTCAAGCCCTGGATCTGGGGACCCACACACTGTTCGTCGGAGAGGTCGTCGAAGCTGGTGTCAACCACGACGAGCAGAGAGCGGCTGCCATGTCGGACACACGAATGAAATACGGGGGCGTGAAGAGGGGCGGCCAATGACCTCTGTCGCCCGGCTCGGGGAGGATCATGGAAGTCTCGGTTGAGGGAAAGGTGGTGCTGGTCACCGGTGCTAGTCGCGGCATCGGCCAGGCCACCGCCCTGGAGTTCGCCATGAGCGGGGCCGAAGGGATCACAATCACCTCGCGCAAGCCGGAGAACATCGAGACCGCCCGGGTTGAGCTGGTCGAGGCCGGTGTCGATCCCGATCGCCTGATCGCGTTAACGGCGCGGGCCGACTCGGAGGAGTCGGCGGACGACGCCGTGACCAAGACCGTCGAGCGATTCGGCTCATGTGACATCCTGGTGAACAATGCCGGGACCAACCCCTCGGCCGGGACTCTCATGGAGGTCGATCTCGGCGCGCTGGACAAGACGTGGGCGGTGAATCAGAGGGCACCGCTGCTCTGGGTACGGGCTGCCTATCGAGCTTCCATGGAGAAGAATGGCGGCTCGGTGGTCAACGTTGCCTCGATCGGTGGGCTTCGCCCGAGCCCGATCACGGGCGCCTACAACATCTCGAAGGCAGGTCTGGTGCATATGACACAACAGCTGGCCCTCGAGCTTGCTCCGACCATCCGGGTCAACGCGGTGGCACCGGCGGTGGTCAAGACCCGCCTCTCCGAGATGCTGTGGCAAAACGAAGAGGTCGCGGCCCGGATGCACCCTCTGCATCGGCTCGGGACCCCCGAGGACATCGCTCGAGCCATCGTGTTTCTTGCCTCGGATGCAGCCGATTGGATGACAGGGGTGATTCTTCCGGTTGACGGGGGCATGACCGGCGCCACTTCATCTGGCATAGCCTGATATTGGCCGTACAGAGAGATCCCTATTGAGCCATCCCAAACCCGATCCTGAGCTTGCCCTTCGTTACCTGGCGGGTGAATCAGAGGACGCGCCTCTCTTTGCCCACGCCCGTGGTCTACGAGACGAGGGGCGCGGTCGCACTGTCACCTACAGCCGCAAGGTGTTCATCCCCCTGACCACCCTGTGCCAGGATCGATGCACCTACTGCACCTTTGCCAAGCCGCCGGGCGCGGGTGGCATCTACCTGGAGCCTGAGGAAGTGCTCGCCATTGCCCGGTCCGGGGACGAAGCAGGATGCACCGAAGCGCTGTTCACCTTGGGCGACCGCCCGGAGCTGCGGTGGCCGCAGGCAGCGGAGTTCCTGGAGGGAAAAGGGCACAGCTCGACGATCGAGTACCTGGCCGAGATGTCGGCCCTGGTCCGGGCGGAGACAAGGCTGTTCCCCCACGCCAATCCCGGGTTGCTCGACGATGAGGACATGAGATTGCTGCGACCCAGCAATCCTTCGATGGGGATGATGCTGGAGAACATCTCACCGCGTCTGATGGAACCAGGCATGCCCCATCACGACACCAATACCAAGGACCCGACACGACGAGTGGCGACGATCGAGACGGCCGGACGGATGAAGGTCCCGTTCACCACCGGCATCCTGGTCGGGATCGGAGAGACCCTGCAGGAGGTAGTCGCGTCGCTGTTCGCCTTGCGCGACCTCTCCCAGCGCACCGGGGCGATCCAGGAGGTCATCATCCAGAACTTCAGGGCCAAGGCGAACACGCCGATGCGCCGGTCGGCGGAGCCCGTGCCGAGGTGGTTCGCCCGAGTGGTAGCCGTCGCCCGCTGGATCCTCGGTCCCGAGGCCAACGTGCAGGTCCCACCGAATCTGACGGAGAGTTTCGAGATCTACCTCGATGCGGGGATCAACGACTGGGGCGGTGTCTCACCTCTCACAATCGACTGGGTGAATCCCGAGGCACCGTGGCCACATCTCGATGAGCTCGCCTCGAGAACCAATGCCGCCGGATTCGAGTTGAAGCCGCGCCTTCCCGTCTACCCGGAGTTCATCGACGAGGATTGGATCGACGAGGATCTCTATCCACATGTCGTCGCGGCATCCGACCGGGACGGGCTGGCACGAGCTGGAGAGAAAACAGGAGCACGATGACACAGATCACATTCCTCAGGGTGAGACCCGCCGAGCAGCTCGCCGAGCCTTCGGCGACGAGTCGCCGACGCGAGGGGACGACGACGGTCGAGATGGCATCGCCGTCCGCCGAGGAGATCACCGCCGCCCACAGGGCCGGAGTGCTCGTGGCGTCCGAAACCGTGTCCGACGTCGAGCCGGCGGCATGGGTCGTGGGCCCTGAGGCGGCACTTGCCCTTTCCGAGCGCGGGGTGCCCGGCTGGCGGATCACTGTGCTTGGTGAGGGCGCTCGGGAGGAGATCCTCGACGCGGTTGCCCGCTCGAAGGCGAGGTTCGTGCGCTGTGGGCGCTCGGAGGCGAGCGCCATGGCTGCCATCACCGGCTTGCCCGCCATCGAGTCGTCGGTATCGGTGTTCGTCGACGATGTCCCCCAGGCGGTCAAGGCCGTCGAGCAGGGTGCGGCCGACCTGCTGTTGCGTGACTGGGATGCCGAGCGAATCGGTGAGCTGCGGGCAGCGATGGGAGACCGTTTGCTGGTCGAGCGGCCGGTGTTCCCTTTGGGAGTAGAGATCGACGAAGCGCGTCGGGCTCTCCCAGCAGAGACGTTCACCGCGTGGATGGGGCAGATCGACGGCTCGGGAGCGGCCCGCCCCCGGTATGAGTGGGCGCCAGGCAAAGACATGGAGCCCCCCGTCCCCGACGGGCGCCTCTCGGCGGAATGGTCGGACAGGTCCTGGCAAATTGGCGCACCGGTCGGGTTCCCCGACTCAGCCGGAGAGCTGCGGCCAATCCTCGAGCGATCGCTCGAGGGGACGGCACCCACCAAGGACGAGATCGAGGACCTGTTCCAGGCTCGGGGCGATCAGGTGGACGCCATCGCACATGTCGCCGACGAGCTTCGACGTAGAGCGGTTGGGGACACGGTGACTTACGTGGTGAACCGCAACATCAACTACACAAATCTCTGCTATTTCCGATGCGGGTTCTGTGCCTTCTCGAAAGGCCCGCGCAGTCTGAACCTGAGAGGCGAGCCCTATCTGATGGGTCTCGACGAGATCGTGGCCAACGCGGTGGAAGCATGGGACCGGGGGGCAACCGAGGTCACGCTTCAGGGCGGGATCCATCCCGATTTCACCGGCAATTTCTATGTGGACGTGGTCAATGCGATCAAGGAACAGCTCCCCGACATCCACATCCACGGTTTCACGCCGCTCGAGGTGTGGCAGGGCGCGGAGACACTGGGGATGCCGGTTGTTCGCTTCCTCGAGGAGTTGAAGGACGCCGGGCTGGGCACCCTGCCTGGAACCGCGGCGGAGATTCTCGATGACGATGTCCGCACCCATCTCTGCCCGGACAAGATAAGGACATCGCAGTGGGCCGACGTGATGATCACGGCGCACGAGATGGGTCTCCTGGCCACTTCGACCATCATGTTCGGTCACATCGATCACCCACGATCGTGGGCCAACCATCTCGAGGTGCTACGTCAGATTCAGCGCCGGACCGGGGGGTTCACCGAGATGGTCCCGCTCCCGTTCGTGCACATGGGCTCACCGATCTTTCTCCGGGGGAGGTCGCGCCCTGGGCCTACCTGGGATGAGGTGGTCCTGATCCACGCCGTGTCGAGGATCGCCCTCGATGGTCTGGTGCCCAACATCCAGGCTTCGTGGGTCAAGCTCGGTCTCGATGGCGGGCGTCGACTGCTCGATGCCGGATGCAACGATCTCGGGGGGACCTTGATGGGCGAGATCATCACCCGGTCCGCCGGAGCCGAGCACGGCCAGGAGGTGTCGCCTCAGCAGTTCCGGGATGCCATCGAGGCGGCAGGGAGAATCCCCGCCGTTCGCTCCACCACCTACGAGATCCTGGAGTCCCAGCCGCTCTAGTCGCCGTGGTCCCCCCTTTTGAAGGGGGGACCGTCTGAGCGTCAGCGAGGTCGAGGGGGGTTTGCCCGGTGCCCCCCTCGGCGCGCTCGCTTCGCTCGCTGGCGTCGATCCCCCCGCTGCGCAGGGGGACAACTCATCCCCTATATGTCAAGCCCTTGGGGGCGGTGGCGAAGCCCCATTCGACCAGGGCGGGGGCCAGTGGTGACTTGGGTGCGGGTCTCCCGTTCACCGTGTTGACCGTCGTGCGTCGATGACGGGAGGCGATGACCGACAGGCCACGACCGAGACTCTCGAAAGTCGAGGTGTCTTCGGCGAGGACCGTGAGATTGTGCCGTCCCTTGTCGAGATAGCCGATCAGGTCGCCGCTGCGAAGGAAGACATAGGCACCGGCGTCCCTGGCCAGGCGAGCGCCCTCGACATCGGGCCAGGCAAGGGCGGCTCCGTAGGCGTTGGCCGGGTCAGTGGCAGTGAGAACCGTCAGTTCCTGGATCGACTCGGATCGGAGCCGATCCACCGCACCGGGTAGTGCGAACTGGGACCCTCCTAGACCCTCGACGAAGTAGCCGCGTCGCACCCTGCCGGTCTCCTCGAGATGTGAGTACACGGGATAGAGGGCGCTGAACCCGCCGGGGTAGCCCTCGCCCTTGACCGCGGCGCGGGTCACCACCCCATACCGGTCGAGCAGAAGTTGCGCCCAAGCGGCGTGTCGCTCGGTCTCGGTGATCTCGGCCCGAGTCATGTGTGTAGTCAGAGACCAACGCCCTCCGGCGTGGGCGGGAAACTGCGAGGCCAGGGCCCTTCGCCCTGAGGACCGGGTACTGCGACGGTGGGATAGGGCCCTCACCGGTGCCAGGGTGTCGTTGGTGACCCAGCCCGACCAGACGAGATCCCAGAGATGCTCCAGGAGGAGGTCGGGATCACCACCTCCTGCGCCGTTGTAGACATCGCGAAAGAAGCTGGCGCCACGACGCTCCAAGAGGTCGACGATGGCCGCGGCTTCGGCCGTGTCCGGCATCTCGCCCGGGCCCCGCCACAGGACGCCTATCGAAGAGCGGGGATAGAGGGCCAGCTTGCCATCGGAGGGCCCCAGCGAATCGTGCCCTACCCAGACCAGGTCCCCCTCCAAGAGGAGAGTGTCGAGCATCGGCCCGGGGTCCTCGACCCGGGCAGCGAGGATGTCCCGTTCGAGGACCGACGCCGGGAGGACTGCTCCGCTGAGTCTCCCCAGAGCATCGGTCAGGACATGATGACCGCGCCCCGGCTCCGCCCGAATCCCCTGCCAGTCCACGGTGAAGGCAGCCAGCGAAGCCGGGCCCACCGCCTCGATCTCACGACGGAGGACCGCCAGGGATCGGCGCTTCAACCGTCTCAACACCTCTCTGTCGACCCACTCCCGTCCCTGGCCGCCGGGCCGAAAAGCGCCAACATCGATCCTGCCTCGCGACTCGAGCTGGCGGAGCACGGTTTCCACCACTCCAGCCGGGATGAAGAGGGCCGCGACCACGTCGTTGACTGTGAACGGGCCGTGGGTCCGGGCGTAGCGACCGATGACATCGCCCAGAGGATCCTCCACCGGATCGAGGAACACGTGGGCCACCCCCTGCGGTGGTTGGACTCCCAAGGCGTCTCGGAGACGCGACACGTCCTCGACCGCCGCCCAGCGGGTGTCACCGGTGACTACGACCTGCACGACACGCCGCTGTGCCTCCAGGTCACGCAGAACCGTTGGCACCGTGAGCCCCTCGGTCCTCACCTCGATGTCGTCGAGCGTCAGCGGCCCCAGGTCTCGAAGCAGGTCGTGAACACCGTCGGGACGAGTCACCCGACGTCGGTCGGTCAGGTACTGCAGCTCGAGCTCAACCGCAGCCACCACCTCCGGATCGATGAGGTCGCGCAGCTCCCCCTCGCCGAGCAGCTCGCGTAGAAGGTCGCGGTCGAGGGTCAGGGCCGCCGCCCTCCTCTCGGCCAGTGGCGCATCGGTCTCGTATAGGTAGGCAGCGACGAAAGAGAACAGCAAGGACGAGGCGAAGGGGCTGGGGGAGTCGGTCTCGACCGAAGCGATCCTGATCGTTCGAGACCGGATGTCGGTGAGGACCCCGACCAGACCCGGAAGGTCGAAGTCGTCTTGGAGGATCTCCCGATAGACCTCCAGCATGATGGGGAACGACCCGAACTGCTTGGTCACGCCGAGCAGGTCTGCCGAACGTCGCCGCTGGAGCCAAAGCGGAGTTCGCTCGCCGGGCCGGCGACGTGGCAACAGCAGGGAGCGCCCGGCGGCCTCCCTGAAACGAGCGGCGAAGAGGGCGGTGTCTCCAATGTGGTCCAGGAGCAAGGATTCCACTTCTTCGGGGTCGAGTACGAGATCCTCGGCTTCGGGCGGTGAATCCGAGTCGGGGAATCGAAACGCGATCCCATCGTCGGACCAGATCGCATCCACGTCGCTGCCGTAGCGTTCCCGGAATCGGTGACGGAGGGCCATCGCCCACGGAGCATGAATCCGGGCGCCGAGCGGCGACAACAGAACCACCCTCCAGTCGCCGATCTCATCGCGAAAGCGCTCGACGACGATGGTCTTGTCCGAAGGCAGTGCTCCCGTCGCCGCCAGCTCCTCACTGAGATAGGCGACGAGATTCCGCGCCGCCAGAGAGTCGAGCCGGAACTGGCTGCGAAGACGATTCTCGGCATCGTCGGGGTCGAGGGCCCCGATCTCACGGGTGAATCGCCCCACCGCCTGTCCGGTCTCCACCGAGCGGCCCAGGACATCGCCATGCCAGAACGGCATTTTGGCCGCCCCTTCGGCGGGTGCCGGGATCACCTCCACTCGGTCGTGTGTGATCTGGCTGATGCGCCAGGCAGTGCTTCCGAGGAGGAACACATCACCCTCACGCGACTCGTAGACCATCTCCTCATCGAGCTCGCCAACCCGGCTGCCATCCGGGAGCGTTACCCGATAGAGGCCCCGATCGGGGATGGTCCCTGCGTTGGTCACCGCGAGCTGAAGCGCACCTGGTCGCGGCGTTATCTCACCCGTCATCCGGTCCCAGTTGATCCTCGGACGGAGCTCGGCAAAGAGATCGGACGGATATCTGCCGGCCAGCATGTCAAGGGTTTCGTCGAAGACCGAGCGGCTGAGGTCGGCATATGGAGCAGCTCTGCGGGTCAGCTCGAAGAGTTGGTCTGCCGTGGTGGCACCGGCCACGACCCGAGCAACCAGTTGTTGGGAGAGCACATCGAGAGGGTTGAGCGGGATCCGTGTTGTCTCCACCCGGCGCTCGAGCATCTCCGTGGCGATCACCGTGGAGACCAACAGGTCGCCGCGGTACTTGGGGAAGATCCTGGCTTTAGAGACGCCTCCGACCTGGTGACCGGATCGGCCGACTCGTTGCAAACCGGACGCTACCGATGTGGGCGACTCGACCTGGAGCACGAGATCCACCGCTCCCATATCGATGCCAAGCTCGAGCGAGGAGGTCGCCACCACCGCCTTCAGCTCTCCACGCTTGAGCCCCTCCTCTATTTCGAGACGTTGCTCCCTCGCCACCGATCCGTGGTGGGCCCTGGCGATCTCGGCCCCGGCGAGGTTGTTGATCTCGGAGCAGATCCTCTCGGCGAGTCTTCGTGAGTTGGCGAAGACGATGGTGCTCCGGTGGGAGAGAATCTGCTCTAGGAGGCGGGGGTAGACGGCGGGCCATATCGACCGGGTGGTGGTCCGATCGGGATCGAGGGGGTCGGTCTCACCGGGCTCGTTCATGTCCTCGACGGGCACGATGATCTCGATGTCCATATCGCGATCATGGGGAATGTCGATGATCGTGACTGGTCGCGGTGACCAGTGGTCGTCCTCCACGGCACCGCCACCGAGAAAGCGCCCGATCGTCTCGAGAGGCCGCTGGGTCGCGGAGAGACCGATACGTTGCGGGGCTACATCGGTGATCTCCTCGAGTCGCTCCAGGGAGAGAGCGAGATGCGCTCCACGTTTGGTGGATGCGACAGCATGGACCTCGTCGACTATCACCCATCGAACGCTGTGCAGGATCTCACGGGCCGCCGAGGTGAGCATCAGGTAGAGCGACTCCGGTGTGGTGATGAGGATGTCGGGAGGATTCCGGTGCATCCGTCTGCGGTCTTCCTGCGGCGTGTCACCGGTGCGCAGAAAGGTCTCGATCATCGGCATCGTCGGTCCACCGATACGGCTGGAGGCGTGGCGGATTCCGGCGAGCGGGGCTCGCAAGTTGCGGTCGACATCGTGGGCCAGGGCTTTCAGCGGCGAGACGTAGAGCACACGGCACCGGTCGGTCTTGTCCGGCAGAGGCTCGGTCAGCAGTCGGTCCAGGGTCCACAGGAAGGCGGCCAGTGTCTTGCCGGAGCCCGTCGGTGCGTGAATCAGCGTGTGATGGCCGTCAGCGATGGCGGGCCAGCCCATCGCCTGGGCCGCGGTCGGCTCATGGAACGAAGCCTCGAACCAGGTGCGGGTTGCCGGGGTGAATGAGCCGAGAGGATCCACGTCAAGAAGGTATCAGGGGACAGAGACATATCTTCCCTGTATTCCCACCTAAATGGAATGGCAGGCCTGCCCTGCAAGTGATGACTAGGGAGGAGTTGGGTTGGCCCGTGTCAGGCCGAAAGCTCGAGCGGCAGATGGTTGATCGCAGCCAGTTCGAGGAACATTGCCACTACCTGGGGGTCGAACTGGCTGCCAGAGTGCTTGCGGATCTCAGCCACCGCGAACTCAACCGGGAGCGCCGGTTGATAGGAGCGTGTCGAGGTCATCGCATCGAAAGCATCGGCAACCAGGATGATCCGGCTCAGAATCGGGATCTCCTCGCCGGTGAGCCCGAAGGGGTAGCCGCGGCCATCAAAACGCTCGTGGTGATAAAGAATCGCTTCGGCAACCTTGGGATCGAGACGGTTGCGGGTCATGGCGAAACCGAGCTCCGGGTGACGATTCATCAGCTCCCGCTCGTTGTCGTCGAGGGGGCCCGGCTTGGCAAGGATGCCGGGGTCCAGATGGATCTTGCCCACATCATGGAGCATGCCTGCCATGGCGAGACGGTCGAGGTCGATGTCGCCCAGGCCGAGCCCGGTGCCCAGGTTCACCGACAGATCCGAGACCCGGTGCACATGACCATGGAGGTCTTCGATCACGTCCTCCATGACCTCGATCAGGATGTCTCTTGGTAATTCCCTCATTGCAGTGTTACCCACCAGGGCAGTCTCGTCGTCCGTCTCTCGACTATGTATGGGCCAAATGGACTATATCCCTAGGGTCAGCCGGACTAGTCATCGGCGATCGGCAGGGGTCGAGTTGGAGTCGGGCGATTTCGGTGGTTAGCTCCGATGCTTCACAACTGGTGATCCAACCCCATGATCGAGCACGAATACGGCTTCAACACCCGCCAGATCCATGCCGGCCAACGGCCGGACCCCGAAACCGGGGCCAGAGCCATGCCGATCTATGCCACCACTTCGTTCGTTTTCGAAGATGCCCAGCAGGCGGCCGATCTGTTCGCGCTCCAGACTTACGGAAACATCTACACCAGGATCGGCAACCCGACTACGGCAGCCTTCGAAGAGCGGATGGCCTCACTCGAAGGCGGGCTGGGTGCTGTCGCCACCTCATCCGGGCAGGCCGCCCAGCTCATCGCGCTATTCACGTTGTGTAATGCCGGAGACGAGATCGTCGCTTCCAGGTCTCTCTACGGGGGGACCTACACCCAGTTCGACGTGACCCTGCGTCGGATGGGCATCAATGTCAGCTTCGTGGACATCGCGGACACGGCCTCGATCAAAGAAGCGATCACCGACCGGACAAAGGCGGTCTACGGCGAGACGGTGGGCAACCCGGCGGCCGACATCCTCGACATCGAGGCAGTCTCCGCGGTCGCCCACGATCACGGGGTCCCTCTGATCGTCGACAACACCTTTGCCACTCCCTATCTGTGCCGCCCGATCGAGCACGGTGCGGACATCGTGGTCCACTCGGCGACCAAGTTCATCGGGGGTCACGGGGCAGCCATTGCGGGAGTGATCGTCGAATCCGGTCTGTTTCCCTTCGACAACGGCCGCTTCCCCGGCATCACCGAGCCCTCGCCCGCCTATCACGACCTGAGGTTCTGGGAGAACTTCCGCGAGTACGCCTATCTGACCAAGGCCCGGGTCGAGACGCTCCGCGACACCGGGTCCTCAATCTCTCCGTTCAACTCATTCATCCTCCTGCTGGGGCTGGAGACACTCTCCCTGCGCATGGCGCGACATACCCAGAACGCGCGCCAGGTGGCCGAGTTCCTCAACGAGCATCCCGGTGTGGCCTGGGTTCGTTATCCGATCTTTGAGGACAACCAATGGACGACGCTGGCCCAGAGATACCTTCCCGAAGGACCCGGAGCAGTCTTCACATTCGGGGTCAAGGGTGGCTTCGACTCGGCAGCCAAGTTCATCGCCGGAGTCGAGCTCGCTTCGCACCTGGCCAACGTCGGGGACGCAAAGACGCTCGTCATCCACCCGGCGAGCACCACACATCAGCAAGTGCCCGTCGAGGAGCGCCGTGCGGCTGGGGTCACCGACGACATGATCCGGATCTCGGTGGGACTCGAAGACATCGAGGACATCCTTTGGGATCTCGGCCAGGCTTTGGAAGGAGCGGGAGCGTGACCACGGTGCTCCAGGAGGCCACTGCCCTGGAACGGCTCCAGATCATCCAATCGGCCCGGACCGTGGCCCTGGTCGGGGTTTCGGCCAATCCTCTTCGCTCATCGAACTTCGTCGCCACCTATCTGGTTCGCACCAACCTCGAGATGTACCCGGTCAATCCGACGTACGAGGAGGTACTCGGTCTCCCCAGCTACCCGAGCCTGGCCGATCTCCCGGTTGTGCCCGACATAGTCGACGTGTTCCGGCGCAGGGAGGAGTTGCCCGGTGTGGTCGAGGAGGCGATCGCCATCGGGGCCAAGGTCGTGTGGTTCCAACTTGGTCTGCGGCACGACGAGGCGGCCGCCACCGCGGCCGCGGCCGGGTTGAGGGTGGTGCAGGATCGATGTCTGAAGATCGAGCATGCCCGCTTCTCTGGAAAGCTCCATCTCGGGGGCTTCAACACGGGTGTGGTCTCATCGCGGAGAGCCCGGCCGATCTGAGTCGGCTAAGCAGGGATCGGGCATCTGCCCCGGTCTCAGGTCGACCGGCCGCCGCGGATCACACGAAGGCTTTGGCCACCTGCAGCGCCTTCTCGGCGTGCTCGCCGGAGGCCTTCAGCCTGGTCTTTTGGGGGCTGAGCCGTCGCACCGCCACCCGTGCCCAATCGGAGGCAGACCCCTTGATCACCTGGTCGGTCTCGGGCGGGCCGTAGACCCATTTGGCGTATCCGGGGCCGATGACCTCGATGCGGATCGGCTCGTAGTCCTCACCCGCCTCCTTGAAGGCGTGGGGGAGCGTCTTCCAACCCAGCCAACAGACGTGGCGGATTCGCGTGGTGTCCTCGACCTCGAGACCGAGGGTGGCGTAGATGTCGAGACCGTGCGCCCAGGTCTCCATGAGCCGATACGTGGCGAAGGTGCGTGCACTCATGTCACCGTCGATCCACTCGATTCGCGAGCCGGCGTCCATGTGGGAAAGCGGCTCGACCACCTTGGCTCTGCCCCCGCGCCACCATTCGATCACGTCCTGGGGCCGCATCGCCCGACCCTTCTTGATCGCTTCTTTCCGGAGCGGGTCGAGGTTGGGAGCCGTCTGCCACCGTTTGAGCTTGTCCCCGCCGGCGATGGTGTCGGCGGCCAATTCCTCGAAGTCTGCGAGATGGGCGATCGTGTCCCGGACAGTCCACGGTTTGGAAGGCGTCACCATGTCCCAGATCTTGATCGGGATCCTCTGAAGGGATTGATCGAGGAACTGCTGTTCGGCTACGAGGTCGGAAAGGATGTCGCGCACAACCCAATGTTAGTCCGGGGTTAGCCCCTAAACCCAGGCGAAAAGGTCGCTACCAGGGTCTTTCGGCGTGTTCCTCAGTCATCGGCTCGGGTAGGTCGAAGTCCCCCGGGGACGCCACAGTGTCATTGAGACGATCGATCAGCATGCGGAGACGGCCGAAGTGTCGCCGGTCGAAAACAAAGGAAACACGGTCGAGATCGAGGGCATCGAGGTCGTCGGTTTCCGCGGGGATGGGCTCTGCCCGCTCCAGGCGGCCCTCGACGATGATGTCGGAGAACTCCTGGTTCAAGCTCGCCAGCACCTCGTCGTCGGGTCCGTGCCGGAGCCGGAGAATCAGCTTTCCCCCGGCGTAACGCTGGGAGTGGTAGTTGGCGTAGAAGTGCCAGATGTGCTCGGCGGCAGCCCGGGCATCGACGGTGTGGAGGAAGATCGACAAATCGGAGTCGGTGATCAAGCCTTTGGCCAGTTGGCGGTCCTTGATGAACTCGATCATTGGCCCCCAATAGTTGGTGCCTTCGGCTTCGAGGAGGACGATGGGGTGAAGATCGCTCTTGCCGGTCTGGACCAGGGTCAACAGCTCGAATGCCTCATCCAGTGTGCCCCAACCGCCGGGCAGCAGCACGAAGGCGTGGGCCTCCTTGACAAAACCCAGCTTCCTGGTGAAGAAGTACTTGAAGTTGACAACTCTCTCGGGGGCGATGAAACCATTGGCATCCGACTCGAAGGGAAGTCGGATGTTGACGCCGTAGGAGCGCTCGATGCCTGCTCCTCGGTTGCCGGCCTCCATGATGCCGGGGCCGGCACCGGTGATCACTCCCCAACCGCTGCGGGCCATTGTCGAGGCGAACTCCACGGTGATCTTGTAGTTGGGGTCTTCGGGGCCGAGCCGGGCCGAGCCGTAGATGGTCACTTTGGGCTCGTTGTGGCGGGAGAAGACGAGGTTGGAATAGCGCATCTCTTTGAGCGCGGTGTTGATGAGCTTGAGATCGGCTGGTGGCGCCCCGTCACGTCCCAGCTTGAGGGCGGTCACGATCATCTCACCGATGAGGTCCCCGCCAGGATTGGTGCTGGCTGCCGCCACCAACTCCGCCACCATCGCATCCAGTTGGGCATTGCCCATGTCGTATGGCATGGAGGCCACGCTACTAAAGCGCTCGGATAGTCCGTCGACCCTTCCCGATCGCGGGGCACACGGGACGACACCTGGGCCCGGACCGTCGTCTCAGTAGGGCTTGACTGTGGGGCCCTTGCGCACCACCGCGTTCCAGACCGTCTCGTAGTGGTCGCGATCGAATTGATCGACATGGGGAAGCACATACTCCTCCCAGGTATGGCGGAGGGGGTCGGTGCGGTCGGCGTATACCAACAAACCGGTCGGGATCCGATCCAGCACGGAGCGAAGCGAGAGCGGTGTTTCCACCCTGACGCCAGAATCCTGGGCCTCGAACGACGCGTTCACCTCGACTGCCAGTCGGGCAATGGCCGTCACGTACTGCTCGTTGAGACTGGGATAGCGCCTGGTGAGCATGGCCACGACCTGGTCGTTGCCCGGGAAGCTCTTTTCCCATATGACCCACCGGTCGGCAAACGCCTTGTTCAAGGTTTGGGTGCCCGCATAGTACCGGAGATCGGTGGGATTCATCGTCCCGAACACGCGCACGTCGTGGCGGAGCCTGACCGTTTCGCCCGTTGGCAGATCGAGAGCGCTGTAACGGTCGAGCAGCCCGTGGAGCGCGAACAGGGTCTCGGCCCCGGCCGCGTTCAGCTCGGAGAGGTTGAGCAGGGCCGGGCCGCGCAAGGCCCGTGTGATGTCCCCGTCCTCCCAGCGACTTTCGGTTCCGCCCTTCCCATCTCCGTGGAGTCGCGTCGACCCGATCAGGGTCACGTCACGCACTTCTCCGGTGAGCGGGATGCGGAAGTAGGGGAGGCCCATGGCCGCCGCGAACTGCTCGATGTCGTGGTCCTTCCCGGTTCCCATGTGACCGCGAACGGCGATATGCAGTGGGACCAGGCCTTCGGCTCCGGAGACCCGGGTATTCTCGATCTGGGCGAAACGGTAGAGCATCCCGAGGTCCACATAATGCGGGTCTGGCTCGGGGATCTTCCTCAGTCTGAGCTCGGAATCCTCGGCGTCCTTGGTGACCTCGAACTTCTCGAGCGTGATTGGGGGTCCCTGACCCGACGGGTCCTCAAATGTTGTTTTATCAGGCAACTGCCGACTCCTGGGTTGTCTTTGACTCCGATGGCTTGAGCCACCACGTGTCCATGCCCCACAGGGCAAGACTCCTGCGCAGGGCATTGCGGGTGCCGTTGATCATGGCTTGGGCAAGCTCCTCGGGCTGTGAGACCACCTCGTGCCGGCGATAGGCCTCGTCGACGGTGTGGTCACCGATCCCGATCCCGATGACGGTGGTGCCGCTGGCTTCGACCGCGGCCACCGACGTGGCGAGAGATTCGAGCGAGCCTCGAGTCATGCCATCCGCGAGCACCATGAGCACCCTCACCTGCGCACCCAGCCGGGCCATCCGCTCCGCGGCGTGGATGATGTTGAACTCGTCGACGTTGGCCGCCTTCTCGAACAGCGAGACCGGGGGGGCCGTGGTTGGGTCACGCCGGGCCAGGGTGGCGGCCTTCCTGGGCTCGGCTGCCGTATAGAAGAGACCGGCAAGAGCGGGCTCGGCGTCTCGCCAACGTCTCTCGAATGGCTTGACCAGATAATGGTTCACCGTGGTGGTCAGGCGATCGGCGGCGGTGCCCTGGGTACGTCGCAGGCCTGCGCTGGCCGCGGCGCGCTTGCGGCGGTATGAGTCCTCGCTGTCGTCGGGATGGGCGGCGTAGCCCCGGTTGAAGAGTGCCACCTCGAAGTCGATCTGGAGCTCGTCACAGAGCCGGGCCATCGTCCACGCCCCGAGCAGAGCCGCGGGCATCGCCCAAGACGTCCCGACGGTTCCGCTCCCTTTCCCCGGGCTCAGCATCGAGGCCGAGGCGTCGACCAGAAGCGACACCGCATACGCCCGCCTGGTCCGGGCGGCCCGTCTCTCGTAGAGCCGCTGGTAGAGCCCGGCCCCGATGAAGAGAGCGGCATGAGGGGAGACATCACCCTGGTCGAAGCCGGAGCGCAGTCCACGACGTTGGTTGGCGGTAAACAGTGGGTATAGCTCACCGGAGACCTTGCGCTGCGCCACCCCCCACTTCTTGGCGGCTGATGCCAAGGCAACGTCGCCTTCATTGGAGAAACGGGAGAAGGAAGCCGGGATGGGACCGATGACCAGCTTGCCCCCCTGACCGGTGGGGAGGAACACATCGGGTGACTGGCTGACACGAAGGAGTTGGTCGGTGCCTTCTTCGCCGGCGATGTCGGAGGCGCCTCTGCGGTCGGAGTCACCGGAGCGAGCTTCGGCAGATCTGCGGGTGTCCTGATAGGAGTCGGAGTCGGCGACGATCGGCGACGTCATCCGGACGGTGTCGACACCCTCGGCGGCCTGCTCGGCGTCCGAACGCCCTGCCATCTGCCGTTGTGCGCTGGTGGCGTTGGCTGGAACCTCGGTGATCAGCCCGTGGACGCGGGCAATCGCCTCGAGCTCCAGAGCAAGTTGGGCAACTTCCCAGGGATCATCCGACTCGGCGGCCATGTCGCAGTGATGGCTCCCGTCGTCGATGGCTGCGGTCGCCCGCGGATCGATTCTCCTCTCCAACACCTCGCGCTCGACATAGCCGCCGGTGAGCAGGAAGCAGCCCAGGACGAATTGGCTCAGGGACCCGGAGCGGGCGATGGCCTGTCCCAGCGACGAGAGATAGAGGTCGGAGAGGACCGAGCGGGCACCCGGGTACACCGAGAGGCCCTGAACCTCCTGTCTGGCGTCCTCGAGCGAGAAGAACAAGATCTCGGCCACGGGTCGGTTGGTCCTCTCCAAAGCCGTCAGCAGGTCGACCTTGGCCTCGGGCGCCGACTCGCCCTCAACCGGCCAGTCCTCTGGCAGCTCCCGGGTCTCGTCGAGGTTGGTGGTGACCAGATGCATCACCTCATGCAGCGCGGAGGCCAACGCGACCTCGTCGGGAGTGACGGGAGCGTTGCGGTGGTAGGCCGCCTGGAAGATGCGAGGGTCGCATACGACTTCGTCGTCTGAGGCGGCGGCTTCCGACCCGAGCCGGACCCGGAGGTTCGGGTTCTTCGACAGACTTCTCGCAAACCGGGTGACGGCCGGGGCTACCCGCTGATAGCGGCTGACGACAGCCTCGATTGCCTGATCTTCGGCGCCGATCAGGTCAGCGAGGAATGTCTGGTCGCGTCCACGCATAGCAGGCCATTGTCTCATATGTGTCAAAGACCGAACAACGCCGGCCGGGACCTCATCAGTCGGCTGGCGTACCGGGGCCACCCTCATACACTCCCTCCGTGCACTACGACCTGACAACCCTCCCCAACGGGCTTCGCGTGATCACCGAGCCCATGCCTTCACTCCGTTCGGTAGCCCTCGGATGCTGGGTCGACACCGGCACTCGCGACGAGGGGCCCAGCGAGGAAGGCGCGTCGCACTTCCTCGAGCACCTGCTGTTCAAGGGGTCGGAGAAACTGTCCGCGCGGCAGGTGTCGGAGATCTTCGACGCCATGGGGGCCGAGTCGAACGCCTTCACCTCCAAAGAGAGCACCTGCTACTGGGCCCGTCTCCTCGATCAGGACCTGGCCACCGGTTTCGATGTCCTCTCCGAGATGATCCAGCGCCCGGCGTTTCGACTGAACGAGATCGACGCCGAGCGTCAAGTGGTCATCGAAGAGATCAACATGAATGAGGACGACCCCGACGATGTGGCGTTCGAGAACTTCAGCACCGCCGTCTTCATCGACCACCCGCTAGAGGCTCCCGTGCTCGGGACCAGAGACTCGATCCGGGCGATGACCCGGGACAACATCCACGGCTATTGGAACCGGCGCTACGGCGCCGGCTCGATGGTGGTGGCGGCGGCGGGTTCTATCGAACACGACAGCGTGGTCGACATGGTCGCCGAGCGGTTCGGAGACTGGGTTGGAGGCGCGGTCGACCACCAGCACGGCCCCACCGCTCCCTGGCCGGTGGCGAAGGTGACACGCCGGGAGACCGAGCAGGCCCACATCATCATCGGGGGCCAAGGCTTGAACCGGAGCGATGAGCGTCGTTGGTCGTTCGAGGTCCTCAATCACGTGATCGGCTCGGGGATGTCGTCGCGATTGTTCCGCGAGATACGTGAAGAGCGCGGTCTCGCCTACGCGGTCTACGGGTTCAAGTTGGCCTATGCCGATGCCGGTGCATGGGGTGTCTACATCGGGACCACGCCGAATCAGGTGGAAACGGTGATGACGGTCATTCGAGATGAGCTGGCCAAGGTGGTCGACGAAGGCATCACCGCCGAAGAGCTGGAGCGCGCCAAAGGATCGATGCGCGGTGGTCTTGCCCTCGCCCTGGAAGATCCGAACAGCCGGATGGTCCGACTCGGTCGTGACGAGCTGGTGGGGATGCCCCACCTCTCGGTGGACGAGCGGCTGGCCAAGCTGGAGGCTGTGACACTCGAGGATGTGCAGTCGATAGCCCGGGACCTGTACACCGGTCAGAGGATGATTGGGGCGGTGGGACCCTTCGACGAGGGTGAGCTCGATCAGTACCTGGCGGTTTAGCGGTCGGTATCGAAGCTGACAGTCATCGGCTTCTCTCCGAAGCCGATCACGCCCGCCGAGCCGTCCTGGGGGCGTTCCATTACGAGAGCGCCCGCCAGCTCATTGTCTCCGATCGACACCGGCCACCCTTCCACCCGGTAGGCAACGACCGTTCCCGACAGTGAGGTCCAGAGGATGTTCTGGTTGCCTTGAAGGATTTCGATCACCTGATGGGCGTTGCCCACCGGCGACAGGTCTGAGCCTGGGCCGGGAGCCTGGAAGACCGCGGTGGTCGCCAGGGAGCCCGCGGCGAGGAGGAGCGCGGCCAGGGACAGAGTCAAGTTGCGGGGACGAAGGACACGATGCATTCGAAGCTCACGGTAGGCGTGATCGCCTCGATTCATACGGTCAATTCGACCAGCTGCGAAAGGACTAGTCCTATTAGTGCGAAGATGACGACGATGGCCAGGGCGGGGCCGAGCGGTCGCATGCCTCGGTTACCGGAGAACCTGGCGACCCAGAATCCGAGAACCACCCACAGAATGACGTCCAGGGGCCACGCCACTATTACGTGGTCGCTGAGGACGCCGATCACAGCCGAGATAGGTCCGCCTGCGTAGAGGAAGCTGAGGCCAAGGGTCTCGCAAAGCCCGGTGCAGACCTCTCGATTGATCATCGTCAGCCCGATCGCAAAGAATGCGATGCCGAATCCGAGCAGGAACCCGGTCGACAAAGCCGCGTCGCGACATCCGATCCCATCCTGGTTGCTGGCCACGAGGGTGGCGATGGTAAGGCGCCCGGACTGCCTACCGGCAAGGTATGTTCCGGCAACAATCGATACGGAGGCCCATGGAACTGAGAGACATCCTGCTGGTGGTGCATATCGCGGCGGCCGGGACCTGGCTTGGCGCCAATGTGATGCAGGCGATGGTGCCATCGTTGGCGGCACGACAGAGCCCTCAGGCGGCCGCAGGCTGGTATCGGGTCACCGCACAGCTCTCGACACGGCTGTACATGCCGGTTGGCATCGTGGTGCTCATCACCGGTGTGGGGATAGTCCTCATCGGCAACGACTTCAGCTTCGCCGATGCCTTCGTGGGCATCGGGTTCACCATGGTCGTGATAGGAGCACTGCTCGGTAAGTTCGTCTTCGAGCCGGGCTCGAAGCGGGCGGCCGAGGCGGTCGAGTCCGGCGACAAGGGGGCGATCAGGGCTGCCGCCGGCCGACTAGCGGCTTTCGGGACCGTGGACACCTTGCTCTTGGTGTTCACGATCACAGCGATGGTGCTGCGGCTTGGGACCTGAGCCCACGATGGTCCTGTGAACCGGAGCGCCCTCGCCGTCACCGTCGTCTTCTTGTTTGGGGCGTGCACGGTGGACGCCGAATCGGAGGGAGAGGTGGCTCAGGGGGCAGGGTCTGACCCGGCTATCGGGAGCCCTCTCCTCCTCTTGGGAAAGGTGATCGACGGTGACGGAGCGCCTGTTCCGCGCGCCACCGTCAGCGTGGGCGATTCGTTCACCACCACCGCGCCCGATGGATGGTTCGACCTCCAGGTTCCGGCCGCGGGACGGGTGTCGGTTGGTAAACCCGGTTGGGTGGGTACCGAGATCGACTGGGAAGGCTCATCGGATGTGGTGCGCGTGGCGATCGAGCCGATCCGAGTACGTGGGCTTCGGGTTGGAGGGGGGGCGGCAGGGGACGATGCGCAATTCGCCGCCCTTCTCGCTCTCGCCGATGAGACGGCGATCAATACCCTGGCGTTCGACACCAAGCAGGAAGGCGGGCGGGTCCTCTACGACACGTCGGTGGCCGCGGCCCATGAGTGGGGAGCGGTGGTCAAGGCGTACGACCCAGCCGAGCGGATCGCACAGGCCAGGGAGCAAGACCTTTATCTCATAACCAGAATCGTTACCTTCGAAGACTGGTTCTGGGCCAAGGCTCGCCCTGAGCTGGCATTCGAGGGGCCCTGGATCAACCCGACCATCACCTCCGCCTGGGAGTACCCCCTTGCCCTGGCCGACGAGGCCTGCGCTCTCGGCTTCGATGAGATCCAGTTCGACTACGTCAGGTTTCCCTCGGGATCGACAGTCGAGACGAGCGGGCAGCTCGATATGACCCAGGCGGAGCGGGTCGGAGCAATCGAAGGCTTTCTCGAAGCGGCGAGGCAGCGCTTGCACTCGGAGGGATGTGCGGTGAGCGCGGATGTCTTCGGGATCATTCTTGCCACCGAGAATGACCAGGGGATCGGCCAACGCCCGGAGGAGCTGACCCGTCATCTGGATGCCTTCAGCCCGATGGTCTACCCGAGTCATTACTCAGATGGCTGGCTTGGGTTCGAGGATCCCAACGAGCATCCCTACGACGTCACAACTGACGCCATCGAGGACGGGCTTGCCCGAATTCAGCCCGGTGTCGTCCTCAGGCCCTGGCTCCAGGCGTTCTGGTGGACGGATGAGCAGATCAGGAGATCGATTCAGGCCGCCGAAGACCAAGACGTCGGTTGGATCCTGTGGAACGCGGTAAGCAACTTCTCCCGAGCAGCGATCCCGACCGACGCCGAGATCGGCCCGGCGACCGGTCTCTCCTCGACGTCGCCTTCAACGCCAACCCCGTGACCGACTTGCGCCGCATAGGCCGTCGGTCCCTGCTGGGGGATCACTCGCTACGCCCGGTCCTCACGTCGGGGGCACCCATTCTCGCCGCGTCGGCCGTGCGGTCATCGGGCTGGCGTTGGGAGTCGAGCTCGGCTTCGACCCGAGCTCGATAGTGCTCGATCTCGCGTCTCGCGACAGCCTGGTCCCATCCCAGGATCGGTGCCACCACGGCGGCAGCCTCGCTGGCGGCACGCAGGCCACGATCCCTGGTCTCTATCGAGATTCGGGTTCGCCGGGTGAGGACATCGTCGAGATGGAGAGCCCCTTCGTGGGTGACCGCGTAGACGATCTCGGCTCGGAGGTATTCGGCGTCGTCGACAAGCCGACGCCCCTGGGTGGGGTCGGCGGCGATCGCCTTCTCGATGTCGATTACATCTGAGCCGTACCTTCTCAGCAGACGCTCATCCACGGCTGGCCCGAGTGTTGCTCTGCGTTGCCACAGATGACGAAATCCTTCGGCACCGACCAGGGCGATGTCTTCGGTCCGGGATCGGGAGTCGGGAGCGCCCAGCCCGAAAACCGCAGCATCCACCGCATCGCGCGCCATGATCCGGTAGGTCGTGTACTTGCCGCCGGCGATGCTGATCAAGCCGGATGGCGACTCGATGACGGCGTGCTCGCGGCTCAGCTTGCTCGACTGATCCGACTCTCCCCGGAGAAGGGGACGCAGACCGGCATAGACCCCGACCACGTCCTCGTGCGTCAACGGGTCGGCAAGAACGGTGTTCACCCGTTGCAGCAGGTAGTCGATGTCGTTTCGACTCGCGGCCGGGTGTGCCCGTCTCAGATTCCAGGGAGTGTCGGTGGTGCCCACGATCCAATGGTTTCGCCACGGAATCACGAACAGCACGCTGGTGTCCGTTCGCAGGATCAACCCGGTGTCGGAAGGGATCCGGTCGCGAGGAACAACCACGTGGATGCCCTTCGAAGCCATGACATCGAGACCCGCGTCACCGGCCAGGGCTTGGATGTCGTCGCTCCAGACACCGGCCGCGCTGATGACGCGTCGCGTCCGGATGGTGAGCTCGTCGCCGTTCTCGAGGTCCTTGACCTGCAATCCGGACACCCGGCCGTGCTCCTCGAGGAGATCGACCGCTCTGGTGCTCGATGCCAGGACTGCGCCATGGCCCGCGGCGGTCCTCGCCACGGCGAGCGTATGCCGGGCGTCGTCGACGACCGCGTCCCAATAGCGGATGGCCCCGATCAATCCGTCTGGCGCCAGGGCCGGGGCCAGCTCGAGGGCGGCGCCCTTGCCCAGATGAGAGTGGCGGGGGAGAGGGCTGTCCGCAAAGGAGGCAAGCATGTCGTAGATCAGCACCCCGGCCCCTACGAAGGCTCGCTCCCATATCCGATGTCGCAGCGGGTAGAGGAAGGACACGGCTTCGGCGAGATGGGGGCAGATCCGGTTGAGCATGAGGTTTCGCTCGTGAAGCGCCTCGCGCACCAAGGAGAAGTTGCGCTGCTCCAGATAGCGGAGCCCCCCATGGAACAGCTTGCTCGAACGGCTCGAGGTACCCGAGGCGTAGTCGCGTTGTTCCACCAGGGCTACCGACAGGCCACGGGAGGCGGCGTCCAGAGCAACGCCGCATCCGGTCACCCCTCCTCCGATGACGGCGATGTCGAAGGATTGTGTTCGCATCCGGCTCAGGTGGACCTGGCGTTGCTGTGCGTTGAGACGGGACGAGCTCATGATCGTGGACCGCCATGGTGGCACCACCGCCGCGATCGCTGCGGCGGGCCGGGCTGCAGAGCACTTGCCGTAGCATCTCGCCGATGTCAGAACGGATGAAGATAGGAGTCCAACTCCCGGAAGTGGAGAGAGAGGTGCGATGGCCAGAGATCCGGGATATCGCCCGCACCGTCGAGAGTGTGGGCTTCGACTCGCTTTGGCTTGGTGACCACCTTCTCTTTCGCGATCCGGTTCACGGCGACCGTGGCCCCTGGGAGGCGTGGTCTTTGCTGGCGGCCCTAGGTGAGGCAACAGAACGCGTCAGCATCGGCCCGCTGGTGGCGGCCACCTCCTTCCACAATCCGGCAATGATCGCCAAGAAGGCGGCGACGGTGGATGAGATCAGTGGGGGGAGGCTGATCCTGGGTCTCGGCGCCGGATGGAACCAGGCTGAATACGAGGCCTATGGGTTTCCCTACGACAGCCGTGTGTCGAGATTCGAGGAGGCGTTTCACATCATCCGGACTCTGATCCGGGAAGGGTCCATCGATCATGCCGGTCGGTTCTACGTCCACAGAGAGCTGGAGCTCCTACCCCGTGCCCGGCCGGACATCCCGTTGATGATCGGTTCCAACGGCCCCCGGATGCTGCGCATCGCCGCCCCCGATGTCGACATGTGGAACACCTGGTACACCGGGTTCGACAACCACCCGGATGGGCTGGGGCCGCTCGTTGAAGAGCTGGAGGCCGCATGCCGGGACGTTGGGCGGGATCCCTCGACAATCGGGCGCTCCGCCGCCGTCTACGTCCAGGTCGGTGGTGGAGCGGGGCGGGTCGCGGGCAGCAGCGAGCGGCCCGAGGTCGCGCCGATAAGCGGCTCCCGGGCCGAGATGGCCGAGGCCTTGTCCGGGTTCGTCGGGGCGGGAATGGACCACATTCAGATTGTTCTCGACCCGATCGACGCCAGGGCCGTCCAGGAGCTGGGCGAAGTCCTCGCGCTGATGTGATCCGCGCCCGGGTGCCCGATAGGATCGCCCGACTGGCAAGGAGGCAACTACCAGATGGCAGACCTGCGCATCACCCGGTTGGGGCACGGCGGCGTCCTGTACCGATCACCTGGCGACACTTGGATCTGGGTCGATCGGTGGAGCGGAGCACCGAACCATGCCGAGGCATACCGCACACCTGAGAAGGTCGATTTGGTCGCTCCCACGCATTGTCATTTCGATCATGTCGGTGAGGATTGCGTGGATCTGATCGAGTTGGCTGGTGTTGACGGCGCCACCACGATCGGATCCCATGAGATGAGTGTCTGGCTCGGGGTGAACGGGGTCGAGTCGATCGGCATGAACAAGGGAGGCACGGTCGAGGTGGCGGGCGCCCGGGTCACAATGGTCCATGCCGACCATACCGGTGGAGCCACGCTGGGCTCAGGGCCCGATCAGATCACGCGCGACCTCGGGTGCTGGGGCTGGGTCATCGAGTTCGAGGACGGCACGATTGTCTATCACTCAGGCGATACCGACCTATTTGGCGACATGGCTCTCATCGGGGAGCGATTCGCCCCCGGGATCGCGGTGTTGCCGATCGGTGGCCATTACACGATGGGCCCCCGTGACGCGGGCCGGGCTGCGGACCTGACCGGGGCGTCGACCGTGATCCCGGTTCACTACGGCACGTTCCCGATCCTGGCCGGCACTCCCGACGAGTTGAGCGAGCACACCTCGGCCGAGGTGGTCGCCCTCGAGCCCGGGCAGACCTGGGGCGAGTGATCAACGAGGCTCGGACGCCGGCAATCGCGCCGGTCTCTCCAGTGACTTGATGGTCAAGACCACAAAGAAGAACACGATCGGGATCAGAGCCATGGTCGCCGATCCCGAAGTGTTGGCGTAATAGCTGACGATCAGGCCCAGCAGCACCGAGACGACCCCGATGAGGGCGGCGGTGACCATCATCGCCGGCACCCTCTTGACCAACAACGCTGCGGTGGCGGGTGGGCCTACGAGGAGCCCGAACACGAGAAGGGTGCCCACCGTCTGGAACGACCCGACGATGGAGATCGTCATCAGCGAGAGGAGGGCGACGTGTGCGAGGCCGGGCTTGAGCCCCAGCAATCGAGCCTTCTGCTCGTTGAAGGAGAGAACGAGGAAGTGGCGATATAGAAGGGTCGAGGTGGCGAGTATCAGCAGGGCCACCACAGCCAGGACCGCCAGGTCGCCGGTGGTCACGCCGAGAACATCGCCAAACAGTATGGAAGTCAGACTGCCGGTGTATGTGTCGCTGCTGGAAATGAGTATCACTCCCAGCCCGAGCATGCCCACAAAGAGCAGGCCGATCCCGGTGTCCTCGGAGAAACTCGTCTGGCGGTGCACCAGGTTGATCCCGCCGATCATGACGACGGCCGCCAGGATGGCCCCGATGAGAACGCTGAAGTCGAAGATGATCGCCAATGTGATTCCCGGGATCACCCCGTGGACCAACGCATCGCCGAGGAAGGTCATGCCCCGGATCACAACCCAGGTGCCCACGACAGCAAGGGCGACCGCAGCCAGGACGCCGCTTGCCAGTGCCCGTTGTTGGAACGCGAGTTGAAACGGCTCGGTCAACCAGTCCATAGGGAGGGGACGGTAGACGTCGTCAACCGAAGGCGGCCACGATCCTTCGAGTGTTGACGAGGAGCAGCTCAGAGAGGGTCTCTGCTTCGGACCCCGCCGGGCCCAGCGACTCGGTGAAGAGCTGGATGACTGCCACGTCCTCGCCCAGCTCGGCCGCGACTGCATCGGCCAGGTTGGTCGGGTGACTGGTCTCACCGAAGATCACCCGCACGCCTTCCTGTCGCATCACATCGACGAGCTCGGCCAGTTCCGCCGAGCTCGGCTCGGCCAGAGTCGACCCACCCGGGATCACCACCCCCACCACCTCGAACCCGTAACGGTGCGCGAAGTAGCCAAATGCTTCGTGATTGGTCACGATTTTGCGGGATTGCTCCGGCAGGTCTTCGACCATCTCCCTGATAGCCGCATCGGTGGCTTCCATTTCGCGGGCGTATGCCTCCGCCCGTGACAGCCAGCCCTCGTCCGGGTAGTTGGCGGTGAGGGTCTCGGCCAGGGCGATGGCGGCAGAGCCGACCCGGGCCGGGTCCATCCAGAAATGGGGGTCATCGCGCCCGTGGTCCTCGTGGTCGGCCTCCTCGTCCTCGGGCCCGGCGAAGGGGATCGGGTCGACCAAAGGAGCCAGCTCGACGATGGCGGCGCCATCGGTCTTCGCCGACTCGAGCACCTGCATCATGCTCTCTTCGAGACCCAGCCCGTTGGCTACGACGAGGTCGGCTTCGGCGAGGCGGGCCGCTTGCTGGGCCGAGGGGGAGAAGTCGTGCGAGTCGGATCCGAGAGGGATGAGGAACTCCACGACGCCATCGTCGCCGACGACATTCGAGGCGATGTCGGCGATGATCGAGGTTGTGGCAACGACCAGGACGCCATCCTCGCTTGTTTGGCTGTCGGTGCCACAACCCGCGATCATCAGGCCTAGCGTCAGGGTCAATGTCATGGCCCGCGCCATGTGTTTGGCCGAAGGTGATGGCATCCTCATGCTCTTGCTCTCGGTCTATTGGCTATAATGAGAATCATTATCACTCACGATAGGATACGGCCCTGAACATGTCAATCGAGGACAAGGACGTCGAGGAGAGGCTGTCCCAGTCTGGAGTCCGCTACACCGGAGGGCGCCGGCAGGTCGTGGCCGCACTTCAAGGCGCCGACGGGCCGATGTCGGCCGCCGAGTTGCACCAGGGTCTCGCCGGAAAGGTTCCGGTTTCATCGGTGTACCGGACCCTCGCCGTCTTGGAAGAGGCCGGTGTCGTCCAACCCCACCACAGTGCCAAGGGGATCACACGCTATGAGATTGCCGAGTGGCTGGCCGGTCATCACCACCACCTGGTTTGCATCAGTTGCGGATCGGTCGAGGACATCGAGCTGCCTCGGAGCCTGGAAAGTCAGCTGGAGCGGTTGGTTGGAGAGGTCTCTGAGATGTCGGCCTTCTCGGCGAGCGGGCATTCGCTGGAGGTCGACGGATTGTGCACCAGGTGCGCATGAGCCAGATAGCCATAGCCGCCCGCGACCTCGTCCTCGCCTACGGGCACAATGTCGCGATCGAGCGCTCGTCGTTCGAGATCCCTCACGGGGGGATCACCGCGCTCATCGGGCCAAACGGATCGGGCAAGTCGACCCTGCTTGGCGCTATCGCCGGGTTGATTGATCCAGCCTCGGGCGCCATCGAGGTTCGCGAGGTGAACGGGTCGCAGCAGAGGATCTCTTTCGTGCTGCAGAGCACCAAAGTGAACGACACGCTGCCGGTGACGGTCCGAGAAGTCGTGGCGATGAGCCGATACGCAACCGCGGGCGCGTATCGGCGACTGGGTCCCGATGACCTCGAAGCGATCGACGTCTCGATAGAGCGGATGGGTATCGCCGATCTGAGCGACCGACACCTGAGCCAGCTCTCCGGAGGCCAGCGGCAGCGGGTCTTTGTGGCCCAGGGTCTGGCTCAGGAGCACGACATCCTCCTGCTCGACGAGCCCCTGACCGGTCTGGACCTGACATCGGCCCAGGCCATCGACGACGTCATCCACGACGAGACGCAAACCGGCTGCACCATCGTCATGACGACCCACGAGCTGGCCGAAGCACACGTTGCCGATCACGTCCTGCTTCTCTCCGGTCGGGTGGTCGCCTCCGGCACACCCGAACACGTCCTAACCATCGACAACCTGACCGCAGCCTACGGCCCCAATCTGCTCCACGTAGAAGGCGAGCAATTGTTCATCGACGATCCCGCGCATCGGCCGGTAGGGGGCAGGCACACCCACCGGGATCGGGCCGGCTGACCTCAGCGTCCGCGGCGGGGGCGCTCCTCACGAGGCCGTGCCTCGTTGACTTTCAGGTTGCGACCGTTGTAATCCGCTCCGTCGAGCTCCTGGATCGCCTTCGCCCCGGCGTCGTTGTCCATTTCGACGAACCCAAATCCGCGCGAGCGACCGGTCTCACGATCGTTGATGATCGCAGCCGAGTCTACGGTCCCGAACTCGCCGAAAAGGCCTTCCAGATCCGCAGCGGTGGTGTTGAAGGGGAGGTTTCCCACGTAGATGTTCATGACGTCCCGTCATCCTTTCTAATGAAGGGCCTCTTGGCGGCCCTTCGCCATGTTGTCCGGTACGACCCTGCGCTCAATCCGGTCGCAATGCAGGACGGGAAGCCAACGAGTCGCCGCCGAAGCAGCGGCGGGAACGCTAGTGGAAATGATCCGGATGCGTCCAGAAAAGTTTGGGGTCAACTCTCGGCGATGGTCACGGTGTTGATCACGACTTCGCTCTCCGGGCGATCGTTGCGATCGGTGGGGGTGGTCGCGATCGAGTCCACGGTGTCTATTCCTGCGGTCACCTTGCCGAAGATCGTGTACGAGTGGGGGAGCCCGGTGTCGGTGTGGCAGATGAAGAACTGAGAGCCATTGGTGTGCGGTCCCGCGTTGGCCATTGCCACCGTGCCCCGCTTGTAGCTGCCGGCGCCCTCGATCTCGTCTCGGAACTTGTAGCCGGGGCCGCCTGTCCCGGTTCCGGTCGGGTCACCACCCTGGATCATGAAGTTCTCGATGACACGATGGAAGATCACGCCGTCGTAGTAACCGTCACGGGCCAAGAAGACGAAATTGTTGACGGTTTGTGGGGAGCGCACCGCGTCCAACTCGATCTCGATCTGACCGTGGTTGGTATCGAGTGTCGCACTGTAGGTCTTGCCGAGGTCGATGGTCAGTTCGGGCGGTGCTGGGTATTGCTTGGCCAATCTGGGGTTCCTCTCGTGGTGCGACGGGTGTCGACCGGTCAGGCGGCGCCGAAGTAGACAGGTGTGTTGCCGGGTTTCCATTTGATCGAACAACCCATCGAAGGCCACTGCTCGTCACTCGCCGGCTCTCCAGCGAGTACCGCGTCAACCGCCGCTCGCAGGTCGGTGCCGGTCACCGGGATGCCGCTGTTGGGGCGGGACTCGTCGAGGCGGCCCCGGTATGCGAGCTCCCGGTTGGCGTCGAACAGGAAGAAGTCAGGAGTGCACATCGCGGTGTATGCGGTTGCCACACTCTGGTCCTTGTCGAACAGGTAGGGGAACGTGTAGCCCACCGCTTCTGCCTCGGCCCTCATCGCCTCCGGGCCGTCATCGGGGTACTGGTCGGGGTCGTTGGCCGAGATGGCAACGATGCCCAAGTCGCGATCTCGATAGTCACGACCGAACTGAGCCAGCTCGGCTCTCACGTGTTGCACGTAGGGGCAGTGATTGCAGATGAACATGACCAACATGGCGGTCTTGTCATCGAAGTCGGTGAGCGATACCTGGTCACCGGAAACTACGTCGGGAAGGGTGAATGCGGGCGCCCTGGTGCCGAGGGCGAGCATCGTCGAAGTAACAGCCATGGGCCAAGTCTAAGGCCTTGACAGATTTTCGATCACTTCTCCAAACGTCTCGATGCTCTCGTCGAGGTGCAGATCGGGAAGCACCACGATCGAGTGATCTGCCCCGGCGGCGTTATAGGCGGAGAAGTGGGTGATCTGGTCTTCGACGGTGCCGGCGTTGTGTCTGGCCATGAATTCCTCGACCGACGTCGACCGGCCCCGAAGCCCGTCCACCCGGAGCCGAAGGATATCCCGGTCTGGGGCGGTCATCGCGTTGACCAGATGGCTGACTTCGATCTCAGTCGGATCACGGTCGAGATCGACGCAGTGTCTGCGTAGCACGTCGACTTTGCCCGCGATGACCTCAGGTCGACCGAACAGGTTGCAGCCGTTGGCGTGCCGGGCGACCAGCCTCAGAGTCTTCTTCTCTCCGGACCCACCGACCACGATCGGGATCCGCTCCTGGATCGGTCTCGGATAGCACACCAACTCGGCGGCCGAGAAGGTTCGACCCTCGAACGAGGGAGCCCCTTTGCCCCACAGGAGCGGCAGCATCTCGAGAGTGTCCTCCAAAGCGGCATAGCGGTCGGAGGTAGGTGGGAACGGGATCCCGTAGGCCTGGTGCTCCCCCCGGTCCCAGGCGATGCCCAGGCCGAGGTTGACCCGCCCCGCGGTCAGGACGTCCAGGGTCGCCACCATCTTGCCGAGAAGGACCGGGTGACGGTGGGTTATCCCGGTGACCAGCACTCCGAGACGGATGGAGCGTGTCGCGGCGGCCAGATAGGCAAGGGTTGTGTAGGCCTCGGGTATGTCCTCCCATCCCCGACCCACCTGGGGGATCTGCCGAAAATGATCCATCAGCCAGAGGTCGCGAAAACCGGCCTTCTCGGCCCGCTGCGCGATCGACGACAGCTTGGAGCCGATGTCGGAGCGGTTCTCACCCCAATCGAACCGGTTCACCATCAGGCCGAAGCTGTGCCGACCGGGCACTGGTTGGTGGCTCTGGCTCAGGACCGCTTCTGCCCTGGCGATCTGGGGAGCCACCATGGCCACCTCGGTCTCGAGATGGACGTGGTCGAATCCGGCGTCCTCCAGCTCCTCGCGAACCGTTCGGAATCGGCTCAGTTGCTTGGCCAGCACCGTCTTGGGGACGCTCCGCGGCCGGGAGGAGTTGCGGGATTCGATCTCGGCCGGCGGTGTGTCGAAGACGATGGCGAAGGCGGGCATCTCCCTCTCGTGGGCCAGGCTGATCCATCGCCTACGGCTCTCCCGGTCGTAGCCGAGGGTGTCTATCACCGTCGTCAGCTTCTTGCTCGTCCGCTCGACGACGATCTGTTCCAGGATTGAGAACGCGGCCGGACTCGCCTGCTGATCGTGCTCACCGGCGCCGATCATCGCCCGGAGGCCGTCCGAGGACACGACTTCGGTCTCCCGAAACGTCTTCGCCGCCCAGGTGGTCTTGCCCGAGCCTGAGGGGCCGACCAGCACGATCAGGCACGGGGCGGGCAGACGTAGTTCCACTTGCGGGTTTCTAGTACGCCGATCGGTAACCTGTGGTCGTGAGCCCATCTCCAGCCGCCCCCTTTGGTCACGTGGCGACCGCCATGATCACCCCGTTCTCCTCATCGGGCCAGGTGGATCACGAGAAGGCTTGGCGGCTGGCCCGCTATCTCTCCGACAACGGCAACGATGCTCTCGTCGTCACCGGCACCACGGGCGAATCCCCGACACTGAACAGCACCGAGAAGCTCGCTCTGTACAAGACAGTCCTCGACGCCGTCGCCGAGAAG
This sequence comes from Acidimicrobiia bacterium, assembly GCA_035544615.1. Taxonomy (GTDB): domain Bacteria; phylum Actinomycetota; class Acidimicrobiia; order Spongiisociales; family ZC4RG35; genus JARDZU01. Next base: position 43,146 of record DATKEA010000025.1, on the reverse strand, counting down.
GACACCTACGTCATTGCGGGAACCGGCACGTACAACACCGCCGAATCGGTGGAGTTGACGGGGAAGGCAGCCGATCTCGGTTGTCACGGGGTTCTGGCTGTCACGCCCTACTACAACAGGCCGAGTCAGGCTGGGTTGGTTGCCCACTTCTCGGCTATCGCGGACGTGGGTCTGCCGGTGATGCTCTACAACATCCCTGGCCGCACCGCCCGGCTCATCGAATTGGAGACGCTGGCGCGTCTCTCCGAGCACGAGAACATCGTGGCCGTAAAGGACGCAGTCGAGAGCGTCGACTTCACCAGTCGAACGGTGAGCCTGATCCCCGGATTTCCCGTCTATTCGGGTCAGGACTCGCACACCTGGCCGATGATGGCGGTGGGAGCGATTGGCGTGGTCTCTGTCATCGCTCACCTGGCGGGTCGGGCGGTCGCCGCGATGGTGAAAGCCGCCCTGTCCGGCGACACCGAAGAGGCACTTAGGATGCACCACATGCTTCTTCCCCTATGTGAGTCTTGTTTCCTCGAGAGCAACCCGGCCCCGGTCAAGGGTGCCTTGGGTCGGTTGTGGGAATCGGTGGGCGATGTCCGCCTACCCCTGGTCAATGCGTCGGAGGAGACGCTGATCGCGGTCGAGAAGGCGGTCGGCGCGGTTCAAGGGTTTTGAGCGTCTCCGTCACATTCCTCGGCGGTCTCGGTGAGATCGGGCGCAACTGTGCCGCCGTCGAGATCGAAGGGAAGATCGCTCTCATTGACTGTGGTCTCATGTTCCCTGAGGAGGACATGCTCGGTGTGGACCTCGTTTTCCCCGACTGGTCGTGGTTGGTCAAGCGGTCAAAGGATGTCGCATGTGTGATCCTGACTCACGGGCATGAGGACCATATGGGCGCCCTGGCTTACTTCCTGAGGGAGATAAACGTCCCGGTCTACGGGACCAGGTTCGCGGTGGAACTGGCACGGGGGCGGATCGACGAGATGGGAGTGGACGGAGACTTGCGACCCGTCGACACCAAGAAGTGGACCGACCACGGGCCGTTTCGCTTCCAGTTGATCCCGACCGCCCATTCCGTGCCCGACGCCACCGCGGTGGCCCTGGACACACCGGAAGGACTGATTCTCCACTCCGGGGACTTCAAGCTCGACCCAACTCCGATCGATGGCCGAGCCACCGATCTCCCCGCGCTCGCTGCGCTCGGTCGCAAGGGCGTCCGGCTGCTGCTGGGCGACTCCACCAATGCCGAGAAGCCGGGGTTCGAGCCCTCTGAGAGCTCGATCGGGCCGGCTATCGCCGACGTGGTACGCCGCGCCCCGGGCCGGGTGATCGCCGCATGCTTCTCGTCTCATATCCATCGTGTGCAGCAGATCGCCAACGCCGGGATCGCCAACGGGCGGAAGATCGCCTTCTTTGGGAGGTCGATGCACAAGAACACCACCATCGCAGTCGAGTTGGGTGTGCTCGAAGTGCCCTCCAAATCGGTGGTGGACATCAAGGAATTGAGCAAGCTTCCACCCGATCGGCAACTGTTGATCACGACCGGTAGCCAGGGAGAGCCGTTCGCCGCGCTCTCCCTCATCTCCCAGGGCCGGCACAAATTCGTGGAGTTGGGCGAAGGCGACACCGTTCTCATCTCGGCCAAGCCGATACCCGGAAACGAGACCGCCGTCTCCAAGGTCATCTCCAATCTGACCCGGCGTGGTGCAAACGTGGTGCACGGTCAAAACGCAAACGTCCACGTATCGGGTCATGCGGCTCGGGACGAGCTGCTCACCTATCTCAACGTCGTCCGACCGGACGCATTCGTGCCGGTGCACGGTGAGTACCGCCACCTGCATGCTCACGCCGAGCTGGCGCGGCGGATGGGGGTTGGCCATGTCGACGTACTCGAAGACGGTGACCGCGTCATCGTCTCGGGGAAGAAGACAATGGTCGAGAGAAGGGCAGTGCCGGCCGGCTACGTATATCTCGACGGGTCAGGTGTGGGCGACGTTCAGACAGCTGTGCTCCGTGACCGGTCGCATCTCGCCGACGAAGGGGTGGTCGTGGTGACCGTCGGGATCGACCACGACACCGGTGAGATTCTCTACGGACCGGACATGGACAGCCACGGTGTGATGGATGACCCCACTGCGGTGCTGGCCAAGGTGGCCGACGCGGTTCGGGAGGCGATCGGGTCGCACGCCTCGGGGCGTTCCGACATCGGCGAGTTGCAGAAGACCATCCGCCAGGCGACAGGCCGGGTGATCAGGGCTGAGACCTCGCGTCGACCGGTGATCGTCCCGGTGGTAATGGAGCTGTAGGAGTCGCCGGGACCACCCGCCCGGGCCGGTTCCCAACACAAATCCGACCAAGCGACACGGTTAGTATGGATTCCCAACCCCCAGGCAATAAGGAGGAGGGTCATGACCACGACCGGTTGGATCATTTTGATTGTAGTTTTGTTCTTCGTGTTCGGCGGCTATGGGATCTCAAGGCGGCGCAGGGGCTGAACGCCAGGCCACTTCTGCCAAACGATGCGGGCTCGGGAGAGGTCTGATCGGCAGCTGACGGCAATCCACGACATATCCCAACTCCCGGGTATTGTTTGAGCACACATGGGAACCAGGACGCCCACCCGGAAGGGGTCCTCCGGGCGGAGGCGGGTGTCCACAGCAAAGAAGAAGCCCGCGCCTAAGAGCACGATCCGCCAGAAGCTGGTGGCGGTCCGCAGCTCGGTGCGGGGAACCCTGGGTCGTCAAACCGACGACGTCTGGGGCATGATCCTCGTGGTCCTCGCGGTTCTGGTGTTGCTCGCTTTCGTCGACCTCGCCGGGCCGGTGGGCCGGGGGATGGCAAGTGCAAGCCTCTTCTTGTTCGGTGTCTGGAGGTTCGCCCTACCCGTAGCCCTGGCCGGGATCGGCATCGCCCTCATCGTCGGCAAGCCCAAGGACGGAGCCCGTCGCCTCGTAGCCGGCGGTGTGGTCACCTTCGTCGGCTCCCTGGCCCTGTTCCACCTGATGACCGGGGCAGTGGCGCTCGCTCCCAACATTGAATTGGTCAAAGAGCGGGGTGGCGCAGTCGGGTCCCTGATCGCGTTTCCGCTGCGGCGGGTACTGGGGATGTGGGGTGCCTTTGTGGTTCTAGCCTCGGCGATGGGGATGGGAGTGCTGGTGATGACCCAGACCAGCGTTCGTGAGCTGGCACTGGGCATCGCCGACCTGTACCGATCGACACGGAGTGTTGCCCGATCGACTCTGATGGGCGGGAGCGCACCTCAAGCGGCTCATGCCCCCGACCGGGTGGCCCGAACCGCTCAGGCAGAGCGGGGTCGCCACGAGCGGCCCAAGCCGTCCCGTCCCCGACCGGAGAAGCCCCGAGAGGCGCCGAAGCCTGTGATCAGACAGGCCCCGGCGGTGAAGACCGTGGACCTGGCCAACACCGGTTACAAGCTGCCTCCGCTCAGCATCCTCGACGGGGGAACGGGGGGCGAGATCAACAAGCGCGCTCTAGAGGACACCGCTCGTCAGCTGGAAGAGACACTCATCCAACACGGGGTGGACGCCACCCTGACCAAGATCGTCCCCGGCCCCACGGTCACCCGTTACGAGATCGAGCTGGCGCCAGGGGTCAAGGTCAATCGGGTATCCAGCCTCTCCCACGACATCGCCTACGCCCTGGCCACCCCCGACGTTCGGATACTGGTTCCCATCCCGGGCAAGTCGGCCATCGGTGTCGAGGTGCCCAACAACAAACGACGCCTCGTCTCGCTGGGAGACATCCTGTCCAGTGCCGAGGCCGCCCTCACCGCCCACCCGCTCACGGTTGGCCTGGGCATGGACATCTCGGGTGAGTCCAAACTGCTCAACCTGGCCGAGCTGCCCCACGTCCTCATCGCCGGGGCCACTGGCGCCGGCAAGTCGTCGTGTATCAATTCCATCGTCACCTCGCTACTGATGAGAACCCACCCCGACGATGTCCGGCTGATCATGGTCGACCCCAAGCGGGTCGAGTTGGGCCAGTACAACGGTGTTCCCCATCTCCTCACCAGGGTCATCACCAACCCCAAGAAAGCCAATGACGCATTGAAGTGGGCCGTGGCCGAGATGGACCGCCGCTATGACCTATTGGCCGACGCCAAGGTGAGGGACATCGAGGGGTACCGGGAGAAGTGGGAGGCAGGAGGGCTCGACCCGGAGGGCTTCGATCGCTTCCCCTACATCGTCGTGTTGATCGACGAGTTGAACGACCTGATGATGGTGGCAGGACGCGAGGTCGAAGAATCGATCGTTCGCATCGCCCAGATGGCACGTGCCGTCGGCATTCATCTCGTCATCGCCACGCAACGTCCTTCCGTCGACGTCATAACCGGGGTGATCAAGGCCAATGTGCCGAGTCGTCTCGCCTTCAGCGTCGCTTCCCAGACGGACAGCCGCGTCATCCTCGACGGGTCCGGCGCCGAGAAGCTGATCGGGATGGGCGACATGCTCGTAGTCACTGCCAAGGAGCCGCGAGCGCAGCGGATTCAGGGGGCTTGGGTCCGGGAGAGCGAGATCCACGCCGTTGTCGAATGGGTGCGCGACCAGCAGGAGGCTCGATACGAGGAGCAGGAAGTTCTCCAGGCCGCGGCAGGTGCCGCCGCCGCCCAGGCCGACGAGATCGACGATGAAGAAGCCGCATTGGTCCGCCAGGCCATGGAGCTGGTGGTGCGCAGCGAGCTCGGATCCACGTCGATGCTGCAAAGAAAGCTCCGCATCGGTTTCGCCCGGGCGGGCCGGGTCATGGACATACTCGAGAGTCGGGGTGTGGTCGGCCCGTCGCATGGGAGCAAGGCGCGAGAGGTCCTGATGACCGTCGAGGAGATGGAAGAGGCTCTCGCAACCGAGCCTGCCGTCGTCTGATCGTTGGGTCTCCTCGGGTCACTCGATCCCGGCGAGGGAGAGAAGCGGTTTGAAGCGGTGCTCCGCCAGGTCCGGGTCGGCGATGAGACCGGCTCGGTCGGCAAGACGGAGCAGCTCGGCTAGGTGGATGATCGATCTGGATCCTTCGTGACCCGCCAGCATCCGGAAATGGTCCTGGTGCCCGGTCAGGTAGGCGAGGAACACCACCCCGGTCTTGTAGTGGTAGGTGGGATCCTCGAACATGTGACGGGACAAGGCGACCGTCGGCTCCAACAACGAATGGAATCCTGGGACATCGCCCTGGTCCAGGTGGTCGAGAGCAACCGATGCCACCGGGGCGATGGCGTCGAAGATCCCGAGCAATGCATCGCTGTGAAACCCGTCCTCACCGGCAATCAGTCGGGGAAAGTCGAAGTCGTCTCCGGTGAAGCACCGCACCCCCGCAGGGAGACGCCGGCGAAGAGAGATCTCGAGCTCCGGGTCGAGCACCGACACCTTTATCCCGGTGACATGCCCTGGTGGGCCTGCCGCAATGATCTCGAGGAGGGTCTCCGCGGCACGCCAGGCGTCGTGGTGACCCCAATAGCCGGCGAGTGCCGGGTCGAAGGCCTCGCCCAGCCAGTGCAGCATCACGGGAGCGGCGGCAGCGGAGAGAAGCCGATCGTATGCCCACCGGTAGTCGTCTGACGAACGGGCCGTGGAAGCCAGTGCCCGACTCGGCATGATTATGGCTTCACCCCCCACCGACTCGACGTATTCGAGCTGTTGTTCGTAGGCAGCGACGATGGCCGGCAACGTGTGGTCGTGTCCTTGGAGCTGATCGGTGGTGACCCCGTAGACCGCCCGGCCCTGGCATGTCTTTGCTTCTTCCGAGGTCCGACGGATCAGCTCGGTCACATGATCCGCGCTGAGGCCGTTCCCGCGCTGGGCGGTGTCCATGACCTCGGCGACACCAAATCCCAGGGACCAGAGATGACGTCGATAGGCGAGGGTCGCCTCCCAGTCGACGGCGGTGCTACCCACCGGGTCGCCCAGAGGGTCGGCGACGACGTGCACTGCCGCGAACACTTCCCGCGTCCTCCATGGCCCGGGCACCGGGGTGACCGCCCCAAAGTTGCCAAGGTGGTACGGCTCCAGGTCGCCGCTGGCTGTCGGGAGTCTGAGAACGCTCATGGGCCGGCTTTCAGTTGAGCCTGATCCATCCCATTTTGATCGGGTAATCCTCGGTCATTCGCTGGTTGAGCCTCACGTTGGCTTCGTCATTGGGCTATCGGTACGCTAACCAGCGCGGAAAACGCTTGCCGCAGCAGCCTCGGAGAGTGAATCGGCGTACATGGTGGACCTGAAGGAACTCGTTGTGCTCGTCACCGGAGGCAGCAGGGGGATAGGTGCTGCGGTGGCTCGGGCGGCAGCTGCCGCCGGAGCCGATGTCGCCATCTCGTTCCTGGATCGTCCCGAGGAGTCCGATGAGGTCATCGCCGATGTGCGAGGCATGGGACGAAGGGCAGTGGCCAGACACGCCGACCTGGCTCATCCCGACCAGGCACGAGCCCTGGTGCGCTCGGTCGAGGAGGATCTGGGTCGGATCGACGCACTGGTGAACAATGCCGGGGTGATGCCCGAGACCCCGTTCCTCGAGATCTCGGATGAGGAATGGGCCGGGGTGATCGCGGTCGACCTCTCCGCGGCATTTGCCTGCTCCCAGGCCGTACTGCCCGGCATGATCGCGCGGGGGAGGGGTTCGATCGTCATGATCTCCTCGCGTCTCGGCCAGATCGGCTGGCCCGGGGTAGCGCATTACTCGGCGGCCAAAGCCGGTCTTCTCGGGTTGACCAAGTCTCTCGCCCGTGAGTTCGGGCCGCGCGGAATCCGGGTCAACGCGGTGGCCCCAGGGCCAACCATCACCGAGATGAGCGCGGAGATGCTGACCGGTGAGACGGGCAAAGAGCGAATGGCCGATCTGCCGGCCGGTCGATTCGCTCGACCCGACGACATCGCCGACACAGTGTTGTTCCTCCTATCCGACGCTGCCGACCTCTATCACGGTCAGACCCTCTGTCCCAACGGCGGCGGGCACATGCCGTGAAGCTGCTCACCGTCGAGACCGCGGTCCGCCAGATCGAGGACGGCGACACGGTGATCATCGGAGGGTCCGGTGCGGGTCATGCGGTGCCCCAGCTTTTCATCGACACCCTGGCGAGGGTCTTTTCAGCCGAAGGCTCTCCGCGCGGGCTGACCACGGTCAGGGTGGTCGGCGTCGGCGACTTTGCCGACCGAGGCATGTCACAGCTCGCTCTCCGTGGTCTGATGACGCGAACCATCGGGTCCAACATCGGCAACGAGCCGGCCCTTGGAGCTCTGGTCGAGAATGGTGAGGTGGAGGGGTACTCGTTTCCGCAGGGGGTGCTTTCACAACTGTGCCGGGAGATTGCCGCCGGGAGACCGGGGCTGATCACGCACATCGGGCTCGACACCTATGTCGATCCCCGGCAAACCGGGGGCAAACAGGGCGCGGCCACAGATGATCTGGTCGAGGTCATCGAGCTGAGCGGCCGTGAATGGCTCTTTTACCACTCCTTCCCGATCGATGTGGCGGTGATCCGCGGCTCGACCATCGATCGCAACGGCAACCTGGTCCTCGACCGGGAGGCGGTCAGAGGTGAGATGCTGGCGATGGCGATGGCGGCACGGAACTCGGGCGGGATCGTGATTGCCCAGGCCGGCGAAGTGGTGCCGGTGGGCCACCTCCATCAGCGGCATGTCGAAGTGCCCGGTGCCATCATCGATTTCGCCTATCTCGATCCCGATCAGACCCAGACCTATCAAACCGACTACTCCCCGTTCTACGCGGGAGAGCAAAGGATGGAGCTCTCGAGCGACCGACCTCCCACAACCCTCGACGTGCGTAAGGTGATTGCACGAAGGGCACTGCTCGAGTTCAGGCCCGGCGACATCTGCAACCTCGGGTTTGGCATCAGCCAGGAGATCGGGGGCATCGCCTGGGAGGAGGGGATCGACCGACGTCTGGTGCTCACAGTCGAGCAGGGGGTGTTCGGTGGGGTTCCGGCCTCGGGTGCCGACGGTGGTGCCGGTTTCAACTATCAGGCCCTGATCGAGCAGCCCTCCATGTTCGACTTCTACGACGGCGGTGGTCTGGACGTCGCCAGCCTCTCCTTCGCCGAGGTAGACGCCCGAGGCAACGTCAACGTCCATGCCTTCCCGGGTCGTCTCCGTGGCCCGGGTGGGTTCATCAACATCAGCTCTCGCTCCAAGCGAGTCTGTTTCGTGGGCACCTTCACCACCGGGGGCCTCGTCGCCGAGGTGGGGGACGGTCGGCTTCGGATCACGAAGGAGGGCTCCCGGCCCAAGTTCGTTGAGCGGGTGGCCGAGGTGTCGTTCAGCGGTCGAAATGCTCCTTCCCACCAGAAGGTCGTCTACATCACGGAGCGGGCGGTCTTCTCCCTCACCGGGGGAGTGCTCACCTTGACCGAAGTTGCCGAAGGCATCCACGTCGAGCGTGACATCATCGCCCACATGGGTTTTCGGCCATCCATTGCGGAGCCGCTCGGCGTGATCGATCCTCGGGTGTACCACCAGGGCACCATGGGTCTCGCCGCTGCTTTCGGGGTGGCGGAGTGAGCTTGATCGAAGTGGCCCCCGGCGTGGTCACCACGCTGCGGCTGACAAATCCGCCGCTCAATCTGGTCACGTTGGACTTGACCGCCGAGTTGAATCACGCACTGGAGGCGATTGGCAACGACCCGGAGGTGAGGGCGGTGATCGTCGCCGGCGGGGAGAGAGCGTTCTGTGCGGGTTCTGACGTTGCCGAGTTCGAGTCCCTGCGTGGGCGGGCACTGGAAGGAAAGGTCGAGTTCGAGAAGGCCGTCTACCAACGGCTCGCCGATCTCCCCATGCCGTCCGTCGCCGCCTGTGAAGGCGATACGCTGGGTGGTGGTCTGGAGCTGGCGATGTGTTGTGACTTGCGGGTGGCCTCGGTTTCGGCCCGGTTTGGCCTGCCCGAGGTTCGTCTCGGCGTGATACCAGGCTCGGGCGGCACCCAGCGGCTACCCAGGCTGGTCGGTCTTGGTCGGGCCAAGGCCATGGTCCTGATGGGTGAGGTCATCGACGCCGGCGAAGCGGAGCGGATCGGGCTGATCAACGAGGTCGTCGACAGGGGTGGAGCGGAGACCAGGGCTCACGAGATCGCCGAGACGATCGCCTCCCGTGGGCCTCTGGCGGTGAAGGAGGCCAAGATCTTGCTCGACCTCGCCTTGGATGCGCCGTTGGACCAGGGCCTCGAAGCGGAGACCGAAGCTTCGGGCAGGGTCTTCGACACCGAGGACATGATCGAGGGAGCCAGGTCCTTTTTCGACAAGCGCGATCCCCGATTTCGGGGCCGATGACCGTGATTGCAATGGGACGGGCTCGGCTCAGGCCTGCGTCGTCGACTCCCCAGACAACTGCTCGACTGCATGTCGCATCACGGCGTCCGAGCCGGCGATGCCGGTCCAACGCTCGAACGCGATGGCCGCCTGTCCGACCAGCATCCCCAGGCCGTTCACAGCCGTGAGCCCCCTCGCCCGGGCCTGATTGACCAGCTCGGAGGCGGAGGGGACGAAGACGAGGTCGAAGACCCGGGCAACGGGGGGCAGCCGCCTCACGTCAAAGGGCACACCCTCGGTGGTCATGCCAACTGTGGTCGCGTTCACAGCGAGGTCGGCGTCGCGCAACGCGGCTTCGAGATCGTCGTCCATCCCACCGGCAGTCACCAGGGGATCATCGATCTCCGTTCTCAAGTCGGAGGCGCGTCCGGGGGTGCGGTTGCCGACGTGAACCCGGGCGGCGCCGGCATTCAGACATGCGTGCACCACGGCCCGGGCCGCGCCTCCGGCGCCAACCACAACGACACTGGCGCCGGTCAGGGTCATCCCGAGGTCGCTGCTCACCGAACGTGCGAATCCGGGCGCATCGGTGTTGAACCCGACCAGCCGCCCCTCCGATGTGCGTAGCCCCGAGTTGATGGCTCCGATGGCGGTCGCCTCCGGCTCGATCTCATCGACCAGAGCCATCGCCGCTTGCTTGTGAGGGGCGGTGACCTGAAACCCGAGCCACTCCGGTTCCCTCACCTCGGTGAAGAACTTCTCGAGTTGGTCGCTCTCGAGAGGTCGCAGTTCGTATCGGGCGTCGATGTCGAAATGACGGAAGGCAGCGTTGTGCATGACGGCAGAGTGAGGGCGGCGGAGTGGCGACCCCACCAGCGCCACCCGGGAAGTCACAACGACTGGTCGGGGAATCTGACGTTGTCGACCAGCTCGGTGATCCAATGCTCCAGCTGCCCGGGATCGGGGGTCATGGTGTGAAGCATGATCTTCTGGACACCCGCATCGATCCGGGCCTGGAGCGACTCGACGATCTCGTCCGGTGTTCCGAATAGATAGACCTTCTCCAGGTAGGCCGGGCCGCGGGCGTCGCTCATCACTCTGAGGAATGCTTTGTGCTGCTCCTCGCGAGCCGCCACCGGGTCCTGAGTGAGGGTCAGATGGACGAAGTTCTCGTGGGCGACCGTGAGCGTTGACGGGTCTCGTCCGTGCTCGTTGAAGTAGGTTTGGAGCTCGGCCCAGTCTCGTGCGATGTCCTCAGGAGGGCAGGTGGGCCGGGGGATCCATCCTTCCGTCTTGAGGATGCGGGCCTTGACCGCGTCGACGAACCTGGGGAGGTCAGGCGAACCGGCGTCAGCCAGCTGTGAGCCGCCGCCGATCCACACCTCCGGGCGCTCAGTGGGACGTGGCTCGATCAGGACGTCTTCGAACTGATAGAACTTGCCCTGGTAGCTGAAGCTCTTGCCTTCGGTCAGTGCCATCACGATGTCGAGCATCTCGTCGGTCCTCGGACCTCGTTCCGACTTCCTGACACCTGTGGCCGCGTACTCGGGTGGATACCAACCGATTCCGGCTCCCAGAATCATCCGATTGTTGGAGAGAAACTGGAGGGTGGCCAGTTGCTTGGCGAGCAGAACCGGCTCGCGGATCGGGAGCACCATGACCGAGGTGCCCAGCTTCACCCGATTGGTCACCCCGGCGACGAGGGAGAGTGTCGAGATCGGCTCCAGGAACGACACCGAATAGAACTGACGGGCGGCGAGAAGATGGTCGGTGATGAAAATCGAGCCGAATCCGAGGTCCTCCACCTCGCGGGCGAAGTCGATGATGCCCCGTGCCCGTTCCGGGCCGTCGTCTTGCCAAACGAACGATGGGAGGAACACTCCGAACCGGTCGACATTGCTCATCTGTCACTCCTTGTCGGACCGGGACGTGGCGGGTCGGAAGCACAGAAACCGGTTGCCATGGCGGTCTGCCGACCTTAGTCAGGGGGTAGAAGACCGTCAACGGAGACGTCAGGCCGGATGGGCGGGGGAGCCGTCGACTGTCGTGGTATCAGCCAGTGGGGCATCACGCCTGAGTCGGTGTGCCCGTCTTGGAGCAAGGTCATCACCAGTCCGGCACCCATCCTTCCCAGCTCGGTGAGGGCGACATGAACTGTGGTCAGCGGGACAGGTGCGTAGTCGGCGAAGGTGATGTCATTGATCCCGATCACAGAGATGTCGTCGGGGACCCTCATACCCTGTTCGGCGAGGCCACGGATCGCGCCTATGGCGGTCAGGTCGTTGGCGGCGACGATCCCGGTCACGTCGCTCTCAACCACTCGACGGCTCGCCGCCCTCCCGCCCTCGAGGCTGAAGTAGCCATCGAACACCAGGTGGGGGTCGAAAGGAATGCCCGCTGACAAGAGGGCGCTGCGATAGCCGTCGAGTCTCACCTTGCTGACGAAGAGCTCATTCGGGCCGGCCAGGAATGAGATGCGTTCGTGGCCCAAATCGATCAAATGTTGGGTGGCCATGACAGCAACGCCGTGGTTGTCGATTCGAATTCCCGGCGACGGGTAGGGGTGCTCGGACAGCGAGACGACATGTCCACCACGCGCGATGAAGAGATCGAAGAGCTGGGCCATATCGGCCAGGTGCTCGGGTTTGTCGATGCCCGAGGCGGCGAGGACGATCGCGTCCACCTGATGGGATAGAAAAGCCCGGACACAGGCCAGCTCGATTTCCGGGTCCCGGTCGGAACTGGCCACGAAGAGAGCGTGATCGTATTCCCCTGCCACATCCTCCAGGCCACGGATGATCTGGGCGAAGTACGGGTCGGCAGCGTCGTGGACGATCACGCCGATTGTTTGGGTGCGCGCCGTGGCGAGAGCCCTGGCCACCCGGTTGGGGCGGAAGCGCAGTCGCTGCGCAGCCTCCAGGACTCGGGCCCTGGCCTCGGCGCTGACCGGGTGATCCGAGCCGGAGACGACACGAGACACCGTGGAGGGCGACACACCGGCCAGACGGGCAACGTCGCGCAGCGACACCTCCGAACGCGGAGCCGGACCCGGTCGAGAAGGGCGGGGTTGGGTGCTCTCGACTGACTCGATCACATGGCGAGGCTAATCAATGATGGTCCTGGATCGCTGTTCGCCGCCTCACCCTGTACTTTCTACGACCAATGTTCAGCCTGATCAATCCGGATGGAACCGTCCGTGACCGCCTCCCGCTCACTCTGGAGGAAATGCGTGGGCTCTACGCCGACATGGTCGAGGCTCGAACCTACGACCACAAGTGCATGGCGATGCAGCGTCAGGGGCGGCTGGCGACATACGCCCCGTTCGAAGGCCAGGAAGCGGCACAGATCGGCGCGGCTTCCGCCTTGAGACCCGATGACTGGGTGGCGGGCACCTATCGCGACGCCGCCCTCATGTGGCGGGCGGGATACGGCTGGCACCTGTTGATAGCCGGCCGCACCGGTGATGAGAGGGGAGGCGCCCCACCGGAGGAGGTCAATGTCCTCCCACCGTCGATCACGGTCGGTGGTCACATGATCCACGCGGTCGGGCTGGCGTGGGCCGAGTCCCTCAAGGGGACTGACCGCATCGCACTGACCTCATTCGGGGACGGTGCTACCTCCGAGGGGGACTTTCACGAGGCGATGAACTTTGCTGCCGTGTTCAACACGCCAACGGTCTTCCTCTGTCAGAACAATGGGTTCGCCATCTCCTATCCACGTTCGGAGCAGACGCTTTCCGAGTCGATCGCGATCAAGGCCGAGGGCTATGGGCTGCCCGGTGTCCAGGTTGACGGCAACGACGTGGCAGCTGTGGCGACGGTGGTCCGTGAAGCGGCCGACGTCGCTCGCCGGGGTGGTGGCCCCAGCCTGATCGAGGCTGTCACCTACCGGATGGGACCCCATACCACGGCCGATGACCCGGGGCGTTACCGGGATGAGGGCGAAGCCGAGGAGTGGCGAGAGAGGGATCCCCTTCAGCGGGTTCGACTGCTCCTCGAGCGGGCCGGGGGCTGGAGTCCTGAATGGCAGGAAGAGCTCGAGGTCAGGGCCACCAATCGGATCGAAGATGCGGTAGCCGAAGCCGAGGCCTTGCCCGAGCCGACCGTGGCCGAGATGTTCGGGCGGATGTACGAGGTGCCGACCGGTCCCCTTCGGGAGCAGTTGAAGGAGGCGGGCCAATGAGCGAGTTGACTCTGGCTCAGTCGCTGAACGGCGCTCTCGCCACCTCCCTGGAATCGGACGAGCGCGTGGTATTGCTCGGGGAGGACATCGGACGCACCGGTGGGGTGTTCCGTATCACGGACGGGCTTCGTGACAAGTACGGGGCCGGTCGCGTTATTGACACCCCGGTAGCCGAGTCGGGGATAGTGGGAGCCGCCTTCGGCATGGCGATAGCCGGGTTGCGGCCAGTGGCGGAGATCCAGTTTCTCGGCTTCTCCTATCCCGCATACGACCAGATCATCAACCATGTCGCTCGCATCCGGAACCGGTCCAACCACAGGTTCACCGCACCGCTGGTGATTCGCATCCCGTTCGGTGGGGGGATCGGCGCCGCTGAGCATCACTCGGAGTCGACCGAGGCGATTTACGCCCATATCCCCGGGGTGAAAGTGGTCGTCCCCTCCACTCCGGCGGATGCGCGCGGGCTGCTCCTAGCCTCCATCGAGGACCCTGACCCGGTGGTGTTCCTCGAGCCGATTCGGCTCTACAGAGCGGTGAAGGAGGAGGTTTCCGAGCTGTATTACACGACAGAGATCGGGCCGTTGCGAGTCGAGCGAGAAGGCAACGACATCACCTTGATCTCATGGGGCGCCATGATCAAGGAAATCCGGGCCGCGGCGAGCATCCTCGAAGAGACGGGAGCTTCGGTCGAGGTGCTGGATCTCAGGACGCTTTCTCCGTTGGACCATGAGGGGATCCTCTCCTCCGCGGTGAAGACGGGCCGGGTGGTCGTGGCCCACGAAGCCCCGCGTACGGCAGGTCTGGGCGCCGAGATCGCTGCCATCATCCACGAAGGCGCCCTCTATTCATTGTTGGCGCCGGTGCGCCGGGTCACCGGATGGGACACGATCTTCCCCCTGAAGCGGTCCGAAGCCCACTACCTTCCAAGTGTGGACCGGATCGTCATGGCGGCACAAGAGGTTCTGGAGGCTTAGTGGCAAGGGAATTCCTGCTTCCCGATATCGGAGAGGGCCTTACCGAAGCCGAGATCGTTCGATGGCTGGTGCCCGAGGGTCAACCGGTGCAGGCTGATCAACCAATCGTCGAGGTGGAAACCGACAAGGCGGTAGTCGAGATCCCCTCTCCATACGGTGGCATCGTCATCCGACACGGCGGCGCCGAGGGCGAGACCATCGCGGTCGGCTCGGTGCTGGTCGTCATCGGCGATGAGTCGGACACGGGGGGCGGGCCTGTCAATGCGGACTCTGATCTCGTTTCATCAGAACCCCTGCTCAGCCAGCCGCCAGGCCCAGGCGAAGGTCAGCCCACAGGTTCGGCTGCTCCCATCGTGGGAAGCCTCAGCGAGGACGCCGAGGTGCTCTCGGCCCGCGACGAGAAGAATGCGGTATCGGCCGTCGAGACCGTCAAGGCCCTCCCCATAGTCCGGAAGCTGTCACGCGATCTGGGCGTGGACCTTGCCAGCATCCAAGGCACCGGGTCCGAAGGTCGCATCACCCGGGAAGATGTGCTCGCCGCAGCTGCCACCATCGGGTCGGAGGTGGTGTCGGAACCGGTTTCGGCACCCGATACCGAGGGCGTGTTTGAACCGGTTTCGGCCGCCGACGCCGAGGCCGTGTCTGTGACCGGACCGCAGCCCGAGGCCGAACATGTCGAGGCCTCGCCGCGGCCAGTTGGCCCGATGCGTGATGACGAGCGACGTCCGATGTCCCGGTTGCGACGGACCATCGCAGCCAACATGTCGAAGAGCTGGGCTGAGATACCCCACGTCACGACGTTCGACGACGTCGAAGCCACCAGGCTCCTCGAGATCAGGACCGCTCTTGGCGCCCGACACGGGATAAAGATCCCCATGGAGGCGCTGGTGGTCATGGCGGTGATACCCGCGCTGCAGGCTTACCCCGAGTTCAACGCCACTCTCGATGGCGACGACCTAGTCATGCACGGCGCGCATGACATCGGTATCGCGGTCGACTCTCCCGACGGGCTCATGGTGGCGGTGATAGCGGATGCCAGCAGCCGCGGCGTGATCGAGTTGGCCGCCGAGGTTCAGCGTCTGGGCGACGGGGTCAAGGCGAGGTCCCTCGCTCCGTCCGAGTTGTCCGGTCGGACCTTCACCGTCTCCAATATCGGGGCCGTGGGCGGGGGGCACGGGACTCCCATCATCCCTTACGGGACCACCGCCATCCTTTCCGTGGGAAGGGCGCAGGAGAAGGTGATCGTCGTCGATGGGGAGCTGGCGATCGCGCCCCTGATGCCGCTTTCGATCTCGTACGACCACCGGGTCATCGATGGAGCGCAGGGTCGGAGGTTCATGGCGCTGGTCATTGAGAACCTGGAGGAGCCGGCGCTGTTTCTCGCCGGCTGACCGATGCCACACGTCCATGTGACCTCCGTCGAGGAGGCGACCGGCGTCGCCAGGAAAGAGTATGACGCCGCCACGAGGCGGGCAGGCCGGGTCTGGAACATCGTCTCCATACAGAGCCAATTGCCCGAGGTGATGCGTGATTCGATGCGTCTCTACATCTCGATCATGTTTGGGCCGTCCCCTCTGACCAGGGCGCAGCGTGAGATGATCGCCGTGGTCACCTCGAACTCGAACGAGTGCCACTACTGAATATCGGCGCATTTACACGACCTCCGGGATGAGGTCGACGATCAGGAGATGGTGGACCGTTTCGCCCGGGACTGGAGAAGTGCCGGGCTCGACGACGCGACGAATGCGCTGCTCGGCTTCGCCGAGAGGCTCACCGACGATTGCGCATCGGTTGCTCTCGAGGACGTCGAAGAGCTTCGCTCCCATGGTTTCGACGACCAGGGGATCTCGAGCTGTGTTCAAGTCGTGGCCTACTTCAACTACATCAACCGTATCGCCGAGGGTCTTGGTGTGCCGCTGGAAGACTGGATCGAAGACGACGGTCGTCCCAGGCCGGTATAGCCTCCTGGCATGAGTGACGCCCACGGAGAGTCGAGCGGCGAAGAGACACCCACGGCGCCAGAGGTCGACGAGAGGAGTGTCTCCAAGCAGTACACCGGGACTTTCGGCGCCCGGCAGGTCTCCTACACCGCGACCGCGGCAACCCAGATAGTCGACCAGGGCGAAGACAAGAAGGCGGTCTTCTTCTACGTCGCCTATATCGAAGACGATGCGGATCCCGTCACCCGGCCCATCGTGTTCGCTTTCAATGGCGGACCAGGGTCGTCGACCGTCTGGCTCCACCTCGGCCTCTTCGGGCCGCGGCGGGTATTTCTCGACGCCGAGGGACTCAGCGGCGGGGTGCCGGGCTCATTGATCGACAACGAGCACTCCATCCTCGATGTGGCCGACGTGGTGCTCGTCGACGCAGTCGGAACCGGGTTCTCCACGGCCGCCCCCAAGGAGAAGGAGAAGGAGTTCCACCACTTCTCCAAGGACATCGAGGCTTTCTCCGACTTCATCGTTTTCTACCTGAACCGGAACGGCCGGTGGGCATCGCCCAAGTATCTCGCCGGGGAGAGCTATGGCACCACCCGAGCGGCCGCTGTCGCTCACACCCTGTTCAGCATCAAGCACACCGAGCTCAACGGGCTGATCCTCATCTCGAACGTGCTCAACTTTCAGACCATCCACCAGGACACGGAGTCGTTGGCCTTCCACCCGGGCAACGACCTTCCTTACATGCTCTTTCTCCCCACCTATGCGGCGACGGCGTGGTACCACGGTCGGCTGTCGAAGAAGAACCAGGGTCGGGGTCTGCGCGAGCTGCTGGACGAAGTCGAGGAGTTCGCCATCGGCCGCTACTGGTCTGCGCTGGCCCGCGGTGACGAGCTCGACGATAAGGAGCGGGCTCGGGTGCGGGCCAAACTGGCCGAGTACACCGGGCTCTCGGGTGAGTACATCGAGCGTTACGACCTGAGAATCCACATCCACCGTTTTTGCAAGGAGATGATGCGTGATCAGCGGCGCACGGTGGGCAGGCTCGACTCCCGGTTCACCGGGATCGACCGGTTCGCAGACGGCGACAGTCTGGAGAACGACCCGGCAAACGATCACACCGGCGGCCGCTACACCGCGACTCTCAATCATTACCTGCGCGAGGAGCTCGGCTTCGACCACGACGCCTACTACGAGACACTCTCCATGAAAGTGAATGAGTCGTGGGACTACGAGGAGTTCAAAGGTCGCTATGTCGACACGTCTGAGAATCTCCGTGATGTGATGTCAAGATCGAAGGGGTTGCGGGTGTTCGTGGCCAATGGCTATTACGACCTGGCCACACCTCATTTCGCGACTCGCTATACCTTCAATCATCTCGGGCTCGACGAGTCGCTGCGCAAGAACGTCCGGATGGAGCATTACGAGGCCGGTCACATGATGTATCTGCGCACGGAGTCGCTTGTTCAGCTGTCGGAGCACCTGAGGGACTTCGTCGAGAGCTCGCGGTGAGCCGGGCTGCGATTGTGCCCAACCCTTTGCTGGACCTGAGAATGACTCAGCTCTTCGAGTGGCCCTCGACCAGGGCCAGCACCTCGGGCATGTCCAGGTCGGGATAGGGGTCGGGGGCGAGTAACCCCAGGATCCGGTTCTGGGAACGCGCCGACACGATCACCTTGTCGGACCATTTTTCGGCGAGGTGGGTCGGGGGGACCCGGCAACAAACCGGGTCGGGACATGTCGATGTCTCCCGGTTCTCGGTGTCACGGCCCCGGAACCAACGGGCGTCTCCGAACCCGACACCCAGCGTTATGGCATGGGCGGGGTCTCTTCCGGCCTCGATGTGGGTCGTGCAGAAGAAGGTGCCGGCGGGGGTATCAGTGAACTGGTGATGGGTCCCGTACCTCTCGGCCGACTGGAACGTGATTCGTGCCCCCCACCGTTTGCACAGACTCTGAGTCTCCATCCCTCCGTGATCGTCACGAGGAATCGGGGCGTCGTCGTTGGCGTATGCCTTGACCACCTTTCCCATTCGATCGCTGGCGATGACATGAGTCCTGATCCCCAGGTGCCGGGTGGCGATGTTCGCGGTGCGCCACGCAGCCATCTCATATGAGAGGTAGAACAGCTCCTTGACGTCCTCCACATCGATGTCGTGGTTGTCCTTGGCCGAGGTCAACCTCATAACGACCGCATCCTCAGGCGCCAGCACCGCGGCGGCGAAGTAGGCCGTCTCCACGCGTTGGCGGAGGAAGGTGTCGAGATCGGGATCCCGCTCGTGGTCGAGCAGGAATCCGGCCAGTGTCTGAAGGATGGCCTTTCGCGCCTGGCGGGTTCTCAACTCGTCACGCTGTGCGATATAGACCCGGCGCAGGTCGAGGTCGACAACCGAACGGGCGAAAGCAGGCATGTCGTCGATTGGGTGGATCTCGAAGCCGGCTCGGGCGGCCAGGTCGAGCAGGTTGCGGGATGAGAAGGGGCCGTCTCCCTCGTAACCGCTCGAGTCGAGTGCCCGTTTCGCTTCTTGTTCCACCTCCTCGAGATAGCCGTCGTGTGATGCCAACCAGGCACTGACCTCACCATTGGCGCGACGGACTTGCTGCGACCCGGCCGACGCCAGGTTCGAGCGCTCGCGGAGCGCCTCGTGGAGCCCTACCAAATGGGCGAGTGTCTCGTTGTCCAACCGGGCGCTGGGTTTGATCGAAGGCAGATCCAATGAATCGAAGAGTGCCGTCTCTTGCGACCTGATCAGAGAGATCTCGAGGGCGTCCCTCCGGTTGGGGGGTCCCGGGTCGAGGAGCTCGGCGATGTCGACGTCGAGGGCGGCGGCCAGCTCGAGCATGAGGTTTATTCGTGGCTCCTTCTTCCCGTTCTCGAGGAGTGAGAGGTAGGGAGCCGGCCTTCCAACCGCGGCACCCAGCTGGTCTAGGGTCATCCCCCGTTCCTTGCGGTGATGACGAAGACGTCGGCCGAGCACCAACGGGTCGAGGTGTTGAGGTTCGGTCATTTCAACCGAACCACGAAAGATTGGTCAATCTTACGAGCATATGGCTTCAACTATAGCTCCCGAGCGAAGGATACTGACCTCTTATGAACCAGTTTCAGGGAAGCGAGATCGAACGTCGCATCCTGACCCCCGAGGCCACGGTCTTTCTCACTGATCTCGAGTTCGAGTTTGGCTGGAGGCGAGGTCAGGTTCTCTCGGCTCGCCAAAGCCGGCAGAAACGAATCGACGCCGGTGAGTTCCCGGGGTTCCTTCCCGAGACCGCCGAGGTGAGAGAGTCAGACTGGCGCATCAGCCCGATCCCGGGTGATCTCGAGGACCGCCGGGTCGAGATCACCGGACCGGTCGACGCCAAGATGATGATCAACGCCTTGAACTCGGGGGCGAAGGTGTTCATGGCCGATTTCGAAGACGCCACCTCACCGACCTGGCCCAATCTCATCGAGGGACAGGCGAATCTCGTCGACGCCTATCAGCGGACACTCCGTTTCGAGACCGAGGCCAAGACCTACGAGCTGAACCGCGACATCGCAACCCTGGTGGTCAGGCCCCGGGGTTGGCATCTCACCGAGAAGCACTTCCTCGTGGACGGGCAGCCGATCTCGGCCTCCCTGTTCGACTTTGGCCTCTACCTGTTCCACGGTGGCCGGGCGGCCGTCGAGGCTGGAAGTGGCCCATTTCTCTACCTGCCCAAGCTCGAATCCCATTACGAAGCGCGGCTGTGGAACGATGTGTTCCTCTGGGCGCAGGACCGTCTGGATATCCCCCCGGGGACGATCAAGGCCACGGTCCTCGTCGAGACCATCCTGGCTGCGTTCGAGATGGACGAGATCCTGTTCGAGCTGCGGGAGCACTCCGCCGGTCTCAATGCCGGGCGCTGGGACTACATCTTCTCCGTCATCAAGAAGTTCCGGAGCCACCCTGGCTTTGTCTTGCCCGACCGCTCGCAGGTGACGATGACTGTGCCGTTCATGCACGCCTACACCGAGTTGATGGTCAAGACCTGCCATCGGCGGGGCGCCCATGCCATCGGGGGTATGTCGGCGTTCATACCCAACCGACGCGACCTCGAGGTCACCGACTCGGCAATCGCAGCGGTCAGCGAGGACAAGGCTCGTGAGGCGGCTGCGGGCTGTGACGGGACGTGGGTGGCCCACCCCGATCTGGTGCCTGTTGCCATGGAGCAGTTCGACTCGGTTCTCGGATCCCGGCCCAACCAGGTGAGCCGGCAACGAGACGACGTCTCGGTCGGCGCCGGGGATCTGCTCGATCTCGAGTTTCCGGGCACGGTCACCATCGCCGGCATCGAAACCAACGTCAGCGTCGGCATCCAGTACATCGCTTCGTGGCTCTCGGGTACTGGCGCCGCCGGGATCAACAACCTGATGGAGGACGTGGCCACCGCCGAGATCTCGCGCTCGCAGATCTGGCAATGGGTCCATCACGGAGTCCATACCGATGACGGGACAGCAGTCACCGAGTCCCTGATCCGCTCGATGGCCGAGGCGGCCGTCGATCAGATGGAGGCTCAGGGCCATCCCCATGCCGAACAGCTACAGACGGCGCGCAAGCTATTCGAGGAAGTCGCCCTCGGCGAGCGGTTCGTCGAGTTCTTGACCTTGCCCGCCTACGAGCTCATCAGCTGAGAAAAGAGAGCCATGTCGCATATAGCCCAGGAAGCCAGCCGCATCGCCGAGGACTGGAAGACCAATCCGCGATGGGTGGGCATCACCCGTGACTACACCGCCGAGCAGGTCGTGCTGCTCCGAGGCAGTATCCGCGAGCAGTCGACATTGGCCAACCGGATGGCGATCAAGCTCTGGGAGATGCTCGATACCGAGGACCATGTCAGTGCCCTCGGTGCCCTAAGTGGCGGTCAGGCGTTACAGATGGTCAAGGCCGGCCTCAAGTCGATCTACCTGTCCGGGTGGCAGGTGGCAGCCGATGCCAACCTCGCCGGTGAGTCATACCCCGACCAATCTCTCTATCCGTCGAACTCGGCGCCGGCGTTGGTGGAGCGAATCAACAATGCGCTGCGCCGAGCCGATCAGATCCATTGGGCCGAGGGTGATGTGGCCATCGATTGGTTCGTCCCCATCATCACCGACGGTGAGGCAGGGTTCGGAGGGGCACTCAATGTGTTCGAGCTGACCAAACGGTTCATCCGCGCCGGAGCGGCCGGCGTGCACTACGAGGATCAACTGGCGGCGGAGAAGAAATGCGGGCACATGGGGGGGAAGGTCCTTGTCCCCACCGGTCAGCACATTCGCACCCTGCAAGCCGCGCGCCTGGCTGCCGACGTGATGGATGTCCCCACTCTGATCGTGGCCAGGACCGATGCCAACGGCTCCACATTGCTCACCTCCGACGTCGATGAGCGGGACGCCCCCTTTGTGACCGGTCAGCGAACCCCGGAGGGGTTCTACGAGGTGAGGGACGGGCTCGACTCAGCCATCGCCCGCGGGCTTTCCTATGCCCCATACTGCGATTTGATCTGGTGTGAGACGGCTCATCCCGACCTCGACGAGGCGAGAAGGTTCGCTGATGCGATCCACGCCGAGTACCCCGGGAAGATGTTGGCCTACAACTGCTCGCCCTCGTTCAATTGGTCCAAGCACCTCGATGAGGGGACGATCGCCAGGTTCCAAAAGGAGCTGGGGACTATGGGCTATCGCTATCAGTTCATCACTCTGGCCGGGTTCCATGCTCTCAACCTCTCCATGTTCGAGCTCGCTCTCGGCTACGCACGGAACGGGATGCCCGCCTATGTCGGGCTCCAGGACCGGGAGTTCGCCATGGAGGCTCAGGGTTACACCGCTACCAGACACCAGCGCGAGGTGGGTGCGGGATATTTCGATCTGGTGAGCCAAGTGATAGCGGGTGGCACCGCTTCGACCCTCGCCTTGAAGGGCTCGACGGAAGAAGAGCAGTTCTGATTCCGTGTCGGTAGATTCCACGGAATGACGGCAGGTCCCCCGAGCGACGACGTTCCAGATCCGGCCCCGGCCTCCGAGCCGTCGCCACCGCAGCTCACCCCGCCCAACATCGGTCAGCAGCCGGCCGGAGGGGGCATGAGCGGTTGTGCCAAGGCAGCCATCATCGGCGGTGCGATCATCCTCGTGGGCATCGTCGTCCTGGTGGCCCTCTTCATCTTCGGGCTGAACCGTTTCGTCGATGAGGTCGAGGGCGCCCTCGAAGATGAACCCTGTCCCTATCTCAGCAACCAGGAAGCCTCCGATGCGGTCGGCGCCGACGTGGACGCGGTCTCAGGAGACAGCGCACTGGGGAGGGTTCTCGGCATGATCCGCGACACCCGCCTGCTGGCGGACGCACCGGCCTGCTTCATCAGTGATAGCGACTCGAACTTCCAAATCTGGGTGTCCGTCTACGACGGCAGCGACGCTTCCGAGGTCTTCGCCACCGGTGCCGAGATTGCCGGCGGCCAGGTCGTCTCTTCGACGTCGACCGATTCGGGGACGATAACCGTCGAGAGCGAGCCCTTCCGCGGCGATGAGGTGGCCGGTCTCGGGGATGAGGCCTTCTGTGTCGATGTTGGCCTCGTGGCTTCCGGTGGGGTGTTCGCTCGCTCCGATGACAGGGTGGTGTTCGTGTCGGCCCTGACGCTGGTCGAGGACGAGGGCGCCGATCTCTTCGACGGCTCGCTCTGTGAGAGGGCCGCGTCAGTGGCCAGGGTGCTGCTCGGTTAGTTGTTTGGGAATCACAGGAGAGGGGCAGGTAGTCTGGGCCCCCGGGATTCAGCCCCTGTCCCCTCGGAGGGATCCGCATGAACATCGTCCACGTGGTCGGCACCGGCACCATCGGTGAGCCCTTGATCGGCCTCCTCGCCGATAACAGGGATCATTTCGGGATCGAGGAGGTGACCTTTCACAAACGCACGCCTCTCTTGACCGAGCGCGCCAAAGTCTCAGACCTGGAACGACGGGGAGCGGTGCTCGCGGTCGACGACGACCGGCAGGGCGCATTCGAGGAGTTGGGTCACGCGCCCAAGTACGAGTCACGTGAGGCCATCGAGCGCGCCACCGTCGTCATCGATTGCACCCCAGTGGGCAACGAGATGAAAGACGAGTTCTACAGCAAGGCCGAGGGCCCTATCGGTTTCATGGCCCAGGGCTCGGAATTCGGCTTCGGGAAGATGTACGCCCGGGGGATCAACGACGAGGCACTGATCGCCGCCGAGGACAAGTTCCTACAGATCGTCTCCTGCAACACGCACAACATCGCGGTGCTGATCAAGTCACTGGCGATCGACAGTGACGGCACCAGTCATCTCGAGGACGGTCGCTTCCTCTGTATGAGGAGGGCCAACGACATCAGCCAGGACGAAGGCTTCGTCGCCAGCCCAACCGTAGAGCCACACAAGGACGAGAGGTTCGGGACCCACCACGCCAGGGACGCTCATCAGCTGTTCGACACTCTGGGCCACGACCTCAACCTCTACTCCTCGGCCGTGAAGATCAATACCCAGTACATGCACTCGATCCAGTTCTCCTTGCAGTTGGACGAGGACGTGACGGTCGACCAGGTCAAAGAGCGTCTGATGGCGAATACCAGGGTCGCGGTGACCTACAAGAAGTCGGCCAACCAGGTGTTCTCATTCGGGCGTGACCACGGGTACTACGGGAGGATCATGAGCCAGACCGTGGTTGCCCTGGACACGCTGGCCGTGCGCAATGGCAACGAGGTCGTGGGCTTCTCGTTCACCCCTCAGGACGGCAACCCTCTGTTGTCGACGGTGGCCGCGATGCTCTGGTACCTCGACGCCGACTCCCTGGAGAACCGAATCGACATCCTTCGCCGTTACCTGTTCCGCGAGATCTGATGGACCCGAAGGCCACGGCCTTCGCAGAAGAGGCAATCCAGGCTGTTGGGCGCCAGGACGTGACCGGGGCCCGAATCGCGGTGGTCCAGGCGTTCGACATCGATCATGCCCTCGCCGCTCTGGTTGATGCCGTCTATCTGGCCTGCGCCGAGATCGAAGAAGACGGGGGAGTGAGCATCTCGACTTGGAACGGGCTGGCCGACGCGGTGCCCTCGACTGCCCTGCTGGCCGTGGTGGAGTCGGTGCGCGGCTGACCCCTCGTGATTCCGGGGGCACGAGGTTCTCATGCGGAGCTGTGTTCTCAATCTGCGGGCGGTTTCTATGCTGCGTGCCATGCCCGGTCCCACCGTTTGGATGAGCACACTCGGGTGCGCCAAGAATCAAGTCGACTCGGAGAAGCTGATCGCAATGATCTCCGAGGCCGGTTACACCTGGGCGGACTCTCCCGAGGTTGCGGACGTGGTGATGGTCAACACCTGCGCCTTCATCGAAGAGGCCAGGGCCGAGTCCGTGAATGAGATCCTGGATCTGGAAGACCGCAAGCCGGCAGGCGCCAAGTCGATTGTGATCGGGTGCATGGCCCAGCGGTTCGGCTCCGAGGTCGAGTCGGCATTGCCCGAGGTCGATGCCGTGCTCGGGATCGACCGGTACGGTGAGCTGGTCGGAGTGCTCGACGGGTTGACCAACTGGCACCCGGTCGACATGAGGCGAAGACCGGTCATGGACATCCTCCATGCCACCGGGAGACCGGTATCAGACCTTCCCTACGCATATCTCAAGGTGGCGGAAGGTTGCGACAAGCCGTGCACCTTCTGCGCCATTCCCTCGATTCGGGGCAAACAACGCTCACGACGACCGGTCGAGATCAGAGAGGAGCTAGAGGTCCTGGTTGGCTCCGGAGTGAGCGAGGTGGTCCTGGTCGCACAGGATCTGGCCGCCTATGGCCGTGACATCCAGGCTCCGGGCGGGTTACCCGATCTACTTGCCTTCATCGGCGATGTCGACGGCTTGAAGCGGCTTCGGCTCCTCTACCTTCATCCGCGCGAGATCAGCGAGCGGCTGCTCGCCGAGATGGTCTCGAACCGGGTGGTAGCCCCGTACTTCGACCTCTCGCTGCAGCACGTGGCGGCTCCGCTGCTCAGAAAGATGAAACGACCCGGCAACACCGAGAAGCACACCGATCTGATCGAGAGAATCCGCGATCTCGATCCGGAGGCGGCCCTGCGCTCGTCGTTCATCGTCGGTTTTCCCGGTGAAGACGACGACCATGTCGAGCAGCTCGCCGACTTCCTCGAAGACGTCCGGCTCGACTGGGCCGGCTTCTTCCCATACTCGGCCGAGCCGGGAACGCCGGCCGCCGAGATGGATCTCCAGGTTCCCCGTGAGGTGACCATGGAACGGCTGCGCTATCTGTCGGCGATCCAGGAGGACGTGACCGAGTCACGTCACTCGGCGTGGATGGGTCGTTCCGATCGGCTGCTCATCGACCAGGTGGAGGATGGGGTTCCGATCGGCCGCTCCCATCGCCACGCACCGGAGATCGATGGGGTGGTGCGAGTCGATGAGGGCGAGGTCGGGGAGTGGCTCACCGTGCAGTACACCGGCGTCTACGGCCCCGACATGGAAGCAGTGGTGGTGGCGCCCGCTCTCAGGGGCGGGCCGCCCCGGCATTGGTCGAATCAGTGAGCCCCAGAGGATGATCGTCGAGGTCATCGCGGTTGGCACCGAGCTCTTGCTGGGCCAGATCGTCAACTCCAACACGTCCACTATGGGCGCGGCGCTGGCAGAGCTCGGTTTCGACGCCCACTACCAGCAAACAGTGGGGGACAACGTCGACCGGATCGCTTCGGCGATCGATACTGCCCTGGGCAGGGCGGACGCGGTGGTCATCACCGGGGGCATCGGGCCCACCCAGGATGACATCACAAGGGAGGCGGTCTGTCTGGCGACCGGCTTGGACATGGCGTTCAGCGAGGAGTACGCCGAGCATCTCCGCCAGTGGTGGGCCCAGCGAGGGCGTGAGATGCCGCAAAGCAATCTCCGTCAGGCTCAATACCCGGTCGGCGCACAGCTCCTGGCGAATCCTCGTGGGACCGCACCGGGTCTCGCCCTCCTCCATGAGGGCAAGTGGATCTTCTGTGTGCCCGGCGTGCCCGCGGAGATGGAGAACCTTCTCTTCACCGAGGTATTGCCGAGGCTGGTCACGGTCACCGGCGACGACCAGGTGATCGCAAGTCGTCTCATCCGCACCTGGGGTCGTCCCGAGTCGGAGGTGGCCGAGATCCTGGACGACCTCTACATCGGGTCGGTCAACCCTTCGATTGCGTTTCTCGCCTCCAACTCTGAGATCAAGATCAGGGTCACCGCCAAGGCATCCACGGCTCCGGAAGCCAGACGGATGATCGAACCGATGGAGCACGAGGTGCGGTCCCGCCTGGGGGATAGCGTCTTCGGTCTTGACGACGAGACGATCGAGCGTGTGCTCCTCCGGCTCCTCTCGGATCTCGACTACAGCATCGGCACCGCCGAGTCGATGACCGGTGGAATGGTGACCACCCGTTTGACCGACCTTCCCGGCTCGTCGGCGATCGTCAGGGGCGGCGTGGTGGCTTACGACGCGGAGCTCAAAGAGCAGTTGCTCGGCTGGTCGGGTATCGGCGAGCGGGTGAGTGTCGAAGCCGCAGTCGCCATGGCACGGGGGGCGCAGGCGCTGCTCGGCGTCGACGTGGCCGTCTCGGTCACCGGCTCGGCGGGGCCCCAACCGCTGGAAAAGCCAGTAGGCACCGTCTTCATCGGTGTCGCCACCCCGCACGACGCACGGGCACGCGAGCTCAAGTTCACCGGGGACCGCGAGCGGATTCGCACCTATGCCACAACCGCGGCGCTGCAGCTCACCCGTCTCGCCCTCATAGGCAAGTGGTGGACGGGATAGGCCGAGTCTTCGTTGCGGTTTCATTGCCCGACGAGGTGCGGATGGCGCTTTCCGATCGCCTCGCCGAGATCACGCTCCCGGGCAGAGTGACGCCACCTCAGAACTGGCACATCACTTTTCGTTTCCTGGGGAATATCGGCGCGGTCGCCTACGAGCGCTTTCTCGCCGGGCTCGACACATCTGACCTGGGCGATCCGTTCCGGGTGGGACTCGGGAGCCTTGGCGCCTTCCCCGGAGCACGGAAGGCGAATGTGATCTGGGTGGGCACGTCCAAGGGCGAGGAGCGGCTCCGCCAGTTGGGCGAAGTCTGCGAGGAGGCGGCTCAGGCGGCCGGTCTCTCCCCGAACGAGCGACCGTTTCACCCCCATCTCAGTTTGAGCAGAGTGCGCCCACCACAGGACGTCCGCCGGCTCGTCGACCAGGTGCCCGCCCTGGGCCTCGAGTGGCATTGCAGGTCGGTCGTGGTCTACCGCTCTCATCTCGGGAAGGAAGGCGCCAGGTACGAGCCCCTTGAAACCCTGCCCCTGGCCCGGTAAAGGTAAAGAGGTAACTATCCCTTGACTGTAGAAGCTAGTCTGAGGACTGCTTGACAGGCCGGTCCTTCCCTATCGCCTCCCAATGGGCGAGGGACTCAGCAAACTTCGTCCGGGCTTCTCGTTCCGTCGCCGCTGCCACGGCGAATCGAAGCGGATAGTCGGTAGGCGGAGAGGCGAGCCAACCGAGATCGTCGGCTCGCTTAGAGAGGATTGGGTCTATAGGTGCCATGAACCACTTTGTAGCGACCGAACGGCTAGAACGTCGAATATCTTGGTAGAGTCCGTTCGAGCCGTTCGACGGGATTGACTAAACCGTTCGCCACGCCTAAGTTTTCGAATGACATGTTTGTAAGGAGATCGATATGCCGCTTCCGGACAAGGGACCAGCACCATACGCCCCAGGTCACACTGTGCTTGCCTTCATCAACCATGTCAGAAATCGAGGCATTCCACCCACGATCGACGAGGAGTACGTGGGCCGGATCACCGAGATCGGCGATCCGTATGCACGGCGAACCCTTCGGGCGCTCGAAGTGCTGGATCTTGTTGAGCCTGAGACGAAGACCGCCACTCCGACTTTGGAGAAGATCAAGGCCGAGCAGACTGACATGCTCCAAGCCACGTTGGCGGAGTGGTTCAATGAGGCATACAAACCCGTTCTAAACTTCGTCTCGCCATCCGACGACCTCGACAGAATCACCGACGGGTTCCGGTCGTACACCCCTGGCGGTCAGCGAGACGGAATGGTGCGGTTGTTCCTCTCCCTGGCCCACGCCGCGGGGATGATCGATGAGATACCAAATCGACCCCGCGGCGTTTCCGCCAAACCGAAGTCAGATCGTCCGAAGAACACGAAGACGAAAAAGACCAAGGAGACGGGTCGCGAGGCGGACAAGCCTCATGCGCCCCAGGTCAATCCAAACGGATCAGCCAAAGACCGCTACCTCGACTTGCTGATGGGACTTGCAGAGAAGTCGGACGGCGCGCCCGATCCTGAATTGCTGGATCGGATCGAAAGAGTTCTAGGTGTCCCGAAGCAGGAGGTTTCACCGTGAGCAGTGGTTGAGCCCTGCCGCCAGAAGAACTTGGTAAGCACCAGGCGGCGGCAGGGCAGACAACCAGCGTGCAAGGGTCGGGGCTGATCCCCCCGGCCCTCACCCTGGACAGTGTAGAAGATCGACGCCCAAATACCCTGAGGTTGAGCATGGGCAAGAAGAAAACAGAAGAACCGACTCAGAAGACCACGCCGAAGAAGGGTGCGCCGATCGAGATTCCGGTTCCAAAAAAGTCCCAAATCATGACCGATTTTGAGAAGATCGCAACGTCGGACCGTTCCAAAGATGAATCCGAAAGCGACAAGGAGTGACGACGCCTGGTCGCGCCACCGGACCCTTTCACGCCTACGTTGACGGGTTCAACCTGTACTACGGGTCGGTGATCGATACCAGCTTCAAGTGGCTCGATCTGGCAGCTCTAGCTAATGAGATCGCTGGAGAACAGCCCTCAATCCTCCGGTACTTCTCCGCCCGCGTGAAGTCAATGCCCTGGAATCTGCACGCTCACCAGCGGCAGGACACCTACTGGCAGGCGTTACGAGCCGTGGGCGTCGACATTGTCGAAGGTCAGTTTCTCGTCCAGAACAAGTGGAAGCGACTGTCTCAACCGATGCCGGGACTGAAGACCAGCCCGAAGCGAGCGGAGGTCATCATCTCGGAAGAAAAGGGCTCTGACGTAAACCTCGGAGCCCTTCTCCTCGTTGATGCCTACGAACTCAATCTGCGTCGGGCGTTGGTCGTGACCAACGACAGCGACCTTGCAAAGCCGATAGAACTGGTCATGACGTTGGGCGTGGAAGTCATAATCGCCAACCCACACCCGAAACCCGCCAAAGCACTTCTCAACATCTCTGTTGGCGGTCAAAGCCCTGTCATGCGCCGAGTTTTCAAGCAGGCATTGAAGCGGAGTCAGCTTCCGAACCCAGTGGTGGACCCAGTTACCGGTCGCAGAATCGGCCGACCGCACGACTGGGCATAAAGCTAGGACCCGCCCGAGGGCGGGTCCAGCGGCCTAGCCACCGAAGTGGACTAGGGGGATATTGTTATCTAATAATATAACAACGACGGCAGGATGCAACGCATTCCTTAGAGTCCAGTTCTGGAACCCATTCTTAGGGCCTAGCTGCCTTAAGGATCAATTGCAGGAACATGGCTGCGTCGTCGTCCCGATGGTTGTATCGCCACACGTACTCGTTCAGGTAACCCTGTAGGTGCTTGCCTGACACTGAGTGGTAGACGCCCCTGATCCCGTTCTTGACCAGCATCCAGAAGCCGTCGATGGTCTGAGTGTGGACATCCCCACTGACGAATACGCCGTCGCGGTGGTTGACCGACTGATGCTCGAACCGTGCTCTCGGCATATTCATGTAGGTCTGATGCTCGTCGGTGAACACCCTGGTTCCGGTAGCGACGGTCTTGCCGATATGCGGGAAGAGCGAGAGCATCGTGGCGTCTTCCACGACTACGGCTGAGACTCGTCCACCGCGCTCGACCATTCCGAGAACGGTGGTCTTGGGACCGGGACGGCGGCCCTTGCCAGCCTTCCGACTTCCACCGACGTACATCTCGTCTATCTCGACTTCGCCGGTGAACTCGTCGTCGTCCTGGTCCATGAGTTCGTGGCGGATCAGGTGGAACATGCGCCATGCGGTCTTGTAGGTGACACCCAACTCTCGTTCGAGCTGCTTGGCGGAGATACCGCATCGGGTACTTGACATCAGGTACATGGCGTAGAACCAGAGATGCAGCGAGGTTGACGACTTGTGGAAGACGGTCCCGGCGGTCGGGTGAATGTGATGTCCGCACTTGGTGCAAGTCCACGACTGACGCTGTTGGGATGTCTCGTACTTCTTGAACGGAGTTTTCTCGCCGTCCTTGGGGCAGTAAGCCTTGTCACCGTCGATGGCGTAGCGAGTGTTCCAAAGCCAGTTGAGACAAGCAGCGTCGTCGGGGAAGTCCCGCATGAACTCCATAAGCGAATACTGAGAATCTGACGAGTGAGCCCTTTGGGGGTTCTTCCTATTGGCAGGTGGCATACCCACCATTCTACCCAAGACCGTTATACAGTCAAGGGATAGTTACCGGTAAAGACCATCACGAACACCTGTTCGGGCCTAGTATCCGGGTACCAATGACCCTCATGGCATCGAGAATCAGAGCGAAGACTGGGAAGACTCATTTCTGTCGGTGCCGGCAGATACGTTGGCCATCATGAGATCCGAGGAAGGAGCGAGAGTGGAACGGGACAAGGCATTGGAAATGGCGCTCAGCCAGATCGAGCGTCAGTTCGGGACGGGCGCGATCATGAAGATGGGTGAGGCGGCCAACCGCAAGGTAGACGTCATCTCGACCGGCGCCCTCTCCCTCGACCTCGCCCTGGGGATCGGCGGAGTCCCCCGGGGTCGGATAGTGGAGCTGTACGGGCCGGAGAGCTCGGGCAAGACCAGTCTTGCACTACACATCGTGGCCGAGGCACAACGTAACGGGGGGATCGCCGCCTTCATCGACGCCGAGCACGCCCTCGACCCGATCTATGCCAAGGCGATCGGAGTCGACGTCGACGAGCTGCTCATCTCACAGCCGGACACCGGGGAACAGGCGCTGGAGATCGCGGACATGTTGATCCGCTCCGGTGCCCTCGATGTGCTGGTGATCGACTCGGTCGCCGCTCTGGTGCCTCGGGCCGAGATCGAAGGCGAGATGGGGGACACCCATGTCGGTCTTCAGGCCCGGCTCATGTCCCAGGCCCTGCGCAAGCTGGCCGGGACCCTGAACAAGTCGAAGACGACCGCCGTCTTCATCAACCAGCTTCGAGAGAAGATAGGTGTGATGTTCGGATCACCTGAGACAACGCCGGGGGGGCGTGCGCTCAAGTTCTACTCGTCGGTCCGTCTCGACATCCGGCGCATCGAAACCATCAAAGACGGTGCCGACAGTGTCGGGAACCGGGTACGGGTCAAGGTGGCCAAGAACAAGATGGCGCCACCGTTCCGTCTCGCCGAGTTCGACATCATGTTCGGTCACGGTATCTCCCGCGAAGGCAGCCTTATCGACGTGGCCGTCGATCACGGCGTGGTCCGGAAGAGTGGGGCCTGGTTCACATTCGATGACGATCAGCTGGGTCAGGGTCGGGAGAATGCGAAGCGGTTCCTCAGGGAGAACCCGGAGGTGGCGATGCAGCTGCAGGCAAAGGTCTACGAGCTGGTCACACCGGGTGAAGCCCTCGCCGAAGGCGGGGCCGAGGAAGTCTCCGCAGTTTCGGACGAGCAGGCACCAAACGAGGAGTGACATTTCCCTTTCGTGATCTCGGTGTAGGATCGATGCTCAACACACGAACAAGATATTTGAAATGCACGCCGGATTGAGAGTGGAAAAGGAGGAGCGACCGAAGCCACGGGTGAGATAACCCGCTTTCGAAGTCAGCTTCTCTCTTCGTGTGCCGGGCCTTTCGAGGCTCGGCACGTCTGTCTCATACCGGGGAAGGGACCACGATGAACAACGTGGCGATTTGGCTCACAGTCCTGGGAGTCGTCATCGGTCTGGGCTTTGGCTATCTGATCGCGCGGCTGTCGATTGCCAAGCGACGGGAGCGGGACGGGGTCTCTGCAGAAGACATGGTGACTTCGGCCCGTCTCGATTCCCAGCGAATCCTGGCCAAGGCTGAAGAGGAGGGCCGGGCCAAGGCAGAGTCCTACCGGGAACGAGAGGATGCTGCACTCGAGCATCGTCGACTCGAGATCTCCAACCTGGAATCGAGAATGGTCCAGCGTGAGGAAACACTCGATCAGAGGGCATCCAATCTCGCCCAACGCGAGAAGATGCTCATCGATCGCGAAGAAGAGATCAACAGCTCCCGTGGGGAGCTGGAGCTTCTCAAGGAGCACGCCCGATTCAGGCTCGAGCAGGTCGCCGGGATCGATGTGAACGCGGCCAAGACCGAAATGCTGGCACAGGTCGAAGACGAAGCTCGGCGCGAGGCGATGATCGTGGTCCGGGATCTCGAGATCAAAGCCCGGGAAGAAGCCGATCGCCGGGCGCGGAGAATTCTCGCCACCGCCATCCAGAGACTGGCATCCGAAGTGGTGACAGAGACCACGGTTTCGGTGATCCAGCTCCCGTCGGATGACATGAAGGGGCGCATCATCGGGCGTGAGGGACGCAACATCCGCCACCTCGAGTCGGTGACCGGAACCAGCCTGATCGTCGATGACACGCCCGAGGCAGTGTCGGTCTCCTCCTTCGACCCTGTGCGGCGGGAAGTGGCTCGGATCACACTCGAGAAGCTCGTCGCCGACGGGCGCATCCATCCCGCTTCGATCGAAGAGGCTTTCGCAAAGGCACGCGATGAAGTGGAGCAGAGCATCCGCGACGCAGGCGAGTGGGCTTTGGTGGAAGCCGGCGTCTCGCGTATGCATTCAGAGATCGTGACCTTGATGGGTCGTCTCAAGTACCGGACTTCCTACGGCCAGAATGTGCTCAATCATCTGGTGGAGACGGCACACATCGCGGCGATGCTGGCTTCAGAGCTCGGGATCGATCCGGCACCGGTCAGGCGAGCCGCCCTGCTCCATGACATCGGCAAGGCGGTCACTCACGAAGTGGAAGGTTCCCACGCCTTGATCGGAGCTGAGATCGCCCGCCGATTCGACGAGGACGCGGCGGTGGTCCACGGGATCGAAGCCCACCACAACGAGGTTGAGCCCAGAACCGTCCTCGCCGTGATCGTCCAGGCGGCAGATGCGGTGTCAGCGGCGAGACCTGGGGCGAGGCGGGAGACCCTCGAGGGATATGTCAAGCGATTGGAGCGGCTGGAGACCCTGGCCATGGAATTCCCCGGTGTCGATCACGTGTTCGCGTTACAAGCCGGCCGTGAGGTGAGGGTGGTGGTCGACCCCGGTGACGTGTCCGATGTCGAGGCGCGAGAGCTATCCCGCAAGATCGCCCGTAAACTCGAAGAGGACCTTCAGTACCCGGGTCAGATACAAGTGACGGTGATCCGGGAGTTTCGGGCAACCGACTTCGCCCGCTGAAGCCGAGCGACATGACCGTATTGCTTCCGACCCCGACTTTGCGCGAGCCGGCCCGACGACATCCGACCCGGGTCGGGAAGAGCTATTTCATCCGCACTTTCGGCTGCCAGATGAACGAGCACGACTCCGAGAGGATCGCCGGTCTGTTCGAGGTCGACGGGATGACCGCGACCGATCGGTTCGAATCCGCGGACGTGGTCTACGTGAACACCTGCACCATCCGAGAGAATGCCGACAACCGCATGTACGGGAACCTCGGGCAGCTCAAGGCGATCAAGGACCTCAACCCCGACATGTTGTTGGTGGTGGGTGGGTGTGCGGCCCAGAAGGACCGTGAATTGGTGCGGAAGCGGGCACCGTGGGTCGATGTCGTCATGGGCACTCACAACCTCGATCGTGTCCTCGATCTGATGGACCAGGCCGAGCAGTGGGGCCCGATCACCGAAGTGGTGGACGAGCTGCAGGCGATGCCCTCGTCTCTCCCCGTCAAACGCGAGTTGCAGCACTCGGCATGGGTGACGATCCAGGTCGGATGTAACAACACCTGCACCTTCTGCATCGTTCCTTCGGTGAGGGGAGTGGAGGTCTCCCGTCGTCCTGGAGACATAGTCAGGGAGGTGGAGCGTCTTTCCTCCGACGGCGTCGTCGAGGTGACGCTGCTCGGACAGAACGTCGACACCTACGGCCGGGACCTCGCCCTCGATGGCCGAAGACGTCCGATATTCGGGGAGTTGCTTCGCCGTGTTGGAGCAGTGGACGGGATCCGTCGGGTCCGGTTCACCAGTCCTCATCCCAACGACTTCCGACAAGATGTAGCGCTGGCCATGGCCGAAACCGAAGCAGTGTGCGAGCACCTCCATTTCCCGCTCCAATCGGGGTCCGATCGGATGCTGCGCGCCATGCATCGTGGCTACAACCGGAAGAAGTACGCCGATCGGCTGGCGATGGCGCGGGCGACGATCCCTGGTTTGGCCGTAACCACCGACATCATCGTTGGTTTCCCCGGCGAGACGGAGGATGACTTCGCGGCGACCCTGGAGGTGGTCGAGGAGTCCCGATTCGACCAAGCCTTCATGTTCATCTTCTCTCCCCGCCCCGGCACGGCGGCGGCCGGTATGACCGACCAATTCGTGCCTCATGAGGTGATCACCGAGCGTTTCAACCGTCTGGCGGAGCTGCAGAACCGGATCTCTGGCGAGAAGAACGCCGAGGTGACAGGTTCCAGGTTGGAGGTGCTCAGCGAGGGGCCGTCGCGCAAGAATCCCGACGTGGCCACCACCCGGACCCGAACCGGGAAGGTGGTCCATGTGGCGGGTCACCATCCCGAAGGGGCTTTCTTCGAAGTCGTCATCGAATCGGCCCACCCACACCACCTGATCGGACGCCCGATCTGACCCGGATTCTGGCCCTGCTGGGCCCAACCGCCTCCGGTAAGACCGAGATGGCGGTACGGCTGGCCGAGAGGCTCGAGGGTGAGGTGATCTCGGTGGACTCGATGCAGATCTATCGCGGGATGGACATCGGGACCGCCAAACCGACTCTCCTCGACCGGCGGGGCATCCCCCATCATCTGATCGACATCGTCGATCCCGAGGAGGAGTTCTCCGTCGCCGAGTTCCGCCGACAGGGTCGGGTCATCATCGAGACCAATGAGTCGCCGGTGCTCGTCATCACAGGCGGCTCCGGCCTGCATTTTCGGGCGCTGGTCGATCCGATGAGCTTCGCTCCCACCGACCCTGAGCTACGAGCCAGTCTCGAAGACCGCCCCGGCAGCGATCTCGTCGACGTCTTGCTGGGTATCGACCCCGACGCCAGGACGTTGGTGGACCTGGCCAATCACCGGCGGGTGGTGAGAGCCGTTGAGATCTACCAGTTGACCGGAGAGACCCCGAGCATGCGTGCCGGGACCGCACTCGCCGAGGATGTTCGCCGTTACGTGCCTGAGATCGGATTTGTCGCCGTCGGTGTCGACCCGGGCGCAGCGTTGGAACTCCGCATCGAGGCCCGTCTGCATCGAATGAGGGAAGAGGGTCTGGTCGGCGAGGTGCGGCGGCTCGCCCCCGACCTGGGGCGAACGGCGAGAAACGCCGTCGGTTACCGTCAAGTCCTGAGCGCTTTGCGGGGCGATATCGGGGTCGACGAAGCGTTTGCTCAGGCTTCCTCGCACACCAAGCGGCTCGCTCGCAAGCAACGCACCTGGTTTCAGCGGGATCCCCGGATACGGTGGATACCCTGGATCGAGGACATCGAGGAGCGATCGAGTCGGGTTCTGGAGGCTCTGGTTTGAATCGGTACGAGTTCACCAAGATGCAGGGGTTGGGCAACGACTTCGTGGTCCTGGAAGGGCCGGTGAAGCCGCCGGCTGCCGATGTGGTCCGTCTCTGCGATCGCCGGTTCGGAGTCGGCGCCGACGGGGTGTTGGTGGTGTCACCCGGCTCCCCGATCGTCATGGACTACTGGAACGCCGACGGGAGCCCGGCCGAGATGTGCGGGAATGGTCTCAGGTGTGTCGCCCGCTTTGCCCGCGACCGGGGGTGGGCCGAAGGCACTGAGTTCGTGGTGGACACCCCGAGCGGGCTGCGAACGGTGCGGGTGAGTGACGGTCTGATCGAGGCCGAGATCGGGCCGGCCGTCATCGAAGGCGAGGAGACGATCGACGGTTTCGTCTATCGGCTGGTCGACACCGGTAACCCCCACGCGGTGCGGACGGTGGCCGACCCGGACGCCATTGATCTCCCGGTCGTCGGCCCACTGGTGGCCCGGGAGGCGGGGTTCGACGCTGGGTGCAATGTCGAGTTCGTAGCGGTGGACGGGGATGAGGTCACGATGCGGGTGTGGGAACGCGGGATCGGGGAGACCCTGGCATGTGGGACCGGGATGGTGGCGGCGGCCGCGGTGGCTCTGGACGGGGCGGACGGTGTCATCCGGGTAAACGTGCCGGGAGGATCGGGTGTGGTCGAGATGAAAGGCGGAGTCGCCTGGCTGACCGGACCCGCCGAGTACAGCTTCAGCGGGGTGTTCGATCAGGAATAGCGGCGGAGGACGCTGACCACCTTTCCGACCAGCTCGACACCCTCGGAGAAGACCATCGGCTCGAAGTCAGGGTTCTCGGACTCGAGAATGACCTTCCCATCACGTCGCCGGAGGCGTTTCACGGTCGCCTCCTCGCCGTCGATGAGGGCGGCGACGATCTCGCCGTCGCGAGCGTCCTTCTGGCTGCGAACTGCGACCAGATCGCCGTCGAGAATCCCGGCGTTCATCATCGAGTCGCCTTTCACCTGAAGCAAGAATACGGGCTCGCTGCCGATCAGGTCGACCGGCAGGGTGAGTACGTCCTCGACGTGCTCGGCGGCGAGGATCGGGGTACCAGCGGCGATCCTGCCCAGGATGGGGACATCGCGCAGTCGATCCGGCAGCGGGGCAGCCGGCGCCGGGGTGTCGTCGACGATCATGATCGCCCGGGGCTTGGACGGATCCCGCTTGATCGCACCGGCCTCGACCAGTGACGAGAGGTGGGAGTGGACCGAGGACGGGGATGACAACCCGACCGCGTCACCGATCTCCCTGACCGATGGGGGATAGCCGCGAGCGGCGACCGTTTTCCGGATGTATTCCAAGACCTGTTGCTGACGTTCGCTGAGCACCCTGACTCCTTCCGGGCTGTCGTTCCTAATGGAGGATAATCGAACAGGAGTTCGCAACCAAACACCTGTTCGGGAAAGTGGGTGGTGACGCCGGGTGAGAGAAGCGACTTGACATCGAACAACTGTTCGATAGAGTAACGAACGCATGTTCGACACCGAACAGCATCCAGCAAGCCCGCAAGGGCCCGTTCAGGAGGAAGACCAAATGCAGATGGCGAAGTCCCAGCTGTCCGTCCGGCTGTTCTTGCTTCTCGCAGCCGTCTGCGTGGTCTTCCTCATGATCGGTGGATCGGCTGACGCCGATATCCCCGCCACGGCGCCGGTGGAGTACCTGGTCGAACCGGGTGACACGCTATGGGCGATCGCCTCCGGAGTCATTGGACCCGAGCAGGATGTGCGTCGACTGGTGGCCGACATCAGCCAACTCAGTGGTGTTGAGGGCGGGACGATATTCCCCGGTCAGGTCTTGCTGATCCCGACCAGCTGAGTCGGTTGGGAGTTGGGCGTCATCCTCGAGAGCGAGTACCTAGGCCGAGCGCCGGCTTCGAATCGTGTTTACGCTGCGACGATGCTCTGTCCCGTTTGCGGTGCTCCCAGCACGCGCGTGATCGATAGTCGACCGGCCGAAGCCGGTCAGGCGATTCGCCGCCGGCGCGAATGCGAGGAGTGTGCTCACCGATTCACGACCTACGAGCGCCTCGAACCGCTGCTCATGGTTCGCAAGCGGAATGGAAAGCTCGAACCCTTCTCAACTGCAAAGCTGGCCGTAGGCATGTCGGCTGCCCTCGCCGATAGACCGGTCTCCGGTTCAGCGATCGAGAGAATGGCCGAGGAAGTCGAGGCGTCGTTACGCGCCCGGGGATCGCAGGTCAGATCAGAGGACATCGGGCACGAGGTGCTGGAGCGACTTCGGGCCCTCGACGAGGTGGGATATCTACGGTTCGCTTCGGTGTACAAGGAGTTTCAGGACGCCGCCGATTTCGAGAAGGAAGTGGCGGCTCTCGAATCAGCCGAGTAGCTGGGCCAACTTATCCCGGGACTGCTCGACGAGACCGGTCATCGAGACCGATATCTCGGTCATGTCCGCCAGCAAGGCGTGGTGTATCGACTGAAGCTCGGCCCGTAGCCCCCCGAGTGCACTGACTGCACCGTTGCGGTCGTTGGTGCCCAACGCGTCGATGTAGCTCGTTTGAACGGTGTCAAGGCCCGTGATCAACTCATCCAATGCCTCCGACGCAGTGCTGGACACGCCCGCCGGCAGCGCTCCATACAGCGCTACGAACTCGCTGCGCCATTCGCTGAAAGCGGCCGTCGCCGTGGTCAGGTCGGTGAGGCTCGGGTCGGTCTCGAGGAGGGGAAGGGTCAATTCGGGCTCGAGCGCGGTCCGGTATGCAGTTGCTTCCATGAGCTGTCGTGAGGCGTCGAGAGCGAGGCCGGCGGCATCGGCCGCTGCCGACCGCTCCGCCACGGCCACGGCGGGAATACCGCCCGACGCGGTGAACATCGCCCGCGCCGCTTCTCCCATCTCGAAGAACACCGTCGAGTCCTGATTTGCCGCCGGCAATCGATCAGAGCCAAGATCGGCGATCAGGGGGGTGGCTCGCTGCAGGGCGTCGAAGAGTGCGGAAGCTTCGGCTTGCAACTCCACGGCGGCCGATGCCGCGGTGCTGGCCGGACGTTGGTAGAGCCAATAGCCGAATCCGACGGCGAGCAGGATCGCCACCACGCCGAAAAGCAGCACCTGCCACCGAAAGTCACGTCGGCCGAGCGTCTTCGAGCTGAAATCCTGCGGCGACCAATCGACGAGGGACGGGGTGTGAAGCTCGGTCGAATCCCAGATATCCCTGACCATCTCGCCAGTCGGCTCGACCCGGCGGGTGTGTTTGCCCTTCGGAATCGGGACCAGCTCGGTGGTTTGGGTGGAGTCCGGGCCGGGACCGATCGGAAATGACCCCGGCGGTGTGTTGGTCCAGATGACCGTGGGTGAATCGAAGAAGCCAAGCGATTCCATGGAAGAGAGACGCATGAAACGCCGCTTGCTGTCTGAGTTGGCAGTCATCGGGCACACTCGCATACAGTCGTCTGGTCATCCCGTCCGATGCCCCGTGACAACGATATGCAGGCTAATTTCGTAAGACTCGATCCGGAAATGAAAATACCCACTAGGGCGAATATCGGCGATGCCGCGGTCGACCTTCAGGCAAGAATTGATGTTTCTCTGGAGCCGGGGGAAAGGGCTTCAGTGCCCACCGGTTTGGCGGTTGCGATTCCAGCGGGGCACGCCGGTCTGGTCCTTCCCCGTAGCGGCCACGCACTGCGGGCCGGTATCGGAGTGGTCAATGGCCCCGGACTGATCGACTCGGGGTACCGGGGTGAGGTGTCTGTGCTGTTGATCAATCACGGGTCGGAGCGGGTCACTTTCGCCAAAGGGGATCGGATCGCACAGTTGGCGGTGGTGCCGGTGGTGCCGGTCGATTGGGTGGAAGTGGAGGTGTTGGACGGTACCGAGCGAGGCTCGGATGGGTTCGGCTCGACCGGCGTATGACCGTTTGGTTGGCAGAGAGGGTCGGTTACAATGCCGTTCCCTCCTGCGGAAGTAGCTCAGTTGGCTAGAGCGCAACCTTGCCAAGGTTGAGGTCGCGGGTTCGAATCCCGTCTTCCGCTCTGGCGCATCCGGTCTCGGCGACGTGGCCGAGTGGTTAGGCGCGGGTCTGCAAAACCCGTCACACCGGTTCGATTCCGGTCGTCGCCTCCGGGCCCTTAGCTCAGCCTGGCTAGAGCGCTTGCTCGACACGCAAGAGGTCACTGGTTCAAGTCCAGTAGGGCCCACCATCCCCCGGCCAGGGGAAACGCTCGAAACGCGCCCCTGGCCAGGGAAAACTCTCCTCCCGAGCTTCTTACACCGTCTTTCGTGATTTCGCGCTCTTGTGCTACATTTCACCTCGCTTGTGACACATATGTGACACAAGAGAGGATCCGCGAATGGGATCAATCCAGAAGATCGACCGACCGAAGCCATGGAGGGCTCGCTACAGGGGCCCTGACGGCCGTCAGTACTCGAAGAGCTTCAGACGTAAGGTCGACGCCGAACGGTGGCTCCTAACCGAAGAGAACGCTGCTCTGGCGGGCTCCTGGGTCGATCCTCAAGCCGGGACCGTCCTCTTCGGTGAGTACGCAGAGTCCTGGCTCGAAGCCCGCCAGGGTCTGGCACCAAAGACAGTCACAACCTATGAAGCTCTGGTCCGTTCTCATATCATCCCGGCGTTCGGCAGCCGGCCTCTTCGAGCGGTGTCCACCGAAGAGGTCAGGTCCTGGCAGGCCGGCCTGCTGGCGGATGGTCTGTCAGCGGCCACGGTGAGGCAGACCGCGCGCCTGCTGCGCTCGATCCTCGGTCAGGCCGTCGACGACGGTCGGCTGGCACGCAACGCCGCCGCCAAGGTGAAACAGCCCTCGGTACGTCCGCGGCGCCAGCTCTTCTTGACCGCGGCCGAGCTCGGAGACCTTGCCGACGAGTGCGGCGAGTACGGACCCCTGGTCTGGTTCCTCGGATGGTCGGGGTTGCGCTTCGGTGAAGCGGTGGCGCTGCGCGCGGGGTGGGTCGACCGGAAGCGACGACGGGTGAGAGTCGAGGAGGCAGCGACCGAAGTCGGCGGGCGTCTCGTGTTCGGACCGCCCAAGACCTATGCGGCTCGGACCGTGATCGTCCCTCGGTTCGTCATAGACGCGCTGGCGCCCCTCCTCGAGGACCGGGACAGCGACGATCTGGTATTCACCGCTGCCCGCGGCGGGCCGGTCCGTCACGGCAACTTCCGCAACCGGGTGTTCTCCCTTGCCGCGGAGCGGATCGGGAAGCCGGACCTTGTCCCCCATGATCTGAGGGACACTGCGGCGTCTCTGATGATCGCCTCCGGGGCGTCGATCAAGGCCGTGCAACGCGCCCTCGGCCATGCTTCGGCCAAGATGACCCTCGACGTGTACGGGTCGTTGTTTGAGGAGGATCTGGAGCGGCTGGCCGACGCGATGGAGGAGCGTTACGCGTCC
The DNA here is from genome assembly GCA_035544615.1 of Acidimicrobiia bacterium. Lineage (GTDB taxonomy): Bacteria > Actinomycetota > Acidimicrobiia > Spongiisociales > ZC4RG35 > JARDZU01. The sequence continues at coordinate 1,718 of DATKEA010000025.1, read as the reverse complement.
GGTGACGGAGACAATGTGGTGAGGCTTCCCCGGTAAACCAGTTAACCGCGACCGCAGGTGTGCACACGTCTGTGAATCTCTGATGCATTGGTGCGACGGATAAATCGGACTCTTCTCGGCTCTTGCCTCGTAGGTCGTTCACTGGATCCGAGGTCACGTTCAGAGCGCCGGGCTAGATGGAAGGTATCCTGAGCGACATGAAGCCGCCTGCAACACAAGGAACCATCGAGAGTCCGGGACTCCGTGAGATGGTCGAGACCCGGAAAGACGACATCGGGTCGTTGGCTGATCGGTACGGGATCTCGAACGTGCGGATCTTTGGGTCGGTCGCCCGAGGAGACGCTCACTCGCGCTCTGATATCGACTTCCTTGTAGATGTCCCACGAGACGCTTCGCTATTCGACCTCTCCCGGTTCCGACGTGAGCTGTCGGACCTCCTCGGCGTCGACGTTGACGTCATCAGCAGCCATGCCCTCCTGCCCAGAGATCATGATGTCTTGGAGGAAGCCATCGGCCTATGAGCCGTAGGTCGGTCGACAAGATCGTGGCCGACCTCCTGGATGCCGTCCAAGCCTCCAGCGAACTCGTCGAACGTGGTCGGGAAGCCTACGAGTCAGATCGAATGCTGCGCCTTGCCGGAGAGGCGCTGATCGGGAGGATCGGTGATTCGGCAGCGAAGCTCCGCGATCAGCTGGGTGAGGAAATGCCAGAAGGCGTGCCGTGGGACGATGTGATTGCCAACCGCATCATCGTGGACCACGTGTACCACAGGGTTGACTTCGACCTCCTCTGGAACACTCTCGAGCGCGATGTACCACAACTCGGTACCACACTCAGAGACTGGGCCTTGGATAGGGGAGTGGACCTAACTTAGATCCATCCCCGACAGGGGAAGACTCCTCAACGGGATTGATCAGAAGCGAGGTGACAGTTCTTGTACTTCTTGCCCGACTTGCACCAGCACAGTTCGTTGCGTCCAATCTTGCGGGATGAGCGACCGGGGATTTGATCTCGGGCTGACCTTCGGAGCTGCTGGGCGAGGTTGTGCTCGACGACAGCCACGTTTCGCTCTCTGGCTGCAAGGTCCTTCTCCCTGTCCTCGAGGTCCGCTTCACGGAGAACCAGCGCCCGGTCGCGTTGATTCAGCTCTCTTTCCCAGTCCTTGAGCTCCTGAGCCCGGGCTTTCATCTCCGCCTCCCGGGTTTCGAGACGGTCAGCAATACACGATCTCCTGCCGCTCCCGCGATTTCTGCCCTACGTACCTACTCGGGAGCGGCGGTCGGCGGTGGGTGAGTTTGGACACCCGTACGACCCTCGAGGGGGCTGCGCGAGGCGCGGTCGTGGGTCTTCCCCCGGCCGGACTCCTCGATGCGCGCCGTGTCAAGATGAGCGGGATGCCTACTGGGAGCCGACCAGGGTTGGCGCAGACGATGTCGGCATCAAAGAATACCCACAAAGAGATCGATGCGATGACCGTGATATTCCGCGTCGCGGCTGGGGCGTGCAGGCGCTTGGTCACTGGATCGGCTAACTCATCGAGGCGATGGTCGAGGTGTTACTGCTCTTCCCGGAGGCGATTTAGTTGGTCCTTGTCCCGCAGCGTCCGCCGCCTGCGCCGCCGGTAAACCAGCCCGAACAGCTCGTCAAGGACGATGCCGATCAGCAAAGAGCCAAGGATCAGCACAAACAAGAGTCGGCTCTACACGATGAAGCTAGCG
>DATKEA010000024.1:0-13389 GCA_035544615.1 Acidimicrobiia bacterium | reverse complement strand
GACCGTCGCCGCCGCGGAGACCGACGACCTCAACTTCACGTCGGCGGGGACCGTCACCGCGGTCAACGTCGAGCTAGGGGATGTGGTCGATGCCGGCGACGTTCTGGCGACCATCGACTCCGCCGAACTGGAGGCCGCCCTTGCCGAGGCGCAGGCGGAATACGACGACCTCGAAGCCCAACTGGCCGACGACATCGAAGACGACGCCTCTGAGGAGCAGATCTCCCTCGACGAGGCACGTCTCGCGGTGGCGGCCGACGTTTTGGAGAACGCCGAGGAAGCACTGGCCGGGACGGAAATGGTTGCCGGAATCGAGGGGACGATCACCGCGGTGAACCTGACCGTCGGTGAACAGTTGACGACCGGTGGGACCGGCGGGGTGACCACGAGCGGATCCGAAAGCGGGAGTGGGAACTCGGCAGCGTCCATCGCGTCGGGCGGAAATGACCCTCTCGCCGGGGCGGGGACCACCAATAGTTCTTCTTCTTCGGCCCATGTCACTGTGGTGAGTGTGGGCACCTATATGGTCGAACTGTCCATCGACACCACCGACATCGAATCCATCGAGGTCGGTCAAGAGGTCACGGTCACCGAGGCGACCACCTCATCTTCCGGCTTCGCCGGTTTCCCTGGCGGTGGCGGTTTCCCTGGCGGTGGCGGAAACAACCCGTTCGGCGGTAGCGGCTTTCCTGGCGGTGGCGGCTTTCCTGGCGGTGGCGGCTTCCCTGGCGGTGGCGCGACCCCTGAAGAAGGCGGCGGGGCCGAGGCCGTCACAGACGCCGCGGTGGCGACAGGCAGAGTCACCGAGATCGGCAGGATCGCCGACGCCAGCTCCGGTGTCGCCAGCTACACCGTCGCCGTCGAGTTCGTCGACGAGGGCGACCTCTTCTATGTCGGCACCACGGTGATCGCGGAGATCCTCACCGGGGAACGAACCGACGTCGTCCAGGTTCCGAGCCAGGCGATCACTTCGGACGGCGACGGATCCACCGTGATCGTCGCAGTGGACGGCACGCTCGAAGGGACCCTGGAGTCCCGCCCAGTCATCACCGGGGAGACCTCGGGGAATATGACCGAGATCAGGTCGGGTGTCGAACCCGGAGAGGTCGTTGTCATCGAGCTCGACGTCCCTGCCGGATTGCTCGGCGGCACCCCCGAGGGCGGCTTTCCTGGCGGCGGCGGCTTCCCAGGCGCCGACCAGGGTCAAACACCAGCACAGGAAGACGACCAGGGCTGATGCCACCTCAACAAGAGAGCACTCCGATCATCGAGCTAGTCGACGTCTCCAAAGTCTATGAGACAGGTCCTATCGAGGTCCAAGCACTCCGCGACGTGTACATCAGCATCGACGTCAACGAGTTCGTCGCCGTCATCGGCCCGTCTGGATCGGGGAAGTCAACTCTCATGCACATCCTGGGATGTCTTGACGTGCCCACATCGGGCCAGTTCCGACTTGGTGGCCACAACGTCCAGCACCTCGACGACAACCAGCTCTCCGATGTGCGGAACACGTTCATCGGCTTCGTGTTCCAGCAGTTCAACCTGCTCAGCTACCTGACCGCCTGGCGCAACGTCGAACTGCCGCTGTTGTATGCCCGCGTGAAACCAGCGGAGCGTCGGGAGCGGGCAATGCAGGCCCTGGAGACCGTGGGGCTGGCCGACCGCGCCGATCACCGTCCTGGTGAGCTGTCGGGAGGTCAGCAGCAGCGTGTCGCCGTCGCCAGGGCGCTCATCACCGAACCAGCAATGATCCTCGCCGACGAGCCCACCGGCAACCTGGACTCAACGTCCAGCTCCGACATCCTCGGGCTCTTCGACGAGCTCCACCGCACGGGACGGACCATCGTCTTGATCACTCATGAGTCCGAGGTCGCTGCCCACGCCGAGCGGGTCATCACAATCCACGACGGCCAGGTTTCCACCAAGGTCGTCCCATTGAGCGGCGGTGTCATCCGATGAGCTGGATCGACACGTTTCGTTCGTCATGGGATGTGATCCGCACTCACCGGCTCCGTTCTGCGCTCACCATGCTTGGAATCCTCATCGGAATCACATCGGTGGTCCTCACCGTGGGGATGGCCGCCGGAGCCCAGGCCGAGGTCCGTGACAGCATCAACGCCCTCGGCACCAACCTTCTCGTCGTCTCACCGGGCAGCTCGGTCGACAGCAGCGGGATCAGAGGCGGCTTCGGGACTGCCTCCACCCTCACCATCCAGGACGCCGAAGCCCTCGCCTCAGACACCGTCGCCCCCGACATCCAAGTCGTCGCCGCGGCATCGACGACCCAGGGCTCCTTTGTCGCCGGCGACACCACCTGGACCACCACCCTCACCGGCACCATTCCCAGCTGGCAGGAGGTCCGCTCACGCGGACTCGAATCCGGACGGTTCATCACGGACGACGACTCGACCACGGCCGCAGCGGTGGTCGTGGTCGGTTCGAAGACGGCCGAAGAGCTCTTCGGCACTAGCAACGCGGTCGGTGAGACCCTCGTTTACAACGGGACCCAGCTCACCATCGTCGGGGTCTTGGAGACAGTCGACTCGTCAGCGGACGCCACCAGCAACGATGTGGTCATCGTGCCGCTGTCCACCTACAGCCAGCGTCTCGTCGGTGGCTCCGACCGCAACTCGGTGGGCTCGATCTACCTCAAGGCGACATCCTCGGAGACGTTGTCGGCCGCCTACCAACAGTCGTACAACCTGTTGGCCAACCTGCACGGAATCGCAGATACCGAAGACGTCGACTTCTCCATCGCCACCGAGGAGTCGATCCTCCAAGCCGCCACCAGCATCGACGACACCCTGACAGTGATGCTGTCGGGCATCGCCATCATCTCCCTTCTCGTAGGTGGCATCGGGGTGATGAACATCATGCTGGTGTCGGTCACCGAACGCATACGCGAGATCGGTCTCCGCAAAGCGGTAGGAGGCCGACCCGCATTGATCCGACGCCAGTTCCTGGTCGAGGCTTCAATGCTCGGACTATTCGGGGGTGTCCTCGGCGTGGCCGTGGGTCTCGCGGGGACGGTGGCCATCCCCGCCATAACCGACACCCGAATCGTCGTCTCGGTCTCAGCGGCCACCGCCGCCATTGCCACCGCGGTGCTCGTTGGAGTGATCTTCGGGGTCTACCCGGCCTCCCGGGCCGCCCGTCTCACCCCCATCGACGCCCTCAGGAGCGAATAGTGACCGCCAACCGAACGACATCACAGCGACCAGCCTTCCCTGAATCCGTGCTCAACCCGACCCGGAGCGGGAGACTCGGAAGACGTCTCCTGGCCCTCCTGATAGTGGTCGTCCTGGTCGCCGGAGCAGGCTTCCTCGTGCAGGTCGACTTCAGCGAAGAAGCCAACCACTACCGCACCGCGGCGGTGACCACACAACTAATCGACCAGACCTACACCGGGGTCGCCACAATAGAACCAGTGACCCAGGCCGACGTGACCTTCCCCACCAGCGGCACGGTGGAAAGCGTCGACGTGGCCATTGGTGACACGATCAGCATTGGCGACACGCTGGCGATCCTCGACACCGAACAGCTCGAGGAGACTGTCCGCCAAAGGCAAGCCGACTTGGCCCAAGCCGAGCTGGTGTTGGCGGTCGCCCTCGACGGCGACGACCCGTCGTCGGTCACCGGCGGAGGGGTCGGCGTGTCGGCGGAAGCGACCGCCACTTTCCTCCTCGCCGTGTACACCCCCGAGGAGACCGCCACGATCATCACCGCCTCCCATCTCGACGACGACATCTCAGCCGCCCAACAGGCCGTACTCAACGCCCAGCAGGCGGTCGACGCCGCGATGACAGACGCCTCGGCGGCCTTCGATCAGGCGGTGCTCATTTGCGATGCCGTCGAGGTTGACAGGGTGGAAGCGTGCCGAACCGCACTCGACGAGGTTATCGCCGCCCAGCAGGCGGTCAACGAGGCTCAGGCCGAGCTCGCCGGAGCCGTGGACACGCTGGATGGACTGCTGGCCGACTGGGCTGAAGAGCTGGAAGACCAATCGTCGACAACCACCACCACACCAGACACGTCGACTACGACCATCCCAGGCTCGACCACCACCACGCCGGGCACTCCTCCGGACACGGGCACCCCTCCTGGCACAGGCGTTCCCCCCGATGGCGGGACCCCGGACGTGTCGATCCCGGACGATCGCCAACCGACCGGTGGGGGAGGCAACCTCGGTGGTGCGACCGTCGAAACGGAGAGCCCCTCCTCCGAAGATCTGATCGCCTACCAATCCGCGGTAGATGCTGCAGCCCTGCAAGTCGAGGTCGCCACACAAGCGCTAGCTCAGGCCCACATTGTCAGCCCCATCACAGGAACGGTCACCGCGGTCAACATCGGGGCCGGAGACGACATCACCGGAGCATCCGACAGCGAAACCATCGTCATCGAAGGCTCGGGCGGATACGAAGCGACGTTGATGGTCAGCATCAACGACATCGACGAGATCGAGGTGGGCCAGTCGACGACACTCGTCGCCGACGGAAACACCGAGTCAGTGGGTGGTGAGGTCGTGCAGATCTCGGCAGTGCCCGCAGACGCCAACACGACCACATACCGCGTCACGGTCGGGCTCGACGATCAGACCTCCACTCTGCGCAATGGCAACATCGGCAATATCGGGATAATCACCGGCACCGCCGAATCGGTGATTGCTGTCCCCACATCCGCGGTCTCTCTCGATGGGACCAGTCGCACCGTAGCCGTGGTCACCGACGGAACGCTGACCACCGTGACCGTGCAGGTGGGGGTGGTTGGCGGGACATGGACCGAGATCACCAGCGGCGATCTCAGTATCGGCCAGGAGGTGGTACTCGCCGACCTCGATGAGCCATTACCAGGATCCGCCACAGAGGTCGCCGAAACCGAAGGTTTCCAGTTCCCGGGAGGCGGCCCAGGAGCGATCTTGCTGCCCAATGGGTGATAGCCGGATTTCCGGGGCAGAATCTCATGATGCCCGAATCTAATCCCGTACCCCATCCATGCCACGAGCGGATCAGAGGCATCCGAAACGACCCGAAGCAACCGGAGACGATCAGTCGCTGAGTAGGGGCAGGCGCTCTGGGAGGCGATAACGACCAGTTGGGCCCGAGTGCCGGCGTTCAGTTTGGTCATCGCCCGGCGAGCGTGAGTTTCTCCTCCATCGCCGTCATACTCGAACCACCAGCGAGTTCCCTCGTCAGCAACATGAGCCCGTCCGTGATGGGTTGGGCCGGCAGTAATCCCTCAAGCCGAGTCCTCGTGAGCTTCTTTGCATCATTCGCCCGACCGCCACCCTTATCAGGTTGCGCTGAAAGGCCGGCAACCTCCGCGGCGAGGAATTGGATCGCATCGGCGTCTCTAGAGAGTCCGGGATGTCGAGACTCCTGCGCAGACTCGACGGTGGCGAGGAGCTGCTCATAGAGGGCCTCCAAGTCTCCAGCAGGAATCTGCGGCGCACGCCTCGCAAGGAGCCGAATGCATTTGCCGTCGATGTCCGACTGCGAAGGCTGACGCGGAACGATTCGGAGCCGATCCAAGAAGTCATCGATGTGGTCCTTGGCACCGCCCTGAACGAAACCGGAGGCCAGCTCCAGGTGCCCCACGATTCGCGCCTTAGGGCAGCAGACGCAGAGGGGCACCTCTCGACAAAACCTGCGGTGGCAGGTGGTCGAGGGACATAGCCCTCAAGGTGCAACTCGAACGTGCATGGCAGGGCATGGGCAACGCCGTAGGCGCGGGCGAGGCTATCGATACCGCCACCACCGGTACACATTTGCTCAGCTGTCCATTGCCCTGCGCCACCAGACCACGACTTGATCTGGATGAACCCTGGAACTCCTTTCGTACTCCAAGAGCACGTCCTACCGTGGGACCGTCCGGAGTCAAGGTGCTAAGCCAATGAAGCAACGTGACCTTGGCCCGGTATCGGTAGCGGCCAAACGTCAGGGACCCGCTCGCGTCGCCTCCCTCTAGGTTCTCAATAGCTTCACTCACACGATTGGTCCCACCAACGCGGCGTACGGGTCACGAAACGCTTGCGCAGTCTCGCTCCGCACCGCTCCCGAAAAGCCGACAACACGCCACAGATACCGCGATGGCCGTGACGCCACCCGCTGATCCGACGAAGTGACAATGGGCACCTCTCAAGTCTCGGTACCCGCACACAGGCAATGGGCACCAGTTAGGCACCAGAACGATGTTCGGCCCGGCAAAGGCAAGGGCTCTCAGCTGACGAAAACCCAGGCGGTGCCTGGGTTTTCGTGAAGTAGCGGGGGCGGGATTTGAACCCGCGACCTTCGGGTTATGAGACGGTCACCACCCGATTTCGGGCACTCCGCTGACCAGGCCAATCCGGCAGAAACCCAAACGTAGCAGGCGTTTTCGACTCCGGTTGCTTCGGGATGCTTCGGGCTGGTTCTCATGCTCTCGGGGTATGGATGGGGTATGGCATCGGGGGTCGCCCGTACGGCGGTACCCGACCCCGTGCCTGTTCTCCTGGAACGTTGTCGATTCGCCAATCTCGGTGAGCCCGCTCTCGAGTTGCCTCGGCTCGTGACTGAAATGTTTGAAAGGGCTCTCGAAAGGGCTGGCGAAAGGCCGAGCCTTCTAGATTGTGCGAGATGGTGCTGCATGCGAAACAGCCGCCAGATCTTCTAACCCTGCACGACTTTGCGGGTTTCGTGTCGCGTCCTCATCCATTTGTCGAACTCCACTACGACTAGGACGGTCAGGCTCGTGAGAAGGATCGGGATCCAGGTGTTGACTGGAATGGGTTCGACTCTGAGCACGAACTGGGTGAACGGCAGATGGAGGGCAGCCACGTGCAGACCGACGGCCGCTAACACCGCGATGAGAAGCATCCGATTCGAAAAGGGTGAGATCCGCAAGGCCGATACCGTTTCGGATCGAGCGTTGCCGGCATGGACCGCCTGGAAGATGACCATGGTGGTGAGGGCGACGCTTTGGGCTTGGGTCAGCGAACCGGTTGAATCGAGAACCCAGCGGAACATTGCCAGGGTGCCCGCTGCCATAACCAGGCCGCTCAATAACGTCCGCTGCCAGAGGACCCGAGACACGATTCCCTCCCGGCGGGGTCGTGGGGCACGGTTGATGATGCCAGGCTCGGCCGGCTCGAAGGCGAGGGCAATGTCTTGTACCCCGTTGGTCACCAAGTTCAACCAGAGAATCTGAGCCGGAAGCAGTGGTAGCGGCCAGCCGGCGGCCACGGCGGCGAGGATGGCGAGGATCTCGGCGGCGCCGCTGGATATCAAGAAGAATGTCACCTTTCTGAGGTTGTCGAAGGTGACCCGGCCATGGCGGACTGCCTCATAGATACTGACGAAGTTGTCGTCGGCAAGAACCATGTCGGCGGCTTCTCGAGCTACGTCGGTGCCCGAACGTCCCATTGCCACCCCCACGTCTGCCACCTTGAGGGCAGGGGCGTCGTTCACCCCGTCCCCGGTTACGGCGACAACCTCGTCGTTGGATTGCAGGCTTCGCACCACCCGGAGTTTGTGTTCGGGTGACACTCGGGCGAATACGGCCACCTCCTCGACCTGTGCACGTAACTGGTCGTCGTCGATGGCCTCCATGTCCTCACCGGTGATGACCCGGTCTGCGGAAGAGGAGATTCCGAGATCGGTGGCTATGGCGCGGGCGGTATCAGCGTGATCCCCGGTGATCATCACCACTCTGATTCCGCTCCTTTGGCATCCGGCGACGGCCTCCTTCACCCCCTCTCGTGGAGGGTCGATCATCCCCTGCAGTCCGAGAAAGGTGAGGTGATCCGGGTCATCTGACAGATGCCTGGCTACCCCTTCGGCGTAGGCCATGGCCAGCACCCGCAGGCCGCGAGATGCCATGCCCGCGACCGCCTGGCCGATCTGGTCGAGGTCGAGCGGTCGTATGCCGTCTTCTGTCGCCATATCGTGGCACATCGCCAAGATCCGCTCTGGGGCTCCCTTGACGAACACCGCCCGACGGTCCCGGTCGGTTCGCAGGGTCGCCGAGTACCGATGCTCGGGTTCGAAGGGGATCTCCCCGGTGGAGGACCAGGCTTCGCGCTCGTGGTTCACGTCAAGGCCGGAAACGTGTGCGGAGATCAGCAAGGCGACCTCGGTCGGATCGCCGGTACCTTCGACCTCGTCCTCGACCACGGTCAGGTTCGCTTCGTTGGTCAGGACCCCGGCCAACAGGGTGAGTCGGACCGGCTCGGAGGTGATCATCGAGTCCTCACCAGGCTCCAACATCCGCCCGGCCGACCATACCTCCTGGACCGTCATCCGGTTGGTGGTGAGCGTGCCGGTCTTGTCCGAACCGATCGTGGTGATGCTTCCCAGCGTCTCCACCGCCGGAAGACGCCGGATGATGGCGTGGCGGTCGGCCATCCGCTGCACCCCGATCGCCAAGGTGATGGTGAACACCACCGGCAGGCCTTCCGGTATGGCTGAGACCGCCAGCGCCACTCCGACCAGGAACATGTCTGACAGCGACTCCCCGCGTATCAGCCCCAGTGGCACCGAAACCAGGGCCGCCAGCGCGACCGCCACCCCGACCACCCTTGCAAACCGAGCCATACGCTGCTGGAGCGGAGTGGGCGGCTCCTTCTCCTCGCGGATCTGCGTGGCGATCTTCCCCAGCTCGGTGCGGTCGGCCGTTGCCACCACGTAGCCACGCCCTCGCCCCGAGGTCACCACCGTTCCGGTGAAAGCCATGTTGGTCCGGTCACCGAGGGGACGATCTGGGGGCAGTGGACCGGTCTGTTTCCGCGCCGGATTCGACTCGCCGGTTAGGAGAGACTCATCCACCGCCAGCGCATTGGCATCCACCAGGCGAAGGTCGGCCGGGATTCGTTGACCGGACTCGAGGAGGACCAGGTCACCTGGCACCAGCTCGCTGCTTTCCACCACCACATCGGTGCCCGAGCGGATCACATGAGCTTTCGGAGCTACCAGGCCCATCAGGGCCCGCACCGCGTTTTCCGCCTTTCGCTCCTGAAAGAGGCCAATCGCTGCGTTGAGAGCGAGGACGACGAAGATCACCCCGGCATCGACGTACTCCTCGATTGCCAGGGTGACCGCTGTCGCCACCAGAAGGATGTAGACGAGAGGACTTTGGAACTGGTGGAGAAGCACCGACCAGATGCCCGGCGGTTCCGCCTCGGTCAGCACGTTGGGCCCATGCTCTTCCCGCCGACGCCCTACTTCGACGTCGGTCAGACCCCGCTCCCCGGTGGCGAGTGTGTGTTCCACCCCGGAAACCGGCTCAGCTACCCAGTCGAATGAGCTCAGCTCATTGGCCATGAGCAACCCTTCCGTTGACCGAATACCTCATCCCCACTCGTAGCCCGGCGATGCGGGAGGCGGAGAAGGGCGCAACGTAACGAAACATTCGAGTCGAGCATCCACCAAACCATGAGCGGCCACCAGGGAACAAGGTCCCGACCGGGCAAGGCACACCGGCGGGATAGCTCGCCGGACCATTCGGGAGTGGACGGTATTCAGCCGGGGACAGGCTTTCTCGTGGATGCCAGTTGCCCGGGTGATTCGTCATAGTCGGTTCGTGACCTTTGGCCCTACTGAACGGCCGCTGATTAGGGGAAGATTCAAACTGGAGAGCCTGTGAGGCGAATCGGGAGCTGGATCGAATCCGGCTGAGAACCGGCTAGAGCGTCGGAGACCGGCAACACTCGACACGGACAATGCCGTCGAGAGAATCCGCTTTACGGGCTCTTCTAATTGGAGCCGGACATAGGGGCTCAGAGGACGGATGGAGCACTTCAAGTGGCCTGGGACAGGCAGTGCCTGTGCCCCCCATCTGAGGAACGGTCAGCTGGTTGTTCTCTACGAGGATTGGGGACGTGATGGATAAGTTCAAGAGCATCCTGGTGGCAGCATCCGTGGGACAACTCGAGGTTCCCGTGCTCAAGGCCGCCGCGAGGCTGACCGCAGCAAACGACGGGCAAATCACCGTGCTCGACGTGATCGAACCACTCCCTCCGAGACGGAGAACGGTCAGCGTCGAAGGCCAGTCGGTTGACCTCGAGGAACTATTGCTGCGTGACCGACGCGAACAACTTCGCCAGGCGGTGGAGAAGGCCGGCATCAAAGATGCAGTCGTGAGGGTGACGGCGGGCAAACCCTTCGTCGAGACCATCCGCTATGCAATGACCCACGGCTGCGACGTCGTGATTGTCGGTGAGTCGCCTTCGTCCAAGGACAGCCCACGGAGCGTGGCCCCCGATGTGATGCAGCTGCTGCGCACCTGCCCTACACCGGTTTGGGTGATGTGTCCCAGCCGAGCGAGGAAGCTCAGGGTGTTGGCATTGGTCGATCCGGATCCGGACGATCCGCTGCGGGACAGTCTCAATGACCTCGTACTGGAGTTGGCGACGTCGATCGTCCGCCGGGAAGGGGGCGAGCTTCATGTGGCCCATGCCTGGGATCTGCTCGGTGAATCGAAGTTGCGGTACAGCGCCTTCGTCGCGATCCCGGAGCGTGAGGTCGATCTGATGGTGCAGGCTGCCGGAGCTGAGCATCATGCCCAGCTCGACGAACTGACCAAACGTCATGGTGTCGACAAGCTCGGTGGCCAAACCCACATACTCAAAGGTGCCGCCGCCAAGGTTCTACCCGAATTGGCGGACCGTCTCCACATCAACCTGATCGTGATGGGTACCGTGGCCCGGACCGGTCTCGGCGGCCTCATCATGGGCAACACCGCCGAGACCATGCTCCGATCCGTTCGTTGCTCGGTCTTAACGGTCAAACCTGAGGGATTCGTCTCGCCGGTGGAACCAGATCCTCGAGGCTGAGGACACTCTCTTGATGCTGTGCGGTGGCGGGTCTCCGTGAGACGATTGGCTAGCACGGGTTGACCGTCGGCATAGTCTCAAACCTGGCGACCCGATTCGCCTGAAGCCAGCGGTGGTATCCGTCCGGATCAGGCCACCGATGTGACATCCCGCTTCTTGCTGCCGGCATCTGCACTGTGGAAGGCAAGTCCCTGGCCCACGAAGACGGGCGTGCCGCAACCACCAACCAGCTGGCTGGTGACACTTCCGAATAGGGCCTGGGAGGCACCCTGGCCTCTTGCTCCCACCACAACCAGCTCAATACCAGCGTTTATCGCATACTCGGCGATCGCCCGGTCCGGTCTGCCGAAGAGGATCCTGGTCTCGACCTGGTCGACAGGCAGCTGGCCGGCCGCGGCCACCAACATGTCCTCAGCTTCGGCCCGTCGCTCCTCCCCGCTAGAGCTTCCCAACGAGTCGTAATCCAGAACCTTGACAATGGTCACCGAGGAGACGCAACCGCCAAACAGCCGAAGAGCCGTCTGCGCCGCATCAACGGCCTCAGGGGAGCCGTCCAACGCTGCCAGCAGATCGAATCTGCCTCCGCGGGGCTCACCGCCCTCAAGCTGGGGTCCAGTCGAATGGAATCTCGCCCGTTCTACCGCCAGTGGCACCACCAACGGCCCCAGGACAACACCCAACACGAGCCATTCGTGGAAGTCATGACCGCGACGGCGCATGACGAATGCCACCACCAAGCCGATGATCGCCCAGGTTGCAGCGACAGTCAGTAGGAATCTGGTAGTGCTGATCTCGGCCTCCTAGAACCGATCTAGTGTTGATTAAGCCCGCGGGTGTTGCGCCGGGTAAGGGCCGAAAGTCATGATCAGCCGTCGCCCTCGGCCCTTCCCAGTGAGGTGACGAATGCCACACATGGCGTTACGGCAGGGGTCACCGACTCGGCCACTCCTCGGTTCTTCGGGTCGTCGGGCCCCTGTCAGAACGTGGATCACACTGCGCCGAGTTGGCTATCGGCTCAATCCTCATCCTCCTCGCGATGCTCGGCCTCATCCCGTCCCAGGCCGGCACCGTCACCGGTCAGGCTCTCGTGTCCGGGCGAGCCTTCCTTGAGCACAGTCGCCGGCAGGATGGCGTCGGGATCCTCGAACACCTCGGTGCCCTGGGCCGCCTCACGCTCCTGCTCCCGTGTAGCACCGCTCTTGGGAGCTTCCAGCAGCTCGCTGCCCTGGGCATCTTCCCGGGCACGCTCCAGCAACGGGTCGGGTTGACCTGCCTCAGTCACGACAGCAGGTGGGCGACGACGCGCGAAGTTCACTCTCTTCGACATGCTCCAATCCTCTTCTGCCCGCACCCTGAGCGGTAGAGGACGAGGTCCCAACCTGGGACCCAGCAGCCAACCTCGTCCTCGGTCGCTCATGCATGGCCGTGGCTCCGGGCTCGGCAGCGAGCAAGGCCGGTTCCACCATGGAGAGACCGAGGTCGACCGGCGCGTCCCGCGCCGCCTCCAGGCATTGGGCGGACCCCTCCAATCGTTTCCCGGCCCCCTCACCTGCACTGGTGTCATCGTCGGCAGGCAAAATGACGACCCACCGGGTCACGGCTGACTCGGAGAAACCGGCCGAACACCGACCGTATCAGGCGTTCTTGCCTTCAGTCGTTTCCGGTTGCTACCGGACGTTTCTGAATCTCCTGTGGGATGGATGTGGGATCGTGAGCGGAGTCGGAAGTCGGCCGGAAGCCTCGAAAGGGTGTCCGATAGGGGTCAGTGCCACGAAACCGTTGCGTCATAAGTGGACGGTGTAGTGGCGTGCAACCGTCTCTCTCTCGACCAGGAAGCGGTCGTCTTCGGGGTAGAAGACTGCCGTTCCGATTTCGTCGCCGGCGAAGGCCTGGACTGCTTCGACGGAGTCCCAGAAGCTGATGGCGAGGAACTCCGTCAGGTCGCCGTCTCGGCGGCTGACCAGATGCGCCCCTTGGCAGCCTGGCGTGGCGGAGTAATCGGCGAGGCCTGTCTCCTTGATGTACTGGGCATAGGCCTCGCAGTCTTCGGGTCGGGTCCAACCCCTCCAGATTCGGACGATCAATGGTGGCTCCTTGTCGGTGGTGTGCCAGAGCGACTGCTCCAGTCAGGACGGTCCTCATTCGCCGCCGTGTGCCCAAGATGCTACGGGTGGGCGAAGAACATCGGATCTCATCGGGACTCGACGGTTGGGCACCAGTTCGGCACCAGTGGTCCATGTTCGGCGGTTCGTCCCCGCCACTCGGATAGGAGAAAAACCCAGGCGTGCCTGGGTTTTTCGGTAGTAGCGGGGGCGGGATTTGAACCCGCGACCTTCGGGTTATGAGCCAGACGAGTAGGTCTGGAGCAGCGTTGGGCTCAGCTGATTGGCGATAGTCAACGACGGGCCACTGCTATACGCCTGCTAACGACTGATAGGTGGTATCACTCCCTGTCAGGTCGTTTGGCTTCAGTTTGGCTTCAGGGAACATGCATCAGCGCCGGGGTAGGCATGATTTTCGATGGCCACGGAGTGTGGTGATTTGCACGGCCATCTACGAGCGGACCCTGCAGCCACCGCCGGGGG
>DATKEA010000023.1:0-66839 GCA_035544615.1 Acidimicrobiia bacterium | reverse complement strand
CCCCCACGCGGCGTTGCTGCGTCAGGCTTTCGCCCATTGCGCAAGATTCCCTGCTGCTGCCTCCCGTAGGAGTCTGGGCCGTGTCTCAGTCCCAGTGTGGCTGATCGTCCTCTCAGACCAGCTACTCGTCAATGCCTTGGTAGGCCGTTACCCCACCAACTAGCTGATAAGCCGCGAGCCCATCCCACAGCACAAAGGCATTTCCTCGAGCGATCATGTGGTCATTCGAGGATATCCGGTATTAATCCAGGTTTCCCTGGGCTATCCCGATCTGTGGGGCAGGTTGCTCACGTGTTACTCACCCGTTCGCCGCTCCGTCATACCAGTGGGTTACCCCTCCGGCATGCGTCGCTCGACTTGCATGCATTAGGCACGCCGCCAGCGTTCGTCCTGAGCCAGGATCAAACTCTCCAACGTACATTCAAGGCTCGTGCCCCTAGGGGCGCTCGCCAATCCTGTCAGTCTGAGTTTGCAATTGGGTCCAGGGCCCGTGAGGGGCCCTAGAGCTTGATTGCTGTATTTATAGATGCTCACCACACCTCACCGACCGAAGTCGTCGAAGTGGGTGTGCATGCTGGCTTTTGGCACATTGTTCAGTTGTCAAGGAGCCCAATGCTCCCACCTGAGTCAGGCGGGCCGGCGATCATATCGCGGCCCCGATACAAAGTGAATCCAGGCCGACGCGCCAAAAGGCCCCGTCCCGGTTGCTAGTGGGTGGCCGGAGAATGGTTCTCCAGCCGGGAGTCGAATAGTACCGACCCCGTCCGGTTAGTCAAGTCAAGCAACGAGTCTCACGAATCGTCGCTTGCCAACCTGCAGAACCCGGCCCACCAGCGCCTCCCGGGGCAGCTCCTGGGCCTCCACGAGCTCGCCATCGAGCTTCACCGCTCCTTGAGCCAGCATCCGTCTCGCTTCCGAGCCGGATAGGCCCATCGCGTCTCGAATCAGCCCAGGAACCTGAATTTTTCGGTCCTGCCCCAGAGAAAACACGTCTATGTCGTCGGGAATTCCACCATGTTTGAACACCTGGTCGAACTCGTCTTCGGCGGCCACCGCCTTCTCATCGCCCCAGTAGAGGGCGGTAACGGCGCGGGCCAGACGACGCTTGGTTTCCCCCGGGTGCAGGCTGCCCGCGGCAAGGCCCGCCTCGATCTCCTCCAGTTCGGTCGAGTCGAAGTCGGCGGCAAGACGGAACCATTCGGGCATCGCGCTGTCGGGCAGACTCATCGTCTTACCGAACATCTCCGACGGCTCGTCCTCGACTCCGATGTAATTGCCCAGGGACTGAGACATCTTCTTCGCGCCATCGGTTCCTACCAGCAGCGGCATCGTCATCGCCACCTGAGGCGCCATGCCATATCTCTCCTGGACTACGCGCCCCATCATCAGATTCCACAGCTGGTCGGTGCCACCCAGCTCGACGTCGGCCTCCACCGCCACCGAGTCGTAGCCCTGGAGCAGAGGGTAGAGGAACTCCATCACCGAGATCGGTGTGCCCTCCTGGTAGCGATTGGCAAAATCGGATCGTTCCAGCATCTGGGCGACGGTCGCCGCCGAGGTGAGCTCGAGCAGCCCTCCCATGTCGAGGGCGCCCAGCCAGTCCGAGTTGCGGCGTATTTCGAGATTGTCCGGGAGGAGCACCTTCCGGAACTGGCTCAACACGTTCTCGGCGTATCCGTCCACCTCTTCGGCTGTGAGCCGCTTCCGCGTGTCGCTTTGCAACGATGGATCCCCGACGCGAGCGGTGAAGTCGCCGACGATCAACACGGCAATGTGACCCATCTCCTGAAAGTTGCGCAACTTGCGCAGCACTACGGCCCACCCCAGGGTTACCGACGGGGCAGTCGGGTCGAGACCCAGCTTCACCCGAAGCGGCCGGCCCAGCTCGAGTTTTCGAGACAAGTCCTCGGCCGGGACGACCTGGTCGGTATGGCGGAGGAGTAGGGGAAGCTGTTCGTCAGGTCTCATCGATAGTGGGAGGGTAAACAAACCGGGTCGGAGATCAGCCGCCTGTCGCCGTTGTCACCTCGACGAAACGCCACGGCCGATCTTCGGCTTTGGTGATCCCGACTCGGGGTGTGGCCATGACCATCGCCGGCATCGGTCCCGACTCGATTCGCAGCTCCGATCCCGCGTCGAGCAGATAGGTCCCATCATGGGAATGGTCGATGCCGAGTGCCTGGGTCAGCTTGCCGGGGCCATTGGCCAGGTCGTCCTCTCGTCCCCGCCGGGATCTGGCGACCCCAACTCCCTCGACGATCTCCCCGCCCCGAAACAGGATCCCCCAACCCACCCCTTCGGGGCCGGCAGCCACGTTGCCACACCAGTGGATCCCGTAGGAGCGGTAGACGTAGAGGGTGCCCGGGCGCTCGAACATGGAGCCGTTGCGCCCGGTTCGGCCCCGGAAGGCGTGAGAGGCCGGATCGTCGGACCCTTTGTATGCCTCTACTTCGGTGAGGCGGGCTCTGACCAGACGCCCACCCACCTCCGAAATGAGAAAGGAGCCAACCAAGCGAGGCGCCGCCTCCTCTGGTCTGCCCGCGAGCAGCTCGGCCAGATCCACTCTCAAGCGCCCCGGAGTTGGGCGCCCAATGCTTCACCGGCGGCGATCATCGCCGAACGAATCGGAGCGACCTCTTCGTTGGTTAGTGTCCGGTCTGCTGCCCGTATCCGGTAGGCGATGGCGATAGCACGCTCGCCCTCAGCCAGATTTCCGCCGCGGAACTCATCGAACACTCGCGCAACCTCCACCATCTCTTGGGCGGCTGATTTGGTTGCGGCGATGAGATCAGACGTGGCGATTTCGGTCGACAACACGAAGGAAAGGTCGAAATCGACCGGCGGATATGCCGACGGCGTGAGTGCCGGTTTGAGGCCGACCGGTTCGAGCAGGGGACCCAGATCGAGTTCGGCGACCGCCACCCTTCCCGGGAGATCGAATGAGCGGCTCGCTCCGGGAGTCAACTCCCCCGCATGGCCGATCACCCGGCCACCGAGTTCAACGACCGCGGTCCGCCCCGGATGGAAGCCTGCGACCTCACCCCGGGAGATCCGGTAGTCATCGATGTCGAGTTGGCCCAGGAGGTGGCGCACAACCGCAAGTGAGGATCGGGCGTCGGCCTTCAGCTGGTCGGCGTCGAGCACCGAAGGACCGACGTTGCCGACCATCGCCCAGGCGATGCGATCGGTCTGCGCCGGCAACCTCGGATCCATTTCGTTGGGATCGGTGGTGAAGACAAGTCCGGTCTCGAATACCGCGACTGACCGCTCCCCGCGCGACACGTTGTACCTGGCCACGTTGAGCAGGCCCGGAAGCAGGGTCGGGCGCAGCCTGCCTTCCTCCTCCCGCAGCGGGTTCTTGACCTTGAGCATCCGCTCCAGGTCGGCAGATCGGCCCAGGGCAACCATGTCTCCCTCCCCGACGAAGGGAAGGTTTATCGCCTGGTTCAACCCGACTCCAGCCAGGACCCTGTGGGCACGACGCAATCTCCGTTGCTGGTGTGTCAGATACCCGGCCGGGCCGGTCGGGACCGTGGCCCCAAACTTGGCGAAGCCGTGGATGCGGGCGACTTCCTCGACGAGGTCGGCGGGTCGGGTCACATCCGGCCGGTAGGTGGGAACGGTCACCGTCATCGGGTCGACCCCTTCGACCGACATGCCGAGACGCTCCAGAATCCCGCTGACGTAGCCTTGCTCGAATCCAGGCCCGAGAATGCGTTCCACGTCTTCCAGTCGAAGGTCCACCGCCCCCGGCGAGATCTCACCGGTGACGTCGACCGCGCCTTCGAGCACCTCGCCGTTGGCAAGCAGGCCGACCATTGCCGATGCCCGCTGGTTGGCCACATCGGCAAGCCCGGGGTCCACTCCCCGCTCGAAGCGGATCGACGCCTCCGAGAGCAGACCGTGGCGGCGGGACATGTACATGATGGTCGGCGGGTCCCAGGAGGCTGCCTCCATGAGCACGCTGGTGGTGTTATCGGAGACCTCGCTCCTGGCCCCACCCATGGTGCCCGACATCGATGTCGGGCCCTCGGCGTCGTAGATGATCAGGTCGTCGGCGGTTAGCTTCCGGGTCACATCGTCGAGGGTCACGATCGTCTCCCCGTCGGTGGCGCGTCGGACGATCAGCTCCTGGCCACTGATGGTGTCGGCATCGAAGGCGTGCAGGGGGTGGCCCAGTTCGAGCATGACATAGTTAGTCACATCGACGACGTTGGAGATGACTCTGACCCCCGCCTTGTTGAGCCGGTGCCTTACCCGGAGCGGGGAACGGCCGATCTCCACTCCCGTGATTTCCCTGGCGGTGAAGCGGCGGCAACCCTCGTTGTCCTCGACGGTGACTTTGATCCGGGTTGCGCCAGGGACGGTAGGCATCGCCAGTTCGGGGACATGGTGGCTGATGTCGTAGTGGGCTGCCAGGTCGCGGGCAATGCCCAGCATGGACATTGCATCGGGCCGGTTGGAGGTGATAGATATGTCGAAGACGACATCGGGAAGCTCGACCAGGTTGGAGAAGTCAGATCCGGGCACCGGCTCGCCGTCGAGGACGAGGATCCCGGTGTGGTCTTCACCCAAGCCCAGTTCGCTTTCGGAGCAGATCATCCCGTTCGACTCGACTCCGCGGATGGTTCGCTGGCCGATCTCGAAATCACCGGGCAGGATTGCACCGGGCCTGGCAACTGCGACATGTGCTCCCTCGGAGAAGTTCCACGCTCCGCAGATGATCTGGTCGACGCTGCCGCCGATATCGACCTGGCACACCCTGACCTTGTCGGCGTCCGGGTGATCCGAGATCTCCAGAACCTTGCCCACCACTACGTCGGACCATCCGATTTCGAGGATCTCATAGCCTTCGACCTCATGGCCAAGCATGTCGATCACGGCCTTGATCTCGGCGGGGTCGTCTGTCGGGAGTTCGATGAACTCCTTTAGCCAGCGGAGCGGGACCCTCATACGAATTGCCTGAGAAAGCGGAGGTCGTTGTCGATGTAGGTTCTCATGTCGTTGATCCCGTGTCGCACCTGAGCGATGCGCTCGACACCCATGCCGAACGCGAACCCCGAGACGCGTCCCGGGTCATAGCCAACTGCTTCGAGCACGTTCGGGTCGACCATCCCGCATCCGAGCAGCTCGATCCATCCTGCACCGCTGCAGACCCGGCACGAGTAGTCGCTGCCGTCACAGGCGAAACACGAGATGTCGAGCTCGGCGCTCGGCTCGGTGAAGGGGAAGAAGTGGGGACGGAGGCGGACCTCGGTCCCGGCGCCGAAGAACTCACGGGCGAACTGGAGCAGGGTTCCCTTGAGGTCGGAAAACCTGATCGATTCGTCCACTGCAAGCCCCTCGATCTGATGGAACACCGGAAGGTGAGTGGCATCGATGGTGTCAGTCCGGTAGGCCTTGCCCGGCACGACTATGTAGACAGGTGGCTCGTGTTGTTCCATCCAGCGCACCTGGACCGGAGAGGTATGGACCCGGAGCAACACCTCATCGGCGGGATCGCCGAAGTCGAGATACATGGTGTCGGACTCGAGCCGGCTGGGATGGGTGGCAGGTGTGTTCAGGGAATCGAAGTTGTAGTAGGCAAGCTCGGCTTCGGGGCCAGAGGCCATCTGATATCCAAGACCCACGAAGATGTCGACAACCTCGTCGATCGTCTGCTGGATGAGGTGGAGGGAACCCTGCGGTAGGGAAATTGCCTCAAGGGTGACGTCGATGCTGTCACCTGAAAGCCGCTTGGCCTCTTCTCCGGCTTCGATGATTTCGCGCCGGGACGCAACCATGCTTTCGATTTCGCGCGTGGCGGCCTGCAATGCAGCCCCTACCGCAGGCCGCCGGTCCGGCTCGAGCGAACCCATGGAGCGTCGAACCTCACCAACTGTCGAGCTCTTGCCCAAAAGCCCACTCTCGACCTGGTCCAGTTCGGCGAGAGTGGCGGCGCGGGCGACAGCTGTCGGCGCCTCGGCCAGCACACCATCGAGCAGCGCTTGGGGATCCACGTCGGCGGCAGGTTAGGACGTTCGCAACCGCCGCCATATTCAGTCGGTGCTCATTGGTAGGTAGTCAGGTTCAGCAGCCCCAAGGTGTCAGCCTGGGTATGAGTTGCTGGAGCATCGGGCTCCCCCGATGCAGGTCGTGCTCAATGCTTCGAAAGCTCGTAGATCACGATGGCGGCGGCTATTGCCGCATTGAGGCTCTCCATGCCGCCCGCCATGGGGATGGTCACACGTAACGCCGCCCCCGCCACGACATCGGCGGGCAATCCGGCTGCCTCCTCGCCTACCAACACGGCGAAGCGACCGGAGCCAACGGCATTAGGGGCGGCACCCCCGCTCACCACCGTGGCAACCGTGGTCAGCCCGGCGTCGTCCAACTCCTCGACCGACCCAACCGTGCCCATCGAAACCCGGAAGTGGCCACCGGCACCGGCACGGAGAACCTTGGGCGCCCAAGGGTCGGCGGTGCCCACCGTGTGCCCGAAGTCCCAGCCGAAGGCCGCTGCCGTCCGGATCAGCGTTCCCACGTTTCCGGGGTCGGACAATTCCCAGGCGACGACTGCGGGCTTGAGCCCGATTCTTCCGGGGGCCGGAACATTGATGACCGCCGCCGGCCCGCGCGGGCTCTCCGTGGCGGCGATCCGTTCCAGGGCGGCGGCGTCGACCGGGGCGAGCTCGACATCATGGGCGGCCGCCAGCTCGGCCGAGCGGTCGTCACCGGGGAGTGCGAAGACGACGTCCGGGATCACGCCCGCGGCCAGCGCCTCCTCGAGCAGATTCGGTCCCTCGATGATGGTTTGGCCGGTCTGGCGACGGTTGCGGCCTCGGTGCAACCGGGCCGTTTCAGCCACCCTCCGGTTACGACGGCCCAGCGGCTCCACGTCCTGAGCGCCCGATCGCGGAATCAGCTCTGCTTGGAGGCCTCTACGAGCTGGGCGAAAGCGCCCGGGTCGTTCACCGCCATCTCGGCCAGCATTTTGCGATCGACCTCGATCTCGGCGGACTTGAGGCCGGCAATGAGCGCTGAATAGGTGGTGCCATTCTGCCGGGCGGCCGCGTTGATGCGTGCGATCCAGAGCCGACGGAACTCTCCCTTGCGGGCGCGCCGATCCCGATAGGCATCCTGCATCGCGTGCATGACCTGCTCGTTGGCGGTCCGATAGCGACGGCTCCTGGCGCCTTTGTACCCCTTGGCCCGGTCGAGCACCTTCTTGTGTGACTTCTTGGCCTGAACCGCGCGTTTGGCACGTGCCATCTCATACCTCCAGGATTCTCAACGACCGAGCAACTTCTTGGCGACCCTGACGTCGCCCGGAGCAAGATCCACATCTCCCGACCTGCGACGAAAAGTGTTCTTGCCCTTGGCCAGGCGATAGTGCCCGCGCCCGGATTGGCGTCTCATGTACTTGCCGGAGCCGGTGACCTTGATCCTCTTCTTGGCACCGCTGTGGGTCTTCATCTTGGGCACAGCTTCCTCCTTCTCATCCCTACTCTTCTTCGGCGTGATCCACCGCGGCCGCCCGTGGCCTCCTGGCTGGGGCGATCACCATCGTCATGCTCCGTCCTTCGAGCTTGGGGTTCTGCTCGACGACACCCACCTCGGAGAGATCCTCGGCCAATCTGTCGAGCAAGTCCTTGCCGAAGCTGGGACGCTCCTGCTCACGGCCCCGGAACCGCATCGTCACCTTGACCTTGTCGCCGTCCGCCAGGAAGTCCTCCGCCTTGCGTCGAGTGATGTCGAAATCGTGGTCTCCGATCCGCACCTTCATACGTAGCTCTTTGATCGTGGTCCGGGTCTGCTTCTTTCGAGCTTCGCGTGCCTTCACCGACTGCTCGTACTTGTACTTCCCGAAATCCATAAGTCGGCACACTGGGGGCTTGGCGTTGGGTGCCACTTCGACGAGATCCAGATCGAGCTGCTCTGCCAGCCACAACGCCTCGTTCAGTTTCTTCACCCCGATCTGTGCGCCATCCGGTGCTATCACAAGCACCTCTTTGGCTCTGATCGCGCCGTTCACACGGAGCTCGTTGATGCTGATACCTCCTGTTGATTGCAATAAAAAAGCAGCAAGTGGCGACCTGCTGCCATAAGCCGAGTCCTTCGGCTGATCGGACCACGGCGCGCACGTTGCTGACGGCGGCCGGGTGGGGAAGCAGCAGCTTCCGCTCTTGCTCTGGATTGTGCCCACAAGGTTACCAGTGAGGCCCTAGAAACCGATAGTCCGATCTCAGCCCTCTCCTAGTTCTCGCAACGCCACGGCAGTCAAAACCGCGGCTTCGGCCGCCTCGTACCCCTTGTTCGAGGGGCCTTGCCCAGCGCGATCCACGGCGTGGGAGTAGTCGTCGACTGCGAGGATGGCGTTGGTCACCGGGATGCCGGTGTCGAGGGCAACGCGGGCCACACCGCCGGTCGACTCCCGCACCACGATGTCGTAGTGGTCGGTGTCACCACGAACCACGGTACCGATGGCAACCACCGCATGACACCCTGCCTCGGCCAGACTGCGCGCCCCGAGGGGCAGCTCCAGCGCACCGGGAACCCTGAGCACTATCGCCTCGGCCCCCAATTCGGCGAGACGCCCCATGGCCCCTTCGAGCAACTGGTCGGTGACCGTTTGATTCCAGGTGGCGACCACCACGCCGACGTGAAGCCCGCTTCCGTCCAGCTCACCTTCGACGAATCGGGTCATGCTCCTTGGCCCAGGTCCATTTGATGGCCCAGACGGGTGGCTTTGGCGTTGAGATAGTCCCGGTTCTCGTCGTTGGCGTCGACCCATAGCGGGACCTGCTCGAGAATCGAGAGACCGTAGCCCTCGATGCCTGCCCGCTTGGTGGGGTTGTTGGTCATCAGCCGCATCGAGCGAACCCCGAGGTCGTAGAGGATCTGGGCTCCAACCCCATAGTCCCGGGCGTCGACCGGAAGACCGAGGTTGAGATTGGCATCAACCGTGTCGAACCCTTCGTCCTGGAGCTTGTACGCGGCCAGCTTGTGGAGAAGCCCGATCCCGCGACCCTCATGACCTCTGATGTAGAGCACCACGCCTCTGCCCTCGGCGGCCACCCTGGCCAAGGCCTGGTCCAACTGATCACCGCAGTCACAACGCAGGCTGCCGAACACGTCGCCGGTGAGACACTCGGAGTGGACCCGGGTGAGCACCGACTGGCCATCGCCGATGTCACCCATCATCAGTGCGATGTGCTGCCGGTCGTCGACCAACGATCGAAAGCCGACGGCGGTGAAAGTCCCGTGGTCGGTGGGGATTCTCGCCTCGACCACCCGCTCCACCAGTTTCTCCTGATGACGCCGGTACGAGATGAGATCCGAGATCGTCCCGATCAACAGCCCGTGCTCGCGGGCGAACTCCTCCAGCTCGGGGAGCCGGGCAACCGAGCCATCGTCATTCATCACTTCGGCCAGCACACCAGCCGGATAGCGCCCGGAGAGCCGGGCCAGATCGACAGCCGCCTCGGTATGACCGGCCCGCTTCAGCACCCCACCAGGCTCGTATCGCAAGGGGTAGAGATGCCCGGGTCGGGCCAGGTCGTGAGGCTGGGTATCGGGATTGAGCGCGGCCCGAATCGTCTGCCAACGGTCGGACGCCGAGATGCCGGTGGTGGTCCCTTGCATGGAATCGATGGAAACGGTGAAAGCAGTTCTCCGAACATCCGTGTTCCGGGCCACCATCATCGGCAGATCCAGCTCATCGAGCCGCTCCCCGACGATGGGGAGGCAAATGATGCCGCTGGTATGCCTGAGCATGAACGCCACCTGGGCCGGGGTGGCCGCATCGGCGGCGATGATCAAATCGCCTTCGTTCTCGCGATCCTCGTCATCCACCATGATGACCATGTCGCCGCGACCGACCGCAGCGATGATCTCATCGACCGGGGCGAAGCTCATTCGCTCGCTTTCAGGAGTCTCTCGACGTACTTGGCCAGCACATCGACCTCAAGGTTGACCTTGTCCCCGACCTTGCGCAAACCCAGGTTGGTCACCGCCAGAGAATGTGGTATCAGAGCCACCTCGAATCCCTGCTCGGTCAGGGCGGCCACGGTCAGACTGACCCCATCCACCGTGACCGAGCCCTTCTCCACGACGTATCGCATCAATCCTGTCGGCACTGCGAGGCTCATCCTCATCGCTTCGCCCTCTGGCTCGATGCCAACAACCTCTCCGACCCCATCGACGTGACCTTGGACTATGTGCCCGTCGAAACGGCCATTGGCAGCCATGGGCAGCTCCAGGTTGACCGGTGCGCCCGGAGCCAGCAACCCAAGATTGGACCGATCGAGCGTCTCGCTCACCACGTCAAAGGACGCCTGACCCGGTCCAAAACCCACCGCGGTGAGGCACACACCATTCACGGATACCGAGTCCCCCACCTCGATACCGGTGAGCGGGCCGATGTCGACGACGATCCGCATACCGTCCACTGCCCTATCCGTCCGCGTCACCAACCCTTTGTGCTCCACGATCCCGGTGAACATCACTCGAACTCGATTCTGATATCGGGGCCGACCATCCGCATCTCGCGGATGGTCACAGCTTTCGATTGTGCCATGGTCGGGAAGTCTCCTCCTAGAGGCGACAGACCCTCTCCCCCGCCGACCCGGGCCGCGACATAGATGACTCCCCGACCGACGAGACCGGCGCGCCACCACGAACCGGCCAGTGTGGCGCCGCCTTCCAAGAGGAGATCGAGCAGACCCCGCTCTGCCAGGGCCCGAGCCGATTCCTCCGGATCGGGGTATCTGTCACCGGCAGCGACCACTACCAGCTCACCGGAAGGGATCTCGATGGGACCCGAGCTGATCACCACCGGCGACCGTTCCCAGATCCGGCTCTCCCGGGGCAGCGGGTCGTCTCCAGCGACGATGACCGGGACCGGTTGAGAAGCAATCGGCTCGTCGAGCCGGGCGGTGAGGAGCGGATCGTCGGCGCGCAAGGTCCCCGCTCCGATCACGACTGCATCCACCGACGAGCGAAGTCGGTGCGAATCGGTCCGGGCCTCCTCCGAGGTGATCCATTGTGAACTTCCGTCGAGGGCCGCCACCGATCCGTCGAGTGTCATGGCCAGCTTCAATGTCACCAGGGGCAAACCGGTCCTTCGATGGTGGAAATAGGGCGGATCGACGGCTTCGGCCTCCGCGGCGAGGACGTCGATTACAACCTCCACCCCGGCCTCACCAAGCCGGGAGACACCCTGACCGGAAACGCGGGGGTCGGGGTCGATGGCTCCGACCACCACACCGGCCACGCCGGAACCGATGATCGCATCGACGCATGGTGGAGTCGCGCCGTGGTGGGTGCATGGCTCGAGGGTCACATACAAGGTGGAGCCGCGGGCCTTCTCCCCTGCCTGCTGCAGAGCAACCACCTCCGCATGGGCTTTTCCGACACCGACATGGGCGCCCTCACCCACCACGACACCAGCCGCGTCGACCACCACCGCTCCCACCCTCGGGTTCGGGTGGGGGCGTTCGGGTGCCGCCAGGTCGATGGCGCGCCGCATGTGCTCGGCGTGAGACATCAGTGCTCCGCTCGTGGCGGCATGTGAACCATCGCGGCGACCATACAACGCCGCAGGCGCCGAATTATCCGACGCGGCGATCGATCCGGTAGGTGGAGCCTGGCTGCTTCTTGGCGAACTCTTTCATCTCCACGGCGATCGCCGAAGCTTCCCATTGTGTCGAGATCTCCCGCACGTCGGTGGAGGCGACACCAAGCGAAAGCGAGACGACCGGGAATGCGAATCGCTCACCACGACGATCGATCACTTCGATGTAGCCCCGCAGAGCATCGGCAGTGTCGTACAGATCGAGAACCCCGTCGTCGAAGCGCTCGATGACTTCCTTGCAGAACGGCTCGGACACTTCAGGGGGGATGATGGCGACGAAG
The DNA here is from genome assembly GCA_035544615.1 of Acidimicrobiia bacterium. Classification (GTDB taxonomy): domain Bacteria; phylum Actinomycetota; class Acidimicrobiia; order Spongiisociales; family ZC4RG35; genus JARDZU01. The sequence goes on along the minus strand of DATKEA010000023.1, from coordinate 54,944 downwards.
TCGTCACCCCCGATGTGGCCGACGAAGGCACCGGATATCCCGAGGCTGTCGGAAGCGTCATTGAAGCACTTGGCGCAAAAGCGGATGACTTCATCACCCCGCATGAAGCCGTAATGGTCATTGAACGCCTTGAAGTTGTCGAGGTCACCGTGGACGAGAGCGAAGTCACGACCCGAGGCGATCCGCTCTTCGACCTCGCCGGTGATCTTGAAGTTGCCCGGAAGCCCGGTGAGGGGCGAAAGATCGCGTGCTGCTTGAGTCCTCCTCACCACTGCCCGGATCCGGGCCACCAACTCGTTGATGTCGAACGGCTTGGTGATGTAGTCGTCGGCGCCCAACTCGAGACCACGCACCCTGTCTTCCGGCAACCCGCGTGCGGTGAGCAGGATGATCGGGATATTGCCTGTCGACGCCTGACTCCGAAGCCGATGGAGAGCGGTTAGACCGTCCATCCGCGGCATCATGATGTCGAGGACGATCACGTGGGGAGGATTGGCTGTCGCTTTCTGCAGGGCGTCTTCTCCGTCGACCGCGGTCTCCACCTCGAAGCCTTCCAGCTCGAAGTTGACCTGGACGACGGCAAGGATGTCCGGATCGTCGTCTGCGATGAGGACTCTTTCGCTCATTTCTCCAATGCTGCCCTTCTCAGTTCGGCTACTGCCGTGGACGGATCCTCAGTTCCGAAGATCGCCGTTCCGGCGACGAGAACGTTCGCCCCGGCCGCAATGACCAAACGCGCCGTTTCGGAAGTGATTCCTCCGTCGACCTGAATATCGGTTGCCAAACCACGATCCTCAACCCATTCTCTGGCTGCCGTCAGTTTGGGAAGAATCTCCGGCATGAAGGTCTGACCGCCGAACCCCGGCTCGACCGACATGATGAGAACGACATCGCACAGCTCCATGAACGGGCTGATGGCAGAGAAAGGCGTTCCGGGGTTGCACACCAGCCCGAAGTCGAGACCATTCTCTCGGGCCCGTTTGGCGGCCCGTGTTGGGTCGGGGATCGCCTCGATGTGCATGGTCACCAGATTGGCCCCGGCCTCGGCGAAATCGGGGAGATACGCGTCGGGGTTGGTGGTCATCAGATGACAGTCGAAGTAGAGATCGGTGGTCGGCCGGATGCCTTTCACGACCGGCACTCCGAATGAGACGTTGGGCACGAAGTGGCCATCCATGACGTCGATGTGGAGCCAGTCGACCTGTTTCTCCACTCGCTCGATGTCTCGCTCCAGACATGCGAAGTCTGCGGCGAGCAGCGATGGGGCGATCTTCACCTCGGACATTGCTCTGCCAAGTGTAAGGAGACATCACTCATGCCTGGTGGACAGCGATGAACATCCCGTCGGTGGACGTCAAATGCGGGGCGAGAAGACGCCCGTTCCCCCAGACTACACCTGGCACATCGGGTGGTTGCAGGTCAAAGTGACGAGTCACCTCTACTGTCTCCTCCGGGGTGACAGTGCACACCGAATAGACCAGCCGCCCGCCCGGCACCACGAGCCCCATCGCCGCCTCGAGCATCTGACGTTGGAGGGCGGCCAGGGCCTGAACCTGCTCGGCATCCACTCGCAGCCTGACCTCGGGCCGGCGGCGCAGGGTCCCCAGCCCGCTGCACGGCGCATCGAGAAGCACGCGATCGAACGAGCGGCCACGGAAAGGAGGCTTGGTCCCGTCGCCCACCACCCAGTGCGCCTGAGGAACCCTTCTGGCGCCATCCGTAACCCGCCGCGTATGCCGGTCGAGAGCCACCACCCCTCGACCCCCGGTCTGGTCGAGCAGATGGAGTGTCTTGCCACCGGGTGCGGCGGCGACGTCGAGCACCCTCATGCCAGGTGTTGCTCCGACAACGTTCCCCACCGCTATCGAAGCAGCGTCCTGAACCACCGATCCTCGAGGCAACGGCCCGGGCTCGGCGACCACTGCTCCCCCGATGCCGGCAAAGCCCGGCGGTCCTCCGGTTCGAAGACGGACGATTCTCTCCGGTTCCAGCGCCGAGGCCCGGGCGAACTGATGGGCCGGCTCTTCGCCCCACTCGGACTCGAGCCGAACCATGAGCCAATGGGGCAGCACCATCTCATTATCGGGTTCGAGGTCTTGGGTCGAGATGCTTCTCAGGGTCGCGTTCGCCAGCCCGGCCACCCTGGGGTTCTCGGCTCGGACCAGGTCGACACCGGCACTGACCGCGATCGGAGTGGGGAGGCCTCCGTACAGAATCTCGAAAGCCGACACCCGGAGGCGGTCGAGGATCCCCTCATCGAGCGCATCGGGCCTCCTGCCGGTCCCCGTCTCGATCGCCTCGTCGATCGTCTCGAGACGACGGAGCACGCCGAATACGAGACTCTTGACCCGCCCTCGCTCCTGGGTGGAGAGACCTGCCGAGGCCTTGTGGGCGAGCACGTTGGAGTACGCCCCGGAGCGAAGGACCCGGCCGATGACACCCGCCGCGATCGCCCTGGCCTCAACCGGGTCGCTCACCCGATGATGCCCGAGCTCCGGCGAAGACCCCGTATCCAGGCCGCTCCGCTCATCGGCTTCTTGCCTGGTGGCTGGATCTCGACCAGCTCGACACCGCCGTCGGTGAAACCAGCCACAGGGGAGCCCCGATGCGTTTGCCAGGTACCGGGCCGGGGGGAAATCGCGCTGGGGCGCGCTCGCCGTATCTGAAGCGTCTCGTCGTCGATTCGGAGGGTGGCCCCTGGCTCCGGGGACAGCGCCCGCACCCGATTGACCGCATCCTTCACCACCGCCTCAACCGGCAATGGGCGCTCAGAGGCTTCGACCTTGGCCGCGTAGGTCATGCCATCGTTGGTTTGGGGCACCGACTGGATCTCGCCTCGGACGTAGCCGGCCAGCACGCTCACCAGGAGACGGGCGCCCATATCGGCCAACCGGGAGGTCAGTTCGCCGTTCGTCTCCTCCGGTTCGACGTCGATGGCCTGGGCGGTCAACACCGGTCCGGTGTCCAGCCCTTCGTCGAGAACGATGATGGTCACCCCGGTCATCGGATCCCCTCCCCACAGCGCTCTGGCCACGGGTGCAGCTCCCCTCCACCTGGGGAGAAGTGAGAAATGGACGTTGAGCATGCCGTGGGTGGGCACCGAGAGTGCTTCAGTGGTCAGCAAGCGGCCGTAGGCGACCACGACAGCCAGGTCGAGGCCGTCCACCGACTCGAGTGCCTGAACCATCTCTGTGTTGTTTGTCGGTTGTCGCACGGTCAGCCCGAGCCGCAGGGCCTCCTCCTTGACCGGTGATCCGACCGGCTGCTTGGAGCGACCCACGGGCCGATCCGGCTGCGTGATCACCACCGCCACGTCGTGACCGTCGACGAGCGCAAGGAGGGTGGGTACTGCCGCTCCCGGAGTGCCCAGGAACGCGATCCGGCTCATTCGAAGGTCGCCAACCCCAGCGCCTCATCCCGCAGATCCCGCAGGGCCTTCTTGCGCACGGACCTGTCGAGTCGGTCGATCAGAAGCTTCTTGTTGAGATGGTCGACCTCGTGTTGGAGAACCCGGCCCATCAGTCCGTCGCCTGCATACTCGACCTCGTTCCCATCCAGGTCGAGCGCCTTGACCCGGGCAAAACCAGGTCGCTTTATCTCCCACCAGTGACCGGGCACCGACAAACAACCCTCCTCGTACTCCCACTCTCCGCTCAGCTCCACGACTTCGGGATTGATCATCGCCCTCGGCCCGAGACCATCCTGAGCATCGAAAACCGCGATCTTGCGGGTGATCCCGATCTGATTGGCGGCCAGACCCACACCGGGCGCCTCGTACATGGTCTCGAACATGTCCTGGACCAGGGTGCGCACGACGTCGTCGATGAAGGTCACGGTCTTGGTCTCCAGGCGTAGAACCGGGTCACCAAAGGTGCGGATCGGGTAAATGGCCATCGGCTTTCTGGTTGGACGAATTTCTGAGCTTAAAGACTCTCTCCACCCGACGAAACGTCACAGATCGATTGGGTCGGCATCGAGACGTACGGTGGCTCCCGACTCACGCCACCCCTGCACCACCCCGCGCAGCGCCAGCTTGAAGGCCCCCAATGAGCCCTGAACCAGCCATCTCCACCCCTGCCGGCCCGAAGCCGGGCCGAGGGTGCTGACATCTCCGAGCCCTCTGAGCTGCCGGTCGAAAAGAGCCGGGTCGACCTCGCCTCGGATCTCCACGGCGAGCATCTCCGAGGCGGGTGGGAACCCGAGACGTGCTCGCTCCCCGAGAAGACCTTCCAAATAGGGCATCGGGTCTCCCCGGCGCAGGGCGGCAACCAGCGGGGCCTCGGGCAGGGAGGTCTGGGCGATCATTCTCCTTCCGTGCCCCGGCTCGACCGCGTTGGCCAGCCGCGCCAGTATGCGAAGTGCCTCTTCTGAGGTTCGATAGTTGTGGCCGAGCATCAGCCCGTCGACATCCACCGCCACCACCAGCGCCACCGGCTGCAACGTGGCCAGGTCACGCTCGGTGCCGACGGCGACCGGTCGATCGGTTGGGTGAAGCCCGGCGCTGTCCCTCCCGATGCGTCGGTTGACCTCCGCCACGAGCCGCTCTGGTTCCGACGCCATCTCCTCGAAGACGTTGCCCCCACAACCCTCGCATGGGCCTGCGACCCCGCCACAGCGGCGACACTGTGGCTCCCGGCCCACCCGGGAGCCACATCCGGCGCAAACCCTCACTCTCCGGCATTGCTCGCACCGCATCGACGAGTCAGACGACCGTCGATGCGTGAACACAAAGCAGCGTCGGCCTTCGCCGCCCATGGCCCGGATCGCCGACACGCTGTGCTCGGCGAGGAAACCCGATCCAGGCATGTCCTCTCGGCGATCGACCACCTCCACGAAGGGCCAGGCACGTTTTCCGATACGAACCACTTCCGGACCCGCTGCGAGTACCTCCAGGGAAGGGGTGGGCCCAAAGAAGACGAGGGAGAACCCTTCGATCCTCGACCGGGTGGCCATCAGATCACGGACATGGATCGTGGGTGTCTGGCGGTCCTTCATCACCCGGCGGCCCTCCTCGAGCACCACGCACAGCGCCAAGCCGCCGATGCGCCAGGCGGCGACCCGGGGGGTGCCCACGATGAGCCGGCCCGGATGCTGAACCTCGGCCCACGAGCTGGTCAGGTCCCGGGCGACGTCTCCGGCCACCACCGTCAAGGGGAGATCACGGGCAGCGGCCGCCTCGCCGATGGACATTGCCTCGGCTTCGGTTCCGGTGACGACCAGGACCGAGCCCCCGCCCGCCAGAACCGGGGACAGCGAATCGAGCCACTCCAGCGATTGCCAGCGCCCCACCAGGGCGGTGGTGGGGCGCTTGTGGCCACTGGCAACCGACAGGGCAATGTCGTGGATCGGATGACCGGCGACCTCGGTGGACGAGACCACAGTGGTCGGTGGCGTCACCGGCGAGGGGAGATTGGGTGGAGACGCCCTCTCCAGAAGCACCGAAACCGGGGCGACATAATGGGTTGCCGCCCAACGCAGACTCTTCAGCAGATCGATGTCGAAGACCGGGACCTGGCTGGAGAGGGCAGCGATGTCCTTGAGCTTGCCATCCCGATGGCTAGCGGTCTCGACCACGAAGCCTCTGGTTTTCCTTCCGGAGAGGGGGATCCTCACTATGGAGCCCACCTGGGTCGAGTCCCGCAAATGCTCTGGGATCGAGTACCAGAATCCGTTGTCGACGGCGAATGTCGCCACAGCCGGGACGACGCGGGCCGTGCGCAGACTCAGAGACCGGCCGCGCCCTTGATCGCTTCGACCATGTCCAGCGCCTCCCAGGAAAACTCCGGGCGACCGAAGTGCCCGTAGGCCGCGGTTCCGGCAAACACGGGTCTTGTCAGCTCGAGATGCCGAATGATGGATGCAGGACGGAAGTCGAAGACGCTCTTCACAACGTCCTCGATCCTCTCCGGCGCGACCTGTTCTGTGCCAAAAGTCTCGACATGGATCGAGAAAGGCTCGGGATGGCCGATGGCGTAGGCAAGCTGAATCTCGATCTTGCGGGCCACACCGGCAGCGACCAGGTTCTTCGCGGCCCAACGAGCGGCGTATGCGGCGGACCTATCGACCTTGGTCGCATCCTTGCCGGAGAATGCTCCCCCGCCGTGACGGGCGTAACCACCGTAGGTGTCGACGATGATCTTGCGGCCGGTGAGACCGGTGTCGGCCACCGGCCCGCCGATGACAAACCGGCCCGAGGGGTTGAAGATGAACTCGATGGCAGGCTCGAGCATGTCATCGGGGATCACCTCGGCCACCACCGCGTCGAAGATCTCCTGTCGCATCTCGGCCTGGTCTTTGTCTTCGGCGTGATGGGCGGAGATGAGGACCTTCTCGACCGCAACCGGACGGGTTCCCTCGTAGCGCACCATCACCTGTGTCTTGCCGTCGGGTCTCAGGTATCCGAGCTTGCCCGTCCGGCGCACTTCGGACAAACGCTCCGCCATCCGGTGGGCGAGTTGTATCGGAAGGGGCATCAGCTCGTCGGTCTCGTCGACGGCGAAGCCGAACATCAATCCCTGATCACCGGCGCCGAGCTCACGGTCTACGCCTGCGGCGATGTCGGCGCTCTGAAGTTGGACTCTGTCCTGGATCTCGAGATCGGCGGCCGAGAAGCCGGGATCGAATCCGTTATATCCGATCCGGGCAACCGTGTCGCGGACGATACCCTCGACATCCGGCTTGGCCCCCTCGGATATTTCCCCGCCAACCACGGCCAGCCTTGTAGTGACGAAGACCTCGCAGGCAACGCGCGCTCCCGCCTCCACCGTCAGGGCGGCATCCAGGACCGAGTCCGAGATGGCGTCTGCCACCTTGTCCGGGTGACCCTCGGTCACCGACTCGGATGTGAAGTACCACTGTCTCATTGTCCGAAGCGAGATTAACCCTCTTGCTCGAGTCTCGAGCCGATGCGCTCCAATAGCCTTCTCGCCACCTCGCTCTTGGAGAGCAACGGCAGCTCCTCCGTGTTGCCCTGGCGGTCGATGATGACCACCTGGTTGGTGTCGGTGCCGAAGCCGGAGCCCGGCTCGGTCACGTCGTTGTAGACCATCAAGTCGACGTCCTTACGTTTCGCCTTCTCGATGGCCCGGTCCACGTCACCGGTTTCGGCGGCGAAGCCCACCGTGAACGGGCGATCCTCTCTCTGGACCAGAGAAGCGAGTATGTCGGGGGTTTCCTCGAGCTCGATCGAGTCCAAACCCTCGGCGCGTGAGATCTTCTGTCCCAGGCTGGACGTCGGTTTGAAGTCGGCAACTGCAGCAGCCATGACCGCGATGTCAGGCTCCAGGTCCGACACCGCGGCAAGCATCTCGTCGGCGGTCTCCACCTTCACGATCTTCACTGCGGGATGGACCAAGAGATCTGCCGTTGTCACCAGGGTCACCTCATAGCCGCGCCGGACCGCCTCGTCGGCGATGGCATGACCCATCTTCCCCGAGGAGCGATTGCCGAGGAACCGAACCGGATCGACCGGTTCCCGGGTGCCACCGGCCGTCACCAGGAACCTCCGGCCCTGACCTTCCCCGCTCAGGATACTGTTCGCCGCATCCACGATCTCCTCGGGCTCGGCAACCCGGCCCGGGCCGGTGTCACCGCCCGCCAGGTCTCCGACATTGGGCCCCACCACCTGGTATCCCCAGCCGGTCATCACTTCGAGATTGTGTTTGGTGGCGGGGTGCTCCCACATCTCGGTGTGCATCGCCGGGGCGATCAGGACCGGTGCCGTGGTGGCGAGAAGCGTCGCACTCACCAGATCGGACGACACCCCGTTGGCGACTCTGCCGATGGTCGCCGCCGTGGCGGGAGCAACGATCACCAGGTCGGCCCAACGAGCAAGGTCGGTGTGTGGGGAGACGAGGTCGGCTGCGAACAGAGAGGTGAACGGATGCTCACCGGTGATGGCGGCAAAGGTCTGAGACCCCACGAACTCCAGGGCCGAGTCGGTCATCTCGACCCGAACCGAGGCGCCGGCTTCGATCAGACGCCGGGCAAGGTACGCCGACTTGTAGGCAGCGACACCGCCCGTGACGCAGAGAAGGACGCGTCGTCCCTGGAGCATCAGGCCTCGACGGTGTCGACAGAGACCTTGCCCTCGGCGATCTCTTCCATGGCGATGGTCAGTGGTTTGCGGGACAAGGAGTGCACCTGTGGCGGCACGAACTCGCCAAACCCGACACCGAGCTGATGGAAATACCCGTTGATCTGGCGGGCCCGGCGAGCTGCCACGACCACCGTCGCAAAACGATTGCCGATCTGGTCGATGACGTCTTCGATCTTCATTGCGTCCTTTAGGGGGTGGGAGAAGGACAGAGTACCCGATCAACCGCCGGTAATCAGCCCCACGATCTCTTCGATCGCACCATCGAGGTCTTCATTCACCACCACATGGTCGAACAGCGTCGGCGCTTCCTTCATCTCCGATTCGGCGATTTCGAGCCGGTCTTCGATGTCCTCCTCAGTGGTGTCACCCCGTCTCCGCAGCCGCCGTTCCAATTCGTCCATGGAGGGCGGGGCCACGAAGAACATGATCGCGTCAGGCCGATGCTCCCTTATCTGACGGGCACCCTGCAGCTCGATCTCGAGCAGGACGTCGCGGCCCTCGGCCACCGCGGATTCGATTGGGGCGGCCGGAGTCCCGTAATAGCGGTTGTTGTAGATCGCCCACTCGAGCAACTGTCCGCTCTCGATCATCGCCTCGAAGTCACGACGGGATACGAAGTTGTAGTGATCGCCATGGCGCTCGCCGGGTCGGGGCAGGCGGGTGGTGACGGAAACCGAGAATTGGAGGTCGAGTCGGTCGAGGAGCTCTCTGACGATGCTCGACTTGCCAGACCCCGAAGGCCCGGACACGACCAGTAGACGACCCGCCACTCAGGAGAACTCGGCTAGGAGGGCCTCTCTTTGCTTCTCTCCCAGACCTCGCAGGCGACGGTTCTCGGCGATGCCCAGCGACTCCATCATTCGCTTGGCCTTTATCTTGCCCGTCCCGGGCATCGATGCGATCACCCTCTCCACCTTGAGCCCGGCGAGAATGTCGTCCCCTTGCGCCCGCTCGATGAGCTCGGACAGCCGAAGCGACCCGGTCTTGAGCAACTCCTTGACTTCGGCCCGGATCCGTCGGGCTTCGGCCGCCTTTGCCAGCGCTGCGGCTCTCTGTTCGTCGCTCAGTTGGGGTGGTTGCGCCATGTCCTCATCTCGGGTTCGAAGACCCGACCATAGCTACCGATGGCCGGGCTACGTGGCGGAAACCGCCGCCTCGATCTCCTCAGAGATTGCGATGGCCGCGGCCACGACGTCAGGCGCCGAGGTGATCGGACGCCCGATGACGAGAAGGTCGGATCCGGCCCTGATCGCCGCTTCGGGAGTGGACACCCGTTTCTGATCTGACGCGCTGGAGCCGGCCGGCCTGATCCCGGGAGTGACCACGGTGAGCCCGAGACCGAGGGCATGAACCAACCTCGCCTCGGTGACCGCGCAGACCACGCCCTCGGCGCCGCCGGCCGCGGCCGATCTCGCCAGGGAGGTCACCATCTCGTCCAAGGGTCGATCGATCCCCATCTCGGCCAACTCGTAGATGCCGAGGGATGTGAGAACGGTGACGGCCAGGACCCCACCTGTGCCCCCTGAGCCCTCGTTGAGCGCCTCTGCCGCCACTCGCACCATCTCCCGGCCCCCGGAGGCGTGCACCGTCACCCAGCGGGCGCCTGCCGAGCCGAGGAGCTCGACCGCCCGGCCGACGGTGTTCGGGATGTCGTGCAGCTTGGCGTCCACGAACACCGGCGAGCCGAGATCCGCCACCTGCGACACGATCGCCGGGCCTTCGCCCATCAGCAGCTCGAGTCCGACCTTGAAGCCCTCAACGTGAGGTTGGAGCTTCTCGGCCAAGGCCATCGCTTCGGCGGCCGTGGGAACATCGAGCGCGACCAGCACGCGGTTCACCACGGAACCACCCCTGCGACGAGCTCGCCGACGGAACCAACACCGAGACGGTCCATCTGCTTGATCAACTCTCCTCGGATCCTCTTCCCGGCCCGAGGCTCGGCAAGGTGCACGGTCCCCAGCCCGACTGCGGAGGCTCCTGCCAGGAGATACTCGACCACATCGCTCCCGTTCATGACCCCCCCACAGCCCACGATCGGGGCGCCGGGCAGAGCCTGTGACACCTCATACACGCAGCGTAGGGCGAGCGGTTTCAACCCCGGGCCGCTGTAGCCCCCGATCCCTCCGCTCAGCAGCGGTCTGCGAGCTGCGACATCGATACCAAAGCCAAGTGCCGTATTGGTCAAGGTGAGAAAGGCCGCACCGGCATCGATACAGGCTGCCGCAACGGAGACGATGTCGTCTGTGTTCGGGGACAGCTTGGCTCCTACCGGAACCGCAACCGCCGATACCACGCTTTCGAGGACCTCCCGGGAGCGTTTCTGGTCCAGCGAGAACATGCGGCCGTCTTCGAGGTTGGGACAGGAGAGGTTCACCTCCACGACCGGAACGCCAGTCGCTACCAGCCCCTTGGCTACGAGGGCGAATTCGTCCGGAGTCTCGCCCACGGCCGAGCCCCACACCGGCACACCCAGCCCGGCGATGCGCGGCTCCATCATCTCCGACCATCGTTCGATGCCGGGATTCTGGATCCCGATCCCGTTCAGCATGCCCACACTGCTGGGGGCGACCCGTGGTGCAGGGCGCCCCAACCATTCCGTCGGAGCCACCGACTTGGCGACGGCAGCGCCGTATGGGCCCAGATCGGCGACGTCGGCCCATTCCCAGACCGATCCCACCGTGCCCGAAGCTGCAATCAGTGGCGAGCGCAGCTCGATCGCCCCGAGCAGGGCACTCAGACGGTCTGGTGCCATTCCTGGAGACTCCTCGGTCGTTGGATCGCGCCCGGACCGGCGCGCAGGCTGCGTGCCACGGCCAGACCGCCCTGGATCGTGGTCACACAAGGGATGGAATGGACCCGCGCCGCGATGCGAATGGTGCGGCCATCGGAGCGAGCTCGCCCACCGCGTGGGGTGTTGATCACCAGCTGGATCTCGCCGTCTTCGAGTCGCTGACCGATGTCTCGAGGCCCTTCCCCGACCTTGTGAACCGGATCGGCGTCGATGGCATAGTGACGTAGGTATCTCGCCGTTCCATGGGTGGCGACCAGCTCGAAACCGAGCATGGTGAACGCCTGGGCAACGGCCAGGCCCATCGGCTTGTCGCGGTCGGCAAAGGAGAGAAACACCCTGCCCCGGATGGGGAGGATGTGACCGGCGGCGAGCAACGCCTTGGCAAAAGCAACACCCACATCGGAACCTATTCCCATGACCTCACCGGTGGCCCTCATCTCCGGTCCCAACACTGAGTCCTCTTCGGGGAATCGGTCCCAGGGCAGGACCGCGTTCTTCACAGCAACAAAGGCCGGACGTGCGGTCGAGACCGGCACCAGCCCTTCCCGGCGCAATTCCTCGATGGTCGAGCCCATCATCACCCTGGCCGCGATCCGAGCCAAGGGGACACCGGTGGCCTTGCTGATGAATGGAACGGTCCGGCTGCCTCTCGGGTTGGCCTCGAGGACATAAACGTCGTCTGCCTTCACCGCGAACTGGAGGTTGATCAGGCCTCGCACCTCCAATGCGACCGCCAGCTCGCGAGTCGCCCGCAGGATCTCTTTGTGCGCCTCGTCGGAGATGGTTGGGGGCGGGGTGACACAGTCGGAGTCGCCTGAATGGACCCCGGCCTCTTCCACGTGCTCCATCACCCCGCCCAGAAACAGCTCGGCGCCGTCGAAGACCGCATCCACGTCGACTTCCACCGCAGCCTCGAGGAAACGGTCGATGAGGATCGGCGCCCCGATCAACTCCGGGTCGGCTACGCCATAGATCTCGCGCACATAGTCCGCCAGTTCCTCGACGCTGTATATCACCCGCATCATCCGGCCCCCGAGGACGAAGGAGGGTCGCACCATCACCGGCAGGCCGACCTGGTCGACCACGTCCTCGGCTTCGGTCGCCGAAGTTGCCGAGCCTGCCGCCGGCTGGCGCAGGCCGAGACTTCGGCATAGCTCACCGAACTGCTCCCGATCCTCGGCCAAGGCGATCGATGACGGGGAGGTCCCGGCGATGGGGACGCCGGCGTCGTGGAGAGCTTTAGCCAGGTTCAACGGTGTCTGCCCACCGAGTTGAACGATGACTGCTTCGGGCTGCTCCGCCTCGATCACCTCGAGCACGTCCTCGGTGGTGAGCGGCTCGAAGTAGAGCCGGTCGGAGGTGTCGTAATCCGTGGACACGGTCTCGGGGTTGCAGTTGATCATGACGGTTTCGTATCCGGCGTCACGAAGCGCGAACGATGCATGCACACAGCAATAGTCGAACTCGATTCCCTGCCCGATCCGGTTCGGGCCGGAGCCGAGTACCACCACCCTGGGCCGCTCCGCAGGAGGGACCTCGGACTCCTCCTCGAACGTCCCGTAGAGGTACGGGGTGAACGCCTCGAACTCAGCCGCACAGGTGTCGACGGTCTTGTAGGTGCGTGTCTGGCCGGCGTCGAGACGCGCCACTCTCACCTGTTCTTCCGTGCTGTCCCACAGGTGTGCCAACTGACGGTCTGCGAACCCCAGCCGCTTGGCCCGACGCAGCAACCCGAGGTCCAGGGAGCCAACTGCCTCGATCTCAGATCGAAGCTCGACGATCTCGGCGATCTGGTCGACGAACCACGGATCGATGGCACTCAACTCCGAGACGCGATCCACTCCCCATCCACGCCGCAAAGCCTCTCCGACGGCAAAGATCCGGCCCGGGCGTGGTTCCTCCACCGCGACCGCCAGCGCCACGTCAGACACGCCCCTGATCGTCTGCTCGGCGGGATCGGCGTTGAGACCGAACCGACCGTTCTCCATGCTGCGCAAAGCCTTCTGCAACGCTTCGGGAAATGTGCGTCCGATCGACATCGCCTCACCGACGCTTCGCATCGAGGTGGTGAGAAGCGTGGATGCCGAGGGGAACTTGGCGAAGTCGAACCGTGGGACTTTCACCACGACATAGTCCAGCGCCGGCTCAAACGACGCGGGGGTAGCTCCGGTGATGTCGTTGGCGATCTCGTCGAGGGTGTACCCGACCGCGAGCAGAGCTGCGATCTTCGCGATGGGAAAGCCTGTGGCCTTCGAAGCCAGCGCAGATGACCGGCTCACCCTGGGATTCATCTCGATCACGAGCCGACGGCCGGTTTCGGGATCTACCGCGAATTGGACATTCGATCCACCGGTCTCCACTCCAATCGCCCTGAGGACTGCGATGGCGTCGTCGCGCATCTCCTGGTATTCGCGGTCCGAGAGAGTCTGGATCGGAGCGACCGTGATCGAGTCCCCGGTATGCACACCCATCGGGTCGAGGTTCTCGATCGAGCACACCACGACCGCGTTGTCGTTTCGGTCCCGCATCACCTCGAGCTCGAATTCCTTCCAACCTCGTACCGACTCCTCGACCAGGATCTCGGAGATCGGGGAGACGGTCAGACCGTTGCGGGCCACTTCGAGGAACTCCGCCTCGGTCTCGGCGATGCCGGTGCCGCTCCCCCCCAGGATGAACGACGGCCGCACCATGACCGGGAACCCGATCTCCTGTGCGATTTTCACCGCCTCCGCCATCGATCTGGCGTAGCCCGCCCGAGGTACCGCTAGCCCGACCGATTCCATCGTCTCTTTGAACTGGCCCCGATCTTCGGCGCGCTCGATGGCCTCCAGACCAGCCCCGATCATCTCCACGCCGTGGCGGGTGAGGACACCGCTCCGAGCCAGCTCGGCGCACACGTTGAGCGCGGTCTGACCGCCGAGGGTGGGCAGAAGGGCATCGGGGTTCTCCCGGGCGATGATCTCGGCCACGACCGCGGGGGTTATCGGCTCGATATAGGTGGCATCTGCGAACTCGGGGTCGGTCATGATCGTGGCCGGGTTGGAGTTGACCAGGATCACCCGATAGCCCTCGGCCCGCAGCACCTTGGCAGCCTGGGTTCCGGAGTAGTCGAATTCGCATCCCTGGCCGATGATGATCGGGCCGGACCCGATGAGCAGGATCGATCGGATGTCGGTGCGTCTCGGCATCAGGCCCCCCTCCCCATCAGCCGGACGAACTCGTCGAAGTGACCATGAGCGTCACGGGGGCCGGGAGCTGCCTCGGGGTGGTACTGAACCGAGAAGGCAGGGACATCGAACAGTTGCATCCCCTCCAAGGTGCCGTCATTCAGATTCTGATGGGTGGGCACCAAGGGGCCGAATCCCGTGTCGACCCTCGGCGGAAGCAGCTCTGCGCCGACCAGACGGGAACGGCGAGGCGCGACCTCACTGCTCAGCGACCACAGATCGACCGCGAAACCATGATTCTGAGCGGTGATCTCGACCCGGCCGTCCTCCATCCGCCGCACGGGGTGGTTGCCGCCGTGATGACCGAAGGGCAGCTTGTAGGTGATGGCTCCCACGGCGAGGCCCAGGACCTGATGCCCGAGACATATCCCGAACAATGGCACCTTGCCCAGGAGCCCGCGAAGGGTCTCCGTTGCGGCCACCAGCGGCTCGGGGTCTCCGGGGCCGTTGGAGACAAAGACCCCGTCCGGTGCCAGGGATAGAACCGTTGCGGCATCAGTCGAGGAAGGAACCACGTCGACCGAGAAGCCCCTGCCGGTGAGATTGTCGAGTATGTCGCGCTTCATCCCCAGATCGATGGCGACCACCCGGCCCAGTGCTTCTCCCTGAGCCTCGAGCCGGTATGGCTCCGGTGTGGTCACGGTGGACGCCAGGTCGAGCCCGACCATGGAAGGGGCGGATCGCGCCAACTCCCGCACCTCGGCCTCATCGGCATCCACCCCGATGGCGACCGGCATCGCACCACGGTCCCGGATGTGTCGGGTGAGTCGTCTGGTGTCGACGTCCCCGATCGCCACCACCCCGTGTCGACGCAGGTAATCGCCCACGGTGCCCTGGGATCTCCAATTCGAGTCGCGGCGCGACATGCTGCGGACCACAAAACCCGAGACCGCCGGTCCCGCGGACTGCTCGTCGAGGCCGGTGACGCCGTAGTTCCCGATGTGAGGGCTGGTCATGACCACCACCTGGCCGGCGTAGGAGGGGTCGGTGAGTATCTCCTGGTACCCGCTCATCGAGGTGTTGAAGACTGCTTCGCCGGTGGTCAACCCGGGCGCTCCCACCGATCGTCCCCGGAACGTCTCGCCGTCCGCGGTGCAGAGCAGGGCTTGTCCGTGGTCGCTCATGTCAGCCCTTCCTCGTGGGTGATGACACCTTCATGGATCGTTGCCAGCACCTTGCCGACCAGTTCTTCACCCAGGAAGGGGCTGTTCGCCGATTTCGAGGCGAATACACGGGGCACCCATCTCTGCTCGGGGTCGAAGATCACGAGATTGGCTGGTGCGCCGGGCTCTACCAGCATCCCGTGACGGGCAAGGCCGGCGATCCGAGCCGGAGAGATGCTCATCCGCTCGAAGAAGACCGCCTGGTCGCCGCTGAGAGCCACAGAGACGATGGCTGCCGCCGTTTCCAGCCCGATCACGCCTCGTGGAGCCTGCTCGAAGGGAACGGCCTTCTCGACGATCGTATGAGGAGCGTGATCGGTGGCCACTGCATCGATCACACCATCGCGCAGCCCGTCGATCATCGCCGACCTGTCGGCCGGCGACCGGAGCGGTGGGTACATCTTCAGGTTCGGGTCGAGATGCTCGAGCCGACCATCGTCGATAGCGAGATGGTGAGGGGTGACCTCAGCCGTCACCGCGGCTCCGGTGACCCGGGCATGGCGAACCAGCTCGACGGCGGCGGCGGTCGAAAGATGCTGGAGATGGAGACGGGCACCGGTGTCCCTTGCAACGGCAATGTCCCTGGCAACGATGGCCTCTTCGCCGACTCCGGGTATCCCGACGATGCCGTGCAAGTCCGACATCGCACCTTCGTGGAGATGACCCGCGGCGGTCATCGAACGATCCTCGGGATGCTCGGCGATCACTGCACCCGGCAGGGCGCTCAGATAGGTCATGATCCTCCTGAGCAGCCCGGCCTCGGGCACAGAGTCGCCGTCGTCGGTGAAGACTCTGATCCCGGCCTCGTACATCGCGTCGAAGTCGGCCATCTCGACACCGGCCCGCCCCTTGGTCAGGGCGCCGGCGACCTCGATGTGCACGCTGTCGATTGAATCCCCCCGGGAGATCGCTTCGACGGCTCTCGACCCGCCGTCGATCGGAGGGTCGGTGTTGGGCATGGTCACTACCGCGGTGTACCCGCCTGCGGCCGCCGAGCGGGCGCCGCTGTCGAGATCCTCCTTCCAGGTCTGACCTGGATCGCGGAAATGGACGTGCAGGTCGACTAGCCCCGGCCCCAACCAGGCGCAGCCGGCCCCTATGACACGCGCTCCGTTGACGGCGTCGACCGAGCCGACCGCCACGACCCGATCGCCCTCGATGACCACTGAGCATCGCTCGACCCCGGTCGCTCGAAGCACCTGGGCGTCCTCGATGATGATCATGACCGACCCCCCAGGGCGTCCTCGAGCACCGCCATGCGCATCGGGACGCCGTTTGCCACCTGGGACAGGATCAGGGAGCGTTCGCCGTCGGCGACTGCGTCGTCGATCTCGACTCCCCGATTCATCGGGCCTGCGTGCATGATCATCGAGGTCGGCTTGAGCAAGGAGAGTCTCTCCTCGCTCATCCCGTAACGAAGGTGGTAGGAGGGCTCCGAGGGCAAGCCCGTTCCCGCCCCCCGCTCCCTTTGGATACGGAAGAGGTAGACCACGTCGAGATCGCCCAGCTCCTCGTCCAGCGAATGGGAGGTGCGCGCTCCCCATGGGTTGGCATCAGGTAGCAACGTGGAGGGGCCAATCAGCGTCAATTCCACACCCAAGGTGGGCAGGGCGTTGAGATGTCCCCTCGCCACCCGGCTGTTGCGGACATCGCCGACCATCCCCATCCGCAAGCCGTGGAGTGTCCCAAAGTGCTGACGCAGTGTGAGGGCATCGATCAGGGTCTGGGTCGGGTGCTCCCGTCTTCCCACTCCGGCGTTGACCACCGGGATCCCCGACCACCGCGCGGCCAGCTCGGCGGCATCAGCCAGATGGTGCCGGATGACCAGGGCATCGCTACCCATCGCGGTCAAGGTCTGGATGGTGTCCCGGAAGGATTCGCCTTTGACGGTCGATGATTCTTGGCCGAGAGTCAAGACGGTGGCGCCCAACGTCATGGCAGCTTTCTCGAAGGAGAGCCGGGTTCGGGTGGACGGCTCGAAGAAGGCGATGGTCACGGTGCGGCGCGCCAGGGTGACCGGTGCGCTTGCACCCGACCGGATCAGCTCGACATGACGCTGCCCCGCGTCGAGCAGCTCCCCGAGTCGGTCGGCCGTCACACCGCGAAGCGTCAGCAGCCCACTCACGCGGCCCCGTTCCTCTCGATCCAGACCCCTTCCTCGGCGTCGATCGGCTCGAGACGCACCCGGACCACTTCGTCTTGACTGGTGGGGAGGTTCTTTCCGACATAGTCGGCCCGGATCGGCAGCTCGCGATGCCCGCGATCGACCAGCACGGCAAGCTCGGTCTGAGTGGCTCGGCCCAGGTGGGACAGCGCGTCGAGGGCGGCCCGCACCGTCCGACCGGTGTAGAGGACATCATCGACGACGATCACGCGGCGTTGCGATATGTCGGCAGGGATCTCGGTTCTTCGGCCGGTGGGAACGGGGCGTAGATCGCGGTCATCCCGATAATCGCCGACGTCGAGCTCGCCAACCGGCACCGACACCCCTTCGAATTCTGCGATGAGGGTTCCCAAGAGACGAGCGAGGTGGACTCCGCGAGTGTGAATCCCGACGATGACCACGCTTTCGGCTCCGCGGTGGCGTTCCAGTATCTCGTGGGCGATTCGGCGGACTGCTCGACGGATGTCCTCGCCGCGCATCACCTGGGGCATCGAAGGACCTCCGACGCCGACGGGTTGTGACCCATCTCACTCCTTCCCGGCCTCACCGGACCGTGCTTTAAAGGCAAGACGACCTTAGCCGTCTTCGACGGTGGTCCAAACCTCAGCCCTGCGCGGTGCGCGCCAGGGAGGCGAGGACCCCGTTGACGAAAGACCCGGACCTCTCTGTCGAGTATGTCTGGGCAAGACGGACGGCCTCCGAGACCACGACCGCGGTCGGTGTCTCTTTGCTGTGACGCAGCTCGAAGAGGCCGATCCGGAGGATCGAGCGATCGAGTATCGGCATCCGAGCGACGCTCCAGTGCTCCGACGCCGACTCGATCTCGTGATCGAGCTCCTCCTTGTGGCCGATCACACCGTTGACCAGGAACCCGACGCGGCCCTTCAGATCGTGAAGATCACCGGCCTCTCCTCCGGTCTCGAGCTGATAGAGGATCTCCAACGCCATGTCCCTCGCCTCAATGTTGAGCGGTACCCCCAGCGCCTTCGCCACCGCCATCGTCAGGTCGGGTCCCAACACAACGTCGGGCGAAGAGAGCTCGGCGCGGGCGTCGAGGACCGCCTGTACCGCTGTCAGGTCGAGGCGGAGCGCCACCGCGAGCTGTTCGACTGTGACCCGCGCCGGGATGCTGGCGATAGGCGCGGTGTCCGGGCTCATACCCTGGTCAAGTACTCCCCGGACCTGGTGTCGACCTTCACCCGGTCTCCCTGTTCCACGAACAGCGGAACCTGGATCTGGATCCCGGTTTGAAGTGTGACCGGCTTGGTGGCGCCGGTGCGAGTATCGCCCTTGGCCGCCGGTTCTGCGTAGGTGACCTCGAGCTCGACCGACGCCGGCAGCTCCACGCCAATCGCCGCACCCTGGTACAGGGACAGACTCGCCGTCATCCCCTCGACCAGGTAGCCCGAGGCGTCACCGACGTCGTCGTCGCTCAATGCCAGTTGCCCGAAGTCCTCGAGATTCATGAAGTGAAAGCCGAGGTCGTCCTGATACAGGTATTGGTGGTCTCGACGATCGATGATCGCCTGATCCACGTTCTCGTCGGCTCGAAAAGTCCGGTCCAGAACCTGCCCCGTTTCCAGGTTCTTCAGCTTCATACGGACAAAGGCTTTGCCCTTGCCCGGCTTGACATGCTGGTACTCGACGATGGTGAACAGACCGTCGTGGAGCTGGAGGGCCATTCCCGGCCTCACGTCATTGGTGCTTATCATCGTTTGGGCTCAGTCCTCTCGCCTCACGGGGACGGTAATTCGCTCAGAGACCAACAGCGCCGAGCCCTGACTCGAGATCAACATCATCGACGTGCTCGACGACGGGATCCCCCAGCGACCTCAGTAGAACCATGCGCAAGCCTTCGGCGTCTCGCTTCTTGTCATGTCGCAACAGGTCCTCGACCCGTGCCCGATCCAACCCGTCGACCCGGATCGGCAGACCCAGACCGGCGATCGCCGCGACCATCCGCTGGAAGCCAGGGAATCGGAGACGACGTTCGGAGATCCGCCCGGCCGCCACCATTCCCACTGCTACACATTCTCCGTGGGACAAGGGTGATGCGAACTCGATGGCATGACCGATGGTATGGCCGAAGTTGAGAGTTGCCCTCACACCGGACTCGCGTTCGTCTTCACCGACCACTCTTGCCTTGACGGCAGCGGCCCTGGTGACCACCTCCTCCAGCTCGGAATCCTCACCGTGTGTCGCCAGCAGGTCGAATAGCTCGGGGTCCCCTACGATCCCTGCTTTCAGTGCCTCGGCCAGGCCTTCCCTGCGCAACGAACCAGGAAGTCGGCCGAGGATCCCGACATCGACGACCACCCGGGTCGGGTGCCAGAACAACCCCACCAGGTTCTTGCCGGCGAGGTTCACCCCGGTCTTCCCCCCGATGGCAGCGTCGACGGCTGCCAGCAGAGTGGTCGGGATGTGAACCACTTCCACCCCCCGGAGCCAGGTGCCGGCCACGAACCCGGCGAGATCAGTCACCGAACCTCCGCCCACCCCAACCACGGTGTCATGACGTCCGAAGCCGAAACGAGCCAGGGCCTCGTACACCGACTCCGCCACCGCAAGGGTCTTGGCTTCGTCGCGATCGGGAAGACCGATCACCTCGACCTGAAGACCGATTTCCCGGAGACGCTGTGCGACATCGAGTGCAATCTGAGTGGCGCCCGGTTGGGTAATGACCGCCACCCGCTGGCGCCCGGCACGGACCGGGAGGATAACGTCAGGGAGCCCGTGACCCACGATCAGCTCCGTTGAGCCGGCCACAGTCAGGATGGCCACGGTGCCCCGGTTCTTTCCTCCACCCCGCGCCTGTCGAGAGCGACAGGGCCCGGTGGTGTCATGCCCGAGCCGGTCATCCGGGTCGACCCGCGATGCCCGACTTGTAACGATCGACCGCAGCCACGAACTCGTCGACGTTGTCGCCCCCGAATTTCCGTTGGAACTCAGCCGCGAGCACCAGAGCCACCATTTGCTCGCCAACGACCGCTGCGGCGGGGACGGCACAGACATCCGATCGCTCCCGAACCGCCTCGGCGGGCTCCCCGGTGGTCATGTCGACAGTTTGCAGTGGCCTCATCAGGGTCGAAATCGGCTTCATGGCACCCCGCACCCGTATTGTCTCCCCGTTGCTCATCCCACCCTCACTGCCCCCGGCGCGATTGGTCGGGCGAGAGAGAAGACCGTCGTCGAGGATGATCTCGTCATGTGACTTCGACCCGGGCAGGCCGGCCACCTCGAATCCATCGCCGATCTCCACACCTTTGATCGCCGGTATCGACATGACCGAGGCGGCGAGCAGGGCATCCAACCTCCGGTCGTAGTGGACGTGGGAACCGATCCCGGGTGGCACACCAAAACCGAGAACCTCGAAAATCCCTCCCAGTGTGTCCCGTCGCGCTTTTGCATCCTCGATGGCACTCACCATCGCCTTCTCCGCAGCCTGGTCAAAGCAGCGAACCGGGCTCGTGTCCACCAACCCCAGATCCTGTGGCCCCGGCGAAGCACCTTCGCTGACCACGGCACCGATCGAGATGACGTGGCTGATCACCGTGACCTCCACCGTCTCGAGGAGAGCCTTGGCCAGGACACCGGCCACCGTGCGTGCCGCCGTCTCTCGGGCCGAGGCGCGCTCCAGGATGTCCCGGGCGTCATCGGTCCCGTACTTGAGCATCCCTGCCAGGTCGGCATGGCCGGGACGGGGACGGGTGACCTGCTTCTTGGCGGCTGCCGGCTCCGGGCTCATCTCGTCGGACCATCTCGGCCACTCGGTATTCCTGATGAGCACCGCCACCGGCGAGCCAAGCGTCTCACCATGGCGGATGCCACCGAGGATCTCGATCTGGTCCTGTTCGATGGCCATTCGCTTGCCTCGCCCGTAGCCCATCCGTCGGCGAGCCAATTCTCCGGTGATGCGGTCGGGAGATATGACGAGGCCGCGTGGCAACCCTTCCACGATTGTCACCAGCCCAGGCCCGTGTGACTCGCCGGCCGTCATGAAGCGCAACATCGGGCGGATGCTACGTCGGGATCGGGAAAGCTCCGAGTCCGGCGACGGCGATTGCTATCCAAGAGCCGAGGATCATCGAAGGCCCGTATGGGAGCTCCACCTTCATGGAATCGCGAATCGACCCCTCCGGCGCCTCGGTCCCACTCCCCTTCCTACGCAACCTCGTCACGGCCCCGGCCAATACCACCGCGATCGACAGCACCCCGCCGATCATCGCGGTGAGGAACACGCTCCAACCCAAAGTGCCCCAGGAGATGTAGGCGGTGAAGACCCCCAGCTGCACCGACAACTTCACGTCGCCGTACCCGAAGCCTCTCCCCCGCACCAGGAGGAACACGAGGTTGGTCCCGACAAAGTACGCCGCGCCACCGAGGACACCCCGCAGGAAGGCCGATCCGGCGCCGTCGGCCAGCGCTGCCAGCCCGAGAGCGCCTACCAGGAGAACCGTCCCCCGCAGGTTGAGACGGTCGACGATCCGTAAGGCGTCGACGTCGGTCACACCGAGCGCCAAGGTGAGCGTCAGGAAGCCCAGGTAGGGAACGAGGGCCCAAACCATGCCGATTGTGTTGGCGAAGGCGATGGCGAACACCACCGCAACCACGAGCCCGACCAGCTCCCGTCCGATGCTTCGCCCGCATCCGGTACAGGTGCGGTGGGTCCATCCTCTCGAGTTGCCGCACCGAGGGCAGGTTCCGGAAAAGGGGCGAAGCGGTTGATCCCCTAGGACCTGAGCTGCCAGATCGTGGGCAATCATGGCCCCAAGAAAGCCAAGAGCTCCGGCGAGGACGCTGGTCACCGCCGGAGCAACTTAGCCTTGGTCGTCGAAACGACCGGTCATTCAGTCTTCTTCGATCTCCTTGAGCACCGAGCCCATGCGACGTCGGCGGAGCAGACCATGCCCCTCGTCCTCGACCTCCGGCTGACCGTTGACTTCGAGTTGGGAGAACACTTTCTCGAGGAAGGCCTCGGTGTCCTCTTCCACATCTTCGAGGCCGGCCGCAGGCTCGATCACTGGCGCATCCAGGTACTCATCGTCTTCGTGGGAGTCGACCGCCTCCTCCAACTCGGCGCTCTCGACGGCCGGGGACGGGGACTCCACCTGGGCGGCCCTGACAAAGTGACCAAACCGGCTGTCCTTGGCCGGCTCGTCCTGCTCGGTGGGATCGTCAGAATCCGCGACTTCGGTCTCCGCGGCGGGCGCGTCGCCAGCCTGGTCGTGCTCGGGCTCTACCCACCACGACTCGTTCGGATCCTTGTCTTCTTCGTCTTCTTCGGTCACGGTGACGGGTTGGGGATAGGCCTCGTCGCGAACGGGCTCAGGGGCGAAGTCTTCGCTCAACACCAGCAACTGCTCTTCGGTCATCTCGGCAGCGACCTTGGCAATCCAGAACTCGGTGGTTCCCAATCGCTCGGCCATCGTTTTCACCGAGGCCCCAGAACCAAGCTCTGCGAGCAGACGCCAGGCTTCACGGTTGACCTTGATCTCCTGGCGATCCCCGATATCGCGGTTCATGCGAATCGTGGCATCGAGGTCGGCGATGACCTTGTGGACACCGGCCCACTCGCCTGCCCGGCGACGGGTTTCGTCCAGGATCGCCTCCAGCTCGAAGGGCCGGCTGCTGGCATAAGGAGTGGTGGCGTCCTCGGCCACTTCGAACGTGGCGCCCTTGTCGGTCAGGCTATAGAGACTCTCGATCGTTATCTCACGCAGCAGGTTGACGATTGCGGCTTCCCGCTCGCCGAGATCGGCAAAAGTGGCCTCACCGGAAACGACCTTGCGCAGGAACGAGTCGTCGACATACGCCGAATTGACCAAATGCGTGTGCAGGTCGCGGTCTTCGGCTGTGGTCGCCAGGGAAATCCCCTTCTTGGTGATGAAGATGCGCCCGCGGACGTCCTCACCGCGCACATCGACCGATCCACGCTGATCAGACCGCGTCAAAAGCCGGAGCACCTCGCTCAGAGGGACAAACCCCAAATTTCCAGAAAGAGCCACCTCGACCACTCCTTGCCTACGTTTCCTTGCCTCTCCAGATCGGCCTTTTCCCAACCCCTCTTTAGAGCTTTCTCGCCGACTCGAGCATCACCTCGAACGGTGCCACCAGACCGGTCCACCACTCGAATGAGCTCGCGGCCTGAAGTACCAGGAATTCAACTCCATCCATCACCGACAAGCCGGTGCCGTCCGCCCAGGTCACAGTCGGGGTCGGATCATGGCCATACGCCAGGTCCACCAATCCTGAAGCCACGCCGATAGTCGTCTCTGGCAGCAGCTCCCCGCGCATTCCGAGCGGAGTGGCGTTGACAACCAGCGCTCCGACAATCGAAGTGCCGAAAGGGACGATGCTTGCTGGTACATGGGTGAGCCCGGCCAGGTTGGCGGCTCGATCCTGGTTTCTCGCCGCCAGGTAGACGTGACGCTCGCCGGCGGCAGCCAGGACCGCAGCGGCAGCACCTCCCGAGCCGAGAATCAAGATCGGGGCGTCCGGTCGGAATCGAGGATCGGTGAACGCCGCTCGCGCTGCGACCACGTCCGTGCTGTGCCCTTCGACGACGCCTTCCCGGAACCGTAGGGTATTGACCGACCCGCTCACCCGGGCCTCCTCCGTGAGAAGCCCGGCGGCCCGGGCGGCCTCCCCCTTCAGGGGCATCGTGATGTTGATTCCCTGCAGGGTGCCCTGGCGCAACTCGCCAATGGCGACCATGAGCTCCTCGGGCCCTGCCCGCCGGGCCTCGTAGCCGCCTTCAAGGCCGAGATGGCGTATCGCGGCGCCGTGGATCGCCGGAGAGCGCGAGTGACTGATCGGGTCGCCGAGCACGGCCAGACGGAGAGACGTCGCCATTGGCTGCAGTGTGGCACCGGGGTGTGCAGGTGTGCCGAGGAACCCCTTCCTCTAGGGAAGAACCCCTTCCTCCCTCGCCCGGGCCACGTTGGCGTTGTGCTCATCGAGCGTCGCAGCGAAGGCGTGATGCCCCTCGAGATCAGACAGGACGTAGAAGAGAAACTCGGTCTCGGCTGGGGCGGCCGCGGCCTCGAGAGAGGCGCGCCCCGGTCCGGCGATCGGTGTCGGCGGGAGCCCGTTGACGAGGTACGTGTTGTATGGAGAGTCCACATCGCGGTCGAACTGTGAGATGTCACGGGTTCCCAGCGCGTAGAGCACGGTGGCATCTATGTCGAGCTTCATTCCCAAGGCGAGACGGTTGTGCACGACGCTGGACACCGTGGGCCGCTCCTCGTCGAGCAGAACCTCGGTCTCGATCAACGAGGCGATGATCAGCCCATCGTAGGGCGAGTAGCCATTTGCCTCGAGAACCGACCAGTCGATGCTGTCAACCCGTTGTTCCATGGTCGAGGCGAGCCGTTGCAGGATGCTCGCCGGCGCCGCTGACCGGGTGAACTCATAGGTGTCCGGGAAGAGAAGCCCTTCCCACTCGGCAAGGTCGGGCTCAGCCGGCATCTGGCGGAGCGAGGTGTCCACCTCTCCCTCGAGAAGTGCCTGCTCGAACTCGGCGTAGGGCTGCCCGGACACCTCCGAAAGCCGTGTGAGGATCTCGCTGACACGCAAACCTTCGATGACCGTTACCCGGTAAGTGTCAGCCACCGGGCCGACCACCAGCACCGCCACGACCTCCGATGGGTCCATCAGGGTCTCGAGCCCGTAGGTGCCGGCCTGGAGACGGGACGCGGCCTCCGTGTTGCGGACTGCAACCTCGAACTCCAGAGCGGACCTGACCACTCCCTGGGCGGCGAGGATGGCGCCGATGTCCTTGGCCGTGGATCCAGCAGGGATCTCGACAGTCACATCCAATCCGGGCACGACCGACGGGGCTCCGGTTGGGTCGTCCGAGCTGAAAGTCGAGCCAACCCAGCGTCCGAGATATGAGCCCCCGCCCACAATCGCCACACCGGCAACGACGACGAGCCCGATCACGGACACGACCTTGGCGACACGCACCCAAGGCGACGGCTCCGGAACTGGCTCGTACGTCATTGATTCCTGTCCAAATAGTCCTGCAAGATGATGGCGGCCGCCACCTTGTCCACGGTTTCTCTTCGTTTCCGGCGCTTCATGCCCGATTCGAGTAGGGCTACCTCCGCAAGACGCGAGGTGAATCGCTCGTCCACCATGACCACATCCACCCCGGTTACAGTCCGAATCTCCTCGGCGAGCTTCCTGGCTTCGGTCGCAGACACCCCTTCTCCACCACTCAAACCGGTGGGGAGACCGACCACGATGGTACCTATGTCCTGCTCTTTGACGAGGTTCACAACCTCGTCAAGCACCACGGACCGGGGCACCACCGACAGGGGACGCGCCGTCAATCCCAGTGGATCCGAGATGGCCAGACCTACCCGGGTCGTGCCGAAGTCGACACCCAAGGAACGGCTCACAGACTCCCGAGCCGCTGCTCGGCGCTGACGCGCGCCAAGTCGAGTGCTGTGTCGAGATTCTCCCCGTGGGGGCCACCTGCCTGCGCCAGCTCCGGATCGCGCGAGCCCCCTCCCCCCAGCTCACCAGCCGCGGCCGCGATGATCTCGGCAGCCGAGACTCCGGCTGCAACCAGATCAGGCGTGACCAGGCCGACCAGGGCCCCCTTCCCCCCATGGACCGCGCCGATCACTATCACCGAGCTGCCGTCCAGCCGGTCCCGAATCCCCAACGCCAACTGACGCAACGAGTTGGGGTCCAACTCAGGAGCTGGAGCCACCACCAGCGAGTGTTCCCCGACTTTGACCCTCGACGCCGCCAACTCGGCGGCGAGCTCCCCTCGTCGTTGTGACCGGATCGTGTCCAACTCGTGCTCGAGGCCGCCCACCCGCTCGAGAAGAGCCTCGACCCGGGCCGGCACGTCGGAGCCGGAGGCTTTGAGCAGTCGCCCGGCTCGGTCGAGGCTGGACCGCATTTCGACCAGTTGCTGGTAGGCAGACAGACCGGTGAGGGCTTCGACCCGCCTCAAGTTGGAGCCGATCGAAGACTCCGATGTGACCAGAAGCGGCCCCACCTGGGCGGAGGTGTGGGTATGGGTCCCCCCACAGAACTCTGTCGAGAAGCTGCCGACCTGCACCACCCGAACGGTGCTGCCGTACTTGTCGCCGAAGAATGCCAGCGCTCCCATCCCCTCGGCCTCGTCTTTGGTTGTGATCGTCGTCGTCACCGGATTGTCCTCGATCAGCCTCACATTGACCTCGGCTTCCACCTCCGCCAGTTCCTCCGGTGCCAGTTGGGTGAAATGGGAGAAATCGAAACGGAGCCGTCCCGGCTCGACCAGGGAACCGGCCTGGGTGGCGTGGTCACCGAGCACGTCGCGCAAGGCCCAATGCAACACGTGGGTGCCGGTGTGGCTCGTGCGGGTCGCGGCCCGGCGTGGGGAGTCGATGGTGGCCCTGGCGACTTGGCCCACCGCGATGTACCCCGAATCGACCCGGAGACGGTGACCGTGGAGTCCCTGGATCACGTGCTGAGTGTCGAGAACCACGCCCCTTCCCGTTTCGGTCTCGAGGGTTCCGGTGTCGCCAACTTGCCCACCCGACTCGCCGTAGAACGGGGTTCTGCTCAGGAACAGCTCGACTTCGCGGCCTTCGTCGGCCCTGTCGATCGTCTCGCCATCGGCCACAATGGAGAGGACCTGGCCATCGGCGGCGTCCGCCTCGTAACCCACGAAGTCGGTGAGACCGGCCACGTCGAGCAGCGACCGGTACACGTCGAGCGCCGCGGCCTGATCTCCTCCCTTCCAGGCAGCCCTCGCCCGCCGCTTCTGCTCGGCCATCTCGGCCTCGAATCCCGCCGTGTCCACGTTGACGCCGCGTTCGGCGGCGATTTCCCGCGTCAGCTCGATCGGGAAGCCGTAAGTGTCGTGGAGCTTGAACGCGATGGCCCCGGTCAGCTCGGTGTCGTCGTCGGTGAGCTCGGCATCGAGCAACTGATGCCCGGACTCGAGAGTACGTCGAAACCGATCCTCCTCCCTGGTCACGACTTCGGTGATGAAGTCCCTGTTCTGGCGGAGCTCCTGATACCAGTCGCCCATGGCGTCGACTGTGGCCGCAACGAGGCCCGGGAAGAACAGACCCTCTCCTCCGTATTGCCAGGCATGCCGAACTGCCCGCCGCAACAGCCTCCGCAAGACGTAACCCCGCCCGTCGTTGGAGGGGATCACACCATCGGCGATGAGAAAGGTGACTGCTCGGCCATGATCGGCCAGGATCCGCAACGACACGTCCTGGATTTCGTCTTCTCCGTAGGTCAGCCCGGTATACGCCGCAGCCACATCACGTACTTGCTTGGTGGTGTCGATATCGAAGACCGAAGGCACGTCCTGGAGGATGGCGGCCACACGGTCGAGACCCATCCCGGTGTCGATGTTCTTGGCGGGCAGGTCGCCGATCACGTGATATGGCTCGTCCTGAATGTTCTGCATGAAGACCAGGTTCCAGATCTCGACGAACCGGTCCTCATCGCCATGCGCCGGGCCTCCTCCCTCCCCGAAGGCGGGTCCCTTGTCGTAGAAGATCTCCGAGCATGGCCCGCAGGGCCCCGGAACCCCCATTTGCCAGAAGTTGTCCTTTTCGTCCCTGCGTTGGATCCGGTCCGCAGGGACATGGCTCGCCCAGATGTCGGCTGCTTCGTCGTCCGTCTCGAAAACCGTGTACCACAGATGCTCGGGGTCGAGGCCGAGTCGCTCGGTGACGAACTCGTAGGCCCAGGCGATCGCTTCCGTCTTGAAGTAGTCGCCAAAACTGAAGTTCCCCAGCATCTCGAAGAATGACAGGTGCCTCTGGGTGGTCCCGATGATATCGATATCGATGGTGCGCACCACCTTTTGCACGGTGGTGGCTCGTTTGTAGGGGGGTTCCTCCTCGCCCAGGAAATAGGGTTTGAAGGGGACCATGCCGGCGTTGGTCAGGAGCAACGTCGGGTCGACGGGGATCAACGACGAGGACGGTCTGACCACATGGTCCTTCTCCTCGAAGAAGGTGGTGAACGCGGTTCGGATTTGGTTGCTGTCCAACTGGATGGGCCTTGCTGGCGAACAGCGAGGTTACCGAGCCTCGGCCGGCTACCGGCCCCTATTGGGGCGGACCGCCCGGGCCGCGAGATCGAGCAGATCGGCGCCACTGGCCAAAGCTGCGTTCCTCAGCTCCAGGGGGGTCGGTCGACGGCGGAGGGCGCGCACCGTCACCCAGCCTCCCGCCACCAAGCCGGTGACAAACCACCAGATGCGATCGAGCATCGGCTCATCGTACCTTTCCCTCTCGACCCTCCCGCCCCAGGATCTGGTCGATTTCGGACATCGAGGCACCGATCCGCCCCTCGTCGCCGGTCTCACCCGGCTGATAGATCACCTCGGGTGGGATCCCATCGGGGAAGTACTGCTGGGAGACCACGCCCCCTTGATAGTCATGTGAGTACTTGTATCCGGACCCGTGACCCAGCTTCTCTGCTCCCGGATAACCGGTAGAGCGCAGGTGGGGTGGCACGCTCGGTGAGGGTCCCTCATTGACCAGTTGGCGGGCGCGGGCCATCGCCCTGCCCACAGAGTTCGACTTTGGAGCCGCGGCGAGATAGATGGTCGCCTCGGCCAGGTGGTAGGCGGCTTCGGGGAGACCCACATAGGCGAGTGCCTCGGCGGCTGCGATAACGAGCGGCAATGCCCGGCTGTCGGCAAGCCCGACATCCTCGGCGGCGAGAACGATCAAGCGTCTCGCGATGAATTCGGGATCCTCTCCACCCTCGATCATCAGGAAGAGCCAATAGAGCGCGGCGTCGGGATCCGAGCCACGGACACTCTTGATGAAGGCCGAGATCACGTCGTAGTGCTGATCGCCCACCTTGTCGTACCTGACGATCCGTCGCTGCAGGGCCTCGGTAACGTCTTCGAGAGATATCGTGCTCCGCCCATCCCCTGAGGCGAGCAGGGCGGCAACCTCGAGGGCGTTGAGAGCCTGACGGGCATCGCCCCCGGTGCGATTTCCCAGCTCGTCGAGGGCGTCCGGATCGATGCCCAACCCCATCTCGGCCAGCCCCCGCTCCGGGTCGAGGAGAGCTCGTCGGCCCAGCTCGGCTATCTCTTGGGGTGAAACCGCCTCCAATCGGAACAGCGTTATCCTGCTCATCAGCGGCGAGTTGACCTCAAAGAAGGGATTCTCGGTGGTGGCGCCGATCAGAATCAGGGTCCCGTCCTCGACGCCGGGGAGCAGGGCGTCCTGCTGGTTCTTGGCGAAACGGTGGATCTCGTCGAGGAAGAGCACGGTCCGCCGCTCTTCGGTCGCCATCCGGTTCTTGGCAGCGGCCAGCGCCTCACGGATGTCTTTGACTCCGGCCGAGGTGGCTGAGAGCGTTTCGAAGGCGGCCTCCGCGTTGGAGGCTACGAGACGAGCCAGGGTGGTCTTCCCCGTCCCTGGTGGGCCCCAGAGCAACATCGACACCGGACGTCCCGATTCGACAAGACGCCTGAAGGCCGCCCCCGGGGACATAAGAGAGGTCTGCCCCACCACCTCGTCCAAAGAGCGCGGGCGCATTCGCGTTGCCAGGGGCGCGGCCCGGGCAGTCAGTTCGTCTGCTCGCGCCGAGAACAGGTCGCTCATTGACGACGACGGTACCCGGCTTCTCGTCGGGCTACGTCAGCCTGAGTCGGGCTGCTTCAGCCTGAGATAGCCGCTCACGGACGGGGTCATGGGAAGCAGGACCAGGGCGAGCCCGAGTGGACCAAAGATCGCCATCAGGACCGAGAACGGGATCGATAGCAGCTCGAGTGTGATCCACGTCACTTGACCCGCTCCGATGAGGATGGTCGCCGTCCAAGACCAATGATGCCCGGTTAGACGCTCCAGGCCACCCAACCAGGCCCATATTGGTCGGCGCCACAATCCGTGAGCCGCGATGAGCGATCCGAAACCGAACCCGATGAGAAGCACCAGCCCCGGGACCGCCCAGTTGTCGACCAGGGGGACCGTCTCGAGATACTCATCGGGCAGCATGGTCTCCCCTCCGATTCCGAAAATCATCGCCCATCCACCACCAACCGCACCAAGGCCCAGAATCGCAAGCAAGGTCGTCACCAGAACCACTGTGAACGGCCGATGCTGTCGTGCCGTCCGTGTTGCAGTGAGCGTCATGTCTTGACGCCTCCTTTCTGATGACCCGATGATCAGTCTCAGAGGAGGATCCGCCCAGAGTCCAACGTCACCAATCTCCCGGTGTGTCTTGTGTCTCCCCCAGCTCCTCTCGACGCTGCCTCGCCCGGGTGTTGAGGTTCAATCCGAGCTCGTCGAGTTGGGATTCGTCCACCCAGGTCGGGGCACCGGTCATCGGATCGACTCCACTTTGGGTTTTGGGGAACGGGATCACCTCTCGGATCGAGCTCTCGCCTTGCAGCACCATGACGAGGCGATCGATCCCGAAGGCGAATCCGGCATGAGGCGGCGTGCCGTAGCGGAGAGCTTCGAGAAACCAGCCGAACCTCTTCTCTGCAGTCTCGGGAGCGATGCCGAGGATCTCGAACACCTCCCGTTGGACTGCCGGGTCGTGGATCCTGACCGAGCCCGACCCCAGCTCGACGCCGTTGAGCACGGCGTCATAGGCCTTGGAGAGGGCCCCGGTCGGATTGTCCCGCATCTCTTCGAGTGACATCGGCGACGTGAACGGATGGTGGGAGAAGGTGACCGAACCGTCGTCCTCTTCTTCGAACAGCGGAAAGTCGATGACGAAGAGAAACGCCAGATCTTGGTGACCCTTGGGTCGCAACAGGTCGTTGCGCAGGCCACCGAGCACCTCTACCGCCACCCGCCACCGATCGGCGGCCATCAAGATCACGTCACCCGGCTCGGCGCCGAGAGCGGTCTTGATCCCAGCCGCCTCGGCGTCGTCGAGAAACTTCGCCACCGGCGAGCGGAGCGAGCCATCCTCCTCGGCAACCATCCAGACCAGGCCCTTGGCACCCATCTCCTTCGCCCGCTCGGTGAGAGAATCGGCCTTTGCCCGCGACCATTCCTGTCCCCCGACATTGATGCCACGAACCGTCCCTCCGGCGTCCAGGGCTCCCTTGAACACCCCGAACCCACTGTCCGTGAACAGTTGGGAAACGTCCACGATCTCGGCCGCGATCCGCAGATCGGGCTTGTCGGATCCGAACCGATCCATGGCCTCCTGCCAGGTGAGACGCGGGAAGGGGCGGGTGATGTCGACCCCCCGCAGCACCTTGGCCGCCGCTACCAGGACCGTTTCGATGACGTTCAGGACGTCGTCTCGGTCCCAGAAGGAGCCTTCCAGGTCCAGCTGGGTGAATTCCAGCTGCCGGTCGGCGCGAAAGTCCTCATCCCGATAGCAGCGCGCGATCTGGAAATATCGCTCGACGCCTGAGATCATCAGGAGCTGCTTGAACAGTTGCGGCGACTGGGGCAATGCATAGAACTCACCCGGACGCAATCGGGAGGGAACCAACATGTCGCGGGCACCCTCCGGGGTGCTGTTGATCAGAGTCGGTGTCTCGACCTCGAGAAAGCCCTGGTCGTCGAGAGCTCGTCTGATGGCAGCTGTGGCCCGCGATCGTGCTCGAAGGTTGGCAGCCATGCGGGGTCGTCTCAGATCGAGGTATCGATGTCGCAGTCGCGCCCTCTCATCGACTTCCACCCGATCGTCGATCATAAACGGGAGGGTGTCCGCGGGAGAGAGGACGACGATCTCCTCGGCGCCGATCTCGACCGCACCCGTCGCCAGATCGGGGTTCTCGGTGCCTTCGGGCCGGGCGCGCAGCACGCCGGTGACCGATATGCAGTACTCCATCCGGAGGTCGGTGGCATCTTCGTGCTCCGACGGGTCGGCAACCACCTGAATCAGTCCCGATGCGTCCCGAAGGTCGAGGAAGGCGATCCCACCATGATCGCGGCGACGCTGCACCCAACCGGCCACCGTGACACGGTCCCCGATCATCGACTCGCCCATCGACCCGGCATCATGGGTCCTCATCGGAGGCGCTGCATCAGCCACTCGGCCACCTCCCCGATCGGCAAGTCGATGTTGTCATCCCCGAATCGGACCCCAACCGGCCCCGAGCTGTCACTGACTATTACTCGAGCCGGGGCAGCCGAGCGAGATGCGACCTTGAATTGCGCCTTGACCGATCTTCCCTCGGTGTCGAACTCGACTCGCAGACCCTTGCTTCTCAGCACCGACGACGCCACCAGAGCATCCGACGGGTTGGTCTCCGAGATCACGAAAACATCGACCGGCGGGCTTGGAGCGCGGCTCGACGAGAGGACGATCCTGTCGATTCCCAATGCGAAACCAACCCCCGGGGCTCGGCGTCCCCCGATTGACTCGGCCAGGCCGTCATATCGTCCCCCGCCACCGACCGCGTTTTGCGCCGTGGCGAGATCGGTAGCGATGTACTCGAAGGCGGTCCTGGTGTAGTAGTCCAGGCCGCGGACCAGCCGACCGTCCTCGGTGTAGGGAACATCGAGTCGATCGAGAGACGCCTTCACCCCGGCATAGTGGTCGGCACAGGCATCGCACAGGTGATCCTTCATCGCCGGAGCGTCACCGAGCACAGGGGCGCACACCTTGCAGTCGAGAACACGCAACGGGTTGCTCTCGATCAGACTCACCGACTCCTGGCACAGCCGGGATCGTCGCTCGTCCAGGTAGCCGCGCAATGTCGCCACGTATCCGGGCCGGCACACTTCGTCCCCCAGGGAGTTGAGGACGACGTCGAGACCGGCCACCTCGACCGCGTTGAGGAACCGAAACCCGAGCTCGACGACTTCGGCATCGGCCGCGGGGCCTTCGACATCGAGATACTCCACCCCGACCTGCCAGAACTGGCGACGCCGGCCTGCCTGGGGCCGCTCGTAGCGAAACATAGGGCCGGAATAGGCGCCCTTCCATGCCCCCTTGGCACCGGCGTTGAGAAAGGCGCGCACCACCCCAGCAGTCCCTTCGGGGCGCAACGTCAACGACCGGCCACCCTTGTCGGTAAAGGTGTACATCTGCTTGGTGACCACCTCGGTGGCGTCCCCAACCCCACGCTCGAAGAGATCCGTCGCCTCGAACAACGGGGTCATCACCAGCGGATACCCGTAACGATCAGCCCAGGTCTCCCACTCCCGGAGAACCTCTCGCCAGATGTGTGATTGGGGCGCGCCAATGTCGTCGGTGCCCGGCGGTGGCTGGAAACTCATGGGATGAGGCAGGTTAGATCAGGAACGGGTTGGTGGCGCGTTCGCTACCGATCGTGGTCTCGGGGCCGTGCCCGGGAAGAACACGAGTCTCGTCGGGCAACACCAGAACCTTCTCTCGCATCGAGCTCATCAGTGCGTCATACGACCCTCCGGGAAGGTCGGTGCGCCCGATCGACCCGGCAAACAACTGATCACCGGAGAAAAGTGTCTCCTCGGCCTCCAGGTAGAAACAGCAATGCCCTGGGGTGTGGCCCGGGGTGTGGCGGACCTCGAAGTTGAGCCCGGCCACGTCGACGATGTCCCCATCACCCAGCGGATCGAGTTTCTCGGGGACATCGAAGACCCCTGGCGGCTGCATTCCGAAGATCGCCCTCAGCTGATCGGAGGGGTGGAGGGTGAGGAAGTCGTCGTCGGGATGGACGTAAACGGCCGCGCCCGTTTTCCTCTGCAGTTGGCCGCTGCCGCCAGTGTGATCAACATGGCCATGTGTGAGTAGGACACCGACAAGTGAGAGATCGTATTGGGCGAGCACGGATCCCACGGCTTCGGGATCGGGTGGCGCGTCAACCACCACAGCCAGATCGCCGGGGCCTTCTGCGATCACATAGGCGTTG
Organism: Acidimicrobiia bacterium; assembly: GCA_035544615.1. Classification (GTDB taxonomy): domain Bacteria; phylum Actinomycetota; class Acidimicrobiia; order Spongiisociales; family ZC4RG35; genus JARDZU01. The sequence goes on along the minus strand of DATKEA010000023.1, from coordinate 20,703 downwards.
GTCTGGGTAACCCAGGCAGGGATGGCAAGGACCAGCATCAAGATGTGGGTTCGGTGGCGAGTCGGAAGGCAGAGAAAACGCCGTCTACCCCACGCAGGTCAGCCAGCAGCTTGCCGAGCTGACTCGGGTCCGAAAGCTCCACTTCGTAACGAAGAATGGCCACCCGGTCTTCACCGGTGCTGGTCGACGAGGCGGTGATGTTGCCCCCGGTGTCGCTGACCACACTGGTCACATCTCTCAACAAACGGGTTCGGTCGAGCGCCTCGACCTGTATCCAGACCACGAAGGCGCCGGAGTCTTCGAACGGCCATGACACCTCAACCGTTCGCTCCCGACGTTGCGAGAGCGAGAAGACGTTGGTGCAGTCGGAGCGGTGAACCGAGACACCCCGTCCCACAGTCACGTACCCGACGATCGGATCTCCGGGCACAGGCGAACAACACCGTGCGAGATGGACGAGCATGTCCTCCTGGCCTTCCACCACCACATGGGCCCCGTCGAGTGGCCGGCGTCGACGCGGCTGGAAGAGTCGTTCACCCGTGTCCGGGGCCAGGAGACGGGCGAGACGGGTCGACACGGAGTCGATAGAGACCGATCCTTCGCCCACCGCTACCTGGAGCGCCTCGAGGTCCTTCTGGCCCAGCTCGGCCGCTATTGACTCGAGCAGCTTCTCCCGTTCGGCAGGTGGGAGATCCGACGCCTCGCGCTTGAACATCAGCTGGAGGGCCTCCTTGCCCTCGGTGAGCGCCTGGTCACGTCTCTCCCGGGTGAACCAATGCCTGATTTTGGACTTGGCCCTGCCGGTTCTCACAAATCCCAGCCAGTCCCGGCTCGGAGCAGCGTCCATCGACTTCGAGGTCAGGACTTCGATGATGTCGCCCGACTGGAGCCGAGTGGAGAGTGGGACCAGCCGACCGTTGACCCGAGCCCCGACACAGCGGTGCCCGACCTCGGTGTGTACCGCGTAGGCGAAGTCGACGGCGGTCGAGCCGGCAGGGAGGGGTTTGACATCGCCGCCCGGAGTCAGCACGAACACCTCGTCCTGGTAGAGATCGAGCTTGAGATTGGCCAGGAATTCCTCGGGGTCTTCGTCCTCGCCCCAGGAGGCGAAGTCCATACGCGGGAGTTGACCGGCTTCTCCCTCCTTGTAACGCCAGTGGGCCGCGATCCCGGCTTCGGCTCGCTGATGCATCTCCTCGGTCCGGATCTGCACCTCGAGCGGTTTGCCGTCGGGCCCGATCACGGTGGTATGCAACGACTGGTACAGGTTGATCTTTGGCATCGCGATGTAGTCCTTGAAGCGCCCGGTGACGGGCACCCAGTGACTGTGGATCAATCCGAGGGCGGCGTAGCAGTCCCGCATCGTCGGGGTGATGATCCTGATGCCGATGAGGTCGTGGATGTCCTCGAATGGCCGATTCTGCTCGCGCATCTTCCGGTAGATCGAATACTGGTGTTTCGGTCGGCCGGTCACGTCGGCCTCGATCCCGGACTCGTGAAGAATGGCTGAGACCTCTTCGACCATCTTTTCGATGAAGGCCTCCCGCTCCGGGGCCCGCTCGGCGAGCTTGGCCTGGATCTCGGCGTTGGGGCCGGGGTAGAGGATGGCGAAGCAGCGGTCCTCGAACTCATGCTTGATCTCCTGGACCCCGAGACGATGCGCCAACGGGGCGTAGACGTCCAGGGTCTCCTGGGCCACCCTGCGTTGCTTTTCGTCGCGTAGGGCGTGCACCGTCCGCATGTTGTGGAGCCGGTCGAAGAGCTTGATGATCAGCACGCGAACGTCCTGGGCCATCGCGACCACCATCTTCCGAATCGTGGCTGCCTGGGCCTGCTCCCGATTCGAGTATCGGACTCGATCCAGCTTGGTGACACCGTCGATGAGCCGACCCACCTCATCACCGAACTGGGTGATGATCTCACCGACTGTCAGCGGGGTGTCTTCAACTGCGTCATGGAGGAACGCCGCGGCCAGTGTCTGCTCATCGAGCCCGTACTCGGCCAGCATCAGTGCGACTGTCACCGGGTGGGTGATATAGGGCTCGCCGGTCTTCCGCTTCTGGCCCTCATGCGCATCGCGTGCCAGTTCGTAGGCACGTTTCAGCAGATCGGTATCGCCCTCCGGGTGATGGGCGCGGAAGGCCTCGACCACATCTTCGAATTCTGCCTGTTGGGCTTTAGTCGTAGGTGACAAGGGCATGAAGAGGTACACCATCCAGCATCCGGGCGCCGTTGAGAAAGCCGAGCTCGATGAAGACCGCGAACCCGACGATGTCGGCCCCCAACCCACGTAACAAACTGATCGCCGCCGCTGCTGTTCCTCCGGTGGCGATAACGTCATCGACCAGGACGACCTTCTCTCCCCTGAAGACGGCGTCGACATGGATTTCCAGGGCATCGGTCCCGTACTCGAGGGCGTAGTCCTCGCGAACGGTCTCGAACGGGAGTTTGCCGGGCTTTCTCACCGGGATGAAGCCTGCTCCGAGGCGACCCGCGATCGGCGTGGCCAGGGTGAAGCCACGAGCCTCGATACCCGCCACCTTGGTGATACCGGAGTCGTAGTAGGGGGCCGCCAGAGCGTCGATCAGATGGGCAAATGCCGGGCCGTCTGCCAGCACGGGCGTGATGTCTTTGAATACCACACCAGGCTCGGGGAAGTCTGGGATGTCACGAATCAGTGATGTGAGTTGTTCCACCGGGTCGATTGTAAGGGGCGATCAGGCCTGATCGCCTCCTACCACCGATCCGATTGCTTTTCGTGACACCCGGAGCCGTCCCTCCTCGACCCGAAGCACCACACTGTCCTCGTCGACCGAGACGACTGTGCCGTGGATACCGCCGATGGTCCGGACCTGTTGCCCGGCCGTCAAGGATTCTGAGAGCGCCTGTTGCTGCTTGGCCCGGTTGCGCTGCGGTCTGATGATGAACATCCAGAACACACCAACCATCAGCCCGAGGAAGATCAGTGAGGGCAGCGGGCTTCCCGCGGCCTCCTGAGCTAGGACGAGATTGGTCACTGGGGTCCTCCAGATGATGAGTTCGGACGGCGGCAGGTTAGGCGTCGCCTCAGGTCTAGGGCGAACCGTTGAGACGTTTCTCCCTCACCTCGGCGGCGTAGGCCCCGAAGCGGCCCGTCCCCACCGCCTCACCGGCGAAGCGCACCAGATCAAAGGTGTACGCCAGGTTGTGAATCGTGAGCAGCCGATATGCGGAGAGCTCCTTCAACCTCAGCAGGTGGCGCAGATATGCACGGGAATACTGGCCACAGGTCGGGCAGAGGCACGACTCGTCGATGGGCGCCTGGTCGGCTTCGAACGCGGCATTGCGAAGATTGAAGTCACCATGGGGGGTGAGCACCTTGCCGTGACGGGCGAGACGGGTTGGCAGAACACAGTCGAACAGGTCGGCACCCTGCTCAATTGCGTCGAGCAGCCCGTCAGTGTCACCCAGGCCCATCACGTAGCGTGGTTTCTCCCCTGGCAACTCCCCGATGGCGGCCTCGAGGGCGCGATTCCTCTCCTCTGCCCGCTCCCCCACGGACAGCCCACCGATACCAAAGCCGGGAAAGCCCAGTTCGGCGGTCCGATGCGCGCTCTCCGCCCTGAGTTCCACATCGACGCCACCTTGGACGATCCCGAACAGAGCCTGGTCCGGCCGAGTGTGTGCCTCTCGGCAGCGCTCGGCCCAGCGCAGGGTGCGCTCCATCTCGGCCTGCACTCTCTCTCTGGGGGCGGGCAAGCCGACGCAGACATCGAGCACCATCGCGATGTCCGGTCCGAGCTCCTGCTGGATCATCACCGCCTGTTCGGGAGTCAGGTCGACCAGGGAGCCGTCGTAGACCGATCTGAACCTGGCACCGTCCTCGTCGATTTGGGGATCCAGCGAGAAGATCTGATACCCGCCGGAGTCGGTGAGGATGGGTCCCTGCCATGAGGTGAACTCATGGAGCCCGCCGAGGCCGGCGATTAGAGACGAGCCGGGGCGCAACATGAGGTGGTAGGTGTTGGCCAGCACGATCTCCGCACCCACCCGCAGCAGATCGTCGTTGTCCACCGCCTTCACCGCGGCCCGGGTGCCGACCGGCATGAACGCCGGTATTCTCACCCGACCATGGGGGGTCTCCAACCATCCGGTGCGCGCTCGGCCATCGGTTCCGTCCAGAGCCAAGGTGACGGAGGTCATCGGCGGATCATGTCCCGGCCGTCGATCCGCTCGGCGTACATCGCATCCCCGAACGACAAGAAGCGATATCCCCGATCCAGCGCGACCCGATAGGCCCGGCGCCAGCCATCCCCCATGAACGCCGCCAGCAGGACGACGAGACTCGAGCCCGGCACATGGAAGTTGGTGACCAGAGCATCGACCACCCTGATTCTCGAGCCCGGCATCAGAAAGAGATCGGTCTCCCCCGATCCTGGCTCGACCGTGCCGTCTTCGCTCGCCACCGTTTCCAACGTCCTCACCACAGTGGTGCCAACCGCGACAACCTTTCCTCCCCGACGCCGGGCATCCGCGACCGCGACTGCGGTGGCCTCAGGCACCGAGTACCACTCGGAGTGCATGCGATGGTCTTCGATCTGGGGGACCGCGATGGGACGGAAGGTGTCCACTCCCACGTGGAGGTCGACTGTCGCCATAGCCACCCCCTTCGCCTCCAGCGCCACCACCACCTCCTGGGTGAAGTGAAGACCGGCGGTGGGAGCGGCAGCCGACCCGGTGGTGCGGGCGAAGATGGTCTGGTACCGGGCGGGATTCTGGAGATGGCCCCGGAAGTACGGTGGAAGCGGGATGTGCCCTGCCGTTTCGATCGCCTTCTCGACGTCCGCCGCCTTCAACTCGATCACGGCCAGGCCCCGATCAGGCCCGTCGACGATGGAGGCGGTCACACCCTCACACTCGATTTCGATGCCAGGTCGGAGTCTCCTGGCCGGACGCACCAATGCGCTCCACAGACCGTCGGGTCGAGCGTCGAGCACCAGGAGCTCGACCGATCCTCCGCTGTCCACCCTCCGCCCGAACAAGCGCGCTGCTCGCACCTTGGTCTCGTTGACTACTACCAGGTCGTTGGGCTCGACGAGCGAGGGCAGGTCGAAGAATCGGTGATCGCTCAGATCTCGGGTGTCGAGCAGTCTTGCATCGTGTCGCGGCTCGATCGCTTCCTGGGCGATGGCCGATTCCGGAAGTGGGTACTCGAACTCATCGACCCGCATGGATGACGGAGACTATCGACAATCCAGCAGCAAACCGTCTCGGGATCAGAGCAGTGTGCCTTGGGGATCTGGCGGTCGCTCGATGCCTAGGTGGCTGTAGGCCCGAGAAGTGGCGACTCGACCCCGAGGAGTGCGCTTGAGGAGACCCGATTGGAGCAAGAAGGGCTCGTATGCGTCTTCCACCGTCTCCGGCTCTTCGCCTACGGCGATGGCGAGGGTGGACAGCCCTACCGGGCCGCCACCGAACCCCTCGATGATCGATTCCAGGATCGAGCGGTCGACCTTGTCCAAACCGAGATCGTCCACCTCGAACACCCGGAGCGCCTCGTCGGCGACCTCGGGGTCGATGGTGCCCGACGCCCTCGCCACCGCGTAATCGCGGACTCGGGCCAGGAGACGGTTGGCTATACGTGGCGTGGAACGACTGCGACCGGCGATGATCGACGCCGCGTCGTCGGAGATGTCGACACCGATGATCCCGGCCGAGCGGCGGATGATGACGGCGAGCTCGTCAGGGTCGTAGTAGTCGAGCTTCTCCTCTATCCCGAAGCGGTCGCGCAGGGGGGCGGTGACCGTGCCCTTGCGGGTGGTGGCTCCGATCAGGGTGAATCGGGGCAGGTCCAGCCTGATCGATTGTGCGGTTGGCCCCTTACCGAGGACGATGTCGAGCTGGAAGTCCTCCATTGCCGGATAGAGAACCTCCTCGACCGCCCTGGGAAGCCGATGGATCTCGTCGATGAAGAACACGTCGCCGACGTCGAGATTCGACAGAATGGCGGCGAGGTCACCGGGACGGTCGAGAGCAGGCCCCGACGTCACCCGTATCTTGACGTCCAGCTCGTGAGCGATGACCCCGGCGAGGGTCGTCTTGCCCAGACCTGGTGGTCCGGAGAACAGGACATGATCCAATGGCCGACTCTGCTTGAGAGCGGCCTCCAATGAGATGCGAAGACGTTCGCGGACCCGGATCTGGCCGACGAACTCGTCGAGTCGTTTCGGGCGGAGGGTGATCTCCTCCTCGGTCTCCACGGTGGGGTTGAGCAGACTGTCCTCACGCATGGCTAGCCCCTGCCCAGCGCCCGGAGTGCGGTCTTGATCTGCACCTCTATCGTCGACTCGGGGTCGAGCTCGTTCATCACGCCGTTGATCTCCTCGGTGGTGTAGCCGAGACTCTCCAACGCCTGGCGAACGGTGATCGTGTTGGGCGACCCGACCACATCGGCTTCGATCCCAGCCAGCTTGGGTGCCAACTCGAGGACGATCCGTTGCGCTCCACGTTTGCCGACGCCGGGAACCACGGTCAATGCGTCGGCGTCTTCGGTGACTATCGAGCTGACGATCTCCCGGTGGGTGAGTGTCGCCGAGATGGCCATCGCCAGCCTGGGTCCCACCCCGGCCGCACCCAGCAGCACGCGAAACAAGTCACGATCCGGCTCCGAGTCAAAGCCATAGAGGCTCATCTCGTCCTCACGCACATGGTTGTGGGTGTGAACCACCACCTCCTCGCCAACCCCGGGCAGTGCGGCAACAGCCCGTGGTGTCATGGCCACCTCGTATCCCACTCCACCGACCTCGATGCAGACGACCTCGCCCCGTCGTGATACCAGGACACCGCGCAGACGCCCGATCATCGGCTCATCTCCAACGGCGCGGCCCTGAGATGACAGAGGGCGATGGCGAGAGCATCGGCTGCATCCGCCGGCTTCGGTGGCTTGGCGAGCTTGAGAAGCCGGGCGACCATCTCCTGGATCTGAGCCTTGGACGCGGAGCCGTCGCCGGTGATCGCCGACTTGACCGCGGTGGGCACGTACTCGGATACCTGGAGCCCAGCCTGCGCTGCCACCAGGAGCGCCACGCCCGAGGCACGACCCACCGAGATCGCTGTCTGCAGGTTGCGATTGGTGAAAATGGTCTCGATGGCCACCACATCGGGGGTGGTGTCCTCGATTACTTGGGTCAGGCCGGTGTGCAACTCGGCCAACCGGGCCGCCATCGGGGCTTCGGTATCGGTGCGGATGACGCCAGCCAGGACCGCAATCGGCGGGTGCCCGCTTTCAACAACTCCATATCCCGTGGCCGACAGCCCGGGGTCGATACCCAACACGAACATATGTTTGGTGAGGTTAGGCGGATCGGGCCGAGTCTTGAGGAATTGTGGACAGCTGGCGCCAACCTGGTGATGGTTGTCAGTCCAGTACGAAAGACCGGGTGACGATCTCGCCTGCCGGCTCGTATCTGCCAATCATCACTCCGGAGCGTTCTCGCCATCCGAAGAGGCCCCCATCCAAGCACGCAGCGCGTCGCCGACACGCTTAAAGTGGATCTGGTCGCACCTAGAAAGGAGATGCCATGGGAGATGTCCTCTCAACCATCGTATGGGGTCTGGTGGCCGGAATCATCATTGGTCCGTTGGCACGTCTGGTCCTGCCTGGCAAGCAGAACATCTCACTGGTCATGACCGTCGTCATTGGTGCGGTAGGCGCAATTCTTGGTGGTTTCATCGCCGAGGCGATCGATCTCGCAGAGACCGACGGTATCGACTGGATCAAGCTGGCGATACAGGTCGGAGTGGCTGCGGTGGCTGTTCTCTTCTACGGCGGGATGGCGGGGCGACGGACAGGATGAAGGAAGGAGGCTCAGACCTCCTCGAGCACCTTTTCCATGATCTCGTCGTCGATGTCGTAGTTGGCGTACACCGACTGGACATCATCGAGGTCATCGAGAGCGTCGATCAGCCGCAACAGTTTCCGGGCGTCACCCTCTCCCACCGGAACGGTGTTGGACGGAAGCTGGGTGACATCGGCGGTTTCCACTTCCAGACCTGCCTGCTCGATGGCAGATCGGACCTTCGACAGTTCACCAGGCGGAGTGATGACCTCGAACCAGCCTTCGCCGGCGTCGCGGATGTCCTCGGCACCTGACTCCAGGGCCGCAAGCATCACGTCATCCTCGGGGCCTTTGACCCCGATCAGGCCCTTTTGGCTGAACAGGTACCCCACCGATCCCGGCTCTCCCAGGTTTCCCCCACTCCGGGTGAAGGTGGATCGAACATCGGAGGCGGCCCGGTTGCGGTTGTCAGTGAGGATCTGAACGTAGAGGGCGACACCGCCCGGACCGTATCCCTCGTACCAGACCTCTTCGTAGTGGGCTCCCTCCACCTCACCGCTGCCCCTCTTGATGGCACGTTCGATGTTGTCATTGGGCATCGAGGCGGACTTGGCCTTGAATATCGCCGTGGCGAGGACCGGGTTGAAGTCGGGGTTGGCCCCTCCCTCGCGCGCTGCGATCTCGATCGCCTTTGCCAGCTTGCCGAACAACTTTCCCCGGGCCGCGTCCTGGCGGCCCTTGCGATGCTTGATGTTGGCCCATTTCGAATGACCGGACATGTGTCTCTACCTCAGATCAGGTCCAACAGCATCTGATGGATGCGCCCGTCCCCGGTGAGTTCGGGATGAAACGACGTTGCCAGGATCCTGGACTGACGCACCATGACCGGGTGGTCGTCGATCACGGCGAGGACCTCCACCTCGGACCCGACTTTCTCCACCCAGGGAGCGCGGATGAAGACTCCATGGAACGGCTCATCGAGGTCGGTTATATCGAGATCCGACTCGAACGACTCGTTCTGAGGTCCGAACGCGTTGCGCCGGACGACTACGTCGAGCACTCCGAGCAGAGGTTGATCCCCATCAGTGACCGCGCCGGAGAGGAAGATCAGGCCGGCACAGGTGCCATAAGTCGGAAGACCGGCTTCGACCACCGTCTTCAGCGGGTCGAACAACCCAAACCGCACAGCCATCTTCCCGATCGTGGTGGACTCACCCCCGGGGATCACAAGGGCGTCGATCGTCTCGAGCTGCTGCGCCTTGTTTACCGGCAACGCATCTGCCCCGAGCGACTCCAGGATGTGCAAATGCTCCCGGACGTCGCCCTGGAGGGCCAGGACCCCGACATTGCTCATCTACCAGCCCCGACTGGCGAGCCGTTCCGTCTCCCTCAGGGTGTCGATCTCGATTCCCGGCATGGCTTCACCGAGGCCACGGGAGACCTTGGCAACAACCTCCGGCTCACTCCAGAAGGTGGTGGCCTCCACGATCGCCCGGGCATAGGCCTCGGGGTGGGAGCTCTTGAAGATGCCGGAGCCAACAAACACTCCGTCAACCCCCAGAGACATCATCAACGCGGCGTCGGATGGGGTGGCAATGCCCCCGGCGGCGAAATTGACCACCGGCAGCTTCCCGGTCTCGGCCACCTCACACACCAACTCGTAGGGGGCGGCGTGATCACGCGCCGCGGACATGAGCTGAGCGGAGTCCATCGTCGAGAGAACGCGAATCTGGTTGGTCAGGGTGCGCATGTGCCGCACCGCCTCGACAACGTTGCCGGTGCCCGCCTCACCCTTGGTACGGATCATGGCAGCACCCTCGCCGAGTCGTCGCAGAGCCTCACCGAGATTGCGGGCGCCACAGACGAACGGTGTGGTGAATGCCCATTTGTCGACGTGATGCTCCTCATCGGCAGGAGTGAGCACTTCGGACTCGTCGATGTAGTCGACCCCGAGAGCCTGGAGCACCGCGGCCTCGGCGAAGTGCCCGATCCGGCACTTGGCCATTACCGGGATGCTCACCTCGGCCTGGATCTCCTCGATCTTGGTCGGATCGGCCATGCGGGCAACCCCGCCTTGTTTGCGAATGTCGGAAGGGACGCGCTCCAGTGCCATCACCGCTACGGCGCCTGCTTCTTCTGCGATCCGGGCTTCGTCGGCTGTGACGACATCCATGATGACGCCGCCCTTGAGCATCTCGGCGAGGCCCCTCTTCACACGATCTGTACCGGTTTCCACTTCTTGCTCCATCGCGTAATCCCATGATACAGGGTCCACCGTTGTGACCTTTACGGGATACTCGAAACGTACAGATCCCGATAGGCGGCGCCGACCACACTCCAATCGAACTCGGCGGCACGCTTGGCACCTGCCGCCGTCAGTTGGTCCCTCTCCTCGGGTCTGGCCAGAAGCTGAAGCAGTGCGTTGGCGAGTGCCCGGCTGTCGCCCGCCGGGAAGTGAAGCGCCGATCCCGCCGCCACCGAGACGAACGCGTCGAGGTCCGAGGCCACCACCGCCGCGCCGGCCGACATCGCCTCGACAAGGACGATCCCAAACGACTCTCCTCCGGTTTGGGGGGCCACGTAAACCGCGGCCGAACTGAGGACCCGGGCCTTGGTCTGATCGTCGACTCTCCCCAACCAGGTGACCTCATCGGTCGCGCGATCGGCGCCCATCACGATCAGCTCCGCATCGGGCCGCGCCGTGACGACCTCGGGCCACGCCTCCAGAAGCAGATCGAGGCCTTTTCTGGGCTCATCGCGCCCGAGGAAGGCGATCCGGTTCTCAGATCGCGGAGTGTCGACTTGCATCGATCCAACGTCGAGGCCGTTGGGAATGATCAGGGCCTCCAATCGGGAGGGGAGGACCGAGGCCGCCATCGCGCTCACCGCCGTGACCGCGACCCGGTTGCCCATCGCCCAATCCAAGAGCGGCCAGGGCAGCCGATACACAGCACGACCCACCAGCCCCGGGGCTGCGTGGAATGTGGCGACTACCGGCGGCCCGGCATGGTTGGCGAGCAGGGAGACGAGGGGCATCAGCGGCTCGTGGACATGGAGGAGGTCGAGACCGGCAACCGCCCCCTCGAGCTTGCCACGGACCCTGGGGTCGAGGGAGATGGGCACCATCGAGCCATTGCCCGGGATTGTGACGCTGGAACCGAGATCGAATCCGTCGATGTCAGGGGGCAAACCGGGTCCGATGACGATCGCCTCGTCGCCATGTCGACTCAGGTAGCCGGCCAGCCCCAAGACCTGGGCTTGGACTCCACCCGGGATCGAAAGGTCGTACGGGCTGACGACGCCGACCCTGATCCGGCTCACTCTCGATCCGACGGCCAGTTGGGCTGCACCAGATGCCATTGCTCTGGTGATTCCCGAATCAGCGATTCCAGCTTCCCGGCCAGGGCCTGGGTCACAGCCATCACCTTCTCCGAACGCGTGCCCTCTTCGGGAATCGGGATGGCTGGGGTGACCACCACCCGATAACCGTTGTCACCATCGAAGTAGGTGGCAACCGGGAACAGCGGGGCGCCGGTGCGGAGCGCCAAAGTCGCCGGACCGGGGGGCAGGGTCGTTCGCTCTCCGAAGAAGTCGACCTCGACTCCCCTCCCCTTGAGATCGCGGTCGGAGAGAAGCGCCACCGCCTTGTTCTGGGCCAGCGCCGCTTCCAGTTTTCGCATGACCTCGGTTCCCCCGGTGGCCAGGACGATCTCGATGCCGAGTTCGGCCCTCATGTCGGTGAACCAATCGGTGATGCGCGGGTTGGGGAGCTTCTCGGCCACGGCCACCACCGGAACCTCGACGGCCACGGCGACAGGCGCAGCCGCCTCCCAGTTCCCGACATGGGGCAGGCCGAAGATCATTCCCTTTCCCTGATCGCGAGCCTCGATGATCAGGTCCAATCCCTCCACCCTCGTGTGACGCTGGAGATCGGGGACCCGGCGGCCCCTCACCCACAACGCCTCGGCGTAGTAGCGACCGTAGGAGCTCATGACAGACACCGCGGCCGCGGCAGGATCGGCCCCGTTGCCGAGCGCCCTTCGCATGTGACGCTCCGCCATGCTCCGACGACCTCTGGCAAACCTGTGCCACACACGACCCCCGGTCCGCCCGAGACCACGAGCGACCCTCGCCGGGAGGAGACCTACCAGCCCGGCACCTGCTCGCAGGAGGTAATAGCCCAACAGGTCCTTCACTCGAAGGAACGATAGGTATCGACGAAGCGCATCAGGGCTGTTATCCACACCAGGACCACATAGACCCAAAGCATGGGCTCGACGAGCCCGAGGATGAGACCCACCGTGAAGAGGAGGATGCGCTCGGCCCGGCCCATCAGCCCACCCTTGCCACTGAATCCTTCGGCCTCGGCACGCGCCCGCAGGTAAGGCACCAGCATGGCTCCGCCCATGGCCAGGACCACCAGGAGCAGAACCCTCTCGTTCTGGGCGAAGGCCACGCCCAGGCCGGCGAAGGCTGCGATCTCCCCCATCCGGTCGAACACCGAGTCGAGGAAAGCCCCGCGTGCTGTGACCGAGTCCGAGGCACGGGCGATCGACCCGTCCAACCCGTCGAGCAGTGAACCGACGAGGACGATCACGGCCCCTGTTCTGAGCGCGTGTGAGGCGATGACGATGGATCCCACGATCACGGCTCCCAGGCCGATGGCCGTCATGACGGTCGGCGTCACGCCGACGGCAGCGAGAGCCTTGCCGATGGGCTCGAGGAAACGGGTTACTCGGGGTCGAACCCGTGTGTCGATCACGACACTCCAAAGTAGCAGGCCGTCTGGCCTTGCTGCCTCACGACAGCGTTAGGATCGGTGGTCGCTCAAGAGGAGGTCCGTTGCTACCCGAGAGAGTCCGTAACGTCGCCCTCGTCGGTCACGGCGGGAGCGGTAAGACCACACTGGCCGAGGCGCTTCTCTTCGTCGGAGGGGCAACAACCCGTGTTGGCACCGTCGAACAGGGCACAACGGTCCTCGACCACGAGCCCGAAGAGATCGACCGCGGGATTTCTCTCAGTCTTTCCGTCGCCACCTTGGAGTACCAGGACCACAGGATCAACCTGATCGACACCCCTGGATCGACCGACTTCTCTGGGGATGCCCGAGCAGGGCTCCGCGCCGCCGACCTTGCCCTTTTCGTCGTCTCGGGCGTGGACGGCGTGGAGGTGCAGACCGAGCAGTTGTGGAGGGCGGCGGAGGAGGAGGGGATCCCGAGAGCGGTGGTGGTGACAAAGCTCGACCGGGATCGTTCCTCATTCGAACGGACCCTCGAGCAGCTCCGTGACGCATTCGGGAAGGCGATAGCCCCGATTCAGGTCCCGATCGGTGCCGAGGACAGCCTGCATGGTCTGGTTCGGGTCGCCACCGAGCGCGCTTACGAGTATTCGGACGGAGAGAAACAGGGCAAGGAGTCCGACCTTCCCCCCGAGGTGGAGGATCTGGTCCACAGCGCCCACACCTCCCTGGTCGAAACGGTCGTCGAGAGCGACGACGCCATGATGGAGGCATACTTCGAGGGCATCGAGCCCTCCCGCGAGCAGATCATCGAGACCGTTCACCAGGGGATAATCTCCGGAGAGATCCAACCGGTCCTGGTCACGTCAGCAGAGAGGATGATCGGGATCGATCTTCTCGCCGAGTTCATCGTCGAATACGGCCCCAACCCGCTCGAGCGCCCCCTTCCGCCGCTGAGCGAAGGCGAGATCTTCGAACCGACCACCAATGGCCCGGTTGTCGCCTATGTGTTCAAGTCGGTTTCCGACCCGTTCGTGGGGCGAGTCTCTCTGTTTCGCATCTTCTCCGGGACGGTCAAGGCCGATCAGGAGCTGGAACTGGCGCGAGGTGGAAAGGTCCGGCTCCACAATCTGTTCAAGCTGCAAGGCAAAGACCATCACGATGTCCCCGACCTGCCGATGGGTGGAGTGGGAGCCGTAGCCAAGGTGGAGAACGTCCGGGTGGGCGACACCATGAGGAGCTCCGGCACCAACGTCGTCATCCAGCCCGTCGCCTATCCCCGCCCCGTCGCCGAGCTCGCGATCACCCCTCGCTCCCATCACGACGAGGAGAAGCTTTCGACCGCATTGCACCGTATCGAGGAGGAAGACCCGACCGTCCGCATCGAGAGGCGGGCCGACACCGGAGAGACCATCCTCGCCGGTCTGGGAGACAGCCACCTCGATGTCACCGTTGCCCGCATCGCCCGCAAGTTCGGGGTGGAAGTCGACACCTCACTGCCGATCATCCCGTACCGTGAAACCATCACCGCCAGCGCCGGAGCGGAAGGCAAGCACAAGAAGCAGTCCGGCGGGCGCGGTCAATTTGGGGTCGCTCTCGTCAAGTTCGCCCCCAAGCCGAGGGGGTCGGGATATGAGTACATCGACTCGATCAAGGGTGGCTCGATCCCCCGGCAGTTCATTCCAGCCGTCGACAAGGGGATCCAGGAGGCGCTTCAGAGGGGAATCCTCGCCGGGTACCCGGTGATCGACATTTCCGCCGAGGTCTACGACGGCAAGTTCCACGCGGTGGACTCGGACGAGATGTCGTTCCGAATGGCCGGGATCCAGGCGCTGAGGGCTGCCACCCCGGACCTGAGAGCGATCCTGCTCGAGCCGGTGATGAAGATCACAGTCACCGTGCCCGAAGAGCACCTCGGCGACGTGATGGGTGACATCAACTCGAAGCGGGGCCGGGTGTTGGGGATGGAAGGTGAGGGGACCCTGAGATCCGTTGTGGCGGAAGTCCCCATGGCCGAAATTCAGCAGTACGCGGCAGAGCTGCGATCATTGACTTCAGGAAGGGGTAGTTTCGAAGTGGCTTTCGACCACTACGCCGAAGTGCCTCACGCCGAGGCACAGCAGGTGATCGCTGCAGCCCATTCCGCTGAAACCTGATAGGAGGACGGAATGGCTGAAGCAGTTATCCGGATCGGTGACAGAGAGCTGCAGCTTGACATCATCGAGGGCATCGAAGGAGACGTTGCCGTCGATATCAGCCATCTGCGCAGCGAGCTGGGCGCCACGACCATGGATCGTGGTTTTGGCAATACCGCCGAGAGCGAGTCGGCAGTGTCCTATGTCGGAGGCGAAGAAGGGGTGCTCCACTACCGGGGGTACCCGATCGAGCAACTCGCGGAGAATGCGAGCTTTCTCGAGGTGGCCTATCTCCTCCAATACAAAGAGCTCCCGACCAAGAGCGAACTGGAGGAGTACGAGCAGTCGATCTCGTTGCATACGTTGCTCAGGGAGGACATGAAGCACCTGTTCGAGGCGTTTCCTCATCGAGCCCACCCGATGCAAATCCTTGCCTCCGCCACCTCGGCGCTCGCCACCTACTACCCGGACGCCCTCGACCCCAAAGACGAAGAAGCCGTTGACATCAGCGCTCGCCGCCTTATCGCCAAGACTCCGACCATGGTGGCGTGGTCCTACAAGTACGCGGTCCATCAGCCCTACATGTACCCGAGCAACGACCTCGATTACCTCTCCAACTTCCTGCACCTGATGTTCTCGGTGCCCAGTGAGCCCTACACCCCCGACCCGCTGGTGCAAAAGGCCCTGAATCTCCTCCTCGTCCTTCATGCCGACCATGGGCAGAATTGCTCCGCCTCCGCCGTTCGCCTGGTGGGGTCGGGACAAGCCAACATCTTCAGCTCGATAGCGGCCGGGATCCACGCCCTTTCCGGCCCCCTCCACGGCGGGGCCAACCAGGAAGTACTCGAGATGCTCGAGGAGATCGTCGACGCCGGTGGGGATGTCGAACCTTTCGTGACCCGGGCCAAGGACAAAAACGACCCGTTCCGCCTCATGGGATTTGGCCACCGTGTCTACAAGAACTTCGACCCGCGGGCTCGGATCATCAAGAAGTCCGCCGACGATGTGCTCGCCGCGCTGGGCGTCGACGACCCGCTGCTCGACGTGGCCCAACAGCTCGAGGAAGTAGCCCTCTCCGACGATTACTTCGTCGAGCGCAAGCTGTACCCAAACGTCGACTTCTACTCGGGCATCATCTATCGGGCAATCGGCTTCCCCACGGACATGTTCACGGTCCTCTTTGCCTTGGGGCGTCTGCCGGGATGGATCGCACAGTGGAGGGAGCTCTCCTCCGACCCACATGCCCGCATTTTTCGGCCCCGTCAGGTGTACTCCGGGCCGGCCCGGCGCGACTACGTGCCGATCGCCGAGAGGTAGCAGCCTCCTCCGGGATCGGGAGAGACGCCAGGCCACTACGGCTCGGGCACATCCTCCACGTAGGGCACCCCTGCGATCTCGCCAGAGACGGCGTCGACCACCACCAGGCTCCTCAGCAATGGCGGCTCCTCCGCCGAGTACAGCACCACGCTCCAGCGGGGGCGGGAGCGAAGCCCGCGGAACGTGACTGCGGCCGACGCATGCCCGACCGGGAAGCCGACCGCAGCGCCGGCGATGGCGAGAGCTCGGGCCTCGTCGACGGCCAGAGGCCACGCCGAGGCGAAGTTCCACAGAGCCAGCAAGACGAGCCCGATCGCCGGCAGCCAGCCGCCGTCCACGACCAGTGCTGTGACTACGGCGGCCACAACCAGCACCCAGCCGGCCGTTCGCCGACGTGTCGGCGCCGGAAACCGATAGGGACCGACCTGATTCGAGTCGAGCTCGTCTTCGATGGCAACCGCATCGGCGAGCTCTCGTTCGATGAAGATCCCTGAGCGATCGAGCCTGGGCTCTTGGTCGTCGGTCACGAGCCGGGGACCTTGGCCATTTGAACCAGCCGGTTGGTCGCTTCGATGACGGGGACTCCCCTGGTGTCTTTCTCCTCCCCGTACAGCCTCAAGCCAACTGTGGAGGCCGCCATATCGTCGTCTCCAACCACGATGACCGCCGGGTGTTTCTGAGTGAGGGCTCTGCGGATCTTGTCGCCAACGGTTTCGTCAGAGTCATCGACCTCCACCCGGAGGTGTGCGTCGCGCAGCCTCTCCGCCACCGATGTGGCGTATTCCTCATGTCGGTCCGCCACCGGGATGATCGAGACCTGGACCGGTGACAGCCACATCGGAAGTGCACCTGCATAGTGCTCGATGAGCACGCCGATGAACCTCTCCAGCGAGCCGGCCTTTGCACAGTGAATCATGTACGGGCGCTCCGTCACGTTGCCCGAGGCGGCGTATTCGAGCTCGAAGAGCTCTGGCAGGTTGAAGTCGAGTTGGATGGTGGAGAGCTGCCAGTTGCGCCCGATCGCGTCCTTGACGTGCACGTCGATCTTCGGCCCGTAGAAGGCACCCTCGCCTTCGGCGATCTGGAACGGGACCCCGGAGTCCTCGAGGGTTGCGGCCAGTGCTCTCTCGCTGAACTCCCACCGAACCTGGTCTCCCACCGACTTCTCGGGTTGGGTGCTGAGCTCGGCCTCGAATTCGGTGAAGCCGGCGTCCTTGAGCCAGGTGAGGACGAAGTCGAGATGCAACGCCAGCTCAGACCCCAGCTGTTGCTCGGTGCAGAACACGTGAGAGTCGTCCTGGGTGAAGCCGCGCGCCCGCAGCAGACCGTGAATGACTCCGGACATCTCGTTTCGATAGACCGATCCCAGCTCGGAGAGACGAATCGGCAAGTCGCGGTAGGAGCGGGGCCGGCTCTTGTAGATGAGAACGTGGAACGGGCAGTTCATCGGTTTCACCCGATACTCCTGCTCGTTGTCGAGCTCCATCCCCGGGTACATGCTCTCGGCGTAGTAGTCGAGATGGCCCGAGGTCCACCACAGGTCGGACTTGGCAAGGTGCGGGCTGAACACAAAGTCGAAGCCGTACCGTTGATGCAGGTCGCGGCTGTGGTCCTCGATGACCTTGCGAAGCATCCCGCCCTTGGCATGCCAAACCACCAGGCCCGACCCGAGCTCCTGAGGAAAGCTGAAAAGGTCGAGATCGGGGCCGAGACGCCGGTGATCCCGCTTCTCCGCCTCCTCGACCCGGGTCAGGTAGTCCTCGAGCTCCTTGACCGAGGGCCAGGAGGTCCCGTAGATGCGCTGCAGTTGGTCCTTGCTGTCGTCCCCGCGCCAGTAGGCACCGGAGCTACGCAGCAGTCTCACTGCCGGGATCCGACCGGTCGATGGCAGGTGGGGCCCCCGGCACAGGTCGACGAAGCCCTGGTTCCGATAGACCGTCACATCCTCGCCAGGGGTCACCTCGCTCGGCTCAACACTCTCGATGATCTCGAGCTTGAACGAGTGACCGGCGAACAGAGCGAGGGCCTCGTCGGTGGACATGGCTTCTCGTTGAAATGGCTGATCCTCGGCGATGATCTCCTGCATGCGGCTCTCGATACGGCCCAGATCGTCAGGGGTGAAAGGGTCCTCGACTTTGAAGTCGTAGTAGAAGCCATCCTCGATGGCCGGGCCGATGGCGAACGTGGAGCCCGGGAACAGGTCGAGCACAGCTTGGGCTAGGACGTGGGCCGATGAATGGCGTAGTACGTGCAGCCCGTCCTCGCTGCCAAGTGTTATCACCTCGAATTCGCCACCCCTCTCAATCGGGCGGTCGATGTCGCGCAGCTCCCCGTCGACCCTGACGGCGACCGCAGCACGGGCGAGACGAGGGCCGATCGACTCCGCCACGTCGAGCCCGGTGACGCCGGCGGGATGCTCGACGACTTTTCCGTCTGGGTAACGAAGCTCTAGTGACACGTGGTTATCTCGCTAGCCTGGGGGCGGCCAAGAGGCTAACTGCCTGCTGGACACAATCGTGCCGGCCATTGCTGCACAAGGGGAAACAGGGAATGGATGCCAGACAGCTCGTCACGAATCTCCACCCGAACGAATTGGTGCGGGAGCTCTCCTCCGGTGCCAACAAGGTGTTCCGGATCATCGATGGCGACAAGAGCACGATCATCAAGGTCTACCCGGTTTCGTCCCGAGAGCGACGCGAGCGGCATGCTCTCGAAGCGCTGGCCAATGCGCCCGCCGTACCCCGCATCATCGATCACGGCACCGAAGGCGAGATGGCATGGCTGAGGATGAACGACGCCGGTCATTGGAGTCTGGCCAGCCTGCCCAAGAATCTCGAAGCTGTCGAGGCTTCCGGGACGGCATTACGAGGCATTCACACGTCGAAGGCCCAAATCACGAATCTCGCCGCGGGGATCGACTCGGACTACGTGCTCAGTCATTACCGATCCACGATCGAGCGTCTCGGCAGGTATCGCCGGCGGTTCGGCATGGAGCAGGTAGTTCTGGACAAGGCACTTCAACTCGAGCCCCCACTGGCCACCGCTCCCGCACCGTCGCACACCAAACCGGTCCTCTCCAAATTCGTCGTCGACGAAGACGGTTCGGTCACAATCGTTGACTGGGAGTGGGCCACCCTGGCCCCACCGGAGTGGGACCTGACCCTTGCCGTATGGCGTCTCGCTGCCCGCATCGGAGAGGACGCCTCGGCTGCCTTCCGGAGCGGGTACGGAGCAGAGCTGCCGGAGAGCCGGTATCGACCTTGGGTGGCGTACCACGCCGCGATGATGATGCTGGAGGCCGCCGAAGTTCGCGAGGGGCGGCTCGGCGACCTCAATTATCTCGTGGACGATCTCACCGAAGCCGTGATCGGCACCTGATCAGCCGGTCGAAATCCACGGATTTCGACCATTTCCCTCTTAGCCTCAGCATCGCTGAAGCAAGGAGGACGGACATTGTTGGAAGCCCTGGTCGCAGCAACCGCCACAACGGGTCTGTTCGCCCTGGCCAAGGGGATCCGGGGCAATCATCAGTACCGGGTTGACCCCAGTCTCGTGATAGCCCCTCGGGACGAGCGAGGCGATGACCTGCCCTGCCCATGGTGCTACGCGCCGACGACGGAGGAAGACACCCGTTGTCGGGGATGCGGCAGCTCCTTCGGCTGATCAAACTCGAGGCGATAGACCACAAACCGAGCGACAAGGCCGTAGGGCCTATCGAAAGTCCCGGGAAACGATTTAGGGTGTAAGGGTGAGCAGGGTAGGACTGGTGCTCGGTGGAGGGGGGATAACCGGCGCGTCCTACGAGATGGCAGCGCTAATGGCGATCCGGCTCGCCACCGGGTGGGACCCCAACCAGGCCGAGGTCGTCGTAGGCACGTCGGGTGGCGCCTTTGTCACCGCACTAGTGCGAAACGACGCCCTCTCCCTCGACTCTCTCGTCATGCCAAACGACGACCGGGATGCCGTCGCCGAGCGGATCCGAAGCCACATCTACACCAAGAAGGCGGGCGTCCAGGTCGGGAATTGGGTACGGCACGGCATCGTCCCGGGGCTGCGCGATCCCGGTCTCACCCTATTCCTCGGCTCGCCGGCGCCCTATCACGCCTCGGGGATCTCCGACTGGGTGAAGAGTCACATCGGTGAGGGGCCAGGCGACAACTGGCCCGCGAAACCGACCGCGATAGTCGCCTACGACGTTGCCGGCCATGGACGAGTCGCATTCGGCACCGAGTCGGCACCCGAGGCGGGGATTGCCCACGCCGTTGCCGCCTCATCGGCGATTCCCCTCCTGTTTCGACCCTATGCAATCGGTGACAGGCTTTACGTGGACGGTGGAATCGCTTCCGGCACTCACGCCGATGTGGTGCTCGGGTCCAATCAGCCACTCGACCTCGTCTTGATCCTCGCCCCACTCGCCGCAGACGTGCAACGAAAACGAGCTCGTTTCCACGAGAAGATGTTTGACCGGGTCGGCCAGCGCTCGCTTGGAGAGGAGCTACGCCTCATCAAGGACGCCTGGCCCCATTGTGAGGTGGTGGCACTGAGCCCTTCCCCCTCGGTCCAGAACGCCATGCGTCCCAACCCAATGGACGCCGGGCGCGCGGTGGCCACTTTCATGCGGACCCTGATCTCGATGAAACGAACCCTGGCCCGCCCCGACGTCTGGGACCGACTCGAAGATCATCTCCAGCCCGAC
>DATKEA010000022.1:0-2566 GCA_035544615.1 Acidimicrobiia bacterium | reverse complement strand
GATCTGACCTTCGACGATCATCGGATTGATCCGCACCCCGCAATCGTCCACGGCGACCAGACGGAGCACATCCCACACCCCGGTCTCGGGGTCGACTTCGACGGTGGCGATGTAGCAGGCGAAAGGCCAGGTGAGGTTGGGGGGGTCGTAGTAGGCGGTGTTGTCGAGACCCGGCTCCATGCCGTCGGGCATATTGGAGTAGGCAGCCACCGCACACTCCTGAATGGTCACCCCACGGTCGGGCTGGCTGCGGACATAGAAACGACCAAGCTCCCACTCGATGTCTTCCTCCGAGATCTCGAGCAGGTGGGCGGCGATCTTGCGGGCTTTGGCCCGGATCTTGCGGGACACCATGGCCACCGCCGCCCCGGCTACCGGTGTGCTCCTGGATGCGTAGGTGCCCATTCCGAACGGGGCGGTGTCGGTGTCGCCCTCTTCAACCACGATGTCCTCGGCGGGGATGCCGAGCTCGTGGGCCACGATCTGGGCCCAGGTGGTCTCGTGTCCCTGGCCCTGGCTCTTGGCACCGGTGCGGAGGAGCGCTTTGCCTGTCATATGGACCTTCAACTCGGCCGAGTCGAACATCTTGATGCCCAGGATGTCGTACTCCCTGCTGTTGCCGGCGCCGAGGGGCTCGGTCATGGTGGAGATGCCGATGCCGAGCAAACGGCCCCTCTTGGCCGCCTCCTCCTTCTGTGCGAGGAAGTCCTGGTAGCCGACGGCCTCGAGACCGACATCGAGGCACTTGGCGTACTGGCCCGAGTCGGTGAGGAATCCCCAGGGGGTGCGGTGGGGGAAGTCGTCGTCGCGCACGAAGTTGATTCGACGGAACTCGGCTTGGTCTATGCCCAGGTCGTCGGCCGCGGCCTGAACCATTCGCTCCTGGAAGAACATCGCCTCGGTGACCCGGAACGAGCACCGGTAGGCAACTCCACCCGGCGCCTTGTTGGTGTAAACCCCGCGCGCCACGAGATGAGCATTGGGGATGTCGTAACAGGCGAACGCCGAGTGCATCAGCCCGATCTTGAACTTGGAAGGTTGGGCGTCGGCGAAGAACGCGCCATGGTCGGCCGTGGTCTGCATCCGCACCCCGAGGATGCGCCCATCCTTGCGCAGTGCCAGCTCTCCGTGGAGGTAGACGTCACGGGCGAAGCCGGTGGAGATCAGGTTCCCGGTACGGTCCTCGATCCACTTGACCGGCCTCTCCAGAAGGATCGATGCCAGGATCGACGCCACGTATCCGGGGTAAACCGGCACCTTGTTGCCGAACCCGCCGCCGATGTCCGGAGAGATGATCCGGATCATCTGCTCGGGCAGCTCGGCCACCAGCGCTACCGCCGCCCGGATTATGTGGGGAGCCTGAGTGGTCATGTAGACCGTGAGCTTGGAGGTGGACCGGTTGAAGTCGGCGATAGACCCACAGCATTCGATTGGTGACGGGTGCGAACGGGGGTAATGGAGCTCGAGCTTGGATACGACATCGGCTTCTGCGAAGGCACGATCAGTCCCGTCCTTGTCGCCCACCTCCCAGTCGTAGATGACGTTGTCCGGCTGGTTCTCCTTGTCGTCCCTGATCAACGGTGCGCCGTCAGCGAGCGACTGAGTGGGATTGACGATGGGTGGGAGAGGCTCGTAGTCGACCATGATCGCCTCGCAGGCATCCTTGGCGATATACGGGTCGTCGGCGATGACGCATGCGACCTCCTGTCCCTGAAAGCGCACCTTGTCGGTAGCAAGCACTGCTTGCGTGTCGTAGGAGAGGGTGGGCATCCAAGCGAGGTTGCGGGCCGCCATGGTCTCGCCGGTCAGCACCAGCCGGACACCTGGCATGGACCAGGCCTTGGAGGTGTCGATCGACCTGATCCTGGCGTGGGCCAGAGGGCTGCGCAGGATCTCCATGTGCAACATCCCGGGCAGCACCACGTCGTCGATGTAATTGCCCTTTCCGCGGATGAATCGGTTGTCCTCGACCCGGCGCCGACTGGCACCCATTCCGCCGATCTTGATCTCGTCGACCGCCGTCATTTGTTCACCTCCGCTGGCTGCATCTCATTGACCATCGAGCTTGGTGGCCGCCCACATGACCGCCTTGACGATATTCTGGTAACCGGTACAGCGACAGAGATTGCCGCTGAGAGCCCAACGTATCTCGTCCTCGGTGGGGTTCGGGTTCTCGTCGAGGAGCGCTTTGGATGTCATCATCATCCCTGGGGTGCAGAACCCGCACTGAAGCCCATGCTCCTCTTTGAAGCCCTCCTGGATCGCATGCAGCTCGCTGGGCCCGGCCAGGCCTTCAACGGTCATCACGTCGTGGCCGTCGGCCTGCACCGCGAACATCGTGCAGCTCTTGACCGGCTGGCCATCGAAGAGAACCGTGCACGCACCACAATTGGTGGTGTCGCAGCCGGTGTGGGTTCCGGTGAGGTTGAAGCCTTGCCGGAGCAGATGGGCCAGCAGGAGCCGGGGCTCGACCATCGCCGACCGGTTCTCCCCGTTGACCCGGATGGTGACCTTCATCACGGGCACATCGTCTGCGGCCTCAGAGGGGACGACTTCGTACAGACTG
>DATKEA010000021.1:0-21158 GCA_035544615.1 Acidimicrobiia bacterium | reverse complement strand
CGTGTAGGTCAGGCCGTCCTCGGAGATCAGACCGTTGTCGTCGGTCGGCACCTCCTCGGAGAGAGCGGGAATCAGATCGGGCCCTTCCGGGGTGAAGTCGATCAGCCGGTCGAACACCTGGAGAATGATGGTCTCGCCGCCCTCACCGGGCTCGACCTGAGCCGGGTCGAGCGAGAGGGCCTCGTCGTCCGCCGCATGGACGAAGGTATCGGGGTTGGACACATCACCACTGGGCGCGGCGGTGGTGTCGCTTCCCTCATCCGGCGGTGCGGTGGTTTCGGTGGGCTCCTCGCCTCCCACGGTCGTGTCGGAGCCGTCCGCCGTGGTGTCGGTGGCCGGGTCTGCCGAGCAGGCCGCGATCACCATTGCGACTACCACCAGGATTGCCCAGATCGACCTGGATCTGCCATTGCGCCGTTTCATCGATTGATCCTCCTCATGCGCCAAATCTCTACAAACCCGCCGTCGGCGTCATGACCGGTCTGGCCGGTGACGCCCATCGGCTGCAATCGTTTGTAGTGGATTGGTAACTTACGCTTGGTCGACGCGTTCTGTCAACGACGGTGTGCAAAATATATGGGAAGGCGCCATATATGGGAAGGCGCCACACCGACGACGTCGCTCGTCGACCGTTTCCGATGATCAGGTCTTGGCCCAATAGTCCTCGGCTGACTTGGAGGTGGTGAGGATCTCGGAGTCTTCGAAGCCGGGAGCCATCGACGCCGCGGTGCCGGGCATCACCTCGTGGTGCTCGATGTTGAGCAGTCTGAGCCAGCTCTGCTGACCCAACGTGAGCCCGATGAAACAGGCCAACTCGACCAACTCGGCCTCGGTGAAGTGTTGGTAGAGACGATCCCAGAACTCGTCGTCGGTGTCGAGGTGCCAGGCAATTGCCTCTGCGTAGGAGAGAGCCGCCTTCTGTCTGTCGTCGTACACCTCTGAGGATTCGAAGTTGAGCAGCTCGTCGTACTTCCCCTCGGTGAGGCCGGCCTGGCGACCCTGCTCTGATCGCTGGTTGCCGCAGTACTCGCACTTGACCGATCGGGAGACGTAGACCCGGCACAACTCCTTGATCTCGTGATCGACGATCCCCTCCCGGAACAGGTCCTTCCACCCGTTGGCGAAGAACCAGAAGGCCTTGGGCACGTGGGCGCGAATCGCCGAGCTCTCCGGGCGCGGGGTGCCCTCCCGGGCGCAGCGCTCCATCTCTGCCCGCATCTCCGGTGTCATGTCGTCGAGGGGCACGTAGCTGATCCGTTGCTTGCTGGCCATTGGGGACTCCTTCTCGGTGCTCCCGACCGAGTCTAGGCGGCCACAATCGTTTGTGGCCCTGCCCGGGGATCGCCGAGGGGGACTGAGCTCCTAGCGCTGGAGGCCGATCATGATCACACCGGCGGCCACCAGCAGCACGCTGGCGACTACCCATGCGTCGATGCGCTCCTCTTTTCGGATGAAGAGCCAGCCGAGGAGAAGGGCGAAGATCCCCTGGGTTCCCTGGAGGACACCGACCAGCCAGGCGTCGAGATGAGAGAGTGCGGCGAACTGGGTGAGGAGGGCTCCGCTCATGGCGACGCCGGCGCCAACGAACCACCATGGGATCTGCCGGAAGTTCTCGTTGAGACGTTGGCCAATCCGTCCGCCCATCGCGTCGATGGCGACCACCACGGCGAGGGCGGCGACGGTGCCGAAGAGTGCGCCGAGGACGGCGTCGTCATAACGAAGCAGCCCCCACTTCTTCACCACGAAGCCGAGCCCGAAGGCGATGGGCGCAGCCGCCGCGAAGAGGAACCCGATGCGACGGGTCTTCGGGTCGACCACGGTCGCCTGGCCTTCGATCATGGCGGTGGGAGCAGCACGCGCCCTGACCAGGGCGAGGAGCCCGGCGATGACGATCAGCCCTCCGACGGCCTCGAGAAGCTCCACGTCTTCTTGGAGGAGCAGCCAGCCGGCCACTGCGGCCACCAAAGGGCTTCCGGTCATGAAGGCGCTGGCACGAGTCGCCCCGACGAGGCGGACCGCCCTGAGGTTGGCGGACCTTCCCATCAAGGAGCCGATGACCCCTCCCGTGGCCAAGCCGATCACGCCGGCGGTGCTCCACGGCGGCGGGGTGGCAGTCAGTGCGATCAGCCCGAGCACGAGGACGTTGACGAGGATGGTCATCAGCAACCCGTCGTCCTGGGGACGATGACGCTGGCCGACACGGGCGAGGACTGCTCCGATGGCGAAGAGGGCCCCGGTGGCGAGTCCGAAGAAGACTCCGATCAAGCGGTCACTCTTCGTTCCGCTCGGCCGACAGCTTCTCTTGCAGCCAACTGAATGTGGCCGGTGCCCAGTCAGATTGATACTTGAAGGCGCAGTGCCCGGCGTCGGCATAGACCCTGGCCGTGCGTTGCGTGGGTGGCCCGCTCTCCAGCATGAAGTAGATGTTGCCGATCGGGGCGAGATGGTCGTGCTTGCCGTTGATCATGAACACGGGCTGGGTGATGCGATCGACCAGCCCCAGCTCGGACAGCGCCCATGTCTCGAACCGCTCCTCCTCTCGTTCCCGGGTCGTCGGGCTGAACGAGGGCGGCCCGTCCGCCTCACCGAAACGCCACTCGGCGCGACGGTTGGCGTGAGCAACGAAATCCTCCATCTCTTCGTCGGTCATCCGGTACCCGAAGGGGTGGCCGGCATTGGCGACGACTGCGTGCACCTTCTCGGGAACGGTGCCGGCCAATTGCATCACCGAATAGCCTCCACGGCTGATCCCGAACGCGCCGATGCCGTTGCTGTCGACCTCGGGCCTTGACGCCAGGTAGTCGACGGCCGCCTCCCAGGCGGTCACGGAGTCGGGTGACCATGGGAACGGGTTCTCGCCGGTAGCGGGGCCGTCCATCACAACCGAGGCGAGGCCGTTGTCGAGAGCCAGCTCCGCGGCCCACCCGCGGTCCTCTTTGAACACGTCGGCGCCACACATGACGAGCACCGCCGGCACCGGCCCCTTCGTCTCCTTGGGGAGACGGAGGTGCACCCGGACGTTCTTGCCCTGATGGGCGATGTCGACCACTTCGAGTGGAGGGTCGAGGTGAGCAGATGCCTTGGTGTAGGCCCGTGCGCAGGCCGCGCTGATCTGTGCCTTCACGTCGGTGATCTCGCCGGGGAACCTGCCGATGGCGTAGTAGGTCTTGGCCTGGAGATAGGCCCGTCGCGCCTCTTTTTGGTCGCCGGCTTGCTCGAGTCGGTCGCCCTCCTCCTCGTGTTTCTCGCCCATCTCCTGCCAAACGGGCACCCAGAGGTCCTGGGTCGTGCCTTCGATCCGGGACACCGCCGCGCCCAACTCGTCGACGTCGTCGATCATGCTCAGCCAGCGTCGGTAGAAGCCTCCGTGCTCGACCACGAAGGGGTTTTCGGATGGGGCGAATCCGAGATCGGTCATTGGCGCTCCTTTCGATGGCTCACAGCCGGCTCCTGGTCATCCGGTCGGCCAGCGCGTCGTCGGGCTCGAGGACGTAGACGCCACCGTTGACCCGGTCGGTGATGAAGACTTTGAGATCCTCGTCGACGAACACGTCGTTTATCTGGATCGCCTCCTGGTCGGGCGGGCACTCAGGGATGTAGTGGGCGATCTCTCTCGGATGGTCGGCATCCTCGATGTCGTAGACCCGAAGCCCGGCGTTGAAGTAGGTGGCGAAGAGGAGGGTCTCGCTGCGATAACTGTTGGGGCGGTTCTCGTGGAGACAGTGGGCCCCGTATCGGAGCCCGCGGAGACAGAACTCCTCCCCCGGTGTCGGACAGACCGCCCTCACTTCGGGACTGCGCTCGTCGGAGACGTCGACGATGCGGATCATGTGGGGAGGGCCCTGGCAGTCGTTGAACGTTGACTCGTCGGTGACCGCCACCAGGTTCCGCGAAGCGAGAGGGAGACAGGTGTGAGTGTGGCCCCCGACTACCCAGTTCAACCTGGAGACCACTTCGATGTGGTCGAGATCGGAGATGTCGAGGACGACCATCCCCGAGTCCCAGAAACCGAGATAGGCACGGTCCCCGGACACGAGGGCGTGATGCACCGACCGCTCCTCGGACCCGGGCCAATCGCGATCTTCGTCCTCGCACATCCCGGGCCACCACCAGCGGGCGCGTTCGGCTGGTTTCTCGGGGTCCTCGAGATCAACAACCACCCAGATCCGCTCGGAGAACCCCACGGGAGTCGCGGAGACGTATGCGAAGCGCCCGCCTTCCCACACGATGCGATGGACGCCTCGACCGGTCGAGTCCCAGAACCCGATCTCGCGCGGCTCGAACGGGTCGGAGATGTCATGGACCGCCATCCCGACCCTCTCCGGCGATCCTCCCCGGAACGCCTCGTGATTGACCAGGAGGAGGTCGTCGGCGACTTGGACCTTGTGGTTGTGCGCCCCTTGGGGTGCGGCGATCTGGCGGGCCAGTCGCGGGGAGGTGAGATCGGAGATGTCGAGGACGCTGGTGCCCATGCCGCTCGGACCGAAGTGTCCGACATAGAGAGCATCCCCTCGCCGCATCACCTGCATGCCGTCGCCGTGGCCGGCCAGGTCGGATGACCCCATGAGTCGGAGACCTGATCGGTCCTCACCGTGCATGCAATCGTTTGTAGCAGATCGGGGCCGGGAGCGTCCATACGCGTCGCGACCCTGGGAAACGCCAACCTGCTCGGGGTAAGGTGAGGGCTCGATCGGTGTCGGGTGGTTTTCAATGACAAAGCAGGTGACCCTCAGGGACGTCGCCCGTGAGGCCGGCGTCCACATATCGACGGCGTCACGCGCCCTCAACCCCGAGACCAGGTCGATGGTCAACGAGGACACCGTGGACCGGGTCCTCGCCATGGCTGATCGGCTCGGCTATCGACCCCACCCCCTGGCCCAGGGGTTGCGCAAGAACCGCACGATGTCCGTGGGAATGGTGATTCCCGACATCGAGAACCCCCTTTTCGGCCCGCTCATCGCCGGTGCCGAACAGGTCCTGGGTGGCGAGGGCTATTCGCTTCTCATAACCAACACCGACATCAACGAGGGTCAGACGAGCGAGGTGGTCCGGGCCCTCGTCGAGCGCCGCGTCGACGGGATGATCCTGGCCACGGCCTCCCGCTCGGACGATGTCATCGTCGATCTCATCGAGAGCGGCATCCACATGGTCCTCGTCAACCGCTCGACGGAAGGTGTACCTGTGCCGGCGATCCTGGGAGACGACCTCACCGGCATCGGCCTCGCGGTGGACCATCTCTCCTCGCTCGGCCACGAGCGGATCGGCCACGTGGCCGGGCCTCAGCACCTGTCCACCGGGTTGGGGCGGCACCAGGCGTTCCTCACCAGGATGCAGAGCCTGGGGCTTGC
This sequence comes from Acidimicrobiia bacterium, assembly GCA_035544615.1. GTDB lineage: Bacteria > Actinomycetota > Acidimicrobiia > Spongiisociales > ZC4RG35 > JARDZU01. The sequence continues at coordinate 15,810 of DATKEA010000021.1, read as the reverse complement.
GGTCGACCCGTCTGCCGTGGAGGAGTCGACCTGGTATCAGGTGGACCCCGGGTACAAGGCCGCCCAGATCCTGCTCGAGCGACGTCCCGACCTCACGGCCATCGTCGCCGCCAACGACCTCATCGCCTTGGGCTGCTACCGCGCCGTCCGGGAGTCCGGCAGGGAGGTCGGCACCGATGTCTCGATCACCGGATACAACGACATACCCCTACTCGACCTGATGCAGCCTCCGATGACGTCGGTCCGGGTTCCCTACCGGCAGATGGGGGTGGAGGCCGCCAACACCCTGCTGCCGATGATGACCTCGGGCTCGTCGCTCGACCGGCCGGTGTCGATCCGGCTCACCCCGACCCTCTCGATAAGGGAGTCGACGGCACCGCCGAGATCGTGATCAGGCAGGCCTGCGAATAGTCTCGGGGAGGACGAAGAGCGCCCCGAGAGTCGCGGTGGCAGTGAGTGCCAATAGCGGGAGAGTGCCCAGGAATCGCCCGCTCACCTCGTAGAGAGCGCCACTCAACAGGGGAGTGACCAGGAAAGCGAGGTCTCCCGCGAACCTGAAGGCACCCAGGCGCTTGCCCAGCCCACCCTCCTCGGTGAGATCGGCGAGGATCGTCGAGCCCACGTTGACCGCCACCGACCCGAGGGTCAGCCCGAGAATGGCCAGCCACCAGGCGATCGTCCCCCCGGCGAGCGCGAACACGACCAACCCGGCCGTCTGCAGTGACAATCCCGGCACCAACGCCCATTTCCTGCCGATGCTGTCCGAGACCCGGCCCGAGACGATCGCCCCGATTAGCCTGGCGATCCCACCGATGCCGATGGCCAAGCCGATGGTGGCCGTCCCCAGACCCAACTCATCGTCGCCGACGATGGGGACCAGGGTCTGGATCATGGCGGCGCCGATCGAGAATTGGACCGCCGGGAGCAGGTAGAGGACCGCGAGTACCCGTCGTGGTATCGGTCGCCGTTCCCGAGCACCGTCGTCGTCGTTCTCGGTGTCCGGAGCGACGCCCGGGTTGGCTAGGAACAGGGGGACGAGCGCGGCGGCCACGACGGCTCCGACGACCATCGCCACCCGCCAGTCCCAGACGGCGCCCATGAGTCCCCCCAGAGCCGGTCCTACAGCCTGTCCCACCAAGAGGGCTGCGGCGAAGAACGACATCGACATTCCCCGGCTCACCCGCGGGGCCCTGGCGAAGAAGGCCATCGAGCCCGTGAGGGTCCAGGTCGACCCGATGCCGAGGCCGAAGGCGGCGACAAAGGCGACGAGGGCCACGGGGGAGAGACCGAACAGCAGGCTTCCCGCGGCGACGATGGCGGCGGCGATGGCCATCATCGCGCCGGGGCGTGACCGATCGGTGAGAGCGCCGGCAGGGAAGTCGGCCGTGAGCCGGCCGAGGGCGAAGGCCGAGCCCAGACCGCCGAGCCCGAGGGCGGAGAGGCCCAGGTCTCGGCCGATGGCGGGAAGCAGCGGGGCTCTGAGGAATGCAACGGCCGTTATGGCGAAGAGACCGGCTCCCATCCCGAATCGGAACGAGCGCGAATGTTCGAGTGTCACCGAGCTTCAGTGGATTTGTTCAGCAGGCTCGTCTCAGGAAAGGCCGTCCGAGACCTCTCGGTTCTCCGGCTCGACTTCGCGTCCCGAGGCGCGGGCTTCCTTCGTGAGCATCGCGGCGAAGTCCTGGTCGCCATAGCCGAGGCCGATTCCCTCGATGATGATCTGATGGACCAGGGCAGCCGTGGGCACAGGGATGTCGAGCTCTCTGGCGGTGGACAGACCCAACTCGAAGTCTTTGCGCAGCAGATGCCAGGTGAAGGTCGGGGTGTAGTCGAGGTTCACGAACGCGGGTGTCTTGTATTTGGTGAACATCGATCCCATGACCGAGTCGTTGAGGAAGTCCAACAAGTCCGACCGTTTGACTCCAGAGGCCTCGGCGAGCACCGCGATCTCAGCCATCGACTGGCTGACGATGCCAAGCATCAGGTTGTGACAGATCTTGACTAGACGGGCCTCGTCTTCGGAGCCGACGTAAGTGACTTTCCGGCCGAAGGCCTCGAGATGTGGCTCGGCCTTCTTGTATGCCTCTTCGGGCCCGGAGGCAACGACGGTGAGCTTGCCGGACTTGACCACCTTGGGGTTTCCGCTCACCGGGGCGGCGAGGACGTCGACACCACGCTCGGCCGCAGCAGCTCTCAGCTCCTTGGATGTGGCGGGGTCGATCGTGGTCGAGTCCACGATGATCGAAGGACGGGCGTCGTCACGAGAGAGGGCTCCGTTCTCCCCGATCAGGACCTCCATCACGTCGCTCGGCCCACCGACCATGGTGAAGATGATGTCGAGGGTGGCGAGATCGGCCGGGCTGTCGACCACCTTCGCCCCGTGCTCTGCGAGGGCCTCGGCCTTGGCCCGTGTCCTGTTGTAGACCCAGACCTCGGTCCCATTGGCGAGTAGGCGTTTGATCAACTCCGAGCCCATTCTCCCGGCGCCAATCCAGCCGACTTGTTCTCCGTTGGTCATTCTCGTGCGCCCTCCGACGTCTGCAATCGTTTGTATTCAACCGATCGCACGATGGTGAGTCAACTTCCCCAAAGGGTAGGGGTGCCGTCAATCGCCGATTCCGGCGCTCGCCAGCACTGGTTGCAGGCGTCGAGCCACCGAGTCGGGGTCGGTGAACAACCCGGAGACGTCGGCCAAACGGACGATGTCGGCGAGGTGGATGATCGATCGAAAGCCCTCGTGGCCGCCGACCATCCTGAAGTGGTCCTGATGGCCGCTGAGATAGGCCAGGAACGTGAGACCGGTCTTGTAGTGGTAGGTGGGTGCGCGGAAGATGTGGCGGGAGAGGGGGAGTGTCGGCTCGAGGAGTCGATGGAACCCTTCCCGATCACCCGCATCGAGTGCCTGCAGTGCGGCCGTCGCCACCGGGGCGATGCCATCGAAGATCCCGAGCAGAGCGTCGCTGTGACGGTTCTCGTCGCCGGCGATGAGGGTGGGAAAGTTGAAGTCGTCCCCCGTGTAGCAGCGGACGCCGTCCGGTAGCCGTTTCCGGAAGGCCACCTCCAGGTCATCGTCGAGCATGGAGATCTTCGCGCCGTCGACATGGTTGGCGTTGTCGCTGACGATCCCGAGCAGTGTCTCCATCGCCTCATAGGGCTCTCGGCTGCCCCAGTAGCCGTCGAGGGTCGGGTCGAACATTGGCCCGAGCCAATGGATGATCACCGGTTGGCTCGCCTGCGACAGCACCCGCCGGTAGACGTCTGCGTAGTCATCGGGCCGCTGCGCTGTCGCACCGAGGGCGCGACTCGCCATCATCACCGCCTTGCCTCCCTCTTCCTCGACCAGTGCGAGCTGTTCGAGATACGCCGACACGATCTCGTCGAGTGAGTGGCCGGGCCCTTCCAGCTCGTCGGTGGTGATGCCACAGGCCAGCAACCCGCCCACGCTCCTCGCCTCCCGTATCGAGAGGCGGATCAGCTGTTGCACATCGTCGATGGCGAGGCCCATGCCGCGCTGGGCCGTGTCCATCGCGTCGGCCACGCCCAAACCCAAGGACCAGAGATGGTGCCGGAAGGCCATGGTCGCCTCCCAGTCGATTGCCGATGGGCCTACGGGATCTCCAAGCGGGTCGGCCACGATGTGAGCTGCGGCGTAGGCGACCCGGGTCCTGGGCGGGTCGGGCCCGGGGGTCACCGCCTCGTGTCGTCCGAGCTCGTGCGTCTCGATGGAGCCGTCCTCGCGGGGGAGCTTCACGACCGTCACTCTGGTATCCCTGTCTTCACTATGTTCGTTGGCGCTCGGTCACGGCAATCGGTTTCACAGCTGGGCGACGAGAGTACGCCTGACCCATGGTGAATCCAAGCGAACCCCGGGAAAGGGCACGTTGGCCCGGGCTTTTCGGCGGTCTGGCGAACTAGGGTTGGGGCGTGAGCGCTGCGAGCGAAGGCGAAAAGGTCACAGACGAGTTGGCGCCGGCGAGTCAGGTGACATCTCTCCGGGATGTCGCCCGCGATGCCGGGGTCTCGGTGTCCACGGCTTCCCGCGTGCTCTCGGGTAGCTCGCATCCTGTCAGCCAGGGCACCCGCGACAAGGTCCACGACGTTGCCGACCGACTCGGCTTCGAGCCCAACCGCCTGGCTCGGGCACTCGCCACCGCCCGATCGCAAACCATCGGCGTGATCGTCCACGACGTGTCCGACTCGTACTTCGCGGAGATCGTCAGAGGGCTGGAGGACGGAGCCGGTCTCCAGGACTATGCGCTGTTCGTCGCCAGCTCCGACCGGGACCCGGACAAAGAGCTCGCCTTGCTGCGTGCATTCACCTCCCATCGCGTCGATGCGATCGTCCTCGTTGCGTCGGGTCTCGACCTCGACGACTATCGGGCCAAGGTCGAGGCGCTGCTCGCCCGGTACGAGGCGCTCGGAGGGGTGGTCGTGCTGATGTCAGAGCACTCCTACGAGGCGCCCCGGGTCTTCTATGACAACCGGGGGACGACGGCCTCGATGGTCAAATACCTGATCGACCTGGGCCATCGGAGGATTGGCTATCTGACCGGCCCTCCCGAGCTGTCGGTGACCACTGCCCGCTCCGCCGGCTATCACGATGCGCTGGCTCGAGCAGGGATCGAAGCCGATCCGGACCTCGTCGCCGGCGGCCGGTTCTCGATCGAGGGTGGGGCGGCCGCGGCCGCCAGCCTGATGTCGGGACCTCGTCCCACTGCCCTCGTGGCAGGAAACGACCTCATGGCTATTGGCGCCCTCCGTCGCCTCCTCGACCTTGGCTATCAGGTCCCGGGCGATGTCTCCGTCGCCGGCTTCGACGACATCGAGTTCGCTGCCTACGCCTCGGTTCCATTGACCACGGTCCGGATCCCGTTGACCGAGTTCGGTCGCCGGGGTGCCGATCTCGTGTTTCGGCTGCTCCGGGGCGAGGTCCAATCGGTGGTGCCTTCCGTCGAGTGTGAGCTGGTGGTCAGGGCATCGACCGGACCGCCACCCCGCGACCGGACCTGATCGACGGCCGGAATCGCTCTCGTTGACGCGAGAAGGAAATGTTGTGTAGCGTTCGAGCCGATCTTGGAAAACGGTTGCCAAAGGCGGTTTGCGGCTGTGGCCTCGCGGTCTGGCGAGCAGAGAGGAGCGATGCATGAGCAACGTCGAGCGGTTCGGAGTCTTTCTCCCATCCTTCATCTGGGAGGGGGACGGGCCAGAGCGCGCCCGCGGGATCATCGACTTCTCCAAAGAGGTGGAGAATCTCGGCTTCGACTCGATCTTCATCACTGACCACCTGCTCGCCGCCCAGCAGTTCTATTCGGTCTCCTTCCTCGAGCCGATCACCGCCCTCTCGCTCGTCGCCGGAGTCACCGAACGCGTCAAGCTCGGCACATCGGTGATGGTGATGCCGATCCGGGAGCCGGTTCTGCTCGCCAAGCAGCTCGCCACACTGCATTTCCTCTCCGCGGGTCGGCTGATCCTCGGTGCCGGCATCGGCTGGTACCCACCGGAATACGCTGCCACCGGTGTCAAGAAGTCGGAGCGCGGAGCTCGCACCGATGAGATCCTCGACATCATCATGCCGCTCCTCGAAGGCGAGACGGTGAGCTACGACGGCGACTTCTACTCGATCGAGGACGTCTTGATCGAGCCTGTTCTCCCCGAACGCCCCGAGGTCTGGATTGGGGGCGGTTCCCAGCTCGCCGACCCGGGCTCCCCGGACCTGCCCAGGTTCGTCGACGCGGTCAAGACGCGCATCCTCAAGACCGAGGGCTGGATCCCCCGTCCCACTTGCCCTCCGGATGACATCGCCAGAGACTGGGCGGAGCTCCAGGAGTTCTTCACGGCCAACGGCCGCGACCCGTCGTCGCTGACGGTTGCTCATGAGAACTTCATGCACCTCGTCCTCACCAACGACAGGGAGAAGGCGCTCGAAGAGCAGCACGATGCCATGCTGAGGGTGATGAGCAACGCCCGCGGTCCCGAGTACCTGGAGAAGGTCTACATGTTCGGCACGCCCGACGACATAGTGGCGTCGTTGCAGGCCCGAATCGACGCCGGCGTCCAGAAGATCATGCTGCACACGATGACCCCAGATCCCGCACAGCTGGAGCACTGGGTGACCGAGATCGTGGAGAACGTCGAGTTCCCCGACGAATGATGCGGGTGGCCCTCATCGGGTCACCGCTGAAGCGCCGGCACTCGGCGGTGATGCACAACGCCGCGTTCCGCCACTATCAGGTGGACGCCACCTACGAGCTGCGGGAGCTCTTTCTCGACCAGCTCGACGGGTTCTTCGTCGAGGCGCGTGGTGAAGAGTGGCTCGGGTTCCAGGTCACCGCTCCCTACAAGCAGGAAGCGCTCGCCCGCTGCGACGAGGTGGACCATGCGGCACGGCGAATCGGCGCGGTCAACTCAGTGGAGCGTCGGCCCGATGGCTCTCTCGTCGGGTTCAATTCCGATGCCCCCGGGTTCGCCCGTTCGGTGCAGACAGACCTCGGGCTGGACATGAAAGACGCGGTGGTGGCGGTGGCCGGTGCCGGCGGTGCCGCCCGGGCCGTCATCGACGCGGCCCTCGAGGCCGGCGCAAGTACGGTGATCGTCGGGAACAGGACACGATCCACTGCGGAGCGACTGGTGGAGTCGATCGGGGACGAGAGGCTCCATGCGGCGGAGTTGGGAGAGGAGTTCGAGTCGGGTCTCGACGAGGCGAACCTCGCCGTGAATGCCACCACAGTGGGCATGACCACTCCCGGTTCGGCCTTCGATGTCGCCCGACTAGGGAATGGGGCGGCGGTGTTCGACCTCGTCTATGTGCCGTCCAAGACCGAGGTGCTCGAGACGGCCACAGCGCGGGGACTCGCCGCTGCCAACGGCGCGGGCATGCTGGTGGCCCAGGCTGAGATCGCCTTCGAGCGATGGACGGGGATCGCTGCGGCCGGTGGGGTCATGCGCGAGGCCGTCGAGCCCATTCTCCAAGACCCGGGGTCCGGGGCCTAGTCCCAGTCGAGCCAGGCGGGGAGATGACCGGCGTCACGTAGCGACCCGACGATGCCGAGCGGGAAGAAGAGCAGCATCACCACGAGAAGGCCGCCGGTGATGGCCAGGTTGAGCTCGCTGGAGCCGAAGAAGGTGATCGATGCTTCGTCTAGGAAAACGACGAGCATTGCCCCGATCACCGGGCCGGCCACCGTCCCCCTGCCACCGACGATGGCCATCAGGACCATGCGGGCGGCTACCGCGATCAGCAGGAAGATGACCGGGCGGAGGTAGGCGAGAGAGTAGCCCCACAGTGCGCCGACGACACCCGGGAAGAAGGCGCTCAGTGCGAACGCCATGAGCTTGTACTTGCGGGTGTCGATTCCCGAGACCTCGGCCTTGACCTCGTCCTCTGAGATGGCCCTGAGCGCCACCCCGAACTTGGAATGGGCCACCTTGTACCCGAGGATCGTGGCGAGAGCTGCGGCGATCAGCATCCCGTAGTAGAACGGGACCTTCACCCAGCTGATTTCGAAGGGAGGCAGTGGGAGGCTCAAGCCGTTCGACCCGCCGAGATATGCCCAGTTGTCCATCAGCAGAGTCACCACGAGGAGCAGGGCGATGGTGCTGATGATGAACGACGGACCGTGGGTCCGGTAGGTGATGAGCCCGGCGAGGGCACCGAGTGCGAGTGAGACGACGCCGGCAAGCAGAGCGGTCGCAAAAGGCGACCACCCGAACTCCAGCAGCAGCATCCCTGAGACATAGCCCCCGACGGCAAAGAAGACGTTGTGGCCGAGGGAGATGTAGCCGGTGTATCCACCGAGGATGTTCCAGCTCGAGGTCATGGCTATCCACATGAAGACCACCGCTCCGATCTGGAGCACGTAGTTGTAGAAGCCCATATCGCGCCAGGCCGGAAGCAAGATCGCCACTGCCATGAAGATGGTGAGCGCGACGATGCGACTCGTCCGACCGGGCTTGCCTTTGAGAGGTGTCGCGATGCTCTCGACTGTGGTGGGGGCCGTCTCTGTCGCGGGTGTGGACACTCAGGCCCTCGCTTTCTTGCCGAACAGACCCTGGGGTCTCACCAGGAGAATCAGGAACAGCGCGCCGAAGAAGGTGATCGGAGCCCACACCGGCCCGACGAGGTCACTGACGAAGGCGGCGATGACGGCCAGGCCGAGGGCTCCGATGACTGCGCCCTTCAGACTTCCGAGCCCACCCAGCACGATCAGCGAGAGCAGGATCGCGATCCACTGCCAGTGACGGGAGGGAAAGAACGGGAAGATGAAGCTCACCAGGGCGCCCGACGCGCCGGCCACGGCCATACCGATGCCAAACGAGATCGTGGAGACTCTGTGGACGTCGACGCCGACGATCTGAGCGGCGTCCCGGTTCTGCATGGTGGCCCGGACTCCGTAACCCGTCCGGGTGAACTTGAGAAAAACCCATAGGGCGACCAGCAACAAGGCGCTGGCGATCGACGCATAGAACTGTCCGGTGGGGATGAAGAGGTCGCCGATGATGATCGCCTCGCGTGCATACGACGGGCTGGCCGACCGGAAGATTCCGGTGAAGTAGTACGACATCAGCCCCTCTGCCACGAAAGCGAGCCCGAAGGTCATCAGAACTGTCATCTCCACATAGCGGGCGGTTCCCTCGATCCTCGTGAAGAGCACCCGATACATGACGACCCCGAACACGAAGAACAAGGGGAGGGCCAGCAGCATGGAGACCAGCGGGTCGATTCCCATCCCCTCCCAGAGGAAAAAGGCGAAGAAGGCGGCGAGCACGATAAAGGCGGCGTGAGCCAGATTGACCACCTTCATCACTCCGAAGAGCAAGGTCAGGCCGGACGCCATCAGCGCATAGACACCGCCCAGCAGCAGGCCGAGTATGAGGACCTGGATGAGGTCCATCAGGCGTCCTTCCCGCTATCGGGGGTTGCGAACTTGCCCAGATAGAGGTCGCGGATCCGGGGGTCGTCGAGGATGGTGTCAGCAGGGCCCTCGAATCGCTTCGTCCCCAGATCGAGCACGAAGGCCCAGTCGGCTGCCTCGAGGCCCTTCCGCACGTTCTGCTCGATCAGGAGCACCGTTATGCCCATGTCGGAGCCGAGCTTGCTGATGATGTCGAAGATCTGGGTGGATATCTGCGGGGCGAGGCCCAGGCTGGGCTCGTCGATCATCATCAGCTTGGGCTCGATCATCAGCGCCCTCGCCATGGCCAACATCTGCTGCTCGCCACCTGACATGGTCTGGGCAAGTTGGGTCGACCGTTCGGCGAGAGGGGGGAACATCTCGAACGCCCGGTCTATCCGCTCTTTGATCAAATGGCTGTCATGGATCAGGTACCCGCCCATGACGAGATTTTCCTTGACGGTCATCTGAGGGAACAAGGTCCGGTCCTGTGGGACGAAGCAGATGCCCGAGGTGAGGATCTGGTCGGGTCTGCGCCCGCCGATCTCCGTGCCCTCGAAGACGATCGATCCCTCCCTCGGGGAGAGCAGCCCTGAAATAGTCTTGAGCAGCGTGGACTTGCCGGCGCCGTTGGGGCCGATGATGCAGTACGACGTTCCCTGCTCGATCTCGAACGAGATGTCGGTGAGAATGTCGGGGCCGCTGCCATAGCCCGACCTGACCCCTTCCAGCTCTAGAAACGCCATCAGACCTCTCCCAGATAGGCTTCGAGGACCCGGTCGTCCTCGCGGACGTTCTCAGGCGTGTCCTGGAGGATGACGTGTCCCAGGGCCATCACCACCACGGAGTGGCTGAGCCGCATCACCACGTCCATATTGTGCTCCACGATGAGAAAACTGGTGCCCGTGCGGTTTATCTCCTCGATGCGATCGAGAAGCCGCTCCAGCAATGCGGGGTTGACCCCGCCGGCCGGTTCGTCGAGCAGGACGAGCTTCGGCTCGGCCATGAGCACGGCAGCGAACTCGAGGAGTTTTCTCTGGCCATAGGAGAGTTGCTTGGCGGGCTCGTTGGCAAGTTGCTCGATGCCCACGAACGAGAGCAGGTCCATCGCCTTCTCGCGCTCAGATCGTGACATCCGACCGCCCAACAGGGCGGAGAACCCGTTGGGGACAGTGGACACGACCATGTTCTCGAGCACAGACATGTTGCTCAGCTCGCGCGTTATCTGAAAGGTGCGGCCCATCCCCAACTTGCTGCCCACGTGGGGCATGAGGCCGGTGATGTCGTGCTCCTCGAAGGTGACCGTTCCTGCGTCGGGCTCGATGACTCCGGAGATGGTGTCGAACGCCGTCGTCTTCCCAGCGCCGTTAGGGCCGATCAACGCCGTGATCGAGCCTTCCGCCACCTGGAAGGATGCATCGTTCACTGCGACGATGCCTCCGTACCTCTTGGTGACCCCGCGGACTTCGAGTAGAGAGCTCAGGACTTCAAACGGTATCTCGGCTGACAGTGCGCGGAGAGGGGCCCGGCCACCCGGGCCCCTCTCCTGTAGTCGTCGTTTACCAATCCGGCTTCGGGTAGATGAGATCCTGGGTTCCCGGGAACTCATCAACGGGATAGACGAATTCGAGGTTGCCGTCCTGCCACTGGTTGACCAGGAACGCACGCTCCTCGGGCAGACCCTGCTCGTCCCAGACGTAGCTACCCATGACGGTGCTCACGGGCTCGGCCTCGGTCCGGTTGTGCATCCACTCGCTCAGAGCGACGTTGTCGGTGCCGCCGGTGGCCTCGATGGCCTGGGCGACGCCCTGGCACACGGCGAATGGAATCGCCTCGTCCTCGTCGGGAGCCTGTCCGTTGGCCTCCGTGAAGTTGTTCACGAAGTCCTCGTTGGTGTAAGGCTCGCCCACCAGGACACCCTCGAAGTTGGCGGTCGGCGACCACACGGAGTGGATGACGATGCCATTGGCGGCGTCACCGAGAGCCTCACCGAACTCGGTCTGAGCACCCTGTGACATGTAGACCAGTGGAGCCTGGTACCCAACCGTCTGCAGGGCCTGTGTCAGGGCGATCGCCTCGTCGGGCGAGGCGGTGGACACTGCCAGGAAGTCGGCATCCGCGGCGCGGATGGAGTTGGCCAGGGTCAGCCAGTCGGTATAGCCGATCGGCCAGACCTCATCGAAGACGAGCTCCATGCCCATCTCTTCGAGGAAGCCGGGCTCGAGGCTCACTTGTTCACCGGTGTCCGGGATCTCGACGGGGGGCCCGCCCATGAACCCGGCGGCGATACCGGCAGCGAAGAAGTCGTCCGCATTGACGACTGCCGCAGTCTGCGGCCGCTCTTCGATGATGCCTTCAGCTTCGTAGTGGTCGATCAAATCGACGATCGACGAGCCGGTGTACTCAGCCGGCAGCTGCTGGAAGTAGAACAGGTGCTCATAGCCGCGCACCCACAAGCGGAGCGCACCGCTGGAGGGGACCGGGTAGATCATGTCGTTCTGCTCTGCGACCGTCGAGGCGGGGAACCCGAGCAAGCTCGAGAAGGTGCCCAGCAAGACATCGACGTTGTCGACCGTGATCATCCGTTCCGTCTGGGTCACGGTCTGCTCGGTCTCGCTGCGGTTGTCTTCGACCAGCAGTTCGACGGGACGCCCCAGCAGGCCACCACGAGCATTGATCTCGTCAACGCAGAACTGGTAGCCGGCCTCGTGCTTCGAGCCGGCAATCGAGAACTCACCGGTGAGTGGGAGCGACGCTCCCATCAGGATGGGCTCGCCTTCGGCGGCATCGGCCTCGGTCGTGTCGGTCGTGTCACCTTCCGTGGTGTCCGTCGTGTCACCTTCGGTGGTGTCGGTGGGCGCCTCGGTGGTATCGGTACCCACAGTGGTGTCGGAGCCATCGCTTCCGTCGCCGCAAGCGGCGACCACCATTGCCAGCGCCGCCAGGAGCGCTAACCACCTGATTCCTATCGGTTTCTTCACTGTCATTCCTCCTCGTGCTCGACTCACGCAATCATCGCAAGTCGACAGACGTCCTGCGACTGTACGGAGGGCCAGCGAACCGTGTCAACCGGTTTCCATGAACCGAGACCTCGCACGAGTTCGCTCTCCGTTTGGTCAGCCGCCGATGCAACGCAATCGATTGCGACAGCTGCCGATGATGGCACATCTAGGTTTCCCGCGCCTCGCATCGGGGTGTTCGTGCGGGCTGGGCTCGGTCAGCGCCCCTCGAATTTCGGCGGTCTCTTCTCCTGAAAGGCCCTCGTTCCCTCCTGTAGATCGTGGGAGCTGAAGACTTTCTCCGAGGCATCGAGCTCGCGGGTCAGGCCGGCCTCCAGTGGGAGCTCGAGACCCTCATCGATCGCAGCCTTGGCCTCCCGAATCGCCAGCGGGCCGCGCCGGGCGATGACCTCAGCCATCTCCCTTGCCACACTCTCGGCTTGCCCGGCAGGCACCACACGTTCCACCAGGCCTATCTCGGCTGCTCGCTGAGCCTCGATCGGCTCGCCGAGGAGGATCATCTCCTTGGCCCGGCCCTGCCCGATGAGGCGGGGCAGACGCTGGGTACCGCCCGAGCCGGGGATTGCACCCAGTCCGACCTCCGGGAGGCCGAGCTTGGCGGTGTGGCCGGCGACACGCATGTCACAACAGAGCGCGAGCTCGAGGCCACCACCCAGGGCCACTCCCTCGATCGCCCCGACGACCGGAACCGGGAGACGGGCGAGACGGCGGTAGACAGCTCCCTCCAGGAGAAGCTTGTCCTCGGCCACGCGTCCAAAGAGCATGGGGAACTCGCCGATGTCAGAGCCGGCGGAGAATGCGCGTTCGCTTCCTGTGACGACTACGGCTCTCAGGTCCTCATCGGCGGCCAAACCGGTGAGCACGTCTCCGAGCTGGCGGGTCATCTCCCGGGTGACGAGGTTGAGCGGTGGGTTGTCGAGGCGGATGACGGTGACCGGTCCACTCTCGACCGCGACCAATGAGTCGCTCATGTCTGCTCCTCTCCGAACTCCGTGAGCCCCATCGGCCCCTCGCCGAACACTCTTCGATCCATGACTGCGACGTGATCGGCCACGGCCGGCTCGAACTCCATGTGGGCGAGGATGTCCTTGCCGGGGTCGATGCCCGGGGCCACCTCGATGAGGGTTACGCCCTGGACGGTCAAGGAGAAGACGGCGCGCTCGGTGATGAACCGAACCTGTTGACCCCGGTCGAGAGCCATGGGGCCGCTGAAGGTGATCTCTTCGACGTCCGCGACGAACTTGGGGACGGAGCCCTCGTTGGAGATGGCGATTCCCTCCTGGCTGACTCCGATCTCGAGCCCGCCGGTGGTGAAGGTGCCGACGAAACAGACCCGCCCGGTGCGGGCGCTGATGTTCGGAAAGCCGCCCGGGCCCCGCAGCCTTCCGGGGAAGCTATGCACGTTGACGTTGCCGTGACGGTCGATCTGGGCGAACGACAGGCTGGCCACGTCCAGCCCGCCACCGTCGTAGAAGTCGAACATCGACGGCTGGTCCAGAAGAGCCTGATAGTCGACACCGGCCCCACCGTCCGGACCACCCGCCGGTACCCCGCCGAACACGCCCTGCTCGACGGTGAGGATGAGCCGGTGGTCGACTTCTTCCTCCCTGGCGATGCGTCCGATCGATTGGCTGATGCCGAAGCCCAGGTTGCAGATGTCTCCCGGTTGGAACTCGAGCAGGGATCGTCGGGCAATCACCTTGCGAACGTCGAGGGGGAGCGGGTCGCTCGACCGCTTCGGCATGCGGAGCCGGCCGGCGTAGTAGGGAGATGCGGCCGTGGCGTAGGTCTGGGTCTGATTCGAATCGAGATAGGCGTAGTCGATGAGGGCGCCGGGGATGTCGACCCGGCGCGGCTCCAGACTCCCCCGAGCCACCTCGCGCGCGGCCTGGGCGATCACGATCCCGCCAGAATTGTGAGCGGCCATCGCCATGGCCAACATGTCGCCTCTGATCGCTTCGTCTTCCATGCTGAGGTTCCCGTCCTCGTCGACCACCGATCCACGGATCACGGCGACATCGATGGGGAAGGACCTGAAGAAGAGCCATTCGCTGCCGGCGAGCTCGATCAGCTCGACCAGGTCTTCGGTGGCTGCCCCCTGTTTCCCGCCCGTCTGGCGGGGGTCGACATAGGTGCCCAGCCCGACATGGGTGACGAGACCGGGCCGCCCCGCTGCGATCTCGCGACAGAGCTGGGAGAGCACGCCTTGGGGGAAGGAATAGGCCTCGATCTCGTCCGCCTCGACCAGCTCCCCCAGGGCTGGCTCGTTGCCGATGTTGGAGCCGATGGTGCGTCGCATGAGCCCTGGCTTGGCCAACTGGGAGAACCCGCGCTCGGCGAAGTCGCCAATGCCGACCACCCGAACGGTGGTCAGGTCCTTGGGTCTCTGGTCGCGGTCGTATGTCTCGGCCAGAGCGTCGATGAAGGCCTGCGGGACGGCATGGCCGGCGCCGGACCCGCCGACTATCACCGTCGCGCCATCTTCGATCAGATCTACCGCTTCCCGAGCCGTGACCATCCTCATTCGCTGCGCTCCACCATCTCTCTCATGGCATGAAGCTCCCGCCGTTCGGGTTGAGGGTCTGGCCATGGAACATTGCCGCATCGTCTGACAGCAAAAAGGCCACGGCAGCTGCTACGTCTTCCGGCTGAGAGAACCGGCCTGCGGGGGTGTCGGCCATGCGTCTCGCTCCCTCCTCGGTGTCCACGATGTGAGAAGTCATCTCGGTGATGGTGACTCCGGGAGCCACCGCATTGACCCGGACCCCAAGGGGGCCGAACTCACGGGCGAGCGACTTGGTCAGCCCAATCAGGCCGGCCTTGGCGGTTGCGTAGTGGCTGAGTCGGGGGAGGCCGATCTGGCCGAGCCGCGACGCGATGTTCACAATGGCGCCGGACCCGAGTTCCAGCATCCCGGGGAGCGCAGCCTGTGAAGTGTGGAAGGCTGCGGTCAGGTCGGTGTCGATGACCTGCCGCCACTCGTCCTCTTCGATCTCGAGAAAAGGTGTCTCTGGCATGATCCCGGCGTTGTTGACGAGAGAGTCGAGACTCCCGAGTGCTTCTCCGGCCTGACGCACCAGCCGTCGGGCGTCAGCTCCCCGGGAGACGTCGGCCTCTATGGCCACCGCGCGCCGCCCCACCGACTCGACCTTCTCGACCACCGACGTGGCGTCGTCACGGCTGTCGAGGTAGCCGATGGCGACGTCAGCACCTTCTCCCGCGACTCTGAGCGCGATGGCGGCGCCGATTCCCCGGCCACCCCCGGTGATCAGGATTCTTTTGCCGCCCAGCCGATCGTGAGCGAGGTTCTCTTCGGTCATGTGTCTCCTGAGCGAACGCTATTCGTGTGATTCGTGTGATTCGTGTGGTCGGTTCGTTTGGCCTTGTGGCAACCGGTTGCCGTATCACATCCGGTACCGAGACTGGACGATAGTTCTTGATTATCGTGAGCAAGGTCACGGACTCGACGGGGAACTAGCGCGGGATCACCGGCACCAGCAGCCGCGATGACGTGCCCGAGCCCGTGTGCACCGTCACACTGCCGCCGAAGACCTCCGCTGGTCGATCGATGGGGTCGTCGTGCAGGAATGGGCCAACCCCGGTGAGCGCGTTCTTGAAGGTCCCCAACTTGCTCTTTTCGAGCAACCCCTCGTACTCGTAGTCGCTGCCGCGGATGGTCAGACCCAGTTGGTATCCGGCCGGGATCACGATCGACGTCGGCCAGATCTCGATGTCGAGCTCGTAGACCTCCCCAGGAGTCAGCGGCTCCTCCCGGTCGTGGCTGTGATACGGGCGATAGGGCAATGACAGCTCGGGATCGAGCCGGCGGTGAGAGGCGCGCAGCCAACCCTGGGCGACCGGTGAGTGAGGATCGATGGCCCCCTGGAAGGTGATCTCGT